>NZ_JAHBRW010000001.1:1630000-2292500 GCF_018398315.1 Chelatococcus sp. YT9
CCCGATGCAGCGCCTCGCAGACATAGATATTGCCAAGACCGGAGATCAGCCCCTGGTCCATGAGGGCGGCTTTCAGGGGAGCTTGCCGCCCGGCCATCAGGCGGGCGAGCAACTCGGCATCCAGCTCGTTGCCGAGAGGTTCCACGCCAAGCTTGGCGATCAGCGGATGCTGCAGCAGATCCGCCCGTGGCACGAGCACCATAAAGCCGAAGCGCCGCGCGTCGTTGTAGGTGATGGTCAGCCTGTTGGAGAGGTGAAACACCACGTGATCATGGCGGCGGTCGCCGCCTGCCTGGTGATGGTAGGCGCCCGGCATCGCGCGCCCGTCCTTCGCTTCGATCAGGAAGCGGCCGCTCATCCCGAGATGCATGATAAGGACGTCGCCGCTGGAGAGGTCGGCGAGGAGGTACTTGGCGCGTCGCCCGAGGCCGAGGACGCTTTGGCCGCGCAGCCTGTCCGGGAAGTGCTCGGGAAAGGGAAATCGCAGGTTCGGCCGTCGCTGTTCGACAGATGTGATCACCACTCCGACCATGGCCGGTTCCAGGCCGCGCCTGACGGTTTCAACCTCGGGAAGTTCGGGCATAGATGTCCTGCTGCGCTGCACTGCCGCAGCGTCGATCCAATGGGTGAGCCTCAGATAGCAACAGGCAAGCGCGGATACCAGAGCGGTCGCTCGCCAGGACGACCATGGCGGGCCGAGCCTTGTCGCGAGATGATTTAAGGAGATGCGTTGGCTGGGTCGGCCTCGTCCGGAGCCGTTGTGCCAGAGGAGGCAGACGCCGATCACGCCGCATCCGCACGCAAGGCGTGATATCATCTCACATCCCACGGAATGCGATCATTTCCAATAAGATAGAGGCGGAGAGCGACCGAATGGCACTTTCCCCTTTTGGGGCTCTTGATCTATGTTCGGGCGATTTCGACTGCATCAGCAGTTTTTAATAGGGATGCGATATCACGGTGACCCCGGCGAATGACCTGACGCATTTCGGCTTTTCCGAGGTGCCCCTCGATGAAAAGCAGACGCTCGTGAACGACGTCTTCCACAAGGTCGCGCGCCGTTACGACGTGATGAACGATCTCATGTCAGGCGGCCTGCATCGCGCTTGGAAGAACGCGCTGGTCTCGTCGCTGCGACCGCCGCGGAGCCGCCCCTTCGCCCATCTCGACGTGGCGGGCGGCACCGGGGACGTTGCCTTCCGGGTGCTCGACGCGGGCGGGCCGGAGACACGCGTCACTGTGCTCGATATCAATGGAGACATGCTGGAGGTCGGCAGGGATCGCGCGGGAGCGCGGTATGGTGATCGTATCACCTTCGTGGCCGGGAACGCGGAGACGCTTCCCTTCGGCGATCGTGAATTCGACGCTTATACGGTGGTGTTCGGCATTCGCAACGTGCCGCGCATCGACAAGGCGCTGGCCGAAGCCTATCGCGTGCTGAAGCGGGGTGGACGGCTGCTATGCCTCGAGTTCAGCCATGTCGATGTGCCCGGCGCGGACGCGTTCTATCGCGCGTACTCCTTTAATGTCATCCCGGCTGTGGGCCGCATGGTGACCGGTGATGCCGAGCCCTATCGCTACCTTGTCGAGTCAATCCGCCGCTTTCCGACGCCCCAGGCCTTTTCCACCATGCTGGAAGATGCCGGCTTCCGCTCGGTGAGCTATCGTCCGATGACCCTGGGCGTTGTGGCGCTCCATTCGGCGTGGAAGCTTTGATGGGTTGTCCATCCGGCTGGTCTGGCGCGCGGGGGAGGCGATAGGTGGCGCTTTCCGATATCTGGCATATCGTGTCCTTCGCCCGGGTAGGCTTCGTGCTGGCGCGCGAGGGGGCCTTTGGCCTGTTCGACCAGTCCCTCTTACCGCCGGCGGCAAGGGCCGGCGTTCGGATCGCGCGGCTTATCGAGCGACGCGGTCGTGGCGATGGTGCAGAACGCCTGGCCGCCGCATTGACGCGGCTCGGTCCCTCATATGTCAAGTTCGGCCAGTTCCTGGCGACCCGTCCCGATGTCGTGGGCATTCGCGTGGCGCGCGATCTCGAGGCGCTGCAGGATCGAATGCCTGCTTTCCCAAAGGCCCAGGCGGTCGCGATCGTTGAGGAAACGCTCGGGCAGCCGCTCGTCCAGGTCTTCGCCAGTTTCAGCGATCCGGTTGCAGCCGCCTCCATCGCCCAGGTGCATCGCGCCCGGCTCGTTGACGCGCGGGGTGGCCGCGAGGTCGCGGTGAAGGTGCTGCGCCCCGGCGTGCGCGAGCGCTTCAACGCGGATCTTTCTGCCATGCGGTTCGGGGCCCGGCTGGCAGCGCGTTTTCTGCCGGACATGCACCGCCTCAAGCCGGTTGAGGTCGTTGAGACGCTGGCGCGCTCCGTCGTCATGGAGATGGATCTTCGGCTGGAGGCGGCCGCGCTTTCAGAGCTCGCCCAGAATACTGCGGCAGACGTTGATTTCCGCGTGCCGGCCGTTGAATGGGACATGACCGGCCGCGACGTGCTGGTCAACGAATGGGTGGAAGGTCTGCCCCTCTCCGATCTTGCCGGCATCGAGGCGGCAGGGCATGACCGCGTCGCGCTCGGACGCGCGGTGATCCAGACCTTCCTGCGTCAAGCCCTGCGCGACGGCTTCTTCCACGCCGACATGCATCCCGGCAATCTCTTCGCGGCGCCCGACGGTCGGCTCGTCGCCGTGGATTGCGGCATCATGGGGCGCTTGAGTCTGGAGGAGCGCCGCTTCCTCGCGGAGATCCTCTACGGCTTCATTACCCGCGACTATCAGCGTGTTGCAGAGGTGCATTTCGAGGCCGGCTATGTGCCGCATCGCCATAGCGTCGCTGATTTCGCCCAGGCGATCCGCGCCATCGGCGAACCGATCCACAAGCGGCGCGCGGACGAGATCTCAATGGCGAAGCTGCTGACTCTTCTCTTCGAGATCACGGCGCTCTTCGACATGCAGACTCGCACGGAGCTGGTGATGCTCCAGAAGACGATGGTCGTGGTCGAGGGCGTGGCGCGCAATCTCGATCCGAAGCTTGACATGTGGTCCACAGCCGATCCCGTGGTCCGGAGCTGGATCGAGCAGAACCTTGGGCCTCTCGGGCGGCTGGCGGATATCAGTCGCAATGCCCGCGAGTTCGGGGGCTTCCTCGGCCATCTCCCGGGTCTGCTCACCCGTGGCGAACGCCTGGTGGCCGACGTGGAACGGATGGCTCGGGAAGGTGTCCATCTCGATCAGGACAGTGTCGCGGCCATTGGCCGAGCGGAAGCACGTGGGGGGCGTGCACGCACAGTCGCGCTCTGGCTGATTGTCGCTCTGCTCGGCTTAATCTGGCTCGCCATGTAAAGACCGTTATTTCGCGCTGAATTCTGCGAAATGGGGTAAAGCCCGCGCTTGGAATGTGCTAATCGTGGGCGCAACGCGCAAGCAAGAGGCGCCGGAGTTTTGGATTGCAGAAGCGTATTCTTCTCATCATTGCCGGCGGGATCGCGGCCTACAAGTCTCTCGATCTGATCCGTCGCTTGAAGGAGCGGGGCTACGCCGTCCGCGCGATCCTGACGCGTGGCGGCGCCGAGTTCATCACGCCCTTGTCTGTCGGCAGCCTGTGCGGCGAACGCGCCTTCACCGACATGTTCTCCCTGACAGATGAAGCGGATATCGGCCATATTGCTTTGTCGCGGCAGGCAGACCTTCTGGTTGTCGCACCGGCGACCGCAGATATCCTTGCCAAGATGGCTCAGGGTCACGCGGACGATCTCGCGAGCACGGCACTGCTCGCGACGGATAAGCCCATTCTGGTCGCGCCGGCGATGAACCCACGCATGTGGGAGCATCCAGCCACACGGCGCAACATGGCCCAGCTTTTGGCAGACGGCGTGCGTGTCGTGGGTCCCAACAGCGGGCGAATGGCCGAGCGCGGCGAGGAAGGTCCGGGGCGCATGGCCGAGCCGCTGGAGATCGTTGCCGCGATAGAGCAGGCGTTGGAAGGCACGGCCGGCCGATCGGATGCAAAACGAGCTCTCGCGGGCAGGCGGGTCGTCATTACCTCAGGGCCGACGCATGAGCCGATTGACCCCGTCCGCTATATTGCCAATCGCTCCTCCGGCCGCCAGGGGCATGCCATCGCGGCGGCTGCCGCGGCCCAGGGTGCCGAAGTGATCCTCGTTTCGGGTCCAGTATCGATTCCCGATCCAGCGGGCGTAACGGTTCACCATGTGGAGACGGCCGTGGAGATGCTCGAGGCGGTCGAGGCGGCGTTGCCGGCTGATGTCGGCATTTTCACCGCGGCTGTCGCCGACTGGCGGGTGGCGGGCGAAGCCCTGCAGAAAATGAAGAAGACGGGCACCGCGCCAAAGCTCGCCTTGGTCGAAAACCCCGACATTCTGGCGACTGTCGCGCACCGCCGCGTGAATAGACCAAGGCTCGTGGTGGGTTTCGCCGCCGAAACAGAAAACGTCGTCGCCTACGCTCAGGCCAAGCGTCAGCGCAAGGGTTGCGACTGGATCATCGCCAATGACGTGAGCCACGCCACGGGCATCATGGGCGGAGAGAACAATACGGTGCATGTGGTGACCGCTGATGCGGTCGAGGACTGGCCTGATCTGCCGAAGACCGAGGTCGCCGCGCGGCTGGTGGAACGTATCGCACGCGTATTCCAGGAGAATAATGTATGAGCGTTGAAGTGGGGTTGCGCCGCCTGGCGCACGCCGAGGGTCTCCCGTTACCGCGATACGAGACACCGGACGCGGCCGGACTTGATCTGACGGCGGCCGTACCCGATGGCCAGCCCCTGACGCTGCAGCCGGGCGCCCGCGCGCTTGTGCCCACTGGGCTCGTGATTGCTTTGCCGCGCGGATACGAGGGGCAGGTGCGGCCTCGCTCCGGGCTCGCGCTCAAGCAAGGCCTGACCGTCGCGAATGCTCCCGGCACCATCGATGCGGATTACCGGGGCGAACTCGGCGTCATCCTGATTAATTTGGGCGAGGAGCCCGTCGTCATCACACGTGGCATGCGCATTGCCCAACTCGTCATCGCGCCCGTCATCCAGGTCGCTCTGCGCGAGGTTGAGACCGTCGACGCGACGGCGCGCGGTAGCGGGGGCTTCGGCTCCACCGGCGCGTGACGAACTAACCGAGAGGAGCCATCCGCCATGATCTTGCTCTCCAGGCGCAGCCTTCTGGCCGTTGCCGCGGTGGTTGATGTTGCCATCCATGCGAGGCCGACCCCCGTTGCAGCGAAATTTCTCGCGGCGCGCCACAACTTGCCGCCGCGTCATCTTGAAACCGTGCTGCAGCAACTCGTACGCGCTGGAATTCTGAAAGGGGTACGTGGCCCGCGCGGCGGCTATGAGCTGGCGCGGGAGCGCCGCCGGATCTCAGCCGGCGATATCGTGCGGGCGGCGATGGATGGCGACGACGACAGCGGTCTGCCGGTTCCCGACTCGGTCCTCGTTGATCGCGTCATTGGCCCCACGATCCGCGAGGCTAGCGAAACCTTTCTGGCGAAGCTCGATCAGATCACCGTGGAAGACCTGTGCCGGAAGGCCGATGCGACGGCGGTCTTCGCCGCGCCCGCTGCTGCGGAAGATTTTACGATCTGAATTGTAAAATATTTCATTTGTCGCCATACTATTGTTATATGAACGTTGAAATCAGTCCGGGACGTACGTCCCGCGCAACGGAGAAAGCGCCATGGCGGACAAATCGAGTGCATCCACGGGGCCGGGCCGCGGCCGTGTGTACGACTCCATCACCGAGACGATCGGCGATACCCCGCTCGTCCGGCTTCATCGACTGGAGCAGGAGCGTGGCCTGAAGGCTCGCCTGCTTGCCAAGCTCGAATTTTTCAACCCGATCGCGAGCGTCAAGGATCGCATCGGCGTCAACATGATCGCGGCCCTCGAAGAGCAGGGCCTCATCAAGCCGGGCGCGACACTGATCGAGCCGACCTCGGGCAACACGGGGATCGCACTCGCCTTCGTTGCGGCCGCGCGTGGTTACCGCCTCATTCTGGTGATGCCGGAGACGATGTCCATCGAGCGGCGCAAGATGCTGTCGCTTCTCGGCGCCGAGCTCGAGCTGACCCCCGGTCCCCAAGGCATGCGTGGCGCGATCAACCGCGCGGAGGAATTAAAGGCCTCGATCCCGGGATCGATTATTCCGCAGCAATTCCACAATCCGGCAAACCCGGACATTCACCGGCGCACTACAGCGGAAGAAATCTGGAACGACACCAAAGGCGAGGTCGACATCGTCGTCTCGGGTGTCGGCACCGGCGGCACGATTACCGGCATCGGGCAGGTGTTGAAGCCGCGCAAGCCTTCTCTTCATATCGTCGCCGTTGAGCCGGAGGATTCTCCCGTCCTGTCGGGTGGTCAGCCCGGCCCGCACAAGATCCAGGGCATCGGCGCGGGCTTCGTACCGGAGGTGCTGGACCGTTCCGTGATCGACGAGGTCGTAACTGTCGGTAATCAGACAGCTTTCGACACGTCACGCCTGCTTGCCCGCACTGAAGGCATCCCGGTGGGAATTTCAGCCGGCGCTGCACTGGCGGCAGCCCTTGAAGTTGCGGCCCGGCCGGAATCGGCGGGCAAAACCATCGTCCTCATCGTCCCCGATTTCGCCGAGCGCTATCTTTCGACGGCCTTGTTCGAAGGCCTGTGAGAAGGCCGCGGTTTTTACGTCACTGAGGGCAATTTTTCTGTGTCATCCCGGGCGACCTCAAGGCCGAGCCCGGGACCCAGAGACGATGCCGTTCGTGGTTTATCCACCGCAGTGAATTGCGTGGGTGCGCCTTGCCGGAGTGATTCCCGTACCCGGCGATTTGTTGCACACGGACTCGGATCGATCTGCGCGATTGCTGAAGACCGCAATAAAAAAGGCCGGCGAAAGCCGGCCTTTTTCGTTCCAGTGAACGGAGGTCGCGCCTTACTCGGCGGTACCTTCCTTCTGTTCGGCCTTCTGCTTGGCCTCCAGATCCTCGCCTGTCTCCTGGTCCACAGCCTTCATGGAGAGGCGGACCTTGCCGCGCTCGTCGAAGCCGAGGAGCTTGACCTTGACCTTCTGGCCTTCCTTGACGACGTCCGTCACCTTCTGAACGCGCTGCGGAGCCAGTTGGGAGATGTGGACGAGACCATCGCGAGAGCCGAAAAAGTTCACGAAGGCGCCGAAATCCGTGGTCTTCACCACGGTGCCCTCATAGATCGCGTTCAGCTCAGGCTCGGCGGCGATGCCCTTGATCCAGTTGATCGCGGCGGTGATGGACTTTCCATCCGAAGAGGCGACCTTGACGGTGCCATCGTCGCCGATGTCGATCTTGGCGCCCGTCTTCTCGACGATCTCGCGGATGACCTTGCCACCCGACCCGATGACCTCGCGGATCTTGTCCTGCGGGATCTTGATGGTCTCGATGCGCGGGGCATATTCACCGAGCTCGGCGCGAGCCGAGGTCAGCGCTTTGCCCATCTCGCCGAGGATGTGCAGACGACCGCCCTTGGCCTGGTCGAGGGCGACCTTCATGATTTCCTCGGTGATGCCGGCGATCTTGATGTCCATCTGCAGAGCGGTGATGCCCTGGTCGGTACCGGCCACCTTGAAGTCCATGTCGCCGAGATGGTCCTCATCGCCCAGGATGTCGGACAGCACCGCGTAGCGCTCACCTTCGAGGATCAAGCCCATGGCGATGCCAGCCACGGGCCGGCGCAGCGGCACGCCCGCGTCCATCAGCGACAGCGAAGTGCCGCAGACGGTCGCCATCGAGGACGAGCCGTTGGACTCGGTGATCTCGGAAACCACGCGCAGAGTGTAAGGAAACTCATGGTGCGGCGGCAGCATGGGGTGAACCGCGCGCCATGCGAGCTTGCCGTGGCCGATTTCGCGCCGGCCGGGCGATCCGATGCGGCCCGTCTCGCCGACAGAGTAGGGCGGGAAGTTGTAGTGGAGCAGGAAGGTTTCCTTGTAGGTGCCTTCCAGCGAGTCGACGAACTGCTCGTCATCACCTGTGCCCAACGTCGCGACCACGAGAGCCTGCGTCTCACCACGGGTGAAGAGGGCCGAGCCGTGGGTGCGCGGCAGGAGGCCGACTTCCGAGACGATCGGGCGAACGGTCTTCACGTCGCGGCCGTCGATGCGAGTGCCGGTGTCGAGGATGTTCCAGCGCACGATCTTGGCCTGGACTTCCTTGAAGACGGACTTGACCTGCTCGGCCGGAAAGCGCGCCTCGCCTTCCTCGGGAAGAAGTGCCGCAACGACCTTGGCCTTTGCGGCATCGACCGCTGCGTAGCGGCTCTGCTTGTCGACGATCTGATAGGCGGCGCGCAGATCCGCCTCGGCGATCTCGAGAACCGCCTTCTCGATCTCCGAGACATCCGGGGTGACGATGTCACGCGGCTCCTTGGCGGCCTTTTCGGCAAGGCGGATGATGGCCTCGATCACCGGCTGGAAGGCGTTGTGACCGAACATCACGGCGCCGAGCATCACCTCTTCCGAAAGCTCCTTGGCTTCCGATTCCACCATCAACACGGCGTCAGCCGTGCCGGCAACGACGAGATCGAGGTCGGAAGCTTCCTTCTCGGTGACAGCCGGGTTGAGCTTGTACTCGCCCTTGACATAGCCGACACGCGCCGCGCCGACCGGGCCGGTGAAGGGCACGCCGGAAAGGGTCAGCGCTGCGGAAGCCGCGACCATCGACACGATGTCGGGATCGTTTTCCAGGTCGTGGGTGAGCACGGTGACGATGACCTGGGTGTCATTGCGCCAGCCGTCGAGGAAGAGCGGACGAATCGGGCGGTCGATCAGACGGGAGACCAGCGTCTCCTTCTCGGAGGGGCGTCCTTCGCGCTTGAAATAGCCACCGGGAATGCGGCCAGCGGCATAGGCCTTTTCCTGGTAGTTCACGGTGAGCGGCATGAAATCGACGCCGGGCTTCGGCTCCTTGGCCGCCACAACCGTAGCGAGAACCGTCGTTTCACCGTAGGTCGCCAGAACCGCGCCATCGGCCTGACGGGCGATGCGGCCCGTCTCAAGGGTCAGCGTAGTGCCGCCCCAATTTATCTCTTCACGTTGAATATCGAACATGGGTTTATCTCTCATGGTCTTTCGGGCCCGAAGGCCGGAAGCCGCTTGAGGCGACGCCATGAGCAAGACGGCGAGAGGCTCGATCCTTGATGAGCATCCGGCGATCCTGCCATGGTCGTCTGGCCCGGCCGTTCACGTAACACGCCTGGCCGTTCAAGCAACCTGTGTAAGGGAAGCTGCTGGACGAGCCCGCATGTCCCTCATGAAGGGCGGTCAACCCTTGCTGTCCGCCCAGGACGTAGCGCAAAACACGGCCGATCTGCCGATTTCACGATACGCGCCTATTGCAGCACCATGCTGCGATTCGAATGATAGCCGCGACTGCGGGTCCGCTAACCCTTGTCACTGGCCACGAGCCGCGCGATCCAACCAGCCGGCTATCAGGCAGGCCGACATGGCCTGCTCTTGTTTCGACCCTATGGGGCCGTCTTCCTAATGTCGTCTGCCGCCCGACCTGGCCGTCCCGGCCGCGCGATCTGTACACCGGAGCGGACTGGTCCTGACGAGATCAGAACGACCGCTCTTCTCGTTCGCATCCGAGCATCCGATGCCACGCGGGCTTGAGCTCTGATGCCTTGGGGCGGCGAGCCCCTTAAAAATCGGGCGCGCCATCCCCGTCTCGAGGCCTGAAACCAGACGATCCCGGCACCGTTGTCGGTGGCGGGATCGCGATGCCGATCAGCGACGGAGGCCGAGGCGCTCGATCAGGCTGCGGTAACGGGCTTCGTCCTTCTTCTTCAGGTAGTCGAGCAGCGAACGGCGTTGCGAAACCATCTTCAGCAGTCCGCGCCGCGAGTGATTGTCCTTCGCGTGTGTGCGGAAATGCTCGGTCAGATTGACGATGCGCGTGGTCAGGATTGCAATCTGCACCTCGGGAGAGCCGGTGTCGTTGGCAACCCGTCCATAATCCTTGAGGAGCTCTTGCTTGCGCTCGGCTGTAATCGACATCGATATCTCCTTGACGTTGGCCTGGCCGGGATGTCGTCCAGCGAGGTCTGTTAAGGCGGCACGCGTGCCGCATGCTGCCGTGCTATACACGAATTGCGCGGGAAAGCCAGCGTGAAGCGTGGTCCCGCTCGAGTGCGCCGCACTCCAAGCTGTGGCTCGACGCTCACAGCCCTCCAGACAGATTGAAAACCCGCCGCGGCACGATCTCACCGCCCGCGATGTCCGCGACGGCCACCAGCCGCCCCTGGCAAGTCACGGCGAGGGGCCCCTCGATGATCGGCGCGTCGCGACCTCGCAAGAGAACGCCCTGGCCCCGTGCCAGCCGCGCGGCGTCAGGCCGGCTGACGGCGACGGAAGGCAAATCGTCCAGAGCCGCGTCCACGGGCAGAACAGCCGAAAGGGCTTCCCCGGTCGCGTCTTGCCCGGCCTTCTGGAGGTCCTCGAGCGATACTGAGCGATCGGTCTTGAAGGGCCCGACCCGTGTCCTGCGCAGGGCGGAGACATGGCCGTAGCACCCAATGGCAAGGCCCAGATCGCGCGCGATGGCGCGGACATAAGTGCCCTTGCCGCATTCGGCCTCGAAGACGCTGTGGTCCGGTGTGTGACTGACGAGCGTAAGCCGGTCGATTCTGACCGGCCGTGCCTCAAGCTCGACCACCTCCCCGCCGCGGGCGAGGTCATAAGCGCGCTCGCCTGCGATCTTGATCGCGGAAAAGCGCGGGGGCACCTGCATGATGTCGCCGCTGAAGCGTGGCAGGACCGCGAGAATGGCAGCTTCGTCCGGGCGCGCCTCGCTGGTCGCCGTGACGCTCCCCTCGGCATCGTCCGTGTCGGTCTGGCTGCCCCACGCGACCGTGAACTGGTACGCCTTGCGGCCGTCCATCACGAAAGGCACCGTTTTCGTCGCCTCACCGAGTGCGATCGGCAAGAGGCCCGAGGCCAGCGGATCGAGCGTACCGGCATGGCCGGCCTTCTTCGCATGCAGCACCCGCTTCACGACGGCTACCGCATGGGTCGAGGTCATGCCGACCGGCTTGTCGAGCACCACCCAGCCATGCACGTCGCGCTTGCGGCGCGGGGGCTGCGCACCACGGCCGGAAGCGGGCGTAGCGGGCGGGAAGCTGGGGGGCTCGTCGGCGATGTCGCTCATCGTGGCGCGCTCAAGGGGTCTCATTCATCATCTGCTTTTGAGGGACGGGCATTCGGGTGTGCTTTCATGCCATCCGCGTTCGCTTCGTCTTCGTCTTCGGCCGGATGGGAGGAGAGGTCGGCCTGCACTCTGCTGGAATGCAGCAGGCTATCGATGCGTGCCGCTTCGTCGAAGGTCTCGTCGAGCCGGAAGCGAATATCGGGCATGAATTTGATGCTGAGGCGCCGCGCCAGCTCGCCGCGCAGGAAGCGGCGATGACGCTGGAGGGCTTCGACGACCGCCTTCTCGTCCTTGCCGCCCAGCGGCATGACATAGATCGTCGCGAGCTTGAGATCGGGCGACATCCGCACTTCGGGGATGGTGATCACATGTGAGGTGACGACGTCGTCGATCAGATCGCCGCGCGTCAATATCTCGGCCATCGCGTGACGGACGAGTTCGCCGACGCGCAATGCGCGTTGGCTCGGGCCGGGGCCCGTGTCGAATCTCTTTTTCGGCATAGTTCCTACCCCCCGGGATCGGACCGGGCTTCTCATAATCACCGTCGTCATGGCCGGGTTTGTCCCCGGCCATCCCAATCGGCATATCTCATCCTTCGAGGTTCATTGGAGGAAGCCGCCTAGGCGCTGCGTTCCACCAGTCTGAATGACCGGGACAAAGCTCGGCCATGCCAGGAAGAGGATCAAAGCGTGCGCTTGATCTCCTCGACGCGATAGCACTCGATGAGATCGCCGGCGCGCATATCCTGATAATTCTCGAAGGCCATGCCGCATTCCTGACCGGCGACCACTTCCTTCGCGTCGTCCTTGAAGCGCTTGAGCTGGCTGAGCTTGCCTTCGTGGATGACCACGTTGTCGCGGATGAGGCGCACATTGGCACCGCGCTCCACAGTGCCGTCCAGCACGCGGCAACCCGCGATCTTGCCGACCTTCGAGACGTCGAAGATCTCAAGGATCTGCGCTTCGCCGAGGCGGTGCTCACGGAGCGTCGGGGCGAGAAGGCCCGACATCGCTTGTTTCACATCGTCCACAAGGTCGTAGATGATGTTGTAGTAGCGGATCTCGACGCCCGTGCGCTCGGCAGCTTCGCGGGTTTCCTTGTTGGCACGGACGTTGAAGCCGAGGATGACGGCGTTGAAGGCCTCCGCGAGCGTGACGTCGCTCTCGGTGATACCGCCGACGCCCGAATGCAGCACTCGGGCGGTGACCTCCTCGTTGCCGAGCTTCTCAAGTGCGCCGACGATAGCCTCGACCGAGCCCTGCACGTCGCCCTTGACCACGAGCGCGAACTCTTTCCGGCCTGTGCCTTCCTTGAGGTCGCGCATCATGTCCGTCAGCGAACGGGCGGCCGTCACGCCACGTGCCGCGGCGCGATCACGCTTCTGACGCTCGCGATAGCCCGTGATCTCGCGGGCACGCGCCTCATTCTCGACGACCGCGACGCGATCGCCGGCCTCGGGCGTGCCATTGAAGCCGAGCACCTCGGCCGGAACCGATGGGCCAGCCTCCTTGAGCTGCTCACCGGTATCGGCGATGAGGGCGCGGACGCGACCATATTCGGCGCCGGCGACGACGATATCGCCCACCTTCAGCGTGCCGCGCTGGACGAGCACCGTCGCGACCGGGCCACGGCCACGATCGAGCTTGGCCTCGACCACCGTGCCTTCGGCGGCGCGGTCCGGGTTTGCCTTGAGCTCCAGAATTTCAGCCTGCAGCTGCAGGCCTTCCAGAAGCTTGTCGAGATTGGTTCCGACCTTCGCCGAGACCTCAAACTCCAGCGTGTCGCCACCCATGGATTCGACCACGATCTCGTGCTGGAGCAATTCCGTGCGCACGCGCTGCGGGTTCGCATCCGGCTTGTCGATCTTGTTGATCGCCACGATCAGCGGCACATTGGCCGCCTTCGCGTGGTTGATGGCTTCAACCGTCTGCGGCATGACGCCGTCATCAGCCGCCACCACGAGCACGACGATATCCGTCACCTTCGCGCCACGGGCACGCATTGCCGTGAAGGCAGCGTGGCCGGGGGTGTCGATGAAGGTAATCTTGCCTCCGAGCGGTGAGGTCACCTGATAGGCGCCGATGTGCTGCGTGATGCCGCCGGCTTCGCCGGACACCACGTTGGCATGGCGAATGGCGTCGAGCAGCGAGGTCTTGCCGTGGTCGACGTGGCCCATGATGGTGACGACCGGCGGACGCGCCGCGAGGGTGTCCTCGTCGTCGGGCGCATCGAACAGGCCCTCTTCCACGTCCGATTCAGCCACGCGCTTCACGGTGTGGCCGAGTTCCTCGGCGATGAGCTGGGCGGTGTCGGCGTCGATCACGTCGGTGATCTTGTGCATCTCGCCCTGCTTCATCAGCAGGCGGATGACGTCGACGCCGCGCTCGGCCATGCGGTTCGCCAGTTCCTGGATCGTGATGGTCTCAGGAATCGTGACTTCGCGGCTAAGCTTTTCCTTCTGCTCGGTCGCAGAACCCTTCATGCGCTGCAGACGACGGCGATAGGCGGCGGCCGAATGCGTACGCTCCTCCTCCGCCGTATGGGCCGTGGCGAGCGTCAGGCGCCCACGGCGACGATCGTCGGTCCCGGGCGTCTTGGGAGTCTTTGGCGGCGGGGCAGGGGGACGTCCCGGCACGCCGCTCGGGCGACGAACGACGCGCGGCGCTTCCGATTCCGCCTCAAGGGGCCGCGGACGGCTGGAGGGAACGGTCGCATTGAGGGGCGCCCGGCGTGGCGCCCCGCTTGGCTGGCCTGCCCCAGCGGGACGCGCGGGGCCGCCGTCGCTCGGGCCGGCGTCAGACCGGCGCGGTGCTGGGGGCGCTTCCGCGCGCGGCGTCGGGGATGCCGGGGCCGCGGGCTGGCCGGCGGTTTCGGCGCCGAGGCGACGACGCGCCTCTTCCTCGGCCTTGCGCTTGCGGTCATCTTCCTGGCGGCGACGCTCGTCTTCCTCGCGCTTGCGGGCTTCCGCCGCCTCGCGCTCGGCACGCTCCTGCGCCTCCCGGATAGCGCGACGCTTTGCTTCTTCCTCAGCCTGGCGACGCTCTTCGGTCTCGCGGCGCTTGGCTTCCGTCAACGCTTGCAGGCGTGCGTCGCGCTCATCCTCGGTCAAGGTCCGGAGGACCACGCCGGTGGGACGCGAAGTCGCTTGGGTGGGGCGCTGTGACTGCTGGCCGGGCCGCTGTGGCGGCCGCGCCGGGGTCGGTGCCGGCTTGGGCGGAGCAACGGGAGGCGTCGGCGCAGCGGCAGCGCCTTCCTTCACATCGCCCGGTCCGATGACGCGACGCTTCACCTTCTCAACCACGACGGACTTCGTCCGCCCGTGGGAGAAGCTCTGGCGCACCACGCCCTGTTCGACTGGGCGCTTCAGCGTCAACGTCTTCGACGTCACGCTCAGCGTCTTGTCGGTCGGGTTTTTTGTATCACTCATTCCGCTCGAATCCTGCGCCTTCGCGTTCATCCATCACCGGGCCTCGCGGCCCTGTGCCCAATTCGTCCACTGTACCGTCCGACGGGCCCGCCCTGGGTTCGTCATCCGCCACATAGCGCGCCAATCGACGCCAGCGCGCCATAAACACTTCGCTGCCAGGGCCTGCGATGAGGGCTGCATGTATCACATGTGCCCGGCCCAATGCCAAATCCAAATCGCCTTCGGCGAAAACATCGACGACAGCAACGGTCGCCGAGGTCTCCGGAAAGCCCCTCCGCATCGCCTGCGCGACTTTGCGCCGGCCATCCGGAGCTGCCTCGCTGGCGTGAAGCACGGCTGCCACCTTGCCCTTTTCCGCCGCCTCCTCGACCTTGCCGAAACCGGTCACCACGGCGCCTGCCTTATTGGCGAGCGCCAGCGCCTGCAAGGTATCGCGGCGGAGCAAGGCCGCCACTTCGTCGGCGAGCGCCGGCGAAGTCACGACGTCCTGCTTGAGGCTGCGCCCGAAGGCGCGCCGCTTGACCGCTTGCCGCACCGCTGACGCGGTTCCGGTGACCCAGACGCCGCGCCCCGGAAGCCGCCGGCGCAGGTCAGGAACCATCGTCCCGTCAGGGCCGGCAACGAAACGGATCAGCTCATCGGGATCCTTGACCTCGCGCGTCACCGCGCAAAGCCGTTCCTCCCTGCGCAGATCCACCGTTGCGTCGCGTCGACGCGACATGGCGGTCTCCCATCCTCATCTATCAGCAGCCGGGGCTTCGCTGCCCTCGGCCTGCGTCTGTTCGTCGCCTTCTACGGCGTCGGCCTCGGCGGCCTCCGTCTCCTCGCCGTCTTCGGCTTCCTCGGCGGCCTGCTCCAGCTCGCTGGCATCAATCCAGCCCATGCGGACGCGGGCCAGCATGATCATGCCTTCCGCCTCGGCCTTGGATACCTCGAGATCATCGAGGATACCCTTGTGCTTGGTCGTCTCCTGACCCTTGCGCTCGGTCCATCCGGCCAGTTCGTCGGTGGCGCAGCCGGCAAGATCCTCGATCGTCTTGATGTCGTTCTCGCCGAACGCGACCAGCATGGCGGTCGTCACACCGTCGATCTCGCGCAGTTCGTCCGAGACGCCAAGCTCCAGGCGGCGTGCATCGAGCTCCGCCTCGACACGGGCCAGGTAATCCTGCGCACGCGCCTGGATTTCAGCAGCCGTATCGTCGTCGAAGCCCTCGATCGTTGCAAGTTCCGAGGGCTCCACGAAGGCAATTTCCTCAACCGAGCGGAAGCCTTCTGAGGCAAGCAACTGGCCGACGACCTCGTCGACGTCGAGCTGCTCCATGAAGGTGTTGGTGCGCTCGATGAATTCCTTCTGCCGACGCTCCGATTCTTCGGCCTCCGTCAGAATGTCGATGTCCCAGCCGGTGAGCTGGGAGGCGAGCCGCACGTTTTGCCCGCGACGGCCGATGGCGAGCGACAGCTGCTCGTCCGGCACCACCACCTCGATGCGCTCGGAGTCTTCGTCGAGCACCACCTTGACCACCTCGGCGGGCTGCAGCGCGTTGACGATGAAGGTGGCGTTGTCGACCGACCACGGGATGATGTCGATCTTCTCGCCCTGGAGCTCACCAACCACAGCCTGCACGCGCGAACCACGCATACCGACGCACGCGCCGACGGGATCGATGGAGGAATCGCGCGAGATCACAGCGATCTTGGCGCGAGAGCCGGGATCACGCGCCACCGCCTTGATTTCGACGATGCCGTCGTAAATCTCCGGCACTTCCTGCGCGAACAGCTTCGCCATGAATTGCGGATGCGTGCGCGAGAGGAAAATCTGCGGCCCACGCGTCTCGCGGCGAACGTCATAGACATAGGCGCGGATGCGGTCGCCCGGGCGGAAAGTCTCACGGGGAATGAGCTCGTCACGCCGCACGATCGCCTCGCCGCGGCCGAGATCGACGATCACATTGCCGTATTCGGCGCGCTTCACGACGCCGTTCACGATCTGCCCGATGCGGTCCTTGAACTCCTCGTACTGGCGATCGCGCTCCGCTTCGCGGACCTTCTGCACGATGACCTGCTTCGCGGACTGCGCCGCAATGCGGCCGAAATCAAACGGAGGCAGCGTATCGGAGATCACATCGCCGATCTGGGCGGCGGGGTTGTGACGCCGCGCCTGGGCAAGGCCGATCTGGGTCGATGAATTCTCGACATCGTCCACGACGAGCAGGTGACGCGCGAGGCGCAGTTCGCCGGTGCGCGGATTGATTTCCGCGTGAATGTCGGTCTCGGCGCCATAGCGGGACCGCGCCGCCTTGGCGATCGCATCCTCCATGGCCGCGAGCACGATACCGCGGTCAATCACTTTTTCCCGCGCGACGGCGTCGGCGATCTGCAGGAGCTCGAGCCTGTTGGCGCTCACCGCCATGTCGTCAATCCTCTCGTTTGGTCACTCGTTGGTGGAAGGCTTCTCACCAGAAGGCTTGCCAGCCTTCTTGCTCTGGCGATTGGACCCACCTTTGGTCCTGACGTCCTTGGTCTTGGCGTCCTTGACCCGGCCTTTGCCCGCCCAGCCGGGCCTGTTGTCGTTGTCGGCCTCGTCCGGCACCGTATCCACATCCTCGATGTCGACATCGTCGCCGAGATCCTGCAGTTCCCCGTGCTTGTCACGGCGAAGCGTCTCGCGGATCAGCTCGTCCGTGAGGACGAGACGCGCTTCGGTGATGTCGGCAAGCGGCACCGCCACGTTCACAGCCTCGTCAGGCTTGGCGTCCAGGCGCTCGATCCGCGCCGCCTCGCCGTCCAGGCCGCGCAGCAGGCCGCGGAAACGCTTGCGACCCTCGACCGGCAAAGCGGTCTCTACCTTTGCCTCATGGCCTGCCCATCGCTCGAAATCGGATCGACGCACTAACGGCCGGTCAATTCCCGGCGACGAGATCTCGAGGTGATAGGCGCGATCGATCGGATCTTCGAGATCGAGCACCGGCGACACGGCGCGACTGACAGCTTCACAGCCCTCGACGGTCATGGAACCGTCAGGCCGCTCAGCCATGATCTGCACGGTGCAACCGTTCATGCCGTTGATCTTGACCCGCACCAGACGGAAGCCGAGATCGGCGAGCACGGGCTCGACGATGGTGGCCACGCGCGCGGCCACGCCTTTTTCGGCGATCACACGTTGTTCCATCAGATGCAGATCAGTCTCGGTCAATAGGGGCCCTACTCGATTTTCCAGAACAAAAAGGAGCGGACCCGCAGGGGCCCACTCTCCGTCACGGTTCACCATGAACCATTCTGGATGATCAGGATGCGGGGAACATAGACCTCAAGCCGCTGAAGTGCAAGACCAGCGCGGCAGAAAACCGGCCCCGGCTTTACAGCATGCCGTCCGGGCGTTCGCCGGCAGCCCAGGCGATGGCCTCTTCCAGCCGGTCGTTTCCCCAAAACAATTCACCGTCACCGGTAAGAAAGGTCGGAGAGCCGAAAAGCCCACGGGAGCGGGCCTCTTCGGTTTCGGCGCGCAACCGTGCCTTCACGTTCGGGCTTTGCGACTCGGCGAGGGCACGGCCGGGGTCGATGCCGAGGGTTCTCAACACGGAGGTCAACACATCCACGTCGGACATGGGCCGGCCTTCACCGAACGTGGCGGCGAACAGTGCCCGGGAAAACGGGCCGGCCAGGTCACGATCGCGCAGATGAAGGCCGAGGCGAACGGCTGCCAGGCTGTTGGGTGGAAAATTCGCCGGAGGCTTGAAGGGTAGGCCGTATTTCGCGCTTTGCCGCGCGAGATCGCGCCAGTGGTAGCGTCCTTTCGCCGGGAAAAGATTGAACGGCGAATCCGACCAACCCTGCGCTGCGAAAATGGGACCGAGCAGAAAGGGCCGCCAGCGGACATCGACAGCATGGATTTCCGCAAGGGCTTCAATCCGCATCGCCGCCAGATAGGCGTAGGGCGACGCGAAATCATACCAGAAATCCAGCTGATGGCGGTGCACGCTGCGCTCCATTTTATTGAGTCAAGCACCAGTCAGGACAGCGGGAAGATGGCGTCAATACGACGGCGATGTCGAGATCGAACAATATCGAGACACAAAATACCTGTGGCACCGCCACGCATCTTTTCGCACGGGACACGCGCGGGTGCGCTTTTTTTGGACAGCCTCGCCAAAACGTCGCATCTTTGTCGTATCCGCGGTGCGCGATGGCTTGCGCCCCTTGGCGCGCGCACTATAGTCCCGCGGCATCCCATGCAGGCAGCGTAAGCGGCCGCGTTTGTCGACGAGATCTGAACCCATGTCCCTGAGCCCATCGTCCGAGAAGCCTGTCAAGAAAGTCGTGCTCGCCTATTCCGGCGGTCTCGACACCTCCATCATCCTGAAGTGGCTTCAGACGACCTACGGCTGCGAAGTCATCACGTTCACCGCCGATCTCGGGCAGGGCGAGGAGCTTGAACCGGCACGACAGAAGGCGCTGTTGCTCGGTATCAAGCCGGAAAACATCTTCATCGAGGACCTGCGCGAGGAATTCGTTCGCGATTACGTTTTCCCGATGTTCCGCGCCAACGCGCAGTATGAGGGGCTCTATCTGCTGGGCACCTCGATCGCCCGGCCGCTGATCGCCAAGAAGCAGATCGAGATCGCCGAGAAGCTCGGTGCCGACGCCGTCGCTCATGGCGCCACCGGCAAGGGCAACGACCAGGTGCGGTTCGAGCTCGGCTACTACGCGCTGAAGCCCGACGTGACCGTCATCGCCCCGTGGCGCGAATGGGATCTGACGTCGCGCACGGCACTCCTTGAGTTCGCCGAGAAGCACCAGATTCCGATCGCCAAGGACAAGCGCGGCGAGGCCCCCTTCTCGGTGGACGCGAACCTCCTGCATGCCTCGTCCGAAGGCAAGGTGCTGGAAGACCCGGGCCAGGAAGTGCCGGATTACGTCTATTCCCGCACTATCAATCCCGAAGACGCGCCCGATACGCCCACGCTCATCACGATCGGCTTCGAGAAGGGCGACGCGGTCTCCATCGACGGCGAGGCATTGTCGCCGGCTGCCTTGCTGACGAAGCTCAACGCGCTTGGCCGCGCCAACGGCATCGGTCGCCTGGACCTTGTCGAGAACCGCTTCGTCGGCATGAAGTCGCGCGGGATGTACGAGACACCTGGCGGCACCATCCTCTATTTCGCCCATCGCGCGATCGAATCGATCACGCTCGACCGCGGCGCAGCGCATCTGAAGGATGAGCTGATGCCGAAATATGCCGAGCTCATCTACAACGGCTTCTGGTTCTCGCCCGAGCGCGAGATGCTGCAGGTGCTCATCGACAAGAGCCAGGAATTCGTCACCGGCACAGTCCGTCTCAAGCTGTACAAGGGCGGCGTCCATGTCGTCGGCCGCGACAGTCCATATTCGCTCTACGATCAGGATCTCGTCACCTTCGAGGAAGGCGCGGTGGCCTATGACCATCGCGATGCGGCCGGCTTTATCAAGCTGAACGCGTTGCGCCTGAGGACGCTCGGACAGCGTAAGAAGAAGCTCGGCCTGTGACAGCCACTGGGGCGACGCCCACGGATCCTGCGCCGCCCCCCTCTTCTCAGCCCGCCGCAACGCGGCCGCGGGCCGCGAAGCGACCAGCCAGGAAAGAAGCGGTTTTGCGGCTGGGCCGCATCGCCGGGGTTCCCGTCGAAATCGACGGCGGCTTTCTCCTCGTGGCGATCCTTCTGGCGGCGCCGTATTGGCTCGCGGGCAGGCCCCAGACCATCGCGCTCGGCGCGGGCTTCGTCGTGCTTCTCGGGATTTCGGTTCTGGTGCACGAACTTGCGCATTCCAAGGTTGCACGGCTGTTCGACATTCCTTCGCAGGCGATCCGGCTCAACGCCTTCGGCGGTGTCGCCCACCTCAAATGGATGCCGAAGACACCCTGGAAGGCGGTGGCCATCCTGCTGGCAGGACCCGTGAGCAACCTTGTTCTCTACGGGCTGTTCGAGGCCGCGTCGGGCTTCACAACCCGTGAGACACCGCCTTTGCTCCGCGCCTTCCTCGATGTCGGCAGCTGGATCAACGTTTCGCTCGGGCTGTTCAACCTGCTGCCTGCCTTTCCGCTCGATGGCGGCCGCAGCGCATATGTTATCCTCGCGCCTGTCATCGGAAACAGAAGAGCGGGTCTGGCAATCGCGCTCTGCGGCCTTGCCCTCGTTGCTGCGCTGGCCGCATTTTCGTTCAGCCACGGTCTCTGGCTGCTCGTGATCGCGCTCATCCTGGCCCAGCCTAATCTCGCGGTGTTCAAGCGGGCTCGTCAGGGGGCCGCCTGAGATCTCCCGAGCCGTCCTGCCAGGCGAGGTTGCTCAGGACCGGCTGCGCAGCCCGAAATGGACCAGAATCGCCAGAAGCCCCATGACCGGCATGATCGTCATCAGCGCGATATAGGGGTCGGCGAAGAACGCCGAGATGGCCGAGCCCGCGAGACCGCCGGCAATCTGCAGGAAGCCGACCATGGCTGCGGCTGCCCCCGCGATGCGCGGAAAATTCGCGAGCGCGCTGGTGGTCGCGCCCGGCATCGTGAGTGCGAGGCCGAAGGCCCACAGCATCACGGGTACCATGACTGTGACGAACGACGGCTCGTGAAACAGCGCGATGAAAAATCCGAGCGAGGCGGTGAGGGTGAAGCAAAGCCCGATGGAAATGATACGTTCGGCACCGAGATAGGTGATGAAGCGCGCGGTAAGGAGAGAGCCGAGGGCGTAGGATCCGGATTGCAGCATCATCCCAAGACCGAAAATGATCGGGCTCAGGCCCACTTCGCCGATGAGAACGAAAGGCAGAAGGGTGGCGAGCGTGTAGAGACCGCCGGTGACCAGCGCAAGAAGGAAGCCGGCCCGCAGAAAAGCCCGGTCCGTGAGCAGCGTCTTGTAGCTCGCCATGAACTGCCGTGGCCGGGCCATGGCCGGATCAGGCCGATTGTTGGTCTCGCGCGTCGCGAACAGAAGGACGCCGATTGCCGCAGCGGCGTAGATGGCCAT
Source organism: Chelatococcus sp. YT9 (assembly GCF_018398315.1). NCBI lineage: Bacteria > Pseudomonadati > Pseudomonadota > Alphaproteobacteria > Hyphomicrobiales > Chelatococcaceae > Chelatococcus > Chelatococcus sp. YT9. The sequence continues at coordinate 1,651,582 of NZ_JAHBRW010000001.1, forward strand.
CAAGACGAACAGCGCACGCCAGCTGAAAACACTGAGGGTGAGGCCGCCAAGCACCGGCGACAAGGCGGGCCCCACGGCGAGCATCAGGCCAATCAGGCTCATGATCCTAACGGACGAGGCGCCGGTAAACTGGTCGCGCACCATCGCCCGCGAAATGGCGACGCCCGCGGCGGCTCCCGTACCCTGCAGGATGCGCCCGGCCAAAAGCCAACCGATCGACGGCGACCACAGCGCAATCAGGCTGCCGACGAGATGGAGCGAGAAGAAGCCAATTGCGATGGGGCGCCGTCCATAGGCGTCTGACAACGGGCCACAGGCGAGTTGCGCCAGAGCATAGCCGATGAAATAGGCGGTGATGGTCAGCTTGATGGCGGCGGACGATGTCGCGAGTTCATCGACGAGTGTTGGCATCGCGGGCGTATACAGGGCAAGGCTGACCGGCCCCAGCGCGACCAGGAACGCCCCGAGTATGGCCGTATACCGCTCCGTCATGACCGTTGGCATGCGGATTTCCGCCCCTCCCCCAGGGCGGGCCTGGTGTCGGGACGCTCCTACCAGGCCATGGACGCCGGGGCGTCGCGGGCGAAGGAGCGGTTTGCTCCTGACATGTCTATGGCCGTTTTCCAACCTGCCATGCCCATCGTCATCAGGCTGCACCTCCCCAGGTACCAGCCGCCTGATAACGAATCTTGCTTAGGGGGGAGAGGCGGCGAGGTCAATGTGGCGGCGGCTTCATCCATTAGCCAATTGCAACGCTACACGTTGCCGTGGCAGCGATTTCGCCGTATATGCAGTGCAACATGCGCGGCTGCGGACCTCGGGAGGTTCGCGGCCCGTTATTCATATTGTCATCGTCAATCTGCTAACAACCGGCCCTGATCCGTAAGGTTCCGAGAGGGTCGCGGCCAGGAAAACCCATGAATTTGCGTAACATAGCGATTATCGCACACGTCGACCACGGAAAGACCACCCTCGTCGACAAATTGCTCCAGCAGTCGGGCTCGTTTCGCGAGAACCAGCGCGTCGCCGAACGCGTCATGGATTCCAACGACCTTGAGAAGGAACGGGGCATCACCATCCTTGCCAAGGCGACCTCCGTCGTCTGGAAGGATGTCCGCATTAATATCGTGGATACGCCCGGCCACGCCGATTTCGGCGGCGAGGTAGAGCGCATTCTCTCCATGGTCGACGGTGCCATCGTTCTCGTCGATGCGGCCGAAGGTCCCATGCCGCAGACGAAGTTCGTCGTCGGCAAGGCGCTTAAGATCGGCCTCAAGCCGATCGTGGCGATCAACAAGGTGGATCGTCCCGACGCACGCGCGGCGGAAGTCATCAACGAGGTGTTCGACCTTTTCGCCGCGCTCGACGCGACCGACGAGCAGCTCGACTTCCCGATCCTCTACGGCTCTGGCCGCGACGGCTGGATGGCCCACTCGCCCGAGGGCCCGAAGGAGGATGGACTGGCGCCGTTGTTCGACCTCGTGGTCAAGCACGTCCCGCCGGCCAAGGTCGAGGAAGGTCAGTTTCGCATGCTAGGCACGCTGCTCGAGGCCAACCCCTTCCTCGGGCGCATCATCACCGGGCGCATTGCGTCGGGAACGGTGAAGCCGAACCAGACCATCAAGGTCATCGATCGTGACGGCAACCTGGTCGAAAACGGCCGTGTCTCCAAGATTCTTGCCTTCCGTGGCATTGAGCGTCAGCCGATTGAGATCGGCGAGGCGGGCGATATCGTGTCCATCGCCGGGCTCGTGAAGGGCTCCGTTGCCGACACCTTCTGCGACCCTTCGGTCACCGAGGCGATCCAGGCCCAGCCGATTGATCCGCCGACCGTCACCATGTCCTTCATCGTCAATGATTCGCCGCTTGCCGGCACCGAAGGCGACAAGGTCACGAGCCGCATGATCCGGGATCGCCTGTTCAAGGAAGCGGAAGGCAACGTTACGCTGAAGATCGAGGAATCGCAGGACAAGGATTCGTTCTTCGTCTCCGGACGTGGCGAATTGCAGCTTGCCATTCTCATCGAGACGATGCGCCGCGAGGGCTTTGAACTCGCCGTTTCGCGTCCCCGCGTCGTATTCTCCCAGGGAGAGAATGGCGAGACGCTGGAGCCGATCGAAGAGGTCGTCATCGACGTCGACGAGGAATATTCCGGCACCGTCGTGCAGAAAATGTCCGAGCGCCGCGCCGAAATGGTCGAGATGCGCCCCTCCGGCGGCAATCGCCAGCGGCTGGTGTTCTACGCGCCGACCCGCGGCCTTATCGGTTACCAATCGGAATTGCTGACGGACACGCGTGGCACGGCGATCATGAACCGGCTGTTCCATGCCTACGAGCCCTTCAAGGGCGAGATCGCCGGCCGCAACAACGGCGTGCTGATCTCCAACGAGCAGGGCGAGGCCGTCGCTTACGCGCTCTGGAACCTTGAGGATCGCGGCCCGATGGTTATCGAACCGGGCTGGAAGGTGTACCAGGGGATGATCGTGGGCATCCACACCCGCGACAACGACCTCGAGGTCAATGTGCTGAAGGGCAAGAAGCTCACCAACATTCGTACCACCTCCAAGGACGAGGCCGTCCGCTTGACCCCGCCGGTCAAGATGACGCTGGAGCGGGCTTTGGCCTGGATCCAGGACGACGAACTGGTCGAGGTCACGCCGAAGTCGATCCGCTTGCGCAAGACGCTGCTCGACCCCAATGATCGCAAGCGCGCCGAGCGCCAGAAGGAAGCCATGAGCGCCTGATCGCCTCGCGGGAATCCGGTGGGTCCCGCCTCTGGGAGCTTGTGTCGAGGACGCGCATCGCCAGATGCGCGTCCTTTTTGTTTCGGGTCACGACGCGGGGTGACACGATCCACGCCCTCTCTGAATGTCGATTGATCACGCAAGAGTGTTGTGGCTCCAGGGCTGCGTGCCACATACAGGAGACGATCGCCCTGCTGGAGTGAGAGTTCGCTTATGTCTCGCCAAGCCATGCCCCGCCAAGCCATGCCCCGCCGATACATGTCCCGGAACATCCAGCACTGGCCTCTCCGATGACCGTTGCTATCCGTGAGGTCGCCATCACTGGCTACCGCTCTGTGCGTGCCATTCGCTTTCCACTACGCCAGCTCAACGTCTTCGTAGGCGCCAATGGCGTCGGCAAGACGAACCTATACCGTGGTCTGCAACTGGTGCGGGCAGCAGCGGCCGGCACATTGGCGCGGGAGCTCGCCGCCGAGGGCGGTATGGAATCCGCGCTTTGGGCCGGCGTACGAGATCCCAGGAAGCCGGCGCGTATCAAGCTGGGCGTCGAGTTCGGCACCACCGGGCCGAGCTGGGATGAGACCGACGACCCACCACGATCCAGCCTGGCGCAGGGCTATGAGATCGAGGTTGGCTTACCCATGCCGGGCTCCGGCGGCCGGGCCGCGGTCGCAGCCTTTCCGCTCGAACCGCAGATCAAGGCCGAAACGCTGACGAGCCTCGAAGGGCGCCGTCCGCGTATTCTTCTGGAACGGCGCGGGCCGATGACCAAGGCGCTCGATGCACAGGGGCGCAAGCAGAGCCATGCCGACGGGTTGATGGCCTCCGAGACCGCGCTTGGCTCCCTCGACGATCCCATTCACTTCCCCGACGTGGCGATTGCCCGCCGGCTCATGCTGGACTGGCGCTTCTATCATGACTTTCGCACGGACGCGGCGGCGCCGCTGCGCCGTCCCTGCCTCGCGGTGACGACGCCGACGCTATCCTCCGACGGCGCCGATCTTGCTGCTGTCTTCGCCACGCTCGTGCACATCCGCGAGGACACGACAGAGCTTGACGCGGCGATTGACGATGCTTTTCCCGGTGCGCAGCTCGTCTGCCCCGTGCCTGGCCGGCATGCGTCCTTCGGCATCATCTTTCCCGATTACCCGAAACGGGTCTTCGAGATGGCTGAGCTATCCGACGGCACCCTGCGCTATCTCGCACTGATGGGGGCGCTGCTGTCCTATCGTCTGCCGGGATTCGTCGCTCTCAACGAACCGGAGACCAGCCTCCATCCCGATCTGCTCGGGCCGCTGGCGCGGCTTATCGCCCGGGCGGCGCGGCACGCGCAGATCTGGCTCGTCACACACTCAGAGAAACTCGCGGCAGAACTCGCGCGCCATGGGGGCGTCACGCCGCGCACCATCATTCGTCGCGATGGCGGTACCTGGATCGAGGGTCTGCGTCTCGCCGGCAATTTCGCCGACGACGAAAGCTGAGCGTGAACGCCCTGCGCGCCGCTATTGCGGGCCGAGCTTCTCGATCAGAGCCCCGAGATCGCGATGATCTTCCTCGGTGCAGTCCGCGAGCGGCGGACGCACCGGGCCGGCGGACCGGCCGACGAGGCGGGCACCGGCCTTCACAATCGACACGGCATAGCCGCCGCCGCGATTGCGGATCGCGATATAGGGAATGAAGAATTCCTTCAGGAGGCGCGACGTGGTCTGGCGGTCTCCTTCGCGCACTGCCTTGTAAAATGCGATGGCCGTGCGCGGGATGAAGTTGAAGACGGCAGAGGAATAAACGGGGAAGCCCGCAGCGTTGTAGGCCTCCGCGAAAACCTCGGCCGTGGGCAGGCCACCGAGATAGCTCACGCGATCCTCGAGGCGGTTGCGGATGATGGTGACGGCTTCGATGTCGCCCACGCCGTCTTTGAAGCCGATAAGGTTGGGATTGGCGTCCACCAGCTTTTCGAGGGTCGCCACGTCGAGCTTGCAGACATTGCGGTTATAGACAACGACGCCGATCCGCACGGATTTGCACACGGCGTCGATATGGGCAGCGAGCCCGCGTTGGGTCGTCTCGGTCAGATAGTGCGGCATCAGCAGGATGCCTGCGGCACCAGCGGCTTCGGCGTTCCGTGCCATTTCGATCGCCAGCCGTGTGCCATAGCCCGCCCCTGCTATGATTGGCGTATTGTTGCCGCAGGTTTCCACCGCCGCACGGATAACGCGCTGGTGCTCGGCAGGCGTCAGCGAGAACGCTTCACCCGTGCCCCCGGCGGCAAACAAGACCGTGGCGCCATAGGGCATCAACCATTCGAGGCGGCCGCGGTAGCCAGCTTCGTTGAAATCGCCGTTCTCGTCAAAATCCGTGAGGGGAAAGGACATCAGGCCCGAGGACAGGACGTGCTTGAGCTCTTGGGGATCGATGGCGCGGGCGGGTGGATGGTTCACTGTCAGAAATCCTTCGGGTGAGCCGTCCCGGTGATCAGCGGTATGCGCCGTCCACCAGATTGGCGTCGATGAAGTCGAAATTGATGTCCTCACCCAGGCCCGGCCTGTCGGAGAGATGCACGAAACCGTCGGCGTCCATGGGATCCGAGAGGCTGTGCAGATATTCGGCACCGTCATCATATTCGAGGAAGGGATGAAGGAGCCCGCGCTCGTACCAACGGCAATTCTTGGCGACTGCAGTCACGATGAGATTAGCCGCGCCATTGCCGTGCACTTCGCAGTTCATGCCGAAGGATTCGGCGAGATGCATGGACTTGAGCGCAGGTGAGATACCCCCCACATCGTGCACCCCGGTGCGGAGAATATCGCAGGCTTTTGCCGAGGCCCATTCCGCACGGGTGAAATGCTTGCCCGCCGCGCTTTCGGGGCCGAGCACCGGGATGTCCAGCGCCGCCGTCAACCAGGCGTAGGAGGACTGGCTCTGCTCGTCCATCGGCTCCTCAATCCAAGCGAAGCCGAGCTTTTCCAGCCCTCGGCCGAGCTCGTAGGCTTCCGTGCGCGAATACCAATGGAATGCATCTATCATCAGGTGGATGTCAGGCCCCACGGCTTCGCGTACGGCGGCGCAGGCCTTGAGATCGGCTTTCACGTCCGGTGCCCAGGACACTGGCGGCATCCAGGTGTGCAGCTTGATGCCCTTGTAGCCACGCTTCACCAGCATTTCCGCAAAGCGCCCATAGTCCTCGGGGGTGGCGAGGCCCCCTTCGAGCTCGTCGCCGCACATCGTGGAGCCGTAAGCGGGGACCTTGTCCCGATACGCGCCGATGAGCTTGTAGACCGGTAGCCCGAGCTTGCGCCCGGCGAGATCCCATAGGGCGCAATCGACGACGGCAAGTGTCCGATCCGTGAGCTGAGCCGCGCTACCGCGTTGCCAGTGGGCGAGCTCCTGCCACAGCCGCTCGCGGTCGAAGGGGTCCTGGCCCAGCAGCACGCGCTTCACGAAGGCTTCGATCAGGTGCGGTCGCACGACCTCCGGCGTCGCAAAGCAATGGCCCTCGGTCCCATCATCGCACACGATGGTGAGCAGCGCCTGTCTCACCTTGTGCGGTTCGCCGGGGTGCGCGTGGCCGGCCGAATCCTGGTGGCGGCGTGTCGTGTGACGAAATACGCGGACCTTGATATCGACGATCTGCATCAACGCCGCCCCCCGGATATCTCTGGCGATGCATGCGACCGTAACAACTTATATGACAACCGACAAGCACGGTTTGCGCAGGGCAGAGGCGGAGGCGGCGCGTAGGCTGTCGTCAGCTTCGTGCGGGAACAGGGTCCCGCGTGGAACGCTGTGATGGCCTCGATAGCGCCATGAACGCTGCAGGCTCAGCTTAGGGCAACGGACGTGCCGCGTAGCGTGCCGATCTGGAGAATTTGGCAACGCCTTCAAGAAGCACTGGCGCCGCGGTGCCCTAAGCGGGGGCGGCCACAAAGGTTGAGAACGTCGCAAACGGGACGGCGAGGCCGTGGAACGGTCATCCACACATGGAGGTCTGCGCGGGACGCAATGGTCCCTTCCGCTAAAAAAAGCCCGCCCTCTTTCCGGAGGGCGGGCTTTGAACAAACGCGAGGCGAAGCCTTACGCGGCTTCGTCCTGCAGGTCCTCTTCGTCCGCCTCGGCTTCCGCGTCAGCTGGCGCGGTCTTCGTGGCACGACGCGGGGCCTTGGCGAGCGCATCGTCGATCAGCTTCATGGCTTCGGTCTCGGTGATCTCATTGACCGCCGAGATTTCGCGCAGAATGCGATCGATCGCCGCTTCATAGAGCTGGCGCTCGCTGTACGACTGTTCCGGCTGGGCGTCCGAGCGATAAAGATCGCGGACAACTTCTGCGATGGCGATGAGATCACCGGAGTTGATCTTCGCCTCGTACTCCTGAGCCCGGCGCGACCACATCGTACGCTTCACGCGGGCACGACCGGTCAATGTCTCAAGGGCCTTGCCGACAAGCGGCGACTCAGCCAATTTGCGCATGCCGACGCTCGCCGCTTTCGCGGTCGGGACGCGCAGCGTCATCTTGTCCTTCTCAAAAGTGATGACGAACAACTCGAGCTTGTAGCCTGCCACCTCTTGCTCTTCGATGGCGACGATTTGTCCGACGCCATGAGCGGGATAGACGATGGATTCACCCGTCTTGAATCCCTGACGCTGGGCGGTCTTCTTGGCACTCGTCATGATAGTGATCGCCTCCTGATCGCGTTCGCTTCAGACCGAACGCTACTGTCGCAGACCGGCTTAGGCCGGCCGGCACGCACGCAAAAAATTGCCACGACGTGCAAGAAACTCACACGCTGACATCAGAGCCGATAGGGAAACACGACACCCCGCGAGCTAGACGCCTGAATAGGGTCTGCCGACTGCATTCATGTCATTGCTTATTGAACCCGTAACAACAGGGCAGCAAAAGGCGCCCATGGCGTTAATCGACCATGAGGCATACCCTAACACAAAAAACGGGGGAAATCAAAGGACTGCCGGGCTGATCGCCTCGCAAGGCAACGATCAAGCCTTTAATCGTGATCAGTCGCTCTGACCAGGATTCGGGGAGAAGTACGCTTCGAGCTTATTAGGCACGCCGTCCATGTCCTTTGCGTCGGCCGGCGGCTCCCCCTTCTGCGAAATGTTTGGCCAGGTTTTCGCGTAATCCGCGTTGAGCTTCAGCCAGGACTCCAGTCCCGGCTCCGTATCCGGTTTGATAGCCTCAGCGGGGCATTCCGGTTCGCAGACGCCGCAATCAATGCATTCGTCGGGATGAATGACGAGCATGTTCTCGCCTTCATAGAAGCAGTCCACCGGACATACCTCGACGCAGTCCATGTACTTGCAACGAATGCAGTTATCGGTGACGACGTAGGTCATCGACCTCTCCGCTGACGAGCTGGCGAGGCCCGCAGCCCCTGTTTGAACGCAATACCGCAATCCGGCGGCGCTTCGATGGTCGAAACGCGCTCGTGATCTAAAACCAAATGCAAGCCCTTACAAGAGTGGACTTGTCGCACGAGCGAGCGATTGGTCATATAAATACCAGCATAATTTGTATTTAGGAGATATTGTTGTGATTTTTCTGTAAATAAGGTGCCGGCCTGTGCGGGTCAACCCCTCTGCACGCTGTCGCGCTGTTCGAGTGCCCGGTTCGCGGCGGAGTTCCGAAGAAAGGTGAAAGCCGGCACGGTTGCCGGCAAAACATATGGGCCGATCTTTGTGTGGAGCGGCCTGCTAGTCCTCCGTCGCGGTGTCTGCGGCCGTGATGATGCCTTCTGTCCGATCACGATAGAGCGTTCGCGCTTCCGGTGCTGGGCCGCGGCGATGCCCAAGCGCCAACACCTCCACGACGAGAGTGGCATGTGCCAGCGCCAGCGTCAGAATGTCGCCGGGCTTGATGAGACGGTCTGCGCCGTCCAGCCGTCGCCCATTCAAGCGCACATGTCCGCTCTCAACGAGCTTGCCGGCGAGGGTACGGCTCTTGGCCATGCGCGCATGCCACAGCCATTTGTCGATCCGTATCCGCTCGCCGGACGCAGGCTTCACCCTTTGCGGCCCGCGCGGGCTTCAAGCTCTTCCTTGAGCGCGAGGAGCTTTGCGAAAGGCGAATTGGGATCAGGCGCCTTGTCGGCGCGCGGTTGTGGCCGATCCTGCCAGTTACCGCTTCTGCCGCCGCGATGCCCGCCGCCGCCTCCGCTGTCGGGCCGTCCGCCTTCCTTGCCAAAAGAGCCGCCGCCGCGCTTGCCGCCCTTGCCAAACTCACCTTTGCCGAACTCGCGCCCACCTTCGCGATTGGGAGCTTTCGCCTTCCAGTCGCGCTTCGGACGATCGCCGCTGGTATTATCGCGCTGCTGCCGGTGGGAGTGTCCCTCGCGGGATTGCCCGTCTTGGGCAACGGTTGTGCCCGCTTCTCCCTGTGGAGCACGTCGCCCCTGGCCTTGATTGCGCTCCCCAGCCCGTCGGTCTGAACGCCCTTCGCCGGGTGCGCGGTCATTGCGCCGGCGCGCTTGAGCATGGTGATTCTGGCGGTGCGGCCGCCACACCTCGATCATTTCAGGCTCTGTCGGCTCGACCGCGGCCGGCTCTACCTGTGCTGATTCGTCCTCCGGCGCAGGCGCAGCCTCGGCCACAGGCGCGTGCTCCGCGGTGACCGGCTCGGCCGCCGTCGCTTCCGCCGCCGCAGCATCTGTCTCGACCTCGGCCATCGCATTCGTGGTGACGCTTGCCTCCGCCTCAACAGCGGCCTCTACGGCCGTTTCAGCCGCGGGTTGCTCGTCGGCCTCTGCCGCGAGTGGCATGGACGCCGTATCGTTCGGGCTGTCGGCGGCTTCGGCGACGGAGGCAGCGTCCGCCATATCGGCCGCCAGCTCGGTCTCATCGACTGAAACGGTTGCCTCTCCGGTCCCCGCGTCCGGGGCCTCGGCCTGCGCGGGCGCGGCGGCTTCAGCAGCCGCCTCGGCACCCGATGCCCCTTCCGCGGCAGGGCGAATGAGCTGGGGAGCCGGTACCAGCGGGACGGTGATGGCCGGGCCGGGGCGCCGGTCGACCACGTAGCCGAGAGATTTCAGAATAGATGAGAAGTCTTCACCGGAGCAGCCGGCGAGCGACGTCATGCCGACTGTCACCACGAAACCGTCGCCGTCGGCTGCGCCAGCCGGAGGCTCGCCAGGGGTCGTGCCCGGGCGATAGCCAATCGCCGGCCGGATCAGGTCCGCCAGGCGCTCGAGGATGTCGATACGGACGGCGCGGCCGCCGCAGACGCGGAAACCGGCGGCGCGATAAAGCCCGCGCGGCACTTCCGTGTCAGCTGGGAAAGACGTGCGGCCTGAAGCGGCGAGATGGGGGATCTCGTCGAGGCCCTTCACATCAAGCCCGCCATGCTTCAACGCCCAGAGCTGGGCTGCGAGGCCGCGCGGAGCTGGCTTCAGCAGCAGCGGCAAATAAAGATGGTAGGCGCCGAAGCGCACGCCGTAGCGGCGGAGCGCCGCGCGCCCGTCCTGGTCCAGCCCCTTTACGTCCTGCGCGACGCGGGCGCGTTCCAGAACGCCGAGCGCCTCGGTGATCTGGAAGGCGATGCCGCGGGCGATGCCGGGAATGTCGGCGGCTTCCTCGAGAGCGATCAGCGGGCCGAGGAGCTTGGTGATATGCGCCTTGATCCAGGTCTGGAGACGCGCATCCACCTTGTCGCGCGGCGGCCCGGACAGTTGTTCGTCCGCCAGCAGCCTGAAGCGCGGGGTGAGCAGCTTGTCGCCCGCCACGAGCTTGGCGACAGCTTCGCCCATCCAGCGGATGGTGCCATCGTTGGCCAGGACAAAGGTATCGTCCGGCGCCTGGGAAAAGCGCTCGGCACGGGCCTCAATCTCGCCAGCGAGGGCCTTCTGGGCCGCCGCCCTCAATGCCTTGGCCTCCTGGCCATCGGCCTGGGGATCTGGGGCAAACTGAAATCCGTGCAGCCGACCGACATGCTGGCCTTCGACCAGGACGTCGCCGCTGGCGGTCACTTCCGCTTCGAGCATCGCATTCTCTCTCAAGCGCCGCATGAGTACGCTGGTCCGCCGATCAACGAACCGGCTCGCCAAACGCTCATGCAGAGCATCCGACAGCTTGTCCTCTACCTGACGGGTGGCCTCCTGCCAATGCTCAGGATCACGTAACCAGTCGGGACGGTTGGCAACGAAGGTCCAGGTTCGCACCTGCGCGATGCGGGCCGAGAGGGTGTCGATATCCCCATCGGTCCTATCCACCAGCGCGACCTGCCGACGAAACCAGTCATCCGCTATCACGCCCTGGGTCATCAACGCACGGTAAATCGTCACGATGAGATCGGCATGCGCGGCCGGCGCCACACGCCGATAGTCCGGAATGCGGCAGACCTCCCACAGCTGTGAGACGGCTTCAGCTCCGGTTGCGAGCCGCCGGATGTCGTCATCACGAGAGGCGATCTCGAGCGCATTCACGTCGTCGGCGAGTGGCGCGCGAGTCAGCCCCTTCTCGGTCGGCAGAACGGCCAGGCTCGCCTGCAAGGCGCCGAGCGAGCGGAAGTTGAGGTCCGCATTACGCCATTGCGCCACACGGACCGGGTCGAAGCTGTGGCTTTCCAGCGCTTCCACCAGCTCCGCGTCGAAGGGAGGGCAACGTCCGGTCGTGCCGAAGGTGCCGTCCCGCATATAGCGTCCCGCCCGTCCCGCAATCTGGCCGAATTCCGCGGGATTCAGCTGGCGGAAGCCAAAGCCGTCGAATTTGCGGTCGCCGGCGAAGGCGACATGGTTGACCTCGAGATTGAGACCCATGCCGATGGCGTCGGTGGCGATGAGATAGTCAACCTCGCCCGATTGATAGAGCGCGACCTGCGCGTTCCGCGTCCGCGGGCTGAGCGCGCCCAGCACGACGGCAGCGCCGCCCTTCTGGCGCTTCACCAGCTCGGCGATTGTGTAGACCTCCTCCGCCGAGAAGGCGACGATGGCCGAGCGCGGGGGCAACCGCGTGATCTTCTTTTCGCCGGTGAAGGTCAGCGTCGACAGGCGCGGGCGTGAAACGATGTTGGCACCGGGGATGAGCGTCTCCACCAGCGGACGCATGGTAGCGGCGCCAATGATCAGCGTTTCCGCATAGCCGCGGCGGTTGAGCAGCCGGTCCGTGAAGATATGACCTCGGTCAAGATCTGCAGCGAGCTGGATCTCGTCGATCGCGCAGAACGCGACATCGAGATCGCTGGGCATCGCCTCGACGGTGGCGACCCAGTAGCGCGCGCTAGGCGGCTTGATCTTTTCCTCGCCGGTGACGAGCGCGACGGCATCAGCGCCGACGCGCTCCACCACCCGACCATAAACCTCGCGCGCGAGCAGCCTCAGCGGCAGGCCTATGACGCCGCTGGTGTGGCTGACCATCCTTTCGATAGCGAGATGTGTCTTGCCGGTGTTGGTGGGGCCGAGAACCGCGGTCACACCGCGCGCCCGCATCTGCGGTGAGAGCGACCGTGCTGCCGTCAGGGATGAAACCATGAAACCCGATGCCGTAGAGACTGGACGGAAACGCCGTGACCGCAACTCCCGCAACGGCCCTGAACGATGTGGCTCGCCTTCTGTATCACATCGATACGTAAAGCGCGGCTGAATTTATGCATTGGAACGAGTCTAGAACGAATCGCGGCCGAATCGCTGACTCCTGCAGAATCAGGTTTCGTTCTCACACGAAATATAGTGGTTACCGTGCTGAATAGACACAAGCTAAATACAGGTATCACACGACGATCGACTGGTTAGGCTGACTTGAGAACGCAGCGAAGCGTGAGATGGCCTCGAATGTTCTCGGTGCTTATCGCGGCCGCGCATCGCCGTGGCTGCCGGAGAGTTGCCAGCCAGCTGCCTATAGCGGCTCCCGCGGGACCTTGCCTTTTGTTCAGTTCCGCGCGCGGACCGGCATTTGAGGATTGTTGCCGTTCACATTCACGCGGGTGGCCTCGATGACCGTCGTGCCGAGTGGGGTGCGCACCGAGATACGATAGGGAATGAAAACGCGGTCTTCGCCGACGGGCATCAACCACGCCTCCATATCCTTGTTGTTTTCCATGAATTTGGTGGCTGTCCGGTCGGCCCGATGGCCAGAGATGGGCAGATAGCGCGCCCGGCATACGGAAACGGGGCCAGAGTAGGTTGGACTGCGCACAGTCTCCTGGCGAGCGTAGGACAGCTTCACGTCAAAGCGCGTGGCGCCGTCGAAGATAGGAATCGTGCGATTGCAGGCGGCCTCGCTCGACGCGTTCCGGGACGACGCCGGCATCAGCAAGGCAGAAAGTGGATCGACCACGCCGCGCTTGTTCTGCTCGGTCACCGGGATCCGGTCCGGTCTCGGTTCGATCGGGGGCTTGATCTCGACGGCCTGCACGCTGCCGCCGGCCAAAGCCATGCGGACAGTTATCGACTTTTCCGAGTTGGCCGTGGTCACGGCGAAGGTCGTGGGCACGATGCGGTCGCCCGAGATGCTGCCGGTCGACGTGGCCGCCCCCTTGCCGCCCGTGATGACGCCAGCCAAGCCCGTGAGCTGCGACCAGACATCGAGTTTATACTGATCTTTCAGCACGTCAGCCTTGATGGCGGCGACCCCGATTTTCAGGCCGAGCAGGGAAATATCGTAGTTGGCCTCGATCGACGCGGCGCTCGCAGGGAGTGGCGCGAGCGCCAAGATCCCGAGCATCGCCCGGCGAAAGCCGCTCGCCGCATAGCCAGCCTTGCTTTTCCAACGCCGGATCATACTGTTGCACTCTCCATCGCGCGACACCCGGGATCCCGCGATCTCACATGTCGGCACCCGCCGCGAGCCGAATCGCTCGCCTTTGTCGGATGAAAATCCGTTCGAATCGTGACGCATCTTGCGTCCGATCGCAACGAAATCGCGCAGGATCCTTGACGGTGCCTGATCACATCTACTATACACGCGCAACTTTCATTCAGACATCGGCGCCTCTTGGCCCGGCTGAGGTCGGGACCAGCTGCTGTTAGCTTTGCAAGAGTGCACCAACCAAGTTAAGGACTAAGCGTCATGGCGCGCCGCTGCGAACTCACGGGTAAGGCCGTTCTGTCTGGTCACCTCGTGAGCCACTCCAATCGCAAGACCAAGCGGAAGTTTCTTCCGAATCTGGTCAATGTGACCCTTCAGTCGGAAGCGCTGAGCCGCGGCATCAAGCTGCGCATCTCGGCTGCGGCCCTGCGCTCGGTGGAGCACCGTGGTGGGCTTGATGCCTTCCTCGCCAAGGCGCCGGAGACGGAGCTGGCTCAGAACCTGCGTGTCCTGAAGCGCGAAATCGCCAAGAAGCAGACGGAAGCGGCTGCCGGCTGAGGCTGGGAAGCTTCTACGCCTCTGGGCTTTGCTGCAAGATGATCGCGCTGACGTCGTCGGCGCGATTTTTGCTGTTTGCATCCCGGCCCGTCTGCCGCGGGTCATGATGCCGAAAGGGTGGTTTGAGCCGATGGACAGCACGCGCACATTCACGAGCCTTGTATCGCGGCTTTGGCTGCCCGTGACGGCGATGGCGGCCATCGTCGTCCTGTCCAACGTGGCGGTGCAATATCCGTTCACGCCCTTCGGCCTTGCCGACTATCTCACCTGGGGTGCTTTCACCTATCCCGTTTCGTTCCTGATCACCGATCTCACCAATCGGCGCTATGGGCCGAAGCTCGCGCGCCGGCTGGTGATCGTCGGCTTCATCATCGCAGTCATCGCGTCCATCGCGGCGGCGAGCCCGCGTATTGCGATTGCCTCGGGCACGGCCTTCCTGGTCGGTCAGCTGCTCGACATCTCAGTGTTCAACAATCTGCGACGCCTTGCCTGGTGGCGTGCACCGCTGATCGGTAGCCTCGTGGGCTCGGCGATCGATACCGCGCTCTTCTTCACGCTCGCCTTCGCCGGTGACGTTACGGATGTCGCGACATACGGCATCGCCGGCTTTGTGGTGACCGCGCCGGTCTGGGTGGCTTGGGCAGTAAGCGATTTCGTCGTCAAGGTGGCGATGGCGCTGCTCATGCTGCTGCCCTATGGCGCGCTACTCAACGTTGTGCTTCCGGCGGAGCGGTTCCAGCGCAGCGCGGGCTGATAGGCTTGTGCCGAATTGCTGCGAGGGCGGCACATCCTCCCCGGTTGCAACGTTCGGATTTCTAGGGGTGAACGCCGGCAAATCGTTGTCGTGTTTCAGCTATTGCGCCTTTACCGGCGGCGCGATCGATGCGGTTTCTGGCGGCAGCAGGGCGAATTCCAGCAGCAGGGAGCGCTGGAACATCGAGAAATTATCGTCTGATATCAGCGTGAGGATGGTTTCGCCGGCGGCGTTCCGGTGCGCGGCCAGCCCTTCCATGTTGTCGATTTCGGCGGCAAGATCTGCCGTCAGCAGGATTTCCCCATCGATGACGGCGCCGGGCCGCACCGCGGCGCGATCCACGAGGCGCAAGCGCGTAGCGAGGCTGAAGGGCGGCACATAGCGGCGCTCCAGCAGTACAAGGTCGCCGCCTGGCAGAAATGCCATGTCGGTGATGGCGAAGCCATCATGGCGGACGACGCTGAAGGTGCCTTTTCGCGAGCCGGTGAGGATGAAGCCGTCTGGCCCTCCGGCGCGCGGAGGCTCCTCCGCAATGCTCACCACGGCGCCCGCAACAGGACTTCCGGGGGGCGCGACACCAATCGATTCAAGGCCTCTGTTCCGGCCGAGCGCCTTTACCTCGCGTGGCAGCGGCACGGATTTGGCCGGGCCCCGCGGCCCCTCCTGACCCCAATCGAAGCGCAGCACCTCATGTGTGCGTTCGACGGGGATATAGGCCACAGGGCCTGCCATCGCGAGGCCTTCGGTATCGTAGGAGCGCGTGGAAGCGAGTGGCCGGCCGGTTGGCGAGGGGAGCTGGCCCATGACGGCGCGATCGAGGCCGACCATCCGCCCACCGGCCTCTATGACATCGGCGCTCAGCCAATAACCCTTGTCGGAAATGGCGGTGAGACGCCGCCCGTCGGGCGATCGCGCCAGGCCGGAAAAGCCGCCGAAGGCTGGGTGAGGGGACCGCAGTTGCAAACCGCCGCGGAATTCCAGGCGGCCGAAGCGCTGCCGATCTGGTGCGCTGCCTGTGAAAGCGGAGATTGCCGTTGCGTTGATCGCAATCGGCTCTGGCCCTTTCGCCAGAACCTCCGAGATGGCCGCGCCCTGCGGCACGGCGACCGCGACGGCCAGCATGGCGAGACCGATCCGCAGGGAGCGGTTCGTGGCCAGCCATGCGGGCGATCGTAGTTGCATGGCTTGCGATCAGGCGTAGGCCGAGCGGCGTGCACGCACACCGGCTCCACGCTTCGGAGCGGGCTTCTCCTCGAAGAGCTCGGCCAGCTTTTCCGTCATGACGCCACCGAGTTCCTCGGCGTCGACAAGCGTGACGGCGCGCCGATAATAACGCGTGACGTCGTGGCCGATGCCGATGGCGATGAGCTCCACGGGCGAGCGCTCCTCGATCTCGGCGATGACGTGCCGGAGATGCCGCTCCAGATAGTTGCCGGGGTTGACGGACAATGTGGAATCGTCAACCGGGGCGCCGTCGGAGATGACCATCAGGATACGTCGTTGCTCCGGACGGCCGAGAAGGCGCTTATGGGCCCAATCAAGCGCTTCGCCGTCGATATTCTCCTTAAGCAGGCCTTCCCGCATCATAAGGCCGAGATTCCGGCGCGCTCGGCGCCAGGGAGCGTCGGCAGCCTTGTAGATGATGTGGCGCAGGTCGTTCAGCCGCCCAGGGTTGACGGGCTTGCCATTCTGCAACCAGGACTCACGCGATTGTCCGCCTTTCCAGGCGCGCGTCGTGAACCCGAGAATCTCGACCTTGACACCACAGCGCTCCAGTGTGCGTGCCAGCACGTCCGCGCAGGTGGCTGCAACCGTGATAGGTCGCCCACGCATGGAGCCCGAGTTATCGATCAGCAGTGAGACGACGGTGTCCTTGAAATCGGTGTCTTTCTCGCGCTTGAACGACAGCGGCTGGAAGGGGTCCGTCACAACCCGCGAGAGGCGCGCGGGATCGAGCATGCCCTCCTCCAGATCAAACTCCCATGAGCGGCTCTGCTGCGCGAGCAGACGCCGCTGCAGGCGGTTCGCGAGCCGCGCCACTACACCCTGGAGATTGTCGAGCTGCTTGTCGAGATAGGAGCGCAGCCGCGCCAATTCTTCCGGATCACACAGCTCTTCGGCGGCGATGATCTCGTCGAACTGGTTCGTGTAAACGCGGTAGTCAGGGCCGCGCGGCTCGTTGTGCCGAGGCGGTGGTGGGCGCCAGGCCTCCTCGGCGTCGTCCTCCTCGAAGGCGTCGCTGTCGTCGGGTACCTCGCCCTGCGGCGCTTCGGCCGTTTCGCTGGTGCCGTCCTCCATCTCGTCGCTGGCTTCGTCCGTCAGCTCGATGTCACCCTGCTCGGCGCTGGCGTCCTCCTGCGATTCGCCTTCGCCCTGTTCCTGCTTGTCGCCCTCTTCCTGGCTGTCGTCGGATTCGTCCTGCTCGCCCTCTGTGTCGGCATCTTCGGCCATGTCGAGATGCGTAAGGAGGTCACGGATCCCTCTCGCGAAAGCGCGCTGATTCTCAATCGTGCCGAGCAGGCTGTCGAGATCCTTGCCAGCCTTCGCTTCAATGACGTCTCGCCAGAGATCGACAATGCCCTGGGCTGCTGCCGGCGGCGGGCGGCCAGTCAAACGCTCACGCACCATCAGGGCGATTGCATCCTCGAGGGGGGCGTCGTCACGGTCCGTGATGCCCTGCAGGTTCGCGCGCTGGAAGCGCTCCTCGAGCACGGCGGTCAGGTTGTCGCCGACCCCTGTCATCCGCCGGGCGCCGATTGCCTCGACACGTGCCTGTTCCACCGCATCGAAGATGGCGCGGGCCGCCGCGCCCTGTGGCGCCAGCTTGCGATGCGTCACATCGTTGTGGCACGCGAGCCGGAGCGCCATGGCGTCAGCCTGGCCGCGCAGCAGGGCCACGTCGTGGGGCGACATGCGCCGGGGGGGCTCGCTCAGGCGCGCCCGGCCGGGCGTCAGCGCCGGCTTGTCTGACGAGAACGCGACCTCCAGCTCCGGCTGCCGCGCGATGGCGCGCAGCGTCGTCGCTACGGCCTGCTTCAGCGGTTCTGTCGGCGCCTCCTTCGGCGAGGACGGCTTGCGATTGGAAATAGACATGGGTCTCCTGCCGCCGGCCGATTATGGCATCGGACGCGGCGGCTCCATCATCAGCTCAGGGCGACGTTCACGGTCGATTCCGGCAGCTCCTTGCCGAAGCAGCGCTGGTAGAACTCGGCGACCAGCGAGCGCTCGAGTTCATCGCACTTGTTGAGGAAGGTCAGCCGGAAGGCAAACGCGATGTCGTTGAAGATATCTGCATTTTCCGCCCAGGTGATCACCGTGCGCGGCGACATCACGGTCGACAGGTCGCCGTTGATGAAGGCGTTGCGCGTCATATCCGCCACGCGCACCATCTTGCTCACGGTGTCGCGGCCAGCCGCGTCGCGATAGTGCGGCGACTTGGCCACGACGATATCGACCTCGCGGTCGTGCGGCAGGTAGTTCAGCGTCGCGACGATCGACCAGCGGTCCATCTGGCCCTGGTTGATCTGCTGCGTGCCGTGGTAGAGGCCGGAGGTGTCGCCGAGACCCACCGTGTTGGCGGTGGCGAACAGCCGGAAGGCCGGATGCGGGCGGATGACGCGGTTCTGGTCGAGCAGCGTGAGGCGACCCGAAACCTCGAGCACGCGCTGGATCACGAACATCACGTCCGGGCGGCCGGCATCATATTCGTCGAACACGAGCGCGATATTGTTCTGCAACGCCCAGGGCAGCATGCCATCACGGAATTCGGTGACCTGCATTCCATCCTTCACCACGATCGCGTCCTTGCCGACGAGATCGACGCGGCTGACGTGGCTGTCCAGGTTGACGCGCACGCACGGCCAGTTGAGGCGCGCGGCGACCTGTTCGATATGGGTCGACTTGCCCGTGCCGTGATAGCCGGTGATCATCACGCGTCGGTTGCGGGCGAAGCCCGCGAGAATAGCGAGGGTGGTGTCCCGATCGAACAGATAGTCCGGGTCGAGGTCGGGTACATGCTCATCAGGCTCGGAATAGGCGGGCACTTCGAGATCGGTTTCGATGCCGAACACCTTCTGCACGGACAGCTTCATGTCCGGGATGCCTGACTTGTTCTCACTCGTCGCTTGCATAGGTCCTCTCACTCCGTCGCGGCAAGCTCATGCCGCTCGTGGGGCGACTCGCATAAGTTCTCACGCCGCCGATGCGATATCTCGCCACGATAACCATGGATTGCCGTCAGGTCTCTGCCAACACCCCTCCACAGCCCCAGGCCATGGAAGCGGCGGGCCGACAGCGACCCTGGAAACGAGATACAGGGCCGCGTGCAAACAGGCAAATGGGCGAGCACCTCGCGGGGCCAAAATAAGCCGCGGCAGAAGCGCCCGCCAGCGCTCGCACCAGCGTCGTGCTTTCCGGATCCGCCGTGGTCAGCACAATCCAAGTGCCTTCAACGTGTTGTAGGCGCGGATAATGGCTTGCAGCCGCTCCTCGAAGGCCCGGTCGCCGCCATTCGCGTCAGGGTGAAAACGCTTCACCAGCAACTTGTAGCGAGCCTTGATCGTGACGGCATCCACCCCTTCGTCGAGGCCGAGCGTGTCGAGCGCCTGCAACGCGGGCTTCGAGAGCCTTGGCTTGGCCTCCTCCTGGCGCGCGGCCTGGTTGAATGCCCGCGCCCCGAAGACACCGAACGGATCCTCCACATTGGCTCCGGCCGCCTTGCCATTCTCACTGGCCGAACGCGTGGCGCCGCGCGCTGCCGCGTTCATGCCCATCGTCCAGGTGGGGCGGTGGCCGAGGACGGCATCCTTCTGGAAAGCGGCAACCGCGTCATCGCTCATGCCGTTGAAATAATTATAGGACTGGTTGTAGGCGCGCACATGCTCGAGGCAGAAGCGCCAGTACTCGTTCTCGTGGCCGCGTCCCTTTGGCGCGCGATGATCACCCGGCTTGTCGCAACCGGGATGCTCGCACACATGTGTTGCCGCCGCCGCCGGCTTGCTGGCCGTCGACTTCACCCGGATGCGATCGAAGAGGCGCGAATTCAGATTCATGACCATCAGATTATGTTTGCGCGAACAGCATGGACAAGTGGTTTAAAGACACGGCAGCCCCGCCATAAACTCGACCCTGGCCTTGGCTGGAGCCTCAACCACGGGGTTTGATCCGCGGACTGAGGCATTCGCACCCGATGGCGACGACCCGCACAGAGCCGCGTCCCTTGCAGCTTCCCCTCGGGCTATCCTCGGACTACGAACGTGTGACCCACTTCGCGAGAAGGAGCCCCCATGGTCCGCGCCGACAGGATCAATGCCAAGCTAACCGCCGGTCTCGAGCCGCTCGCCCTGAGCGTCATCGATGAGTCGCACCAGCATGCCGGACATGGCGGCTGGCGTGAAGGCGGAGAAACACATTACCGCATCACTATCGTCGCGGATGCTTTTACAGGCAAGTCGCGCCTGGAAAGGCACAGGCTCGTCAACGCGCTTCTCAAGGATGAATTCGCCGACGGCCTGCACGCTCTCGCCATAGAAGCAGCAGCGCCTGGCGAGGCAGTGCGTGGCATTTGACTGTCATATTCTGCCGCGATGATGACGCATGAGTCGCTAATATGGTGGCATTCTTCGCCATCTGGTAACTTTTCTCGTGTGAAACTATGGGCCTTGCCCGGAACCTGCCGTATTATACGGTTAGCTGTCGCTGCGTTCCGGCGGCTAGCCTCGATTGATAAGCGTCGAGAATGTTGAGCGTTATCCGCTGCTTATGACTGCAGGATCGTGTGAGTGCGCGCATGAAAGAGCCGGCGTCCCCAGGGGGCTGGTATTCTGTGCCCCTTGATTAAGGTTGGATAATGACGAACGTGATCTCTCGTTGGGCGGTTGCCTCTTTCGTCGCCGTGGCGGCCACCGGCATTTCGATAGCATCCGTTACGCCAGCTACCGCCAATCCGACCTTGGTCGTCGATGTCGCCAGCGGGCGAGTGCTGCAATCCACCCAGGCCTCCGATCTTTGGTATCCGGCTTCCCTCACGAAGCTGATGACGACCTATCTCGTTTTCCAGGAGATCAAGGCGGGCCGTCTCGCTCTCGACACACCCCTCAAGGTGTCCGCAAGGGCGGCCGCGGAAAAGCCGTCGAAAATCGGCGTCCGGCCAGGATCCGAGATTACCGTCGACAACGCGCTCAAGATGATGCTCGTGAAGTCGGCCAACGATATTGCCGTGGTGCTGGCCGAAGGTGTCAGCGGTTCGGTTGAGGCGTTTGTCGCCCGCATGAACCAGACAGCCCAGTCCATCGGGATGTACGACAGCTACTTCGCCAACCCCAATGGCATGCCGGACGATCGCGCCCGCACCAGCGCGCGCGACTTGGCGGTGCTCGCCCGGTCCCTGATCGTCGATTTTGCTCCCTACCGCGGCTATTTCGAAATCGGCTCTATCCAGCTCGGCAAGCGCACCTTCCAGAATACCAACGGCCTCGTCGGCCGCTATCCCGGGTCCACGGGCATGAAGACGGGATTCATCTGCGCATCTGGGTTCAATGTGGTGGCCACCGCCCAGCAGGGCAACCGTGAGCTTCTCACTGTGGTGCTGGGGGCTCCGTCTGCCGTGCAGCGGACGATCCAGGCCGCCGAGTTGTTCGACTCCGGCTTCTCGCAATGGGGCGGAGGCGGGCCAACCGTCGACAGCCTGCCGCGTGCGGCGCAGGCGGAGCCTGTTAATCTCTACAACGAGATCTGCGGCAAAAATCGCGCACCCTATCTGGTCGATGATGACAATGCGGCGCCGGTCAGTGCGTCGGCTAGCGACGGCGGCAGTCTTGCCAGCTTCTTCTCCAGTGGGCAGCGTGTGAATGGCGCGGCCGCTGTGCGCGGATCCTCGCCAAATCGCCTCGCCCCGCGCGAGAAATTCGTACCGCTCGCCGTTTTCATTGGTCGCACGCCCGGTGCGGAGCCGGATCCCGCCGCCGTTGCGGAGGCAGCGAAGCCGAAGGCCGCCAAGGCGACCAAGCAGGCGGTCAAGACCAACGCGAACGGGCGTAAGCAGATCGAGATCAGCCGTTCCGGAAAAGGTGTGCCGGCTGCTGGAGCCACTGCCTTCGCACCCGTCGAGCAGCCGGGCGGCAGCGCTTCCGGTGCCCTTCAAAAAGCGATCAAGCCAGCCAAGAAAGCGGTCTCAGCCGACAAAGCGGCAGCGGCCAAGGCCTCAGCGCCGACGCCGGCGCCTCGCCCCGCCGCCAAATCTGGCGCCGCTGCCAAGAGCACTGCGAAGACCAAGCCGTTAAGCCTGAATTCCGTCAAGGATTGATCTTTTCGGCAGATGCCGGGCATGCATGAAGCGCATGTTCTGTTCGAAGTGATATAATGTTACATAAGGGCGAGGCATTGATGTCTCGCCCTTTTTCATTGTGTTTGATGGATCCCCGCGCCGTGTCCATCGTGCGGTGCGCCGTGTGATCAGCCCAGGAATGTGACAGATGACATTGCCAGAGGAACCACGCCGGGCGCCGCGCCCAAAGGGACCGATACCTGCGATACCACTGACGATTCTCACCGGCTTTCTCGGCGCTGGAAAGACAAGTCTTCTCAACGCCCTCCTGCGCGAGCCGGATCTGGCCGACACGGTCGTCATCATCAACGAATTCGGGGAAATCGGCCTCGATCATCTTCTCGTCGAAAAGGCCGACGAGGGCATGGTGACCTTGGCTTCAGGCTGTTTGTGCTGCACGATTCGTGGCGATCTCATTTCCACCCTCGAGGATCTTCTGCGCCGCCGTGACAACGGCCGCATCGTGGCTTTCCGCCGGGTGGTCATCGAAACCACGGGACTGGCCGATCCCGCGCCTGTTCTGCACACGGTCCTGTATCATCCTTATCTCGCCAAGCGGTTTGCAATCGATGGGGTGATCACCGTCGTCGATGCGGTCAACGGCGCGGCGACGCTCGACACCCATATCGAGGCCCTGAAGCAGGCGGCCGTCGCTGACCGTCTTGTCATCAGCAAGACGGATCTGCCGGAAACGAGCGAGGCAGACGTCACGGCGTTGAAGCGCCGCCTCGCCGCGCTCAACCCGGCCGCGCCGATTCTGGACATCGCCCAAGGCGAGGCTAAGCCCGCCGCCTTGCTCGGGATCGGGCTCTATGACGTTGACGGCAAGATCGCCGACGTGCGGGCCTGGCTGCAGGCGGAGGCGTTCGACGACAGCCATCGCGACGGGCATGGCCATCACCACGGGCATGATCACGCCGGTGATGATCATCATCATGGCCATCGCGGCCATGACCACGAGGGGCACCATCACCATCATGACGTAAACCGGCACGACGCCCGGATCCGTGCGTTCTGCCTCACAAGCACGCGGCCGATCACCGCCCATAACCTCGATCTGTTCCTCGATCTCCTGCGCGCTTCCCATGGTCCCAATCTCCTGCGGGTCAAGGGCCTCGTGGCGCTCGCCGACGATCCTGACCACCCGATGGTCATCCATGGCGTGCAGCATGTCTTCCACCAGCCGATCCGGCTGGATCGGTGGCCGGACGGGGACCGACGCAGTCGTCTAGTCTTTATTCTGCGCGATCTCGATGAGAGCTTCGTATCGCGTCTGTGGAACGCCTTCCTCGGCGAACCTTCGATCGACGCTCCCGACGCCGCGGCCTTGACAGCCAACCCTCTGGCGCTCGGCGGGGGACGCTAGGCGGAGCGCTATTCGGAGGAGTCACGCCTCGGTCGCTTCGTGGCGTACGATTTTGGGACAATGCCCGCTATCCCAGCGACCCATTGGATGCAACCGCGGGCCGGCCACAGGCGTGGCCGGTGTATCGCGCCATGCCGTACGACGGGGCACGTTCAACCAAGATCAGGTGCGCACCGATTGGGCGTGCGCCGCACCCCCCGTAAAAAATAGTAATATATACAGAAGCTTCTTTTGAAGTCGCCCCAGCCGCGCTGCAAACTGGATCGCTCAACTTCCGATTTCAGTAACTGCGTCATGCGATGAAGATGCGTCGTGAGTGGTCGTAGGGCTCCGTTGTCATCCACTCCGCTCTATCCTGTGGCACAAGACTTGTGCTGCTCGATCGCAAACCCCCGATCCGTCGGGATGTTGTCCTCTTCCGGGACGAGGCAGGTCGAGTAGGGTGGGATTCGGAATGTCCGACGTCTTTCCTTCTGTAGTTGCGGAGCGTGCACCAACGGGTCCCGTCTTGCGGACGACCACCGCAGAACGTATCCGGCTTGTCCCCGCGCCTGTACCGCACCCTGTCCCCATCCCCGTGGACTCGCCGCTTCGGGTCGAGCAGCGCCTGCTCCGTAACATGGGTGAATATGAGGAGCCTTGGACAGATCTCGTGCAGCGGACGTTGGAAGAGAACCCCTTCTATACGCCCGCATTCGCGGGGCCGGCGGCGCAGCATCTTCCGGACGGCCGCTATGTGACAGCAATTCTCGTCTGGGCCGGGCCCGCTGCGCAACGAATGCTCGTCGGGTTCTTTCCCGTGATCCTGCCTCGTTCGGGCGCGCTGCCTGCAGCCGCGCGCCTCTGGCAGCCGCCGCTAATGGCCTTTGGCGTGCCGTTGGTCGATCGCGATCGCGCCAAAGCCGTGATAGCCGCCTTCCTCGATCACCTGGGCCGGCGTGGGTTGCGAGGAACCGGTGTGCTGTTCCCGCTCCTGGCTGAGGATGGACCATTCGCCGTCGCGTTGCGCGCTGTCATTGGCGAGACGAACCGGCAGATGCGTGTCTTCGCCCGCCATCGCCGCGCAATTCTGCCGGCGTCGAGCAGCCCAGACAGTTTCGTCACGCTTCAGTCCGCGCGCAAGCGCAAGGAGCTGCGTCGCCAGTTGCGACGCCTCGAGGACCTGGGCGCGGTCAGTTTCACGCGGGCTCAGGCGCCCGGCCCGGTGCGCGACGCGGTCGAGCAATTCCTCGCCATTGAAGCATCCGGCTGGAAAGCCAAAGCTGGCACCGCAATCCTCCAGCAATCCGGGGATGTTGCCTTCCTGCGTACCATGACACGCCGGATGGCGCATGAAGGGCGCTGCGAGGTGCATGTTCTCAACGTCGGTCAGCGTGCGATTGCCGCAGGCATCGTTCTGAGAAGCGGTGACGAGGCCTTCTTCTGGAAAATCGCCTATGACGAGGCCTTCGCGCGCTTCTCGCCCGGGGTGCAGCTGACGCTCGCGCTCAGTCACGCGCAGCTAGATGATCGGACGATCGCCTATACGGATTCCTGCGCGATCGCCAACCATCCGATGATCGATCATCTTTGGCGAGAGCGCTTGACCATAGCCGACATCCTCGTAGGAACCCGTTCCGGCTCATCCATGGCGATGCGCCTTCTCGCACGGCATGAGAAAGGCCGCCGCAGGCTACGCGTAGTCGCAAAGGCCATGTGCCACCGCATCGCGGGATGGTTTGCCCGTCGCGATTAGCGCATTATCCGATCATTCCGATCGCTGAGACGCCGTGTCACGACCATGTCGAGCTTTGGCTTCGTTCGGTGCACATGTCGTGTTTGCCCTGGCGCTCCAGCGATGCCGCCACAAAAGGAAACGGCCGCCTGAGGCGGCCGTTTCAAGCTGGTGATGTGCTTGATGGATCGATGTTTAGCGCAGGACTTGCATGCGCAGCTCGGTCAGGCGCATCAGCTTGGTCGAAGCGGCCAGACGGCCCGCGTCGTTGGTCGCGGAAGCCACGAGCGTCTCGACCGACGTGATCTCGATGTCCAACACTTCGGGGCTCAGCTCCGCCACCGGAACCGCGTAGTCCGCGAGGATGGAAATGTTGTCGGGGCGGATCTCGGCGATGCCACCACGAACGAACAGGCGCTGCGAAGAGCCCGCACCTGCATCAATCGTGATGATCCCAGGCTGCAGAACAGCGATGACCGGCGCATGGCCGGGCATCACCTGCATTTCGCCGTCGACTGAGGGGACGATGACGCTGGCGACGTCGCCGGAGAAGAGAAGTCTTTCGGGCGCGACCAGCTCAAGCGGAACGGTGGCCATGGCTCAATCTCTTTCGATCTCGCGCGCGTCTGCAGCGCAGTAAACTCAATCTGACAGGCCCGGCCGCCTATGGCCGAGCGCCTGGCTTTCTTGCGCGGGAAGCGCGGGTGGCGCGCATCCCTGCGCCCGATTCGGCTTACGCGGCCTCGGCGGCGAGGCGCTGGGCCTTCTCGACCGCCTGTTCAATGGTGCCGACCATGTAGAAGGCAGCCTCCGGCAGGTGATCGTACTGGCCTTCAACGAGGCCCTTGAAGCCCTTGATGGTGTCTTCGAGGGCGACGAGCTGGCCGGGAGCGCCGGTGAACACTTCGGCGACGAAGAACGGCTGGCTGAGGAAGCGCTCGATCTTGCGGGCGCGGGCCACCGTGGTCTTGTCCTCTTCCGAGAGCTCGTCCATGCCCAGGATCGCGATGATGTCCTGAAGGGCCTTGTAGCGCTGCAGGATCTGCTGCACGCGGCGGGCGATGTCGTAGTGCTCCTCACCGACGATCAGCGGCGACAGCATGCGCGACGTCGAGTCCAGCGGGTCCACGGCCGGGTAGATGCCCTTCTCGGAGATGGCGCGCGACAACACGGTCGTGGCGTCCAAGTGGGCGAAGGAGGTGGCCGGGGCCGGGTCGGTCAGGTCGTCGGCGGGCACGTAAATGGCCTGCACCGAGGTGATCGAGCCCTTGTTCGTGGTCGTGATGCGCTCCTGCAGGAGGCCCATGTCGGTGGCGAGGGTCGGCTGATAGCCCACAGCCGAAGGAATACGGCCGAGGAGAGCCGACACTTCCGAGCCCGCCTGGGTGAAGCGGAAGATGTTGTCGACGAAGAACAGCACGTCCTGACCCTGGTCGCGGAACTGCTCGGCGACCGTGAGGCCGGTGAGCGCGACGCGGGCGCGGGCTCCCGGAGGCTCGTTCATCTGGCCGTACACCAGGGCGCATTTGGAGCCGGCGACGCCGCCCTCATGCGGATCCTTGTTCACGCCCGACTCGATCATCTCGTGATAGAGGTCGTTGCCCTCGCGGGTGCGCTCGCCGACGCCGGCGAACACGGAGTAACCACCGTGCGCCTTGGCGACGTTGTTGATCAGCTCCTGAATGAGCACGGTCTTGCCGACGCCGGCGCCGCCGAACAGGCCGATCTTACCACCGCGGGCGTAAGGGGCGAGCAGGTCGATGACCTTGATGCCGGTGACGAGGATCTGCGCCTCGGTGGACTGCTCGGAGTAGCTCGGAGCCGGCTGGTGGATGGCGCGGTGCGCCTCGGCCTCGATCGGGCCGGCTTCGTCCACGGGCTGGCCAATGACGTTCATGATGCGGCCGAGCGTGCCCGCTCCGACCGGCACCGTGATCGGCGCGCCGGTATCGGTCACCGGCTGGCCCCGAACGAGACCTTCCGTCGTGTCCATGGCGATGCAGCGCACCGTCGACTCACCGAGCTGCTGGGCCACCTCGAGCACCAGGCGGTTGCCCTGGTTCGTCGTTTCCAGCGCGTTCAGGATCTCCGGAAGGTGCCCGTCGAACTGCACGTCGACGACGGCACCGATGACCTGAGCAACGCGCCCATTCGTTACCGGCTCTTGCTTCGTTACCATGGGGAAACTCCCGTCCGAGCCCGTCCGGGCCTCATCAAACCAAATTCCACTGCCGCCAGGGCGGCCTAGTCAAAATGCGTCAGACCGCCTCGGCGCCCGAGATGATCTCGATCAGTTCCTTCGTGATCATCGCCTGACGCGAGCGGTTGTAGAGCTGCGTCTGCTTCTTGATCATTTCGCCGGCGTTGCGCGTCGCATTGTCCATGGCAGACATCTGCGCACCGTAGAACGAGGCGTTGTTCTCGAGCAGGGCGCCGAAGATCTGCACCGCCAGATTGCGCGGCAGCAGGGTGGCGAGGATCTCTTCCTCATCCGGCTCGTAGTCATAGACGAGGCCGGCAACCTCCCCGTCATCGGCGGCCTCGACATTGGCCGGGATGACCTGCTGGGCGGTCGGGATCTGGGCGATGACCGAGCGGAAACGCGAGTAGAAGAGCGTCGCCACGTCGAACTTGCCTTCGTGGAACAGCGCGATGACCTTCTTCGCGATGTCCTCGGCATGCTCGAAGCCGAGCACCCGCACGGAGCGAAGCTCCACGAATTCGATGATATCCTTCGCGAAGCTGCGACGCAGCTGGTCGTAACCCTTCTTGCCGACGCAGAAGAACTTCACGCGCTTGCCTTCGGCGATCAGCGCATTGGCGCGCTCGCGGGCCAGGCGGACGATGGCAGAGTTGAAAGCGCCGCACAGGCCACGTTCGCCCGTGCAGACGATCAGCAGATGCGTCTCGTTCTGACCCGTGCCGACCAGAAGGCGGGGTGCACCCTCGCGCGAGGGCATCGCATTCGCCAGATTGGCCAGGACGTGAGACATGCGCTGCCCGTAAGGGCGCGCGGCCTCGGCCGCCATCTGGGCGCGACGGAGCTTCGCCGCGGCCACCATCTGCATGGCCTTGGTGATCTTCTGCGTCGCTTTGACGGAGGCGATGCGATTGCGAAGGTCTTTTAAGCTCGGCATCAGGACCTACCCTCTCCCCATGGCGGGGGAGAGCTGGAGAGGGAATGAAGCGCAAACGAGGGAGAGATAGGAAGTTGCCTTTCTCTCCGTGCCCGCTCCTCCAGGAGGGGAGGGGCTTTTCACGAATGCGCCCAGCGTCAACAAGGACAATCTATTACGCGAACGTCGCCGTTACGCGAACGTCTTGGCAACGTCCTCGACTGCAGCCTTGAGCTTGCCGGCGGTCTCGTCGGAGAGATCCTTGGAGGTGCGGATCGCTTCGAGAATCTCCGGGTGCTTCGTGCGGACCGCGCCGAGCAGCGCTTCCTCGAAGCCACGCACGCGGTTGACCGGCAGCGGATCGAGATAGCCGTTCACGCCGGCGTAGATCACCACAACCTGCTCTTCCATGGTGAGCGGGGAGAACTGCCCCTGCTTCAGGAGCTCGGTGAGGCGTGCGCCCCGGTTCAGAAGACGCTGGGTGGTGGCGTCGAGGTCCGAGCCGAACTGGGCGAAGGCGGCCATTTCACGATACTGGGCGAGCTCGCCCTTGATCTTGCCGGCGACCTTCTTCATCGCCTTCGTCTGCGCCGATGAGCCGACGCGCGACACGGACAGACCAACGTTCACCGCCGGGCGGATGCCCTGGTAGAAGAGATCCGTCTCAAGGAAGATCTGGCCGTCGGTGATCGAGATCACGTTGGTCGGAATATAGGCCGACACGTCGTTAGCCTGCGTTTCGATGACCGGCAGCGCCGTCAGCGAGCCCTTGCCGCTCGCGTCGCTCATCTTGGCGGCGCGTTCGAGGAGGCGGGAGTGCAGGTAGAACACGTCGCCCGGATAAGCCTCGCGGCCCGGCGGGCGGCGCAGCAGCAGCGACATCTGACGGTAGGCGACGGCCTGCTTGGACAGGTCGTCATAGATGATCACGGCGTGCATGCCGTTGTCGCGGAAGAACTCGCCCATGGCGCAGCCGGCGAAGGGCGCCAGGAACTGCATCGGGGCCGGGTCGGAAGCCGTGGCAGCCACGATGATCGAGTACTCGAGAGCGCCTTGCTCCTCGAGAACCTTCACGAACTGGGCAACGGTGGAGCGCTTCTGGCCGATGGCGACATAGACGCAGTAGAGCTTCTGCTGCTCATCGGCGCCAGCGACATTGAGCGACTTCTGGTTGAGGATGGTGTCGAGCGCGACGGCGGTCTTGCCGGTCTGGCGGTCACCGATGATCAGCTCGCGCTGGCCACGGCCGATCGGGATCAGGGCGTCGATCGCCTTGAGGCCCGTCGCCATCGGCTCGTGCACGGACTTGCGCGGAATGATGCCCGGCGCCTTCACGTCGACCTGGCGACGCTCGGTCGACTCGATGGGGCCCTTGCCGTCGATCGGGTTGCCGAGGGCGTCCACGACACGGCCGAGGAGGCCCTTGCCGACGGGGACGTCCACGATGGCGCCCGTGCGCTTCACGGTCTGACCTTCGGCGATCTCGCGGTCAGAACCGAAGATCACGACGCCGACGTTGTCCGTCTCGAGGTTGAGCGCCATGCCGCGCACACCCGATTCGAACTCCACCATTTCACCGGCCTGGACATTGTCGAGGCCATAGCAACGGGCAATACCGTCACCAACCGAGAGGACCTGTCCGACCTCGGTGACCTCGGCTTCCTGGCCGAAGTTCTTGATTTGCTCTTTGAGGATTGCGGAAATTTCCGCGGCGCGGATGTCCATCAGCCGACCTCTTTCAACGCGAGACGGATCGAATTCAGTTTGGAGCGCAGGCTGGCATCGATCATACGGCTGCCGAGCTTGACGATGAGCCCGCCGATGATGGCGGGGTTAACCTTGACGTTGAGCGCGATGTTGCCACCGGCGACGTCTTTCAACGCGGCCTCGATGTCGGCCAGCATTTTCGGAGAAGGCTGTTCCGCGAGCGTCACTTCCGCCCGGACGATGCCCTTCTTGTCGGCGACGAGGCTCCTGTAGGCCTCGATCATGCCCGGAAGAGCGAACAGCCGGCGTTTCGACGCGACGAGGCGAATGAAATTCGCCGTGAGGCCACCGATGCCGGCTTTGGCGAGAATGGCCGTGACGGCCTTCTCCTGCTCCTCGGCGGAGAACACGGGGCTCTTGACCAAGCGGGCGAGGTCAGGGCTCTCCGCGATCAGACCACTGAATCGGTCGAGGTCGGCACCGACGGCATCCACCGCCCCTGCTTCCTCTGCGAGATCGAGCAACGCCTTTGCATAGCGCTCCGCGACACCCGACACCATTGCACCCCCGTTAGCCACCGGGCCTCTCTTTCGTCTCAAGGGCGACGTCGTCACCGATTGCTCGGCGGCGCCTAACCCTGTTTGGCTATCTTCTGATAGGGTTGGGACAAGCTGAACCCTTATCCCAAGACGGGGGTGCACTAGCATAAGGATGCGGGCTGTGCAACCGAACCCGGCACACTTTCGCCGCCTTTGCGGAGTCGCACCCACGCGGGAGAAAATGTGATGATCCGGTGCGGCTGATCCCGATGCGCCGGTGCGGCGGAGTTCGTCCCGTTTGCGGGGTCCCGCGTGCCTCCCTGCGCGGACTGTGCTAAGCCTTTGCCCTTGATGATTTGGGCTGGAGGGCTGGTGGATGCCGCGCGCGGAACGCATTGCCGGGATGAAGGATGACGTTGTTGCGTGGCGGCGGGATCTGCATGCGCACCCTGAATTGCTCTACGAGGTCGTGCGGACGGCGGGCGTCGTGGCCGACAAGCTGCGCAGCTTCGGCTGTGACGAGGTTGTGACCGGAATTGGCCGCACGGGAGTCGTGGGGATCATCCGCGGGAAGGGCGCCGGGCCGGTGATCGGCCTCAGAGCCGACATGGACGCGCTCCCCATCGAGGAGGAGACCAATCTCCCCTATCGCTCGACGACACCCGGACTGATGCATGCCTGCGGCCATGACGGCCATACCGCCATGCTTCTCGGTGCGGCGCGCTACCTCGCCGAGACGCGCGACTTCGCGGGCACGGCTGCCGTCATCTTCCAGCCGGCGGAAGAGGGCGGGGCCGGTGCCAGGGCGATGCTCGACGACGGCCTCCTGGATCGCTTTGGCATCCAGGAAGTTTACGGCATGCACAATATGCCCGGGATGGTTCCCGGAAGCTTCGCGATAAGGCCCGGTGCCATGCTCGCCGCGGCGGATCGGTTCCGCATCGTCATCGAGGGCAAGGGCAGCCACGCTGCTCATCCCCACGAGGGGGTCGACAGCGTCGTCGCCGCCAGCCAGCTGGTGCTGGCGCTGCAGACTATCGTCGCCCGCAATGTCGACCCGTTGAAGAACGCGGTCGTCTCGGTGACGACTATCAATGGTGGCGATGCGTTCAATGTGCTGCCGCAGCGTGTGACATTGACGGGAACGGTCCGAACGCTGGATCCCGCGATCCGCGATCTCTGCGAGGAGCGACTGACAGCGCTGGCGCGCGCCGTCCCGGCCGCGCTCGGCGCGACGGCCGAGGTAGAGTTCTGGCGCGGCTATCCCGTCACCATGAACAATCCCGATGCGGCGCGTTTCGCGGCCGAGGTCGCTCAGGGGATATCGAGCACCGGTGAGGTCGACACGGGCATCCAGCCGATCATGGGGGCCGAGGACTTCTCCTACATGCTCGAGGAGCGGCCCGGGGCATTCATCTTCATCGGCAATGGCGAAAGCGCCGGGCTTCATCATCCGCGCTATAACTTCAACGATGAGATCGTGACGGCCGGCATCGGCTATTGGGCGAGCCTCGTCGAGACACGCTGTCGCGCTCCCGCTTGACGCGGCCGCGCTCGCCGCAGGCATAGCAGGGAACCAATAGCATAGGGTCCGGCGCTTGCGCATGATTGCCGCGCTTCTGCCCGCGCACCCGGCTGGCCTTCGCCGCCGGGTTGCTGGCGTCTATTGTCAAGCAACATCATGGCCGCGCGTTCGTGGCGGCACCTCGAGACATCGCGGGAGCGTGGCTCCATGTGGTCATTTCAATAAGTGCCTCATACCGAGCAATTTCGAGAAGAATTCTCGCTGAAATAGAAATTCCAGGAAAGCGCATTGTAATTACTTCTATTTATAAATAAAAAAGTAGATCTATATAGTATATCACCACAAGAAAATGTGTGAGGCTATATTCCACGCGTGATAATTCACGCGAGGGAATGTGATGAATCAAATAACTGAAAACAAAAGATTTAAGCGCGAAGACATTGAGCTTCTTGAAACCGATGAGACATATAAGCTGGAACTCGAAGCGATTCGAAAGAAGGCGCTAGAGAGATTGCAGAAGAAGGCCGAAGCTAAGGCTAAGGCCGAGGCCGAGGCGGCGCAGAAGCTCGCGGATGAGCAGAAGGCCAAGGCCGAGGCCGAGGCGGCGCAGAAGCTCGCGGATGAGCAGAAGGCTAAGGCCGAGGCCGAAGCGGCGCAGAAGCTCGCGGATGAGCAGAAGGCGCAGGCCGAGGCCGAGGCGGCGCAGAAGCTCGCGGATGAGCAGAAGGCTAAGGCCGAGGCCGAAGCGGCGCAGAAGCTCGCGGATGAGCAGAAGGCCAAGGCCGAGGCCGAAGCGGCGCAGAAGCTCGCGGATGAGCAGAAGGCGCAGGCCGAGGCCGAGGCGGCGCAGAAGCTCGCGGATGAGCAGAAGGCTAAGGCCGAGGCCGAAGCGGCGCAGAAGCTTGAGGCGGAGCAGAAGGCGCAGGCAGAGGCCAAAAAGCAGGCATGGGCTGATGCCGTCAGGCAGGAGATCGAGCGCCGCCTTCCGGAACAGGAAGGTATGCTGAACGATGCAAGTGCCAAGTTTGTGCATAGGCTCTTGAAGAGCAATACACAGGATTACGAAGACCTGACATCGGTCATGGCGAGGATCCGGAAGGACCTCGAAACTTCATCCGCTGAGAGCGTGAAATTGGAGCTGGATAAGGCTACACAGGCATTGGCAAAGCTGAAGGCTCTCCAGCCGGAGATCCAGGAGGCGATGCAGAAGGACCTGCAGGAGCAGATTGAGGCCCTTCGGCAGGAGGTACGAAAGCCGGAACTCCCTGAAGCGCCAGACTTAGCCCCTGGCACGCCGGTGTGGCTCATTGCGGTGAGGGAGGCGGCCCTGGAGCGCGGATCTGAAGCGTTCGATGTCGTGGTGAAGCAGGAGCCCACATATTGGAACCAGTGGCAGGAGAGGGCGGTTCAGGAAGAAAATACCTTCGGGGATGCGATCGCCGCCGCATCGCAGGCGTACGTGACCGAGCTGAAGCTTGCGGCGGAGAAGGCGCAGGCGGAGTCGGATGCAAAGTCCTTCAAGATCGAAGCAATCGGCAATGCGAGCGACATCTACAAGCTGGATGCATCCGCGTCAGGATCGGTTGATCTTGGAGATGGCAAAGATGCAGTCGAGCTGACGGGCAACAGGTCAGACTATAGATTCAGCAAGGTCGATTCAGTTTGGCATGTGTCCTCGAAAGCAGAAGGTCGTTCTGTCGATCTTCAACTCGTGGACGTTGAATACGTCAAGTTCAACGATGGCATAGTAATCCTGGATGCGACTGAGGAGAATGTCAAAGCTTTGCAATTCGTTAGGGCTATGGGGGGATCGGACGCCGATTTATCCACCATTCTCTATGCCGCTGAGAAACTCGATTTTTACAAACCTGAAGCCCTCATAAAGCACCTCCTGCCGCGGCTCCAGCTTGATGATAGCGATCTCGTGCCCTACCGCAGTGAAGACTATGTCAAGCAATCCTACCGCCAAATCTTCGGGCGAGAGGTTGATGAGGGTGGGTTGAAACACTGGACAGTGGAATCACAGATGATGGATGAGGCCAAATTTCTCTACACTCTTTGCCGTTTCGAAGAGGCTGAGAACTACATGAAGAAGGCAGTGGCCGTTGACGAGACCGCACATGTCGGCGACGTCTTCGCTTGATATTTAGAATGAGCTAAAGCTGCTACTTAACTGCGGATCTGCGGCGAGGCGCTCCATGGGCGCCTCGTTTCGTTTTACTGGCCGATTGGGC
Source organism: Chelatococcus sp. YT9 (assembly GCF_018398315.1). Classification (NCBI taxonomy): domain Bacteria; kingdom Pseudomonadati; phylum Pseudomonadota; class Alphaproteobacteria; order Hyphomicrobiales; family Chelatococcaceae; genus Chelatococcus; species Chelatococcus sp. YT9. The sequence continues at coordinate 1,685,912 of NZ_JAHBRW010000001.1, forward strand.
AATAGTCTAGAGGTCGGTGCCATGCGGCTGATATATCGAATATATAGATAAATTCACTTATTCTTTGTGATAATATGAAATTGATTTACGATATTCGGAGAAATTATGAATAAGGACGTGTTTATATTTGACGAATCGGGTACTGTTCCTCAGGAATCACTCGAGGCTCTGAGTTATTGCTATGCACGGGCGGTGGTGGATTGGTTAGCTTTTCTGCCCTCTCCGCATCCGCTCAGTCTCAAACTTACCGTCGTTCCCAAGCTTGAGGGACAGCGTTTCGCCGAGACGCATATAGTTGGTCTGAAGACGACGGCTCGTCGCGGCGACGCGGAAGGAATGCGCCTCATGACGCATTCTGCCTTCAAGGCGATCACGGGCAGCGACAACGATCCCGAAGAAGCTGATATAGATGTAAGGATCAGCCGAGACGTTCTGGAGAAACTATCTTTCGATGGTGCGTTCGATGAGCAGCGGCGCTTCGACGCCACAACGCTGTTCCATCATGAGGTCGCCCACGCTCTCTTCATGACCGGTGGGGTGGGGCCCGGGAGAGGTAATATTACCGGCTGGGATGGCAATATCGCCATGGTGGATGGCGCTCCCCGCTTCATAGGCGACAATGTTCTGGCATTGTTTCCCCACGGTGTACCCCTCGACAATGACAGAGTCCATGTCGAGGAAACGTTCGCTGCGCAGTATCATTCAGCGCTGGGGCCGAAGGCTCCAGAGAACAGCGCTGAGGGTCTCTCATTTCTTGATCTGGCTATTCTCTCGGACTGTGGTCTGCCGACGCCTCTCGATGACCGGATGACCTTGGGGGATTGGAACCAGGGCGAGATCGACATGGGTGAAGGAGTCGATACCATCGTCGTCCAAGCGACGCGGAATGCATATACCATATCCTATGAGGACGATGGCATCCGCCTCCATCTGAATGCTCGGTACTTTCCAGCAGGGAAACCGGAGGAGGGATTCGCACCCGAGTTGAAGTTCATCAATACTGAGAGAATTCAGTTCGCCGATACCATGCTCGCGCTGGATCTGGATGGGAACGCGGGCAGCGCCTATCGCTTAAGCAAGGCGGTCTACGGCGACAATCTGCCAGGTAGGGTTGTCGCCGAAGGATTGGGCGCTCTCGACAAAGGCAAGACGTGTCAGCAGTTGGCCTGTGATCTCGCCGCAACGGATCAATTCGCCACCCGCTTTGATGCGGTCGAGGACGATGGGCTGATAAACCAATTCTATCGGGAGATCCTCGGACGGGAGCCGGATGTCGCCGGCAAGACGTTCTGGCGAGAATGCATGCAGGACGGACTCGGCAAGGAAGGGCTCCTAAGCCATTTTGCCCAATGTCCCGAATACAAGGAGATCACCGCCACCGAGCTCGGCCGCGTCCTCGCTATCAGCACGGGTGATCTCCCGTGATCCGGCAAGAGCGGTAAACTACAGAAAACTCTGCGGATCAACGTCGATGGTCACGCGGATGCGTTGCGGCGGGCGCGGCGCGCGTGCGAGCCAAGCCCTGAGATAAGCCTGGAGGTCGGTCTCGCGGGTGGCACGAACCAGGAGGCGGAAACGATAGCGGCCGCGCACCAGCGCCAGCGGCGCCTCGGCAGGGCCGAACACATGCACGTCCTGCGGCGTCTCGGCTGTGCGCGCCAGTGCGCGGGCGTGGGCCTCGGCCTCGTTCCGGTCAGGCGCCGCGACGATGATGCCGGCGAGCCGGCCGAAGGGGGGCAGGCCCGCCGCTTCGCGCTGAGCGATCTCTTCCCGGTAGAAGCGTTCGGCATTGCCGGAGAGCAGCGCCTGCAACACGGGGTGGTCGGGCTGGAACGTCTGGATGAGTGCACGGCCGGGCTTCTCGAAACGGCCGGCGCGCCCCGTCACCTGCTGCAGCAGCTGGAAGGTGCGCTCGGCGGCGCGCGGGTCGCCATTGGCGAGGCCGATGTCGGCATCGACGACGCCGACCAGCGTGAGCCCCGGAAAGTTGTGTCCCTTGGCCACCAGCTGGGTGCCAATGACGATACTGAATTCCCCGTTGGCCACGGCCTGGAGTTCGTCGCGCAGCCGTTCCGTGCCGCCCGGCATGTCGCTCGACAGGACGATACTGCGCTTGTCCGGAAAATGCTCGGCGACTTCCTCTGCCAGCCGTTCGACGCCAGGCCCGCAGGCGGTCAGCGCATCCACCGTGCCACACGCCGGGCAATTGTCTGGCCGCCTTTCGATGTGGCCACAATGGTGGCAGACGAGCGCGCGGCGGTAGCGATGCTCGACCAGCCAGGCTGAACAATTCGGGCACTGGAAGCGATGCCCGCAGGACCGGCAGAGAGTCAGCGGCGCATAGCCGCGGCGGTTAAGGTAGAGCAGCGCCTGCTCGCCCTGGTCGAGCGTCTCGCGCATCGCGTCCACAAGCGGTGGCGACAGCCAGTGGTCGCGCGCGGCCGGGCTGCGGCGCAGGTCGATCGCGTGGATCGTGGGCATGGCGCGGCCGCCGAAGCGTTCGGGCAGGGCGAGATAGCGGTACTGCCCCGATTGCGCGTTGACCTTGGTCTCGATCGATGGTGTCGCCGAGGTGAGAATCACGGGAAAATTTTCGATGCGCCCGCGCACCACGGCCATGTCGCGGGCGTGATACTGCACATTGTCTTCCTGCTTGTAGGCCGTCTCGTGCTCTTCATCGACGACGATGATGCCGAGTTCGCGGAACGGCAGGAACAGAGCCGAGCGCGCGCCGACGACGACACGCACGTCCCCAGCGGCGACGCCAAGATGGATACGCTCGCGCCGACGGGCCGCGACGCCCGAATGCCATTCGGCTGGTCTCGTCCCGAAGCGGCTGGCGAAGCGCTCCAGGAACTGGGCGGTCAAGGCAATTTCCGGCATCAGGATGAGCGCCTGTTTGCCACGCGCCAGCGCCTCAGCGATCGCCTCGAAATAAACCTCCGTCTTGCCGGAGCCGGTCACGCCCTCCACCAGCGTGACGGAGAATGCGCCCTTACCCACGGTCTGCCGCAGGGCATCCGCGCTTTCCTGCTGGACTAAGGAAAGGTTCGCCTGGGCAAAGGTTGGGTTGGGCGGCAGCGCGACCGGCTCCTGCGCCAACGCCACCGTCTCCAGCGTGCCCTCGTCGACCAGTCCGTTCACCACGGCCTGGCTTACGGCAGCTTCTTCGGCCAGCGCCTTCTTGGTGAAGACGAGCCCCGCCTGGGCCAGCGCCAGCACGCGTTGACGTCCTGGCGTCACCCGGGCAGGCGGCGGCCCGGCGAGCCGCACACCAACGCGAACTGCTTCCGGGCGGCTCGGGTCGGGCATGCGGAGCGCAAGCCGCAGGGCAAGGCCGCGCGGCGAAACGGTGTACCAGGCAATCCATTCGACGAGCTTCCGCAGGGCCGGGCCCATGGGCGTCGTATCGACGCGACCAACGACGGCTTTCAGGTTGCCGCCTTCGCCGGGCCGCGTTTCCCACACGACGCCGACGGTCTCGCGCGGCCCGAGCGGCACCACGACCACATCACCCGCGCTCAGGTTGAGCCCCGCCGGGACCTTGTAGGAATAGGCCGTATCAAGCGCGACGGGCACGAGCACGTCTACGACCTGGCCGGACGATGCCTTGATCGTGGGGCTTGCCTCGGTGATGCTCATGACGTTCAGATGCTGATGGCGGCAGGGCTCATGAGGGCAGGCATAGCACTGCCGGCACAGATGTTCACCCTCGACGCGCGAGTGCGGCGCGAATGGCGTTCAGCCTCAACCGGCGCCGTTCACCCGCGATTAGGACGAATCATGGATGATGATGGCATGTCGAGACATCAGCCGAGACGTCATCAGCTTCCGCGCACCGATGATTCGCGAGCGCCTTCCTCGCCAGACGGCGAGCCGGACGAGACGGGTCGAGCGAACGACGCCGGGCAGGGTCTCTTCGTCGCAACCACGACCTGGCTATCATATCTCGCCGCCGAGCGCCGTCTGTCGCCCAAGACAGTCGAGGCCTATGGGCGTGATCTCAGGCAATTCCTGACCTTCCTCACCGAGTACCAGGGAGAGCCGGCCACCTTGCGCACCATCGCGGCCCTTGGCCCGGCCGATATCAGGGCATTCCTCGCGGCCCGGCGACGGGATGGCATCGGCAGCCACTCGCTGATGCGCCAGCTCGCGGCACTGCGCTCCTTTGCGCGGCACCTCGAACGGAGCGGTCTGGGCAATGCGTCTGCCTTCGCGGCGGTGCGTGGCCCCAAGGTGAAGAAGAACTTGCCACGCCCACTCGCGGTTACGGCGGCGAAAGCCGTCACGACAATTGAGAGCAGGGCGGGCGATGATCGGGCGGAGTGGATCCTGGCGCGCGATGCGGCCGTACTGGCGCTGCTCTATGGGTCCGGGTTGCGGATCAGCGAGGCGCTTGGTCTCCAGCGCCGTCACGCACCCGTCGACGGGCAGATGGATATTACGGTGACGGGCAAGGGCGGCAAGACGCGCAGCGTGCCCGTGTTGCCGCAGGTATCGCGTGCCATCGCGGATTACCTCGCGGCCTGCCCCCACCCCTTGCCGCCAGAAGGGCCGCTGTTCGTGGGAACGCGCGGTGGCCCGTTGTCGCCGCGGATCATCCAGCTCGTCATGGAAAATCTGCGAGGCGCGCTCGGGCTGCCCACCAGCGCAACGCCGCACGCCTTGCGTCATTCCTTCGCAACGCATCTCCTCGGTCGTGGGGGAGATCTCAGGGCCATTCAGGAACTGCTGGGCCACGCCTCCCTGTCGACGACGCAGAACTACACGAAGGTCGACGCGGCAAGGCTGCTCGCCGCCTATGATGCCGCTCATCCCCGAGCATGAAAGGTTGGGCGAGATCTGCCTAATCAGGCGGTTCTGCCGAAGCGGCGGGCGCGCCGGCGCAGATGTGTGATACGGCGCCCAAGCTGGCCCTGAACGCCAACGCGAAACCGTACGGCGGCGATGGCTGCGTGGAGCGCCCGGCGCGCGGGCTCGGTCTGGCGGTGGGCCCAGGCGCGAATGTCCAGGAGATGCCGGTAAAGCCAGGCGAACCACCACAGTTCTAGCAGCTTTCCGCGGCAGAGCTCAAAGAGGTAGGCCGTGACGCCGAGCCCGAGCATCTTCGCGGCGACAAGCAGACCAACGGCCAGGAACCAGTGCTCATTGGCGAGAAGCCAGAGGGCGAGAAGCTTGATCGGCAGCAGCAGGCTCGCGGGCACGATGAAAAGCGCGGCCACGGCCAGCGGGGGCAGGCGATCGATGAAGGCGGCTAACGTCCTCGTCCATTCCGCCCACGGCAGGAGACCGACGAGCGCGGCCACGACGGGTGCGAGCCTGTCCCACAGCCAGGCTTCCACCAGGAAGAGCACAGCGAGAAGGAACCACAACGGCTTCAGCAAGCGGCGCATCGATAATGTCCTCCAAGCATCGCCATCCGCTCGTGCCCGCCTTTCGTGGTGTTTGCAAGGCATTCCGACGGCTTCCGGGTGGCCGCCACAGCCGGCGGCTGAGCTTGTCAGCTCATGCCATAGAGGTCCTTGGCGCGCCGACGCATTTCATCGTGCGAAATATCCTCGATGCGGGTGGAGACCCACCAGATATGCCCGAAAGGATCCTTCAGCTTTCCGCCGCGATCGCCGTAAAACTGGTCTTCGACCGGCTTCAGTATAGTCGCTCCTGCGGCTTCCGCCTTGGCGACAGTAGCATCCGCATCCTTGACGTAGATATGCAAGACGACCGGTGAACCGCCGATGGTTTCCGGGCTGAGCGCCCCGTACTCCGGAAATTCGTCGCAGAGCATTATGCTGCCCTGGCCGATGGCGAGTTCGGCATGGCCGATCTTGCCCGCTGGATCGGAGATCTTCAGCGTTTCCTTGGCGTCGAAGACCTGCCTGTAGAAGGCGATGGCTTCGTTCCCGCGGCTGACGCAGATGTACGGCGTCGGGGCGCCGTTGTCCGGAATGGAGTTCACGCTTCCTGCCATGACCATTCTCCTCCTATCGCACACTATTGCGTGAGATGCCTGATGTTAGGGCAGAACGATACCCACCCCCATCTTGTTCTCTACGATATGCCGTGTAGCCTGCTAAGGGGCCAATTTGGGGGAACCGATCCCTGGGTTGGGCCCAGGACCCTTGAAGGAGAAAGACGATGCGTTCACTGATCCTCGCCTTGACCCTCGCCGCCAGCGCGGCTTTTGCCCCTGCCGCTTTTGCGGATTGCGGCCCGAAGCATACCTCGTCGCTTGACACCCAGCAGTCGATCCAGGCTCCGTCGAGCACACAGACAGGCTGACGCCGACTCTCACCGGCGCCACCACAGACGACCTCCAGAACGAATAGCAGCCGTCCTCTGCCGAGGCGGCTGCCTTTTTTATGGGCCTGACAATCTCGCGTAGACCCTCACCCTGTCCCTCTCCCTCTGGGGAGTAGGAATGCCGAAGGTCTGGTGCCGTGGCCGGCCTGGAACGGTTCTTGACCTCTCCCGGCGGCAGAGGTCGCGCCGTAGGCGCGGGTGAGGGCACCCGCTTCAAAGGAATGATCAAAGCCCGTCCCAAACCTCCCCGGCGACCATCGTGCTGCCCGGGGAGAGGTCCGCGCGGACAACAGATGCCTCGCCCACTCGGCGGCCGGAAATCCTCTCGTTGTCCCTTCCCCCTGACGGCATTTGCACAGCCTTGGTATAAAAAATCCCCGGCGCGAGGCCGGGGATCAACATCTCCAGTGAAGTCCGGCGCGTTTACATGTGAATAGCGCGCTTCTCCACGGCCAGAGCCGCTTCCTTCACCGCTTCCGAGCGGGTCGGGTGGGCATGGCACGTGCGGGCGAGATCTTCCGACGAGCCGCCGAATTCCATCAGCACGGCCACCTCGTGGATCATCTCGCCGGCCTCGGGGCCGATGATATGGCAGCCGAGCACCCTGTCTGTCTTCGCGTCCGCCAGGAACTTCACGAAGCCGTCGGTGGTCTGGTTCACCTTGGCGCGGCCGTTGGCCGTGAAGGGGAACTTGCCGACGTTATAGGCGATGCCGGCTTCCTTCAGTTCTTCCTCGGTGCGGCCGACGGAGGCGACTTCGGGGAAGGTGTAGACGACGCCGGGGATGACCTCGTAGTTCACATGGCCCGCCTTGCCGGCGAGGATCTCGGCCACGGCGACGCCCTCGTCCTCGGCCTTGTGGGCGAGCATCGGGCCGGCAATGACATCGCCGATGGCATAGACGCCGGGAACCTTGGTGGCATAGTGGCCGTCCACGACGACGCGGCCGCGCTTGTCGAGCTCGACGCCGAGCTCAGCGAGGCCGAGGCCATCGGTGTACGGCGTACGTCCGATCGCCACGAGCACGATGTCGGCATCGAGCGTCTCCGCAGCACCCCCGGCGGCGGGCTCGACGGTGACCTTGGCGCCGCTTTTGCCCGTCTCGACCTTGGTGACCTTGCTCGACAGCTTGAAGGAGAAGCCCTGCTTGGACAGGATGCGCTGGAACTGCTTCGCGACCTCGCCATCCATACCGGGCAGAATGCGGTCTAGATACTCCACCACCGTGACCTCGGCACCGAGGCGTTGCCAGACCGAGCCAAGCTCGAGGCCGATGACGCCGGCGCCCACGACGATGAGCTTCTTGGGTGCCTTGGTGAGCTCGAGCGCGCCGGTCGAGGACACCACGACCTTCTCGTCGATGGTGACACCGGGAAGCTTGGCGACATCCGAGCCGGTCGCGATGACGATGGACTTCGTGGCGATCGTCTGCACCGAGCCGTCCTCGGCCTTCACAGAGACCGAACCGGCGGCCGGAATGCTGCCGGTTCCGAAGAAGACGTCGACCTTGTTCTTCTTGAGCAGGAATTCCACGCCCTTGACGTTGCCGTCGACGCCTTCCTGCTTGAAGGCCTGCAGCTGCGCGATGTCGATCTTCGGCGCCGATACCCCGATGCCCATTTTGGCAAAGGCGTGTGAAGCCTCGTGGAATTTCTCCGAGGCGTAGAGCAGCGCCTTGGACGGGATGCAGCCGACGTTCAGGCAGGTGCCGCCATGGGTCTTGCGCTTCTCGACGACGGCCGTCTTCAGGCCGAGCTGGGCGGCCCGGATGGCGCAGACATAGCCGCCCGGTCCAGTACCGATGACGACAAGATCGTAAGCGTCAGCCATTTCGTGTTCTTTCCTTCTTACAAACTGCTTCAGCGGCCGCCCGATACATCGATCGTCGTGCCGGTCACATAGCTGGCCTTGTCGGAGATGAGCCACAGGATCGCGTCCGCGACCTCGTCAGCACTGCCCTCGCGGCCCATGGGAAGCATGCTGCGCATCCGCGCGACGCGGCCGGGATCGCCTCCACTCGCATGGATATCCGTGTCGATGATGCCTGGTCGGACGCCAGAAACGCGGATGCCCTGATCGGCGACCTCGAGGGCGAGCCCGCGGGTGAAGCTGTCTATGGCGCCCTTCGCGGCGGCGTAGTCGATGTATTGGTTTGGGCCGCCCAAGGCTGCCGCGCGCGAGGACACATTGACGATCACGCCGCCCCGGCCGCCGAAGCGGGTGGACATGCGCCGCACGGCCTCGCGAGCGGCGACGAGGCTGCCCACGACGTTCACCATCATCATGCGTGTGATGCGCTCGACCGACATGTCAACGAGCGGCGCCGCGCGATCGACGATGCCGGCGTTGTTGATCAGCCCCGCGAGTGGCCCGAGCTTGTCAGCCTCGGTGAACAGATGGATGACGTCGGCTTCACTGGCAACGTCACCCTTGACCGCAACGGCCGTGCCGCCAGCCGCTGTGATGAGCTCCACGACGCTCTCGGCAGCCGCGGCGTCGGACACGTAGTTCACGACCACGCGGTATCCCGCGGCCGCGGCCTTGAGCGCGGTGGCGCGGCCGATGCCCCTGCCACCGCCTGTGATCACCAGAACGCCATCCATCGCACCAGCCTTTCCTTCAGAACCTCACCGCGAGTCCCGGTTCTGGATCGAAGCGGTGGTCCCGAGCGACCAGCGCCCAAGCGACTATAGAGTCGGGATCAGAGGTCCAGCACGAGACGTGTCGGATCCTCGAGGTTTTCCTTGATGCGGACCAGGAACGTGACCGCTTCCTTGCCGTCGATGAGACGGTGGTCATAGGACACCGCGAGATACATCATCGGCCGCGCGACGATCTGGCCGTTCTTCACCACAGGCCGCTGCTCGATGCGGTGCATGCCGAGGATCGCAGACTGCGGCGCGTTGAGGATCGGCGTGGAGAGGAGCGAGCCGTAGACGCCGCCGTTGGAGATCGTGAAGGTTCCGCCCTGCATTTCCTCGATGGTCAGCTTGCCCTCACGCGCGCGCTTTCCGAACTCGGCAATCTGCTTCTCGATGCCGGCGATCGACAGCTGGTCAGCATCGCGGACCACCGGGACGACGAGACCCTTGTCCGTGCCGACGGCCACACCGATGTGATAGTAGTTCTTATAGATGATGTCCGTGCCGTCGATCTCGGCATTCACGGCCGGCACGTCCTTCAGCGCCTGCACGCAGGCCTTCACGAAGAAGCCCATGAAGCCGAGCTTCACGCCGTGCTTCTTCTCGAACACGTCCTTGTACTGGTTGCGCAGGTCCATGACGCCGGACATGTCGACGTCGTTGAACGTCGTCAGCATGGCGGCGGCGGACTGGGCTTCCTTGAGGCGGCGCGCGATGGTCTGGCGCAGCTTGGTCATGCGGACGCGTTCTTCACGCGAGGCATCGTCTGGGGCCGAGGGTGCGCGCAGTTGCACGGGCTGAGCCGGCTGGGTCGCCGCGCCGGTGGAGAGCGCGCCGAGAATGTCGCCCTTGGTCACGCGGCCATCCTTGCCGGTGCCCGCGACCTTCGCGGGATCAAGGCCGGTTTCGGCGGCGATGCGGCCGACGGCAGGGCCGTTGTCTCCCTTGGCGGCGGCGGGGGCCGCTGCTGGAGCAGGAGAAGGAGCTGAAGCCGGCTTCGCTGCGGGCGCATCGGCCGGGGCTGCCTTGGCCGGGGCTGCCTTGGCGGGAGCAGCACCTGCGCCGCCTTCGGTGACGGAGCCGAGCAGGGCGCCAACCTCGACAGTGTCGCCTTCCTTGGCCGTGATCTCTGCCAGAACGCCGGCGGCCGGAGCGTTCACTTCCAGCGTAACCTTGTCGGTTTCCAATTCCACGAGCGGCTCATCGGCCTTGACGGCCTCGCCCTGTTTCTTGAACCACCGGCCGATGGTGGCCTCCGTCACGGATTCGCCGAGTGTCGGCACACGGATTTCGGTCGCCATGATGTTCGCTTCTTACTGTCTGCCGGCCGGGCCGGATGGATGACGATCTAAGGCCTTGCGGCCAGTTTGGTTGGCGGGACGATGGCTTCCCTCAGGAAGCCAACGCCTCGTCGAGGAAAGCTTGCAGCTGTGCGAGATGCTTCGACATCTGGCCGACAGCTGTTGAAGCCGAGGCGGGACGGCCGACATACCGCGGACGCTTTGCCTTGAGTCCGGAATGGTCGAGGACCCATTCGAGATAGGGCTCGACGAAGTTCCACGAACCCATGTTCTTGGGTTCTTCCTGGCACCACACCACCTCTGCATTGCGGAAGCGGGAGAGGATGCCGGCAAGCGTCTTCGCCGGGAACGGATAGAGCTGCTCGACGCGCAGGAAAAAGATGTCGTCGATGCCGCGCTTCTCGCGCTCCTCATAGAGGTCGTAGTAGACCTTGCCGGAGCACATCACGACCCGGCGGATCTTCTCGTCCTTGACGAGCTTGATCTTCTCCTTCGGCAGACGCTCGGCGTCGTCTCGGAGAATACGGTGGAAGCTCGTGCCCTCGGCCAGCTCGTCCAGCGTCGAGACGCAGCGCTTGTGGCGCAGCAGCGACTTCGGCGTCATCAGGATGAGCGGCTTGCGGAACTCGCGCTTCAGCTGCCGGCGCAGGATATGGAAATAGTTCGCCGGGGTCGTGCAGTTCGCGACCTGCATGTTGTCCTCGGCACAGAGCTGCAGATAGCGCTCCAGGCGGGCGGAGGAATGCTCCGGCCCCTGGCCTTCGTAGCCATGCGGCAGCAGCATCACCAGGCCGGACATCCTGAGCCACTTGCGCTCGCCCGAGGAGATGAACTGGTCGACGACGACCTGGGCGCCGTTGGCGAAGTCGCCGAACTGCGCCTCCCACAGGGTGAGCGCATTCGGCTCAGCCAGCGTGTAGCCATATTCAAAGCCAAGCACGGCCTCTTCCGAAAGCATCGAATTGATGACCTCGTAGCGCGCCTGGTTCTCGTCGAGGTTGTTGAGGGGCGTGTAACGATCCTCGTTTTCCTGGTCGAGCAAGACTGAATGGCGCTGGCTGAAGGTGCCCCGCTCGACATCCTGGCCCGACAGGCGAACCGGATGGCCTTCGAGCAGAAGCGAGCCGAAGGCAAGCGCCTCGCCCGTCGCCCAATCAATACCTTGGCCTTCCTCGATCGTCTTGCGGCGGTTGTCGAGGAAGCGCTGGATCGTACGGTGCAGATGGAAGCCTTCCGGCACCTTCGTCAGACGCTCGCCCATGGTCTTGAGCGTCGCTTCCGGCAGGCCTGTCGCACCGCGGCGCGGATCATCGGCATCCTCGCGGACAGCCTTGAGGCCCGACCAGCGGCCATCCAGCCAGTCAGCCTTGTTGGGCTTGTAGGTCTGCGCCGCTTCGAACTCGCCCTCGAGCTTCGCGCGCCACGCGGCCTTCGCTTCCTCAACCTCGCTCTCGGCCAGCACACCCTCGGCCACGAGCTTCTTGCCGTAGATCTCCAGCGATGTCGGGTGCTGGCGGATCTTCTTGTACATGATCGGCTGGGTGAATGCCGGCTCGTCGCCCTCGTTGTGGCCGAAGCGGCGGTAGCAGAACATGTCGATGACGACGGGCTTGTGGAACTTCTGACGGAACTCGATCGCGATCTTCGCGGCGAAGGTCACGGCTTCCGGGTCGTCGCCATTCACGTGGAACACCGGCGCCTCGACCATCTTGGCGAGATCCGACGGGTAAGGCGAGGTGCGCGCGTAGCGCGGATTGGTCGTGAAGCCGATCTGGTTGTTGATGATGAAATGGAGCGAGCCACCGGTGCGGTGCCCCTTCAGGCCGGACAGACCGAGGCATTCCGCCACGACGCCCTGGCCGGCGAAGGCCGCGTCGCCATGAATGAGCAGCGGCAGCACCTTGGAACGCTCGACTGTGTCGCCGAGCTGGTCCTGCTTGGCGCGGACCTTGCCGAGCACGACAGGGTCGACGATCTCGAGATGCGAGGGGTTGGCGGCGAGCGAAAGGTGGACGCGGTTGCCGTCGAACTCGCGATCCGACGAGGCGCCGAGATGGTACTTCACGTCACCGGAGCCTTCCACGTCGTCGGGCGCGAAGGAGCCGCCCTTGAACTCGTGGAAGATCGCGCGATGCGGCTTGCCCATTACCTGCGCGAGCACGTTCAGGCGGCCGCGGTGGGCCATGCCGAGCGCGATATCACGAACGCCCAGAGCGCCGCCGCGCTTGATGATCTGCTCGAGCGCCGGAATCATTGACTCGCTGCCATCGAGGCCGAAGCGCTTCGTTCCCGTATACTTGACGTCGAGGAACTTCTCGAAACCTTCCGCCTCGACGAGCTTGTTGAAGATCGCGCGCTTGCCCTCACGGGTGAAGCTGATCTCCTTGTCGGGCCCTTCGATGCGCTCCTGGATCCAGGCCTTTTCGGTCGGATCCGAGATATGCATGAACTCGACGCCCAGCGTCTGGCAATAGGTGCGTCGCAGGATCTCCAGCATCTGGTTGATGGTGGCGAACTCAAGCCCGAGCACATTGTCGATGAAGATCTTGCGATCGTAGTCCTGCGGTCCGAAGCCGTAGGTCGCGGGATGCAGTTCCTCGTGATCGCCGCGCGCTTCCAGCGCGAGCGGATCGAGGTCGGCATGCAGATGGCCACGCATGCGGTAGGCGCGGATCATCATGATGGCGCGAACGCTGTCGCGAGCCGCCTGCTCAACCTCGGCCTGGCTGAGCTCGACGCCCTTGGCCTGGGCCTTGCCCTTGATCTTGTCGCCGATCGCCTTTTCGACGCCAACCCAGTTGCCGTCCAGGGCGGAAACGAGTTCGCCATTGGCGACGATCGGCCAGTTCGGCCGCTTCCAGGATGCGCCGCGCGCGTTCTCGACGATCGTCCCCGCCTCGTCCTTCAGCCCGGCAAAGAACGTCTGCCACTGCTCGTCGACGGAGGACGGGTTCTGCTGGTAGCGGGCGTAGAGCTCCTCCAGATAGGCGGCATTGCCGCCATAGAGGAAGGAAGTTTGAGCAAAGATGTCGTTCACGTCCTGGCGTGCCATCGTCTTCATCCTGGCCGGGACCTCTGCAGCACACGCAAGGTGGCGCTGCGAAGGCATATGCGCGGCCGTTGAAGGCCGGCTTCTCCCGCCGCAACCCGGTTTCGCGGCGAGAGGGACCGCCTGGGGCGTTCCGTTTCCATGAAATTGGATCTCTTGGATCCCCGCCGATCATATGGCGATCGAACCGCAATATTCCCAGAAGGTTTCCAGACCCTTTCCTCTTCGACCCTCAGGTGAGGATCCGCAACTTCAAGACAAGACAGATGTAAACCTGGCCCGGCGCGAACCGGACCAGGCGAAAAGCTGTCTTTATCCCTTCAAGACCTCGACCAGGGTCTTGCCCAGGCGGGCCGGTGACGGGGACACGCGGATGCCCGCCGCCTCCATGGCCGCGATCTTGTCTTCAGCGCCGCCCTTACCACCCGAAATAATGGCGCCAGCATGGCCCATGCGGCGGCCCGGAGGAGCCGTGCGGCCGGCGATGAAACCGACCATCGGCTTCTTGCGGCCCTTCTTCGCCTCACGGGCGAGGAACTCCGCGGCATCTTCCTCGGCCGAGCCGCCGATCTCGCCGATCATGACGATCGACTCGGTCGCGGGATCGGAGAGGAACATGTCCAGCACCTCGATGAACTCGGTGCCCTTGACGGGATCGCCGCCGATGCCGACCGCCGTTGTCTGGCCGAGGCCTTCCTGGCTGGTCTGGAACACCGCTTCGTAGGTCAGGGTCCCGGAGCGCGAGACGATGCCGACACTGCCGGGGCGGAAGATATTGGCCGGCATGATACCGATCTTCGACTGGCCGGCGGTGACCACACCGGGACAGTTCGGCCCGATGAGGCGCGACTTCGAGCCATCGAGCGAGCGGCGCACCCGCACCATGTCGAGCACCGGAATGCCTTCCGTGATGCAGACGATCAGCGGGATCTCGGCATCGATGGCCTCGCAGATGGCGTCAGCGGCGCCTGCCGGCGGCACATAGACAACCGAGGCATCGGCGCCGGTCTGCTCGCGCGCCTCGCGCACGGTGTCGAACACAGGCAGCCCGAGGTGCTTGGAGCCACCCTTGCCGGGCGAGGTGCCGCCAACGAGATTGGTGCCATAGGCGATGGCCTGCTCCGAGTGGAACGTGCCGTTCTTGCCCGTGAAGCCCTGGGTGATGACCTTGGTATTCTTGTCGATGAGAATGGACATCAGCGGGTCCCCTTCACGGCCGCGACGATCTTCTGCGCCGCGTCATCGAGATCGTCGGCCGGGATGACGTTCAGGCCGGATTCGCGAATGATGGTCTTGCCTTCCTCGACATTGGTGCCTTCGAGGCGCACGACCAGCGGCACTTGCAGGCCGACCGCCTTCACCGCGGCGATGACGCCGCGGGCAATGACGTCGCATTTCATGATGCCGCCGAAGATATTGACGAGGATGCCCTTCACGTTGGGATCCGAGGTGATGATCTTGAAGGCGGCCGTGACCTTCTCCTCCGAGGCGCCGCCGCCGACATCGAGGAAGTTCGCGGGCTCTTCGCCGTAGAGCTTGATGATGTCGAGGGTCGCCATGGCGAGGCCCGCCCCGTTGACCATGCAGCCGATCGTGCCGTCGAGCGCGATATAGGCGAGGTCGTACTTGGAGGCCTCGATTTCCTTCTCGTCCTCTTCCGTCACGTCACGCAGGGCGACGACGTCGGGGTGACGGTAGAGCGCGTTGGAATCGAAGGAGACCTTGGCGTCGAGGCACTTGAGATGGCCGTCCTTGGTGACGATCAGCGGGTTGATCTCCAGCATCGCCATGTCCTTGGCGATAAAGGCGGCGTAGAGCTGGTTGATGAGCTGGCCGGCCTGCTTGGCGAGGTCGCCGGTGAGGCCGAGCGCCTGGGCGACCGTGCGGCCGTGGTGCGGCATTACGCCGGTCGCAGGATCAACCGAGAAGGTGTGGATCTTCTCGGGCGTCTTGTGCGCGACTTCCTCGATGTCCATGCCGCCTTCGGTCGAGACCACGAAAGCGACGCGGCCTGTGGCACGATCGACAAGGGCCGAGAGATAGAACTCGCTCTCGATGTCGGAGCCGTCCTCAATATAGATGCGGTTCACCTGCTTGCCGGCAGGCCCCGTCTGAATCGTGACGAGGGTCTTGCCGAGCATCTGGCCGACGAAGGTCTTGACCTCGTCGACAGACTTGGCGAGGCGGACGCCCCCCTTCTCGCCGGCCTCAGGCTCCTTGAACTTGCCCTTGCCGCGGCCGCCGGCGTGGATCTGGCTTTTCACCACCCACAGCGGGCCGCCAAGCTCCTTGGCGGCGGCTTCGGCCTCATCGACCGAAAAAACGGCCCGACCGGCCGAAACGGGGGCGCCGAATTCCTTGAGAATGGCCTTGCCCTGGTACTCGTGAATATTCATCCGTTTAGCCTTTCAGCTGCGGAACTGGCCGTTGTCCGGCAGAGGCCGGATACATCCGGCGCTCTCGATGAAGACAGAAGCGGGCCACAATAAGGTGTGCCGATAACCGCTGTTTCGGAGCACCTCTTGCGGCCGCACTTATCACGCAAAAGCGGGATTGATGCCCTTGCAGGCTTCGATGAGGCCTTCGACCGCCGCGACCGACTTGGCGAATTCCGCCTTCTCGGTCTCGTTCAGCTCGATCTCGACAATACGCTCGACACCGTTGGCGCCGATGACGATCGGCACGCCGACGAAAACGTCATTCACGCCGTATTGGCCGGTGAGATGGGCGGCCGCCGGAAGCACGCGGCGCTTGTCCTTGAGATAGCTCTCGGCCATGGCAATGGCGGAAGCCGCGGGCGCGTAGAAGGCCGAGCCGGTCTTGAGCAGGTTGACGATCTCGCCACCGCCCTTGCGGGTGCGCTCGATGATGGCGTCGAGCTTCTCCTGGCTGGTCCAGCCGAGCTTGACGAGATCGGTCAGCGGGATGCCGGCAACGGTGGAGTAGCGGGCGAGCGGCACCATGTCGTCGCCGTGACCGCCGAGCACGAAGGCGGTGACGTCCTCGACCGAGACCTTGAACTCTTCCGCGAGGAAGTAGCGGAAGCGGGCCGAGTCGAGCACGCCGGCCATGCCGACGATCTTGTTCTTCGGCAGACCGGAGGCCTTTTGGAGAGCCCACACCATCGCGTCGAGCGGGTTCGTGATGCAGATCACGAAGGCGTTGGGGGCATATTGCTTGATGCCCTGGCCGACGGCGTCCATGACCTTGAGGTTGATGCCGAGGAGGTCATCGCGGCTCATGCCCGGCTTCCGGGGCACGCCAGCGGTGACGATGATGACATCGGCGCCGGCGATATCGGCGTAAGACTGCGTTCCCGAATAGGCGGCATCGAAACCGTCGACCGGGGAGGACTCCGCGAGATCAAGGGCCTTGCCTTGGGGGGTGCCCTCTGCGATGTCGAAGAGGACGATGTCGCCGAGTTCCTTGAGACCAGCCAGATGCGCGAGCGTGCCGCCGATCTGGCCTGCGCCGATCAGAGCGATCTTCTTACGGGCCATAGAAAACGTCCTTGGCTTTGAAGGGGAGGGATCGTGCCCTCGGAATACCGAGGTTCTTTGCCTCAAAGGCAGCACTGCATCAAGTCAAGGTTGTGACAGCCACATTGGCAGGCTGCGCGAGGGCGTAATGCCGCCGCTGGGAAAGCGGGCAGGGCAAAGCATGAAATTGTTTCACTTGCAGATACTTACGCGATTCAGCGATGAGTTTCCTGCCGCTCTGATCGTTGTACTTCGGGCTGGTAACAGAAATTGAAAATTGTAACTTTTTGGCTTGCTCGGCCCTTAAATCAGGCCGACTGACAGGGCCCGCAGGGCCACCCGCACGACGGCCGCGAGGCGCCTGTCGAGCACGTCACGCGGTGCCCCGGTATCGGCCAGAACCGCGCTCGGATGGGTGAAGCGATAAAGTACGTCCGTCAAGAAGGAGAGGGCACCTTCTCGATCGCGCGGCTCGAAAGCGCCCGTCGCGATGCCCTCGTCCACAACGCGCTCAACCAGCATGCGGATGCGTCCGCGATGCCGGCGCGCGACAGCCCGGTTCTCCAGCGTCGCCGTGACGAAGAGACGGAACACCGGCGCGTTTTGCTCCATCAGCGTGCGATAGAGCCGCGCGAGGTCGAGGACCAGCCGTTCCAGCTTGTCGTCGGCCGGGTCCGGCGCACTCGCCACGTCCGCGATCACAGTCTCGATCGGTTTCAGCGCTTCGCCGACGACCGCATCGATCAGCGCATTCTTGGATGGGAAATAGCGATAGACATTGGCATGGGTCATGCCCGCTGCTTCCGCGACCGCGACCACGGTCATCTTGCCGGGGCCGAACTTCCGCACGTGCTCGTTGGCAATGGCAATCAGTCGTGCATCAACTCTGTCGGAAGCGGTATCGGAAGGCTTGATCGACTGAGGTTTCGCCGACGGATTCCTAGGCATGCGGGCCTCCGGTGGGCCTAGATGCTGCGCGGTGCCTAACCAGGAGGTCCAGCCGCCCGCGGACGTCTCGGCCGCGAAAGTTCATCGGCCGGGGCGAGCATGTGGGCATCAGGTCTCTACGAGGCCGGTGCTGTCACCCGAGCCTGTGGAGTCGCCGCGTCCATGGGGAGCCGAGAGATACTCCTCCGACTGCATTTCGATCAGGCGGGAGACGGTGCGATCGAATTCAAACACCTCGCGCCCCTGATCGGCTTGATAGAGATTCTGCGGCTCAACCGCCGCGGAGGCGAGAAGCTTCACATGTCGGTCGTAGAGCGTATCGACAAGAGTGATGAACCGCTTGGCTTCATTGCGGCGCTCGAAAGTGAGCGCCGGGATATTCTCGACAATGAGAGTATGGAAGCGCTCTGCGAGCGCGAGATAGTCGGAGGCGCCGAGCGGCTTGCTGCAGAGATCGGCGAAGGAGAAGCGCGCGACACCGCCGGCCGCGCGAGGGACCTCGACGGGATGTCCCTTCACCGTCAGCGTCATGGGCGCGCCAGCAGCGCCCGTGAGTGCGTGGAACATCTTGTCCAGTCGCTGCCGGGCGCTGTCGTCGTCCGGTACGATGAAGACCGGGCTCCCCGCGAGTTTTTCGAGCCGGAAATCCGTGCGCGATTGCAGCTTGACCACGTCCATCCGCTCCTTGAGGAGAGCGATGAACGGCAGGAATAACGCCCGGTTGAGCCCATCCTCGTAAAGCCGGTCAGGCACCACGTTGGACGTGGCGACTACCACCACGCCCCGCGAAAAGAGATTCGTGAAAAGACGCCCGAGGATCATCGCGTCGGCGATGTCCGTCACCGCGAATTCGTCGAAGCACAGCAGCTCGGCTTCCCGCGCGAGCTCGGTCGCGACATGGGGAATTGGATCCGTGTCCTTTTCCTCGCCGCGCTTCACCCGCTGCCGGAAGCTGAAAATGCGCTCGTGAACATCGCTCATGAAGGCGTGGAAATGCGCCCGCCGTTTGAGCGCAACCGGAGCTGCCTCGAAGAAGAGGTCCATCAGCATGGTCTTGCCGCGGCCGACAGAGCCCCAAACATAGAGCCCACGAACGGCCGGCCCGTTGTCGCGCTCACGCCGGCCCAGCAGCCACGCGAAGGGGCGCTTTGGCGCGGTCTTGGCCTTCTCAGCCTGCCGGAGTGTCTCCACGAGCCGATCGAGTTGTGCGATGAGCGCGAGCTGTGCCTCGTCACGCTCCACCGTGCCCGTAGCGACGAGCGCTTCGTAGCGCGCCGCAACGGATTCACCGGCTGCTGCCGGCAGTTCCTGGCGGTGTGTTGGGGGGCGAGAATGAACGGTCACGCACCACGCAATAACGCTTTCGGGGCTCAAGAACAATCGTGCGTCCGTGCGCGCCTGGAAAACCGTGGCGTGAGTGCCGCGGCCTTGCGGATTTGGTAACCGCAACGCGTGATGGCGATAGACAAGATCGCCGTCGCAGCTTAAGCGGTCCGCATGCTGCGCCGCCTCTACGACTGGACATTGTCGCTTGCCGCAAGCCCTCGCGCTGCCTGGGCGCTGGCGCTCGTCTCTTTCGCCGAAAGCTCGTTCTTTCCGGTTCCCCCGGATGTGCTTCTCGTCCCCATGGCGCTGGCCCGGCCGGACAAGGCCTTCTTTTATGCCGGCGTGTGCACGGTCGCATCGGTCGTCGGCGGCCTGTTCGGCTATGCCATCGGTGCGCTGCTCTATGACACCCTCGGCGCCTGGATCATCCAGGCGTACGGGTATGGCGACAATGTCGAAGCTTTCCGGCAGGCCTATGCCGCCTATGGCGAGTGGATCATCCTGATCAAGGGTCTCACGCCGATCCCCTATAAGCTTGTCACCATCACATCCGGCTTTGCGGGCTATGATCTTTTCTGGTTCACGATACTGTCAATCATCACGCGAGGCCTGCGGTTCTATATTCTCGCCGCGCTGGTCAACCGTTTCGGGGCACCCGCCAAGGAAATCCTGGAGCGCAACCTCGGTCTGGCCGCAATCATCCTGTTTGCCACCATCATCGGCGGTTTCGTGGCTGTCCGCTATATATTCTAGGGGCGCATCGCAGGCGCCTCGCCTCACGAGCGTTCAATGTCCCTTCTCTCGCGTCCGCGCCTCATTGCATTAACGATTCTCGTCATTTGCGTCGCCCTCATCGGCGGCGCCTATTACTTTGAATATGTGCTGGGCCTGATGCCCTGCGAGCTCTGTCTGAAGCAGCGCCAGCCCTACTATCTTGCGATGCCCGTGGCGGCGGCGCTCGCGATCCTCCCCGATGAGCGGCGTGACCGGCTGTTCGGAAGCCTGCGCTGGATCGGCTTCGGCATCCTCGTCATCGCATTCCTCTATAATGCCGGCCTCGGGGTCTACCACAGCGGCGCCGAATGGCATTTGTGGCAGGGCCCCGCGGATTGCACGGGTCCGGTCAGCAACAATGTTGGCCTGAATGATTTCCTCAAGAACTTGCAGACCACCCGCGTCGTGCGCTGTGACGAGGCGGCCTGGCGTTTTCTCGGGGTGTCGCTAGCAGGATGGAGTGCTTTCGCCTCGCTCGGCTTGGCTGTCTTGGCGCTGGCTGGGCTCAGGACAGCGAGGAAGCGTTAACCCTGAGCGTGATCCCGGTCGGCAGCCATATCGCATATATTGACATAATGCGTCGGATACCCCCTATATCTAGTGGTCACGGTCGCTCGATTCGAGCGCGAGAGAGGGAATTCGGACACGGCGTTCGTGCGTCGTGAGGCCGGAGCTGCCCCCGCAACTGTAAGTGGCGAGTCTGCGTCCAACTGACGTCACTGACGCCGCAAGGCGTCGGGAAGGCAGGGCGTGGCCGGAGACCCACAGCCAGGAGACCTGCCGCGACGATTGAGATTGTCCTCGGGCGGGGTGCCCCGGTGGATCGCCAGGGCCAGCGTCGGCGTGACAGCCGAACGTTTTCGCTCGCGCGTCCGCTCGGCCTTTGCCCCCACATCATTGGGGTTTGTTGCCGATGTCCCTGACGACCGAAACCGCAGCCCAACCGTCCCACACGTCCAGGATGGCGATGGAGATGCCCCGCGCTGCCGCGGAGCCGGGCTACAAGCTCATCCGCCGCAACGGTGCCGTGACGCCATTCGACCCGTCCAAGATCGCCATCGCCTTGACCAAGGCCTTCCTCGCCGTCGAGGGATCGGGCGCCGCCGCCTCGCGCCGGGTGCATGACATCGTGGCGGATCTCACCGACCAGATCGTCACTGCGCTGATGCGCCGCGCCGATGCTGGGCGCACCTTTCACATCGAGGATGTGCAGGACCAGGTCGAGCTCGCGCTGATGCGTAGCGAGCACCACAAGGTGGCGCGCGCCTATGTGCTCTATCGCGAGGAGCGGGCGCGCGAGCGGGCTCGCGCCGCCGGTGAGGCGAAGGCGGTGACGCCCGAGCCGCGCCTTCGCATGAAGGGCGCCGACGGCGAGCTCGTGCCGCTCGACGAGGCCTGCCTTGCCGCCATCATCGCGGAAGCCTGCGCCGGCCTCGAAGGCGTGGCGCCGGAGGCAATCCTCGCGGAGGCGCGCCGCAACCTTTACGATGGCATCAGCCGGGACGAGCTGGCGCTCGCGCCGATCCTCGCGGCCCGCACCCTCGTTGAAACCGAGCCGGACTATGCCAAGGTCTCGGCGCGGCTCCTGAACGACAAGCTGCGGCGCGAGGCCCTGAGCTTCGTCTTCGGCCGGACGGAGGAGGCGGCCCAGGCCGAGATGGCCGAGCGCTACCCGAGCTATTTCCATGCCTATGTGAAGACGGGCATCGACAACGAACTGCTCGATCCGGAACTCGCGCGGTTCGACTTGACGCGTCTTGCCGCCGCGCTGAAGCCCGAGCGCGACCTCAATTTCGACTATCTCGGCTTCCAGACGCTCTACGACCGCTATTTCCTGCATGTGCGCGGCACCCGGTTCGAGCTGGCGCAGGCCTTCTTCATGCGCGTCGCCATGGGGGTTGCCCTGCGCGAGGTGGACCGGGAGGAGAAGGCGATCGAATTCTATGATCTCCTCTCATCCTTCCATTTCATGTGCTCGACGCCGACGCTGTTCAATGCCGGCACGCGCCGCTCGCAGCTCGCCTCCTGCTTCCTGACGACGGTGTCGGACGACCTCGACGGCATCTTCAAGGCCATCAAGGACAATGCCCTGCTCGCCAAATATTCCGGTGGTCTCGGCAATGACTGGACGCCGGTGCGCGGCCTCGGTGCCCATATCAAGGGCACCAACGGTGAGAGCCAGGGCGTCGTGCCCTTCCTGAAGGTGGCCAACGACACGGCGATAGCCGTGAACCAGGGCGGCAAGAGGAAGGGCGCGGTCTGCGCCTATCTCGAGACCTGGCACGTGGATATCGAGGAATTCCTCGATCTCAGGAAGAACACCGGCGACGACCGCCGCCGCACCCACGACATGAACACCGCCAACTGGGTGCCGGACCTCTTCATGCAGCGCGTCGAGGCGGACGGCCCGTGGACGCTGTTCTCGCCGGACGAGGTGCCGGACCTGCACGATCTCTACGGGCCAGCCTTCCGCGAGGCTTACGAGGCCTATGAGGCGAAGGCCGCGCGCGGGGAGATGAAGGTGTCCAAGCAGGTCCGGGCGCTTGACCTCTGGCGGCGCATGCTGACCATGCTGTTCGAGACCGGCCATCCCTGGCTCACCTTCAAGGATCCCTGCAACATCCGCTCGCCCCAGGGGCATGTCGGCGTGGTGCATTCCTCGAACCTCTGCACCGAGATCACGCTGAACACCTCCCATGACGAGGTCGCCGTCTGCAATCTCGGCTCCGTCAATCTGGCGGCGCATGTCACGGCCGACGGCCTCGATATGGAGAAGCTGGCGCGCACGGTCAGAACCGCGATGCGCATGCTCGACAATGTCATCGACATCAATTTCTACACGATCCCGGAGGCACGCCGCTCGAACCTGCGCCACCGGCCGGTCGGCCTCGGGCTGATGGGCTTTCAGGATGCCCTGCAGACCCTGCGCGTTCCCTATGGCTCGGACGCGGCGGTTGCCTTCGCGGACGAGAGCATGGAGGCGATCTCCTTCCATGCCATCGCGTCCTCGGTCGATCTGGCAGCCGAGCGCGGCCGCTATTCGTCCTTCGAGGGGTCGCTGTGGTCGCGCGGGATTCTGCCGATCGATTCCGTCCGCCTGCTGGCGGAGGCACGCGGCATTGCGCCTGACGATGCAGTCGGCGAAGGCGTTCTCGAGCTCTCGTCAAGGCTCGATTGGGAGGGGCTGCGCCAGCGCGTGGTGACGACCGGCCTGCGCAATTCCAACTGCATGGCGATCGCGCCCACGGCGACGATCTCCAATATCTGCGGGGTCAGCCAATCGATCGAGCCCGCCTACCAGAACCTCTTCGTGAAATCGAACATGTCGGGGGACTTCACCGTGGTAAACGCCGCGCTGGTGCGCGACCTCAAGGCGCGCGGCCTGTGGGACGAGGTGATGGTGTCGGATCTCAAATATTTCGACGGCAGCGTCGGCCAGATCGACCGGGTGCCCGACGATCTCAAGGCGCTCTATGCGACGGCCTTCGAGATCGATTCGGCGTGGCTGATCGAGGCGGCCGCCCGCCGGCAGAAATGGATCGACCAGTCACAATCGCTCAACCTCTATATCGCCAACCCGTCCGGCAGGAAGCTCGACACGCTCTATCGTCTGGCGTGGCAGCGCGGCCTGAAGACCACCTACTACCTGCGCTCGCGCTCCGCGACCCATGTCGAGAAGTCGACGCTGAAGGGCACGGACGGCAAGCTCAACGCAGTTTCCGCAGTGGTGCCGGCTGCTGCGCTAGCAGCCTCGCCGATCCTTGTCGCCGCGACACGCGGCGTTGGCGGGGCTCGCGTGAGTGAAGCTGAAGCGGAACTGGGAACGGCGTGGGGCAAGGCCTGCTCGATCGACGATCCTGATTGCGAAGCCTGCCAGTAAGGCCGGCGCCTGCCCGGAATCGGATTCCTCACCCCTGGGACAATCGACGTTCAAGAACTGCCTAAGCATTCCCATCGTCATCACCGGGCTTGTCCCCGAAATCGGGTTTACCCGATTTCGGCTCCTGATAGGGAACTCGGCAACAGCCGAGTTCCTGTGATCCCGACCGGAAAGGCGCCTCAATACATCGGGATGGCCTGGACAAGCCCGGCCATGACAGCTGAGAATACTGAATGTCGATTGAGCCTAGAGGGAAGGGGTTGCCCGCAGTGCAGGGGCGGGGTGAAGGTCCTCGCCATTGGGGCACTGCTCAAATTCATCTTGGAGAACAAAAGAATGCTCGATTGGTCAGAGCCGAAGGCCACAGCCGCGCTCCCATTCCAGCCCTTGCCGTCCGGCCAGCATCCCGCCGGGGATGCCACCGGCCTCGGTGCCATCGATCGCGGCGGCCAGCGCGTCACCGTCGACGACAAGGCGATGATCAATTGCCGCGCCGACGTGAACCAGTTGCTGCCTCTCAAGTATAAATGGGCCTGGGAGAAGTATCTCGCCGGTTGCAACAACCACTGGATGCCGACCGAAGTTTCCATGCAGGCCGATATCGCCCTATGGAAGTCACGCGATGGCCTGACTGACGACGAACGGCGCGCCATCAAGCGCAATCTCGGTTTCTTCGCGGCGTCCGAGAGCCTCGTGGCCAATAATATCGTGCTGGCTATCTATCGGCACCTCACCAATCCCGAATGCCGGCAGTATCTGCTGCGCCAGGCCTTCGAGGAGGCCGTCCACACACACACCTTCCAATATATCGTGGAAAGCCTCGGCCTCGACGAGGGCGAGCTGTTCAACATGTACCGTGAAGTGCCGTCGATCACCGACAAGGCGGCCTGGGCGCTGAAGCACACCCAGCATCTCGACGATCCCGATTTCAAGACCGGCACGCCGGCGGCGGACCAGGCCTTCCTGCGCGATCTCGTGGCCTTCTACGTCGTGTTCGAAGGCATGTGGTTCTACACGGGCTTCGCGCAGATCCTGTCGCTGGGTCGCCGCAACAAGATGGTCGGCATTGCTGAACAGTACCAGTACATCCTCCGTGATGAGAGTATTCACCTCAATTTCGGCATCGACGTCATCAACCAGATCAAGCATGAGAACCCGCATCTCTGGACATCCTCCTTCCAGGAGGAGGTGAGGGGTATGCTGCGCGAGGCGGCGGAGCTCGAGGCGGCTTATGGCAGGGACACCATGCCGCGCGGCTTCCTCGGCCTGAATGCCGCGCTTTGCGAGCACTACATGCATTTCATCGCCAACCGGCGCTGCGCGCAGCTCGGACTGTCGCCTGTTTTCGCCGAGACGGACAATCCCTTCCCCTGGATGTCGGAGGCGATGGACCTGAAGAAAGAGAAGAACTTCTTTGAAACGCGGGTCATCGAATACCAGAACGGCGGCGCATTGAGCTGGGACTGATTCTCCTGCCGTAAGGCGCGTTTCCGGGAACTTGTGCGTCGATCTGGCCCCCTTGCCACCCGGTCCTCTTGTGCGTGTGGGTCGCGGGCGCAGGGGGCGCATGGTATTCACCGAGACAGCTGTGCAAAAAACAATCAGCTTTCGAGGCTGGACTTTATCGGGCTTGCTATGGCAAATAGCTGCCCATGGCGACGGCTTCGTCGCTGCGTGCGGGTGTGGTGGAACTGGTAGACGCGCCGGACTCAAAATCCGGTTCCGAAAGGAGTGTCGGTTCGATTCCGACCACCCGCACCACCTTTTCCCGGAAAATCTGGATCGCAAGTTCGCCGTGCGAAGCCGAGGCGAGTTGGAAATGGCGCGAGATCGGCCGCCAATTGGCGCGCGGCCGATCGCGGCATCGCGAGGCAATTGGTGCAAAGCCTCTCCCATCGGTACGCCGTCGTGGGGCAGGATGGATTACTTCAGTATCCATTCCTGGTGAGGGACCGCGTTCGACGAGGATGAATCATGTGCAAGTCTGCATCAATTGCTTTTGGGATCGCATTTGTTGTGCTCAACGGCACCCTCTTCGCCCAAGCCCAAGCCCAAGCCCAAGCCGTCCCGATCCCTTGTCACCGTGGATAGCTTCGTCCGAGCCGAAACGGATCGTTATCTCACCGACAATGCCAAGGAAGCAGGCGGCATCGGCAAGTTCCATCATGTCCGCGAGCCCGCTTCGATCGACAATCAAACGGTCATCCGCCTGAACCGGGACACGGTGTACTCCTTCGCGGTGTTCGATCTGGCGGCGGGGCCGGTAACGATCGCGATGCCGGACGCTGGCAAGCGCTTCATGTCCATGATGATCGTCGACCAGGATCATTATGTGCCAAAGGTGATCTACGATTCCAAGCCACACACGCTGACACGGAAGGACATCGGCACGCGATACGCGTTCGTGGCGATCCGCACTCTCGTGGACCCCAATGACCCAAAGGATCTTGCCGAAGTTCACAGGTTGCAGGATGCGATAAAGGTTTCGCAGAAGGATACCGGCAAACTGGAGCTTCCCAACTGGGATCAGAAGAGCTTGACCGAGATCCGTGACGCGCTGCTCAGCCTGGCAAAGCACACGACCTCGTTTGCCGGTTCATTCGGCGCGCGTGGAAAGGTCGACCCTGTCCATCATCTGATCGGCACAGCAGCCGGCTGGGGCGGCAATCCCGACAGGACGCGAGCTATGACAGTTTCAGCCCCCAAAAGGACGACGGCAAGACGGTCTACAGGCTCAACGTGCCGAAGAACGTGCCGGTTGATGCCTTTTGGTCGGTTAGCCTCTACAATGAAAAGGGATTCTTTGAGAAGAATTCCTACAATGCCTACTCTGTCAACGACATCACCGCAAAGAAAAACGCAGATGGCTCTGTAACCATCCAGTTTGGCGGTTGCGATGGCAAGATCCCGAACTGCCTGCCGATCATGAAGGGCTGGAATTATACTGTCCGGATGTATAGGCCGCGCCCGGAAATACTCAACGGAAAATGGACGTTCCCCAAGGCTCAGCCGGTAAGCTGACTGCGGTTCACGGCCGTTTCTTAAAGAAACGCCGGGCCGACCGCCTTGAGGCAAACTCGGGCGGTCGATGGCGAGCCGTCGCCAACGATTGATCTTCGCCTGTCTGGCTTCCCGTGACCATGCCATACATGCTACGCCCGTGTATGTTGATAAGCCGTACAGTTGAGGAACGAGATGTGGCAGCCGCGACTGATTGAAAGCGCCCGCATGAAGTACCTCGGGATTGTCGAGGCACTGCAGGCAGATATTCAATCAGGCAGGGTGGCGCGGGGAGAGAGGCTTCCGCCGCAGCGCGCCATCGCGGAAGCGCTCAAGGTGGACCTCACGACGGTGACGCGCGCTTTCAACGAGGCCCGCCGACGCGGCCTCGTTGAAGCCCAGGCCGGACGCGGAACCTTCATCAGTGAGGGGCGCCATGGGGCTGGT
Source organism: Chelatococcus sp. YT9 (assembly GCF_018398315.1). Classification (NCBI taxonomy): domain Bacteria; kingdom Pseudomonadati; phylum Pseudomonadota; class Alphaproteobacteria; order Hyphomicrobiales; family Chelatococcaceae; genus Chelatococcus; species Chelatococcus sp. YT9. Next base: position 1,713,058 of record NZ_JAHBRW010000001.1, read on the forward strand.
GCGGAAGAGCAGGCGCCGCCGCTGATCGATCTCAGCATGAATATTCCGCCCCAACCGCCCGAGGCGGATTTCAAGCGGGCGTTCCCCCACGGAATCGCGGCAATCCTCGGTAGCTCGCGCGGCATGTTGAGCTTGCATTATCAGGCGAGCACCGGCGCGGCGCCTGATCGACAGGCAGCCGCAAAATGGCTCGCGCAGCGGCTGGAGGGCGTGACCAGCGATCGAATCGTGGTCGCGGGCGGCGCGCAGAGCGCGCTCTTTGCGATATGCGAACTCTTGTTCGCCCGTGGCGACGTCGTTGCGGCCGGAGCGATGACCTATCCGGGCCTGAAGGCTGTCGCAGCGCAGAAGGGGCTCTTCCTGGAACCGCTGGCCATGGATGAGGAAGGCATCATTCCCGACGCCTTCGCGCAGGCCTGCCGCGAACGAGCGCCAAAGGCGCTTTACCTCATTCCCTCGATCGATAACCCGACGACTGCGACATTGTCCGAGGCGCGGCGGCGTGCCCTCGCGGCCCTGGCGCGGCAACATGGCGTCACGATTATCGAGGACGATCCCTACGCGCTGCTAAGGCCTGAGCGGCGGCTTGCGCTGGCCGAACTGGCAGGTGACATAACCTGGCATATCGCCACGCTTTCAAAATGCGCGACACCCGCCTTGCGCGTGGCCTATGTGGTGGCCCCGGGCGCCTCGCAAGCCATGCGTCTCGCCGGCGCGCTGCGTGCCACCCTTCTGATGGCGCCACCGCTGATGTCGGCCCTGGCAACACGGTGGATCGTCGATGGCACGCTCAACCGAATCGCCACGTCTATCCGCGCCGAGAATGTGGCGCGGCAGAAGTTGGCAGCCTCCATTCTGGAGGGCGTGAGCTTCGATGCGGATCCCCATGGGCACCATCTGTGGCTGCGGCTACCCGCCCATTGGTGCGCGGCTGATTTTGCGGACCATGCAGATCGCGCGGGGGTTTCCATCGTGCCGAGCGCGGCCTTCGCCGTTGTCGCTCATCCCCTCGAGGCCGTCCGGATCTCGCTGGGCGTTGCCCCGGATCGGGGTGCTCTCGAAGACGCTCTGACGTTGCTCGCGGGCCTCATGTCCCAGCCTTCGATCGCAGCTCGCGCCGTGGTGTGACGGGCTGTCCGATCCATTCCCGAATATGAAATGCCCGATGCGAAGAATACTCCACATCGGGCATTTGCTTAGATTTCAAATCCTTTCGTCAATTCCAGCGCCTGTCTCTCGAAGAGACGGCGATAGATGCCCTCCGGCTGGCGGACGAGCGTGGCATGGCTGCCTTCCTCCACAACCCGGCCGGCGTCGAACACGAGAAGCCGGTCGAGCGACTGCACGGTGGACAGCCGATGCGCGATGACGAGTGTCGTGCGCCCGACCATCAGCTTCTCCATGGCCCGCTGGATAAGCGCCTCGCTCTCCGAATCCAGGCTCGAGGTTGCCTCGTCCAGGATAAGGATAGGCGCATCGGCGAGGAAGGCCCGCGCAAGCGCCACACGCTGGCGCTCGCCGCCTGACAGCTTGACGCCACGCTCACCCACCAGCGTTTCATAGCCCTTTGGGAGCTTCGTGATGAAGGCATGGGCGCTCGCCTGCTCAGCTGCCGCGATGATCTCCTCGCGGGTGGCGTTCGGCCGAGCATAGGCGATGTTTTCCGCAAGCGATCGATGAAACAGGATAGGCTCCTGCTGCACGATGGCGATGCGGCTACGCAGGCTGGCCTGCTGCAGATCGGCGATGTTCTGGCCGTCGATCAGCACGGCGCCGCCCGTTACGTCGTAAAGGCGCTGCACAAGCTTGACAAAGGTGGTCTTGCCCGAGCCGGAATGGCCGACAAGGCCAACCTTCTCCCCAGCCTTCACGCGGATCGAGAAATTCCGAAAAAGCGGGGTCGGATGCGTGCCGTATCGGAATGAGACATGGTCGAAGACAATCTCGCCGCGCGTGATCTCGGCAGGCAGGGCACCGGGGCGATCCGCCACGCCGATCGGCTCCTCATGCAGCTTAACCATTTCCTCCATGTCGTTCACTGAGCGTTGGAGATGGCGGATATGCATGCCGACGTCGCGCAGATGGCCTTGCAACACGAAGAACAGCGTGAGCACGAAGGTGATGTCGCCGGGGCTTGCAGCACCCCGCTGCCAGAGGATGAGCGCCGAGGCCAGAATGGCGGCCTGCATGGTGACCATCATCAGGCCCTGCAGTCCCACATTCATCACGGCACGGTTCCATGTGCGCCGGGTACGCCCGCGCCATTTCGTGATCACGCGCGCGAGCTTGCCATCTTCCCGCAGTTCAGCACCGAAGGCCTTCACGACCGCGTTGCAGCTCACGGCGTCCGCCAGCGCGCCGCCCAGCTTTGTATCCCAGGCGTTCGACAGCGCGGCGGCGGGCGCGACGTAGCCCACGGCCATTGCGCAGGTCACGACGATGAAGAGGAGCGAGCCAAGCCCGACGACAAGACCCATGACCGGCCAGGTGAAGCCGAGAAGGAGCGTCGCGCCGACGAGGGTGATCAGGGACGACAGCAGGGCGACAAGGAGCGTGTCGTTCAACAGATCGAGCGCCCACATGCCGCGGCTGATCTTGCGCACGGTGGAACCCGCGAAGCTGTTGGCGTGCCAATCCGTGGAGAGCCGCTGCACCCGCGCGAAAGTCTCCGCGGCCATGTCGCTCATGATGCGCAGCGTCAGCTTGACGATGCTGTTCATGACGAACTGGCGCAGGATGATGGCAGCAAGGCCGAGTGCCAGGAGGATGGCGAAGGCGGTCCAGGCGGCATCGACAGTCGCCGGGTCGTTGAAGGACCCGCGCGCGATTGCATCGACGAGCTTGCCCGCGAAATAGGGCGTGAGCACCTCGGCCGCCGTCGCCAGGACGCCAAATAGGACGATGAAGCTCACGCGCTGCCACTGGGCTGCCCAATGAGTGCCCGTGAAGCGAAAGACCGACACGATCGTATCGGCACGAAGATCGATGGGCTTGCGCTGAAGAAAGCGCCGTGCGCGGCGCAGAGCGCGCGCACCCTCTTGAACGGTCGACATTGCAGGATCTCACAGAGTAGCAGACGGCAGTGTGGCACCGGGCGGGTGCTGCCGGATCAGGTCTTCGGCAAAGCGCAGACGCGACGACAAGGCCCCGAAGGGCTGTCGGTCAACGTGGCATTCGCACGGAGCTAATGATGTGAGCGACGTTTCTCATAGCAGCATCTTGGTGCCACAGGACTTGGCCGGCTTCAAGCCGAAACAGGGATCGTTGGTTCTTTTGATCGGCGACTGGCAGATTTGCATCAGTCGTCAGCGAGTATTGTCAGCGGTATTGATGAGTCGATCACTATAAGTGAACAATAAGCCTCCGCCGGTGACGGAGGTCGGCGGCAGTCGCAGGCAATGTTGAAGATACACATAAAGCGGAAGCGCGCCGCGCGGGGACAGCGATGAACATCAGACGCGAAAGAGGGGGAGATCAGCGGACCATTCACGCGCTGGTCGAGGAAGCGTTCCGCAGTGCACCCCATAGCAGCGGGACGGAGGCATTGATCATCGACGCCTTGCGCGAGGCCGGCGCGTTGACCCTCTCGCTTGTCGCCGAGGCGGAGGGCGTCGTCTGCGGTCACATCGCCTTCTCGCCGGTTATGGTCGCCGGGGCGGAAGTCGGATGGCATGGCCTCGGGCCTCTCGCGGTCCTCCCTCGCCAGCAGCGTCAGGGCATAGGTTCGCAGCTCGTCATGGAGGGTCTTGCGGCTTTGCGCGCCGCCGGAAGCCACGGCTGCGTCGTCCTCGGCGATCCTCTCTACTACGGCCGTTTTGGCTTTCGCGCATGCGCTGAATTGAGCCTGCCCGGCGTGCCGGCGGCATACTTTCAGGCGCTGCCTTTCAGCGCATTGGTCCCGAGGGGGGCAGTAAATTATCACGCGGCATTTGACGTGATGCCGTAGGCGTCTCGGCGATCCATCCCTAGCGAAAATGCCCCTTGTCAGGGGGAGAGTGGCCGATTATATAGCTATGCATATAATAGCTATCTATAAATTGGTTGTCCTCCTATGAAATCGGAACTCGGCGCGGCGTTCACTTTCGAGCTCGCAACGGCCGGCCGGAAAATGCGCAAGCTTTTCGACCGTTATGTGCGTGAACGAGGACTGACGTTGCCGCGCGCCCGCGCCCTCTTGTTCCTCGCGCAGGACCGCTCCTGGAATCAGACCGAACTCGCCGATGCGCTCGAGATCGAGCATCCATCGGTGGTGCGCTTGCTGGACGGTCTCGAGCGTCAGGGCCTGATCACGCGCTGCGCCGTCGTCGGCGATCGGCGCGCCAAGCAGATCGAACTGACCGTGTCCGCGCAGGCGCAGGTTCGCGAACTTGAGGAACTGACCGAGCGGCTGCGTTTCGACCTGCTGCAAGACATCGATGCCGCGTCGCTCGAGGTGGCCTTGAGCACCTTGCGTCGCTTTGTTGCCAATGCTGAGCGGGCCGCTGCCGCGCAGCGAGAGGAAACGTCCCATGTCAGCCTCGGCTGAGCAAGCTGCACCCGTCGGAGGGGCTGCCCCAAATCAAGGTCAAGCCGCCCGGGTGACATCACCCCCGGACGGCGATGCTGCGCAGGGCGAGAGCCAGCAACCGCAGCCTGCGGCCGCGCCGCCTGCCCCCCCGCCACCAACCCTGAGCCGTGCGGCCATCTTCGTTGCCGCCTCCACCTTGCTGTGGCTGACACAGGGGCTCGGCATGAACTTGGTCGCGGCCAATACGCCACAGATTCAGGGATCTCTTGGCGCCACACTGACGGAAACAAACTGGCTGATTGCTGCCTATATGGCGCCGAACGTCAGCCTCACCATCCTGTTGACGAAGATCAGGACTCAGTTCGGTCTGCGGCGCTTTACCGAGATCAGCATCGTCGTATTTGTACTGACGTCGCTGCTGCATCTCTTCGTCTACGACCTGTGGTCGGCCCTGCCGGTGCGTTTCCTGGCGGGCGCTGCGGCTGCGCCCATATCGACGCTCGGCTTTCTCTACATGCTGGAAGCCTTTCCACCGGCGAAAAAGCTAAGCTGGGGGCTCAGTCTGGCACTGATGCTGTCGGGTGCAACGCCGACGATCGCGCGGCTCATCTCGCCCTATCTCCTCGATCTTGGGCAGTGGCGGCATCTCTACCTCATGGAGATCGGGCTTGCGCTCATTGCGTTGCCAGTCGTCTATCTCTTGCCGCTCACCCCTATTCCGCATGCCAAGGTTCTGCACTGGAAGGATTTCATCACCTACCCGCTGATTGCCCTGGGCTTCGGGCTGCTCGCGGTGGTGCTGTCTGTCGGCCGCTATTACTGGTGGTTCGAAGCGCCTTGGATCGGTGTCGCGCTCGCGGTTGCCGTGATGGCGATCGCCTGCGCCGCGGCCATCGAGATCAACCGTGATACGCCGCTCATCAATATCCGCTGGCTGACGAGCCCCGAGATCCTGCATCTCACATTGACATTGCTGGTCTTCCGGATGGTCCTCACCGAGCAGACCTCGGGAGCGCTGGCGCTTTTCCAAGGGCTCGGCCTCTTCAATGAGCAGAGCCGGCATCTTTATCTCGTAATCCTCTTGGCTTCCGTCGCGGGCGGCCTGGTGTGCGGTGCGATGCTCAAGATCGAGCGCGTCCACCCCATGCATGCTGTCGCGCTCTTCTGCATCGCTGTCGGCGCCTATATGGACGGGCATGCAACCAGCCTGACGCGACCTGAAAACATGTATGTCAGCCAGGCATTGATCGCGTTCGGGGGCGCATTGTTTCTGCCGCCGGCGATGCTCGCCGGGCTGATGAAGACCATGAAGCAGGGGCCGATGTTCATCACCAGCTTCCTCGTCGTGTTCCTGTTCACGCAGAGCCTTGGCGGATTGATCGGCTCGGCAGCTTTCGGGTCATTCATCATCATCCGCGAGAAGTTTCACTCGGCCCACCTCGTCGAGCGCATCGTGATGACGGACCCGCAGGTGGCAGAGCGCGTACGTCAACTCGCTGGCGCTTTCGGCAAGGTGCTGACGGATGGCCAGCTCCTCAATGCGGAGGGATTGGCAACCCTGTCTCAGCAGGTCACGCTTCAGGCGACCGTGCTGGCCTATAACGATGCGTTTCTTCTGATCTCCGCCCTCGCGGCGGCCGCCTTCGTCGTGGTCGTCGCTCAAATGGGGCTCTCCTCTGCCCGCGGCTGGCTTGCGGCCCGCCGCGCCGCTCACGTCTGACCTATCGATCGAGAAACTTAGAAGATCATGTCTACGTCACAAGTCATTCGGGCCGGTGCTGCCATCGCCGTGGGCATCGTTGGTTCCTTGCTGATCCTCCGGTCCTGGCAACTGCCGCCGTTCCACAGCTCAGTCGAGACCACGGAGAACGCCTATGTGCGTGGCAAGGTCACAACCCTGAGCCCTCAGGTCACCGGCTATGTCGTTGCCGTCAATGCGCAGGACTACCAGCATGTTCATGCCGGTGATGTCATCGTGCAGATCGACGACCGCATCTATCGGCAAAAGCTGAAGCAGGCGGAAGCGACGCTCGCGATGAAACGCGCTGCGCTGCAAAACTCAGAGCAGAGCCAGCGGGCCGCCGAGGCCCGGATCCGGTCGAGCGAGGCGCAGGTGGCAAGCGCCCGTGCAGCCCTTGAGGTCGCGCAATCGAATGCGGAGCGTGTGGAAGCGTTGCTGCCGCGCGGCGCAACGACGCAAAGCGCGGCGGATCAGGCCCATGGCACGCTCGCCCAGGCGCAGGCAGCGCTGCATCAGGCGGAGTCCGCCGTGGATGTGGCGCGCCAGGATCTTCAGTCGATCATCGTCAACCGGGACTCGCTGAAGGCGGAGATCGAGAATGCCGCAGCGGCCGTCGAACTCGCCAAGATCGATCTGGACAACACCCATATCGTCGCCCCGGCCGACGGCCAGCTTGGCGAAGTCGGGGCCCGGCTTGGCCAGTATGTTTCTGTGGGCACGCAGCTTGCCGCCCTCGTCCCCGAACAGGTCTGGGTCGTCGCCAATTTCAAGGAAACGCAGCTTTCCGGCATGAAGATCGGCCAGCCCGTTTCCTTCACCGTGGATGCCTTGCGCGGAGAGACGCTCACCGGTCGCATCGAGCAGTTCTCACCCGCGGCGGGTTCCGAATTCGCCGTGCTCAAGGCCGACAATGCCACCGGCAACTTCACCAAGGTGACGCAGCGCTTGCCCGTGCGCATTGCGATCGATCCAGGCCAGCCGTTGGCAAAACGCCTGGCGCCCGGCATGTCGGTCGTCGTGTCGGTTGATACCGCTGCAAAAACCTCAGCGGCGGCACCTGTCTCGCCGCAGCCGACAGGTCCGAATCATGTCCCCCCTGGGCAGCCCATGGCAGAACGTCGTTCAAGCTAGCTGAGCCTTGGCAGCGACGGCCGCGCCTGCTGCCAAGCGATCCTTGCTGCCGATGAGGTGGATACGCATGGCCGCGCGGGCACCCTCGGGCTCCTTCTCTTCGATGGCGGCGAGGATGGCTGCATGCTCCTCGTTGAGGTGCTTGAGATAGTCCGCCCGGTTGGCGCCAGTGATTTTGAAGGTTTCAAATTTCGTGCGCGGGATCATCAACTCGCCGAGATAGTTGAAAAGCTGCAGGAAATGGACATTCCCTGACGCCTCCGCGATGCTGCGATGGAAGGCGAGGTCCGCTTGGATCGCGTCCTCGCCAGCCTCTGTGGCCTGCACCATCGCCTTCATGGCCTTGCGCATTTCCCTGAGGTGCTTTTCATCACGCCGGCTTGCCGCGAGCCCGGCTGCCTCCACTTCAAGAGCGACCCGGAGCTCAAGAACAGCGATCGCCTCATTGACCAGCTTCAGGTCGGGATCGTCGATGACGAAGGATCGCAGAGGCACCTGGCGCTGTACGAACACCCCCACGCCCTGCCGCGTCGAGACGAGCCCACCTGCCTTCAAGTTGGCGATAGCCTCGCGCACTACAGTGCGGCTGACGCCGAACTCCTCGATCAGGTCCTGTTCGGTCGGGAGTTTTTCGCCACGTGGGTAGTCGCCAGCCTGAATACGCTGGCGCATGATCGTGACGATCTGCTCCGACAGGCTGCCGCGGCGAAATTCTATTCTCGGCATGATTCTGGTCTCGCGCTGTCCACGTCCTGTGCCGCTCCCGGCGTTGGTCTTGCAAACAGCGGACATCATACAAGTAATTGCCGCCGCTGCCACATCGGATCGGGGAGAAAGCTCGTGGAGGGGGCCTGACGTATTTTCTAAAGCCGCAGGTGAGGCCTGATGGTTGCGATGCAGGCGCAGGAAACGCCCCCAACTCTGTTGGTTCAGCCTTTAAGGGGGTGAGACAAGGCCTGGGACAGGCTCAGCGCCACCGGAGAGCTGCTCCATCAGGCGGGATCATTGATCTGGCCACATGCTCTTCTTTCGCCTAAAACAGCAGTGTTCGGGGGAACTGGCAGGTTACGCTATGAGTGGAGTGTGGTTTTTAAGCCTATTAAATCCGATAATTGCATCCGCTTTCGCGTCAATTTTCTTCGTGATCTGGCTTCACCAGCGAGGACGAGGCTACATTCTTTATATCTTCGGCGCGGCATTGTTTTATGTTGCCGGATACATTGCTCACGTTTTTCGGTTTGGGGAAAGCATCGGCGGCAATCCCCCTTTTCCAGCCATGTTTTATTCAGCCAGCGTCATTCTGCTATTTTATGGGATTTTCAGCCGTAAGAAAATAAGGTTCGGCTATTTCCTGATGCCAGGAATTATTGCGACTATGATCGCGCTAATATTATATTTTTATTTTGTAGCGAATAGCGTATATATGAGGGTCTATATCATTAATTTCGGCTTTGGCATCCTGTTTCTCGTAGCGGCTTATCGTCTGAGGCGCGCGGGCAACTTCGGAGCAGCAGATCGTATTCTTTTCTGGGTCCTTGTCGCGTCTGGCATTCAGTTCTTTCCTCGGACCATTCTCGCCCTTGAAGTGTTCGATCGCGGCCTCCTTCCGCGCGATTTTGGGCGTTCGATCTTCTGGCTATGGCTCAACTTCTCTCTCGTCATCGTCATTGTCGGCATCGCGCTCGCCGTGTTGACGGCCGTTGTCCTCGATATCATCGACGATCTCAAGAAGGACAGCAGCACCGACCTCATGACCGGGCTTCTCAATCGTCGCGGGTTCGAGGAACGTGCAGGCGCCATGCTTCTCGGAGAGGAGGGCAGCCCCGTCAGCATGGTCTACTGTGACATTGATCACTTCAAGGCCATCAACGACACCCACGGGCATGCCGCCGGTGACCGCGTCATTCAGGAATTTGCCGACCTCCTTGCCACCGAGATGCGGGCGGAAGACATCGCCGGTCGCATTGGTGGAGAAGAATTCGCGATCCTGCTGCCCGATGCCGATATCGAGGGCGCCAGGGCTTTCGCGGAGCGGGTGCGGCGCAATCTCGAGGCGCGCCGTTTCGAGACCCTGGCCGGGCGGCCGCGCGTGACGGCGAGTTTCGGTATCGCTACCCGGCGGGCCGGAGAGTATCTCCATGAACTCACGCGTCGCGCCGACAAGATGCTTTATGAGGCCAAGGGGGGTGGACGAAATTGCGTCTACCCCCCGGGCGACAACGTGTTGGACTTCCCCTCGCAGGCGAAGGCTTGACTACTTCGCGCTCCCTTCGATCGGGGAACCGTCAGACGACTCTCACTTCGATATCACCGACACCTTCGACATGGCCCTTCATGACATCGCCGCGGGTGATCGCGCCGACGCCCGCGGGCGTGCCCGAGAAGATGAGGTCGCCGGGGGCGAGCGTGAATAGGCCCGAGAGATAGGCGATCGCTTCGGGCACCTTCCAGATCATCTGGTTGAGATCACCGGTCTGGCGGCGCTCACCGTTGACGTCGAGCCAGATGGCCCCGGCGGAGGGATGGCCGATCAGCGACGCGGGAACGATGGGGCTGCAAGGAGCCGAATGTTCGAAGGCCTTGCCGACTTCCCACGGCCGGCCGAGATCCTTGGCCTTGCCCTGCAGGTCACGCCGGGTCATGTCGAGGCCGACGGCATAGCCGAAGACGTGTTCGAGCGCCCGCTCCACGGGGATGTCATGTCCGCCCTGCCCAAGTGCCACGACCATCTCGATCTCGAAATGCACGTCGCTGGATTGCGGCGGATAGGGAAAGCCGGCATCGGGGAGCAGCACATTGTCCGGGTTCTTCTGGAAGAAGAACGGCGGCTCCTTGTTTGGATCATGGCCCATCTCAATGGCATGGGCAGCAAAGTTGCGGCCGACACAATAGATCCGGCGGACAGGAAAGCGTGCGTCGGTGCCCTTCACCGGCAGGGAGGGAAGGACAGGCGGATTGACTGCATACTGGATTGCGGATGAGGCATCGGCCATGGATCGCTTCCTTCGTTACGGCAGGGGCTCGATGAGCGGGAGCTCGACGACCAAGGTCATGGGAGCAATTCCGTGGCAAACCTGCAACGGCTTTCCGCTCCAAATCGTCTAGATCAAGGAGTGTTCAGGCGCGCATGGCGTCGAGGGGCCAGCGTGCTTTAGCCGGCGCGGTGAGATCATCGGTGAGATCAAGCCTGAGACGTTCGAGCCCAGCCCAGGCGATCATCGCGGCGTTGTCCGTGCAAAGCGCCGGTGGCGGCGTGACAAGGCGCAGGCCTGCTTCCACGGCGAAGCGCTGCAGCGCGGCCCGAATCATCTGATTTGCGGCGACACCGCCAGCCACGACCAGCGCAGTCGGGTTTCCTGCCGCCGCGTGGAAGGCCCGCAAGGCGACCCGGCTGCGGTCCACGATCACATCGACGACGGCGGCCTGGAATGAGGCGCAGAGATCGGCAATGTCCGTGGCGCTGAGCGGCGCGATCCGCTCGGCCTCCAGGCGGACCGCGGTCTTCAGGCCGGAGAGGGAGAAATCCGGCACATCCCGCCGGAGCATCGGCCGAGGCAGAGCGAAGCGCTCGGGGTCGCCACGCATGGCCTCCTTCTCGACCTCCGGTCCGCCGGGATAGGGCAGGCCGAGCATTTTCGCCGTTTTATCGAAGGCTTCGCCAATCGCATCGTCGATGGTTGTGCCTAGCCTGACATAATCACCCACGCCGCGCACACAGACGAGCTGGGTGTGTCCTCCGGAGGCGAGGAGCAGCAGATAGGGAAAGCCGACCGAATCGGTCAGCCGGGCGGTGAGCGCGTGGCCTTCCAGATGGTTGACGGCGATGAGGGGCTTGCCCGCGACGAGTGCCAGCGCCTTCGCCGCAGTCAGGCCCACGATGACCCCGCCGATCAGCCCAGGGCCTGCCGCCGCGGCGATGCCGTCCATGTCCGAGAGTTCGAGGCCGGCCCGCGCCAGGGCTCGCGCCACGAGGAGATCGAGCGCCTCCACATGGGCCCGGGCGGCGATTTCCGGCACCACGCCTCCATAGGCGGCATGCTCGGCAATCTGGCTGAGAACTTCATTGGCGAGGATATGGCCACGTCCATCGCCGTCGCAGGAGACGACGGCCGCCGCCGTCTCATCGCAAGTGGTCTCCAAACCGAGTATACGCATGGTCACCAAAGCGGGCCGGTATCCCGCGACGTTGTTTCGGAATTGTTCTGGAACCACCTATAGTCCGAGCGGCGATCCTTCGCCATCTAAAGTCTTACACCTAGAGTTCGCCTGGCCTCGCAGGACCAGGGCCCACGGAGTGCGTTGCAGTGTCGATCATTTTTCCCGAGCGCATGGTCATCGGAACCCGCGCCAGCCCGCTCGCCCTCGCCCAGGCCGAGGAGACGCGAGCGCGGCTTGTCGCGGCGGCCGGCCTCGCGCCGGAAGCCTTGCCGTTGCTGCCGCTGACCACCACGGGGGACAAGATCCAGGACCGCGCTCTGTCCGAGGCCGGCGGCAAGGGGCTTTTCACAAAGGAGCTCGATGCCGCGCTCTTCGCGGGTTCAGCCGACCTGACGGTGCATTCGGCCAAGGATCTGCCGACCGAGCTGCCGGAGGGCCTCGTGATCGCCGGCTATCTGCCGCGTGAGGATGTGCGGGACGTCTTCATCAGCCGCCGCGCCGACAGTCTGATGAGCTTGCCGGTGGGGGCGGTGGTCGGCAGCGCTTCTCTGCGGCGGCAGGCGCAGATCCTGCGCGCTCGCCCTGATCTCAAGGTAACACTGCTGCGTGGCAATGTCGCAACGCGGCTTGCGCGCCTCGACGAGGGCCGTGTCGACGCCACTCTCCTGGCCCTCGCCGGATTGAAGCGGCTCGGCAAGGTGGATGTCGCCACGGCTATCCTCGATACGGATGATTTTCTGCCCGCCGTCGGGCAGGGCGCCATCGCGCTCGTGGCGCGGGCCGGCGACGCGGCGGTGCTCGCCGCGGCGGCAACAATCGCCGATCACGACACCGGGGTGGCGCTCACCGCCGAGCGCGCGTTCCTCAAGGTGCTGGACGGCTCTTGCCGCACGCCGATCGCGGGCCACGCGACAGTGGACGGCGGGCGCTTGCGCTTTCGTGGGCTGTTGCTGGCGCCTGACGGCAGCCGCTTCGTTGCTGTCGCGCGCGAAGGAGACATCAGGGAGGCGGCTGCTCTCGGCGAGGAGGCGGGCCGAGCGGTCATCGCTGAGGCCGGCCCGGACCTTCTGCGCGGGTGAGCAAGGGGCGGCCATGCGTATTCTTGTCTTTCGTCCCCAGGCTGCCGCCGAACGCACCGCGGCGCGCCTTTCCCTCCTCGGTCATGAGGCGGTGCTGACGCCGGCGACCCGCATCGTTCCCGTTGATACACCACGGCCGGAGGGACCTTTCGCAGCGATCGTGGTGGGAAGCGCGAATAGTTTCGTCATCGCGGCGGACGATATGATTCGCGCCGTGCCCGTCATCGCGGTGGGAGAGCGCACGGCGGAGGTGGCGCGGGCGCGCGGCTTCACGGATGTGGAAAGCGCTGATGGCGATCGGATCGCCATGGCGGCGCTCGCCCGGCGGCGGTTTCCGGCGGGTGGTCGCGCCCTCGTTCTGCAGGGGCGCGATCACAAAGCCGACACAATGGCGCTCCTGGCTGACGCCGGCCTGACGCCCGTCAGCTGGATCGTCTATGCGGCTGCGGCCGTGGAAGCCCTGACTAGCGAGGCCGAGGAGGCCCTTCACCGGGAACAGATCGACGCGGTTCTCCATTACTCGCGCAGGAGTGCAGAGGTGGCGCTTTCCCTTGTAGATCGTGCCCATCTTGGGCGACCATTTTTCGCAGCCCGTCAGGTGTGTCTGTCGCCTGATGTGGCAGAGCCATTGCGCAGGGCGGGCGCGCAACAGATCGTGGTGGCCGTCGCGCCACGGGAGGAGGCCTTGCTCGCGGCGTTGAGTGAGGCTTGAGGCTCGCCACCGGCGCCGCACAGGTGGTATGACGCAGGGATGAACCGACAGCGAGGCGCATTGATTCACGGGGAGCAGCCAGAATGACCGATGACACGGCCATGACCCCTCCGCCCAAGCCGGGCCGGGGCAAGCTGCGGCGCAACCCCACCACACTGGATCTGACCGCCTCGCCCGCTCCCGCTCCTGATAGGGATCAGGCGGTGAAGCCCACGGACGAGGTTGGCGGTGCATCGGACGCGAGCCAGCCATCGATGCAAGACGCTCCCATCGAAGCCGCAGCGAGGCCCTCCGCCGTGGAAGCGGAACCCGCTCGTCCAGCTGGCGAGAGCAGCGGAACTGAGGGTTTCATGGAACGGCCGAATGAAGGCGCGGGCAGCGAAAAGGACAGCATCGACGAAACGTCGGCGGCCGATATGCAGGATGACGGAGCCAACCGCCTGCGCGCGGCGGCCTCTGGCATTCCACCATCGGGAATTGCATCGAACCCAGCCGGCCCTGGCAGCTCATCCTCGCCGCCGCAGCCCCCGCCCGAGTCGTCAGTCTCGGTGAAGGCACTGGCGCTTGCAGCTATTGCGGGCGCCATTGCGGGCGGGTTGGTCAGCTTTCTGCTGATGCCGACCTCAACGCCGGTCGACGAGACCGCCTCGCGTCTCATGGCGCTGGAACGCCGGGTTGCAGCGTTGCCTGCGGCTCTGCCCCAGGACGACGTGAAGGCCCTTGCGACCCGCGTCCAAGGGCTTTCTGAAGAGGTCGCTGGGCTCGGACGTGATGTGGCAGCGGCGGCCGCCACTGCGGATCAGGCCGCCAGCCGCGCCGCAGCCTTGGAGAAGGCTCCCCAGCCAGCACCGGCGCAGCCATCTGTCCCACCGCAGGTCGTTCAGGCGCAGGAGCAGCGCCTGAACGCGCTCGAAGGTGCCATTGACCGTCTCGACCCCGCGCGCCTGGCAGCGGCCACATCGGACGCTTCGACCCGTGCTGGCCGCGTGGCGACGCTGGCTGCCCGGGCTGTCCTCGCCGAGGATCTGCTCGGCCGGATCCGGCGCGGCGAGCCTCTCTCGCAGACGGTTGATCGCTTGGCTGCACTTGGGGTCCCGGAGCAAAAGCTCGCTCCGTTGCGCCAGGCGTCGGGTGCTGCCGTGGCGAGCCTGTCCACGCTGCGCGCAGAGTTCGAGGACTTGGAAGATCGGCTGGCACAATCCCAGGAGGCCCAGCCCGAGGACTTTACCAGTCGTGCGCTCGCCAGCATCAACCGCCTCGTTCGGATACGCACTGTCGGCGGCGATGCGGTGACGGACGGCGTGGCTGCGGTGAATACGGCCCTCGCGCGCGGCGATGGCGCGGCTGCGCTGACCGCCTGGCAGGCCCTGCCGGAAAGCGCCCGCAAGACCTCCGCACCGTGGGGGGCGGCGCTGGAGCGCCACGTGGCGGCGGAAGGTGCCGCTCAGACGCTCTCCGACGAGACCGTTACGGCTCTGGCCGGCGAGGCCACCGGCGCCGGCACGGGGGCGCGGCCATGATCAGGGTCCTCGCTTTCCTTGCATTGCTCGCGCTAGTCGCCCTCGGCGCCTCGTGGCTTGCCGATCGCCCCGGCGAGGTCGCCGTGATCTGGCAAGGCTATCGCATCGAGACATCGGTCGCGGTGCTCCTGGCGGCTGTGCTCGCGCTTGCCTTTCTGCTGGTGTGCCTGTGGTCGCTGTTGCACCTCGTTCTGCGGCTTCCGAGCGTCATGAGTTTTGCCTCGCGGGCACGACGGCGCAATCGAGGCTACGTAGCGGTTTCGCGCGGCATGGTGGCGGTTGGAGCTGGCGATCCGCTCGCCGCCCGGCGCCACGCCAGTGACGCGGAGCGCTGGCTCGGACGGGAGCCGCTGACCCTGCTCCTGAAGGCCCAGGCCGCGCAGATCTCCGGCGATCGCACGGGCGCGGAGGCGACCTTCACCGATATGCTCGACGATGCCGAAACGCGGGTTCTCGGCCTGCGCGGACTGTTCGTCGAGGCGCGGCGCAAGGGCGATGCGGTCGCCGCGCGCGCCTATGTGACGAAGGCTGTAGAACTCGCTCCGGGCGTTGCTTGGGCCAGCGAGGCCATGCTCGAGTTCCAGTCGGCTGAGCGGGACTGGCGGGGAGCGCTCGCCAAGCTCGAACAGCGTGTCGCCTTGCGAACCATTGACAAGGGCACAGCCAAGCGACAGCGCGCCGTGTTGCTGACAGCCGACGCGCTGGACCGAGCCGACAAGGAGCCGGAAGCGGCACTCGCGGCCGCGCAGGCGGCCGTGAAGCTCGCGCCAGATCTCGTGCCGGCCTCAGCCTTGGCCGGCCGTCTCCTCGCTGCCAGCGGCAAACTCCGGAAGGCGGCCAAGGTTCTGGAAGCAAGCTGGAAGATCGATCCGCATCCCGACATCGCGGCCGCTTATCTTGATATACGTCACGGCGATTCGACCCATGACCGTCTGGCTCGCGCCGAGACGCTCGCCAAGCTCAAGCCGCGCCATCCGGAATCGACGCTCGCCGTCGCCGAGGCCGCGATTGCCGCGCATGAATATGCCAGGGCAAAACAGGCGCTGGCCCCGCTCCTTGCCGAGCGGCCGACCGTGCGCGCCTGCCTTTTGATGGCGGATATCGAGGAAGCGGAGCACGGCGCTTCGGCTGCGCTCCGTCAATGGCTCGGCAAGGCGGCACGCGCGCCGCGTGACGCGACGTGGATGGCCGATGGTGTCACTTCAGACCATTGGGAGCCGGTGTCGCCTGTCTCGGGGCGCCTTGACGCCTTCCAGTGGGTGGCACCGGCCGAGCAGATCGCCCACGGGCGCGTGCACAGCGACGCTGACGCGGTGCTTGCCGATGGCGATGAGCGGACAGTCCTTTTACCGGCTGCGCCGGATGACGAGCCGGTGAGCAAGGACGCGTTCCCTGCTCCTGCGACAGAGGCGTCCTCTCCTAGTCCCTCGACTCCTCCTGCAATAACTCCCGTCTCACCGGCTCCCGCGTCATCGGCCGAGCCGGCGCCGGTCGCGGCGGCCAGCGGTCTGTCACCGGAACCTGCCGCGCGGCCCGCTGGACAGGGCGGTGCTGCTGCGTCGCCGGAGCCGCCGCAGGCAGAACCAGCCGGCGAGGCTTCTCGCGTCATGAAACCGGAGAGTATGCCGCCTGAGGCCAAGCCGGCGCTAAAGGCGACCGCGGAGAAAGCGGAGATGTCCACGAAGCGCGTTTCCGGACCGGTGGTTTTTCCCGTTGCCCGTCCTCCGGACGATCCCGGCACGGAAGACGTGGCGCTCGATGACCCGCAGGCTGGCGAGCGTCATCCGTACATGGGCCGCCTTTGAATGAGGCGGCAAGTCTTTGCGCCATTTGTGTCTGACCTGCGACGGTCGAGCCTCTCTAGAGGGCGCTCGTCGACGCGCGCTGGTTAAATCGGACGGACGTGCAGAGTTTGGCAAAGAGGATCTTGCCAAAACGCCCCCAATGCGGATATGAGAGCGCCAGCCAAGAGTGACTGTCGATGCCGCGGTAGCTCAGCTGGTAGAGCATCGCATTCGTAATGCGAGGGTCGGGGGTTCGAATCCCTTCCGCGGCACCACTCCTCCATCCAACACAGTCCGGTTTAGTACTGAATCCGTTGAGAACAATGGGTTTGTGTCGGCGTGCCGGATGTGTCCCGCTAAGTGTGTTGGTTTCCAACGTGAAATCGTTGGTATTTTAAGTGGTAGTTTCAAAAGCCACTTGGCTGCGATACCAACCACCACCACGCGGCACTCATCTATCACGCGACCATCGCTGTCTAGGGCGCATGGATTCGTCAGATCCAGCAACACATCCAAGGCTGCATAGAGATCAGTGATTTTCCTCCTTCGGCTGTTGTGCAAGCCGGTTGGGAAAGCGCCGGCGTCGTCGAAACCGAAGCGCCGACTACGCCATCCAAACTAGAAGGTCGGTGGGGTGTTCGCCCATAGAACTCGGGCGGGCGTCTCGCCGGGATTGTTGTAGGCGTGCGGCAATTCGGAATGGAAAAGGAAGGAGTCTCCCGCTGTCAGCCGATAGGTGCGACCGGCAACTTGCAGGTCAATCATACCTTCGAGGATGAAGCCCATTTCCTCGCCCACATGGCTGATGGCTTCGTGGCCACCGCCTTGCGGGGCGACGATGTGGATATTCACCTGTAACAGGGATTTCGGCCCCAGCGGAACAACCTGTTCGAGCAGGACGCCACTGGAATTGGCCCTCGCATTCATCTGGATGCGGGGGCGGCTTCCGCTTCTGACGATGAAGGCCGGCTCCTCGTCCGCCCGATCGGAATCGAAGAGGTGAGAAATATTGATGTCGAGAGCGGCGACGAGGCGATGCAATAGAGTGAGCGACGGCTGAACCTTGTCGCGTTCGAGCTTGGAAATGAAGCTCTCCGAGCAGTTGGTGATCTCAGATAGCTGCTTCATGCTCAGCCCCTTGATCTTGCGCGCGTGGCGAAGCCGCCCGCCGATATGTATCTGATCAACGTTCTCGACCACTTTCAGCAATCCTCGTTGGATATGGCGTGCATCGCCATCATGCGTTTATGCACAAGGCATGACTTTTAGTAAAGTAGCTTGACAAGAGGGAAATTCCTGGTTCTCTTTGTCAATATTGCCGGAGGGTACCGGTTTTCAACTGTCCGAGAAAGGGCGTCGAGTAAGCCCCGTGCGGGTGGAACGAAACCCGGCTTGTGTTCACCACTGCAATGATTTCCACGGCGAAGAAAGCGGCCGACACGCTGTGTTTTCAGGATCTTTTCCATCGCCCTGTAGGCAGGAGAGCCGCGTATGACGTTGAAGCTTATCGAGGCGGCACCGCAATGGCCGGGCGGCGCCCGCTGTGCTGTTTGCATCTCGTTCGACATGGACGGCGAAGCGCTTGTCCACCGGCGGTTCCCAGACGCTTCGCCAGATCAGGTCGCGCTTGCCGCACAATTGCGGTACGAGCCGACCATTGCAGTGCCAAGATTGCTCCGTCTCTTTGCGGCGCACGGAATCCGGCAAACCTTCTTCATTCCTGGCTGGTGCATCGACCACTATCCGACGACGATCGAGCAGATTCTAACGGGTGGACACGAGATCGCCCATCACGGCTACGCACATGCCCGGCCGAACGTGCAGACGCCGGAAGCGGAGCGTGAGAGCCTTCAAGCGGGGATCGAAGCCATCGAGCGCGTAACCGGCTCCAGGCCCTTGGGCTATCGCGCGCCGGCATTCCAGCATTCGCGTCATACGGTGTCTTACTTGCTCGATGAAGGATTCGAGTACGATTCTTCGTTGTTCGGTGACGATGTGCCATATCTCATCGGCGACGGGTCCCGTGCTCTGCTCGAACTGCCGACGGACATCACGCTGGACGATTGGACCCAATTCGCATGCCTGCCCGACTTTGGCTACATGATGCCGATCGCGTCACCGCAGAAGGCGCTTGAGATGTACAAGGCCGAGTTCGACGCCGCGTGGCGTCACGGCGGCATGATGGTCACGGTCTGGCATCCATTCCTATCGGGCAGGCTGGCGCGGGTCGAGATGATCGACCAGTTGCTGCGCCACATGCAGGAAAAGGGCGACGTCTGGTTCGCCACGACGGCCGAGATCGCTCAGCATTGCCGTGGACTGATCGATTCCGGGGCCTGGAGCCCGAGGACGGACCGGCTTCCGTTCAGCGATGGTCCACTGCCTCCCGGCACGCCCGGCTGATCCCATCTCGTTCACCGTTCTTCTCAAAGGTTTCATTCGCGCAATGTCGGATCAAGCACGCACGGTCGACCGCGTCAGAATATTGGGGCGGCTGGGGGAGATGTCCCGGATCGGGGCCCTGGAAAACGGCGGCGTCTGCCGCTTGGCGCTTTCGCCGGATGAGACCGAGGCGAAGGCGCGGCTTATCGGCTGGGCGCAGGCCTTGGGATGCGTCGCCTACATCGACGATATCGGCAACCTTTTCCTGCGGCTGGGAGGGGCCGATTCTGCCGAAGCGCCGGTGCTGGTTGGATCCCATCTCGATACTCAACCCGTCGGCGGCAATTTCGATGGCGTATTGGGCGTCATCGCCGCGCTCGAATGCCTGGAAATCATGGCGCGGCAGGATGAGCGGGCCTTCATGCCTGTCGAGATCGCGGTCTGGTGCAACGAAGAGGGGGCGCGGTTTAACCCGACGACGATGGGGTCCGCGGTCCATGTCGGGCATTTTCCGCTTGGCGAGGCGTTGGCTGTCACCGACGCCTCGGGGCAATCTGTCGAAGCGTCGCTTCGGCAGTCCACGGCCAGCCTTCGCGCGGCGGGTATCGGCCTGTCGCATCGCGACCTTGGGGCGGGATACAAGGCTTATGTGGAACTCCACATCGAGCAGGGACCGGTTCTTGAGAACGAGGGCGTTGGCATCGGCGTCGTCACCGACGTTCAGGGGCTGGTTCAGTACCGGATCGAGGTTTCGGGCGTGGCGGGCCATGCCGGCGCCGTTCCGATGGAAGGGCGGAAGGATGCTTTGACGCGCGCCCGCGCCTTGATGGCGGAACTCGATGCGGAACTGGGTGCCTTCGGGGGCCTGCGTTTTACGGTCGGCCGCATCAATGTGGCGCCCGGATCGATCAACACCATCCCGGCGAAGGCCGAATTCACGCTGGACGTGCGGCACCCCGACCCGCAGGTGCTGTCGCAAGTCAGCCGGCGGATCGAAGCCCTTTGCGCGCACGCACAGCTGACACGGCTCATCTATCAGGCGCCGATCCCGTTCGATGCGGGGATCGTCAGCACGATCGAACAGGTGGCGGAGCAATACGGGGTGAGTTCGCGCCGCATGGTTTCAGGTGCGACGCACGATGCCGCCCATGTCGCGGCACTCTGCCCGACCGGAATGATCTTCGTGCCTTGTCGTGGCGGGATCAGCCACAACGAGAACGAATATTGCGAACCCGACGATGTCGTCCAGGGCGCGCAGATACTCGCCGAAACGATTATGGCGCTGGCCGGGAGACAAGCTCAATGACGAGGCTCGTCGTAAGCCACTATATGCCGGTAGATCACGGCACGCATGTGGACTTTCTGGTCCCATGGACGCGCAGGATAGAAAAAGCGTGCCCATCCCTGAAATTCGAGATCCATTGCGAAGGTTCGGATTATGGGCTGCTGGAAAACCAGTACGACCAGGTCCTGTCCGGCGCCGTCGACATCGCGCATTCCCCCGCGTCTTTGCCCGCCGGCCGCTTTCCAATGACGAACCTGATGAACCTGCCGTTTCTCGTGGAAGCTTCGCAGCAGGCCAGCGATCGCCTGTGGGCTGCTCATGCGCCGTACCTGGAACGCGAGTTCAGCCCGCTCCATGTCCTTGCGCTCCATGCCGACAGCGGCGGCGTCCTGCATATGCGTGACACGCCGGTGAGGTCGCTGGAGGACCTTGCCGGCAAGCGCATCCGCACCCCCGCCGGCGCAATCGCACGGGCTATTGCGGACGTGGGGGCCGAGCCGGTCCACCTGTTGCCACCGGCCATAGGCAAAGCGGCGCGGGAAGGCGAGATCGACGGCGCCATCATGGCCTGGGATGTACTCGCCTATACCCAGACGAAAGACATCTTCCGCTATCACTATACGGACGTCTTCTATGTCTCACCGCTCTATTTGGTGATGAATGCGGAAAGTCGCGCAAGACTGACGGACGAGGAACGGCGCGCCCTGGATGAACACTCCGGCGCCGACCTGACCAAACGGTTCGGGGGATACTGGAAATCTTGGGCCGCGCCCGGACGATCGCTGGCGACCGGCGAAGGGCATGTTCTGGAGGCCCTTCCGGACGCAGTCCTGTTCAGCCTGCGCGAAGCGGCCGCGCTGCACACAAGGCGGCATGTCGAACGGCTGGTGGGGGAAGGGCTCTCCGACGCGGCGGGGGTAGTCGAGATCTTTTCAGGGCGAGGCAGGACCGTCTAACGCCCGGCACACAACGGAGAGAATCCTCAATGCCACATTACCCAACTTGGGACGAAACATTTCGAGGCAAGGTCTGGCGTACGACGCATTTTCCTCGCATCGAAGAAGACATGCCGACCTTTCTGGGCGTGCGGCATGCCTTGACTGAGGACGACATACAAGGCTCCGACGTCGTGATCATCGGGGCGCCTTTTGTCGCCGGCTGGGGCCAGAAATACAGCGGGGTCGACAAGACCGAGTGGATTTCCGCGACGCGTCGGGTGCGGCAGCAATCCATTCGCTACCGCTCCGGCTACATCCAGGATTTCGATCTCGACGTCTTCGAGCACCTCAAGGTCGTCGATTTCGGCGACGCCGAAATCCCTGTCGAGACGAGCTATGACGGGCGCGCGCAGAAGATCCTTGAGGCGCAGGAAGCCACGATGGTCAAAGTAAGGGCCGCGCTCAAGGCCGGGGCGGTGCCGATCGTCATCGGCCAGAATTCGCCCTGCGGCTCCTATGCGGTTGGCCGCCCTATCGCGGAGTCGGTCCAGGGCAAGGTCGGCATGGTCAGCTTGGACACGCACTGGGACGCCTGGCCGTATGACTGGGCAACCATGAGCGAGCACGTCGCAGGTTCGACGAACTGGAAGGACAAGCTCTATCGCGATTGCCCAAATTTCTCGATGGCCAATCTGGTCGAGATCGGCGAGCGGGGAATGCTCGAAGATCCGGCGACCATCCGGCGCTTCGTCGCTGCCGGCACGGACTTCATCCCGATGTGGCGGCTGCGCACCGAACTGGGCATCGAGGGAACAGTGAAGGCGCTCGACAGGGCATTCGACGGCACCGATGCCGTCTATGCGCATTTCGACATGGACGTGCTCGGCGGAGCGGGTCCAAGCGAGGGCGATATTCTCGGGGAGTTGGCCGAACCCATCGGCATGACCGACTACGAAGCCATCCGGCTCGGACACGAGGTCGGCCTGCGCGGATGCAATGGGCTTTCCTTCATCTGCATCCCTCCCGGCTCGGCCGTCACCTATCGGGTGATCGTCTATGTGATGATGTATTTCATGGCCGGTTTGGCAAAGCGGAAGATAGCTCGGGCTGCCAAGTGAGAGCGCGGAGGCCCTCCAGGTACCTGGCCGCCGACAGCAATGCGACGTCAGCACCGCAGTCCCGGACAACAGGAAACACGTTAGTCAAGTCGCTTGATAAATAGTAATGTATCTTGAATGAGCCCGTGACCGTGCTAGTATGTTCGATGTGCTGAACGGTCGAAATGATCGGAGTCTGACGTGTCGACAGATGTCCTGCTGGTTGTAAATGTGGACAGCGATCCTGATCCGGTCTCGACCTATCAGGAGGATGCAGACGTTCTCGCCAAGTATGCGCGTATGCGCGACATACTCGGCCGGCATGCCGGTGGGGCTGCGGCATGGACGATCCTGACAGGGCCGCTTTATCGGGATCGTTTCTACGAACCCCCGTATGTCGGGTTCTGGCGCGATCTGGTCCAGGACGGCGCCGACCTGGTGTTGCATCCGGAGGAGGATCTTTACGGCCCAGGTCCCGGCACGGGTCCGGAAACGTGCAGCTACTACCACACCGACCACATGCGTGAGGTCATCCTCTCTCGCGCGCAAAGGATGCGGGAGGCGGATCTGCCGCTTGCGGCATACCGGGGCGGTTATCATGGCTTCACCCCCGATATCGGGAAGATCGTCCAAGAGGCCGGCATCCGGATCGAGCTTTCCTGTGCGCCGGGCATCGTCTGGCCGCAAAAGGCGGCGGACTGGGGCGATGCGCCGCTGTCTGCCTACTATATGTCGGGTCGTCGGCAGGCAGACGTCGCCGCGGACGGCGAGGAGGCCCCACTCTTCGAAATTCCCTGGGCCTGGGACGGCGTAGCGCCGGGCACGTCGCGCCGCTTCGTGGTTGGCGAAAACTACATGATCAACGAGTTCTCCAATCTACAGGCGATGAAGCGCGTGTGGGACGCCGTAACGAAACGTGCGCGTGAACGCGGCGAGCAGCAGATCGTTTCGATGGTCTGCCACACCTACACGATGGGCCAGGCTGAGTACGAAGAACGTCTGACCTCGATCTTGGACTACGTACTGTCCAACCACGGGCGGATCGTCTCGCCGACATCCGCCAAGGCGATTTATGACCAGCACGTGTCCTCCAAAGCTGATGGAATGGACAGGTCATGTCGTCTGGCGGCGCAGAACCAATAGGGTTGTACCGGTTCTAATTGATCCTCGCGGCGGGGCTTGAGTGCCCTCGTTCGTGATCGACGGCCGCAACAAAACAAGACGAATACCCAGGGTCGGAAGGCTTCAGGGAACAACACGTCAACATAACATGAGGGGTAGTAAGCAATGAACTTGAAATCAATTGGAATCGCCGCATTCGGAAGCCTGTTCCTGTCCGCCGGGTTGGCGTGCGCAGGGGAAATTCCGAAGAGGATCGTCGATGCGGGGAAGTTCACGCTGACCATCAACGCGACATTCACGCCGATGGAATTCGTCGATCCTAAAACCAATACTTTCGTCGGTCTGGATATCGAACTGGTCGACGCGATCGCCAAGCGCCTGGGGCTGGGAGTGACGCGCACGGACGGGCTATTCAACCAGCTTATCCCGGCGCTCACTACCGGTCGAACGGACTTCATCCTGTCAGGTATGATCGACAATGAAGAACGGCGCAAATCATTTGATTTCGTCAACTACATGAGGGCGGGTGCCCAGTTCTTTGTGCTCACGAAGAGTGAGGTCAAGGATCCGGTCGAGCTTTGCGGAAAGGCTGTCGGAACGATCAGGTCCGCCGCCTATATGGACCTGCTTCAGGCATGGAACCAGAAACATTGCGTGGACGCCGGGCTGAAGGCGATGAATATCATCGGTGCCGAAAGCTCTCCGGATGTACGCTTGCAACTGAAGCAGGGTCGGATCGAGGCCGGTGTGCAGGGCGGCGAGAGCATTCCCTATACCAGCGCGCAAGAAGGCGGGATTTATCGGCTGATCGGCGAACCCCTGATCACTGCTTATTATGGCGCGGCCTTTCGCAAGGAAGATTCCGCGTTCCGCGACAAGTTCGCCGATACACTGCAGGAACTGATGGACGATGGGACCTATGGCGCCATCTTTGCGAAATGGGACCTGACATCGCATGCAATCCCGAAAGTCATGATCAACAGCGAGCCGCGTAAGTGATCGGCCAGCCAGATACAATCTCCGTCGGGGCAGCTGGCGCCTTGACGGAGAAGTCAATAAAAATATCGCAATTTCAGATCATCCAGCGCCCGAAGTTCGGGCGCTGGATCTCTGGAGCTCTGGTGCTAATCGCCCTCGCCCTGATCGGCTATTCTTTTGCCACCGGACAGATCGAATGGGAGTATTTTGGGACATTCATGACGGCACCGGCCATTCTCGCCGGTGTTGCGAACACCGTTTTGCTCGCCGTTCTTGCGATGGCCATCGGCGTGATCCTGGGCACGGTCGTAGCGGTCATGCGCGGTTCCGGCAATCCGGTGATGGAATGGACGGCGTCCGGGTACATCTGGCTATTTCGCGGCACGCCCGTGCTACTGCAGTTGATGCTCTGGTACAATCTCGCCTTGGTGTTCCCGAATTTCGGGATTCCCGGTGTCTGGTCGGTACGCATGATCGACGTCATGACACCATTCTGGGCTGCATTGATCGGTCTGGGGTTGAACCAGGGCTCCTATACCGCCGAAATCATCCGCGCGGGAATGCTGTCTGTCGACGCTGGCCAGTATGAGGCCGCGAAGACAATCGGCATGACCCGTCTAAAGGCACTGCGTCGTATTATACTCCCGCAGGCGATGCGCGTGGTCATTCCACCGCTCGGCAACGAATTCATCCTCATGGTGAAGACAACTTCGTTGGCCAGCGTGATTCAGTTCTCGGAGCTGCTCTACAGCGCCAGCTCGATATATTACGCCAATGCGCGTGTGGTTGAGCTACTGCTAGTGGCTGGTGCCTGGTATCTCGTGGTCGTCTCAGTCCTGACGTTGCTCCAGATACCGCTCGAACGTCACTTTTCGAAGGGGAGTGCGCCCCGATGACGGCTGAGTTCACTTCAGGCGACCGCGGCGAACCGGGAAAGGACGCGGTGAAGCCTCTTATTCGGATTTGCAACGTTACTAAGAAATTTAAGGATTTCGTCGCGCTCGACAATGTCTCGTTCGAGGTCTACCCGGGGGAGGTCGTTTGCCTGATCGGCGGTTCCGGTTCAGGCAAAACGACGCTCCTGCGCTGCATCAACCAGCTACACGACATCGACGACGGCGCCATCTGGCTGGATGATGAGCTTGTCGGCTATAAGCAGCAGGGCGATCGGCTCTATAAGCTGAGCGAGAAGCAGACCATCCGCCAGCGGTTAAAAAGCGGCATGGTCTTCCAGCGCTTCAACCTCTTTCCCCATATGACGGCGTTGCAGAATATCACCGAGGGTCCGATCCAGGTTCAGCACGTTCCGCGCCGCGAAGCCGAGGAGTCCGCGCAAAGATTGCTGGCACGGGTGGGCCTCGCCGACAAGGCCGGGCACTATCCAGCCGAGCTTTCGGGAGGGCAGCAGCAGCGGGTTGCGATTGCGCGAGCATTGGCAATGAACCCGCAAGTGATGTTGTTCGACGAGCCGACATCGGCGCTGGATCCGGAGCTCGTCGGCGAGGTTCTTGCCGTCATGCGCGAGCTGGCAAGTTCTGGCATGACGATGGTCGTCGTGACCCACGAACTGGGTTTTGCCAGGGAGGTTGCCAACCGGGTCGTGTTCATGGACCGGGGCACGATCGTCGAACACGGCAGGGCGACGGATGTTCTGGTGAACCCCATGGAGGCGCGCACCCGGGCCTTCATCTCCGCCGTTATCAATTAAAGTAACAACTGAAAATTCTTCACGGGTCAACGGTTGGGCGTCCTCGCGTCAGTGGGGTGCGGCAGCCATCGGAAGCAAGTGCTTCAAGGCGGATATCGCCGGGAAGCCACTGCGGCAGCTCTATCGATGCAGACGGGGCCGAGCGGGCGAACAGCCGCGCGGAGAGACAGAAAACCTCGGTATTGACGGCGAGGTCGCGGCGCCGAGCATCGGGATGAGTTGGATTGGCATAAAATGGATGGTTTCTGTTCGCGGCATTGCTAGGGTGGCTCGAAGCCTCGCGAAGGCCGGTTGCGACGAAGGTGAAACGATGAAACGTTGCTTGAAGTTGGCTGGCACCACACTGATGGCTGTCCTCGCCCTATCTTCGGGCGCAGCTGTAGCCGAGGTGGCGCCAGAGACGATCCGATCGCTTGGGGCACCCGATTCAGTGCAGACGCGCATCGGCACGTTGGAGTTCAAGGATGGCGCGCCCACGGCTGAAACCGCGAGCAAGGTTTATGATGCGCTTGATTTCACCCGCGCGCTCGACGTCTACAACAACAGCTTCCGCGGAGCTTCCGCTCTGGCGATTGTGAAGGGATTTGCAAACATCGGCGCCAAGCCCGGCGACGTCGCGATCTTCTCCGATCTGATGGACGCGAGTTCGCTGTTCCTGACAGCCAACGCCGACACGGTCTATTACTTGACCGCACTCGATCTGAGCAAAGGTCCGGTGGTCGTCGAACAGCCATCGGGGGCTGTCGGCACGATCAATGATATGTGGTTCTCCTGGATCATCGATATCGGCGCCCCTGGTCCGGATCGCGGGCTCGGTGGCAAATACCTGATCGTCGGTCCCGACTACACTGGCCCCCTGCCTGAGGGCGGCTACTTTGTCGCGCGTTCGAAGACGAACCTTGCCCTCTATGCTGCGCGGGCCTATCTTGTCGACAATGACCCCAAGCCGGCCGTCGAGAACGTCAAGCGCAATCTCAAGATCTATTCCTATCGTCCGGGCTCCTTCGGAACGAGCATCGCACAGGCGCTCGAGGGCACCGTGAGAATAGAAGGTGAACCACCGATCCCCGAGACGAAGTTCATCGAGATCAGCGGGCGATCGTTCAATACGATTCCTCCGAGCGACTATGGCTTCTTCGAATTGATCAACGAGAACGTCCAGAACGAGCCTGCCACGAGCTACGACATCGAGCTTGCTGGACAGCTGGCGGCAATCGGCATCGTGCATGGCAAGGCGTTTGCGCCCGACGAGCGGATGAAGAAGATTCTGTCGGAGGCCGCAGCCGTCGGCCAAGCAACAGGTCGTGCGCTCAACTGGCGCTATGCGATGAAACATCCCGACTGGGCTTATTACGACGGATCGCACTGGGGGAGCATGCTTTGGGAAGGCGGCGCGTTCTTCGAAACGCCACCGCCTCGCTTCGAGAAGGGCATGTTCATGCCGCTGCCGCCTACGGGCGCGCGCACGCTCGATTCGCGCACCGCCTTCTACTATGGCTATACGCTCGACTCGCCCGGCATGATCATGCGTATTCTGGGCGTAGGCTCGCAGTACCTGATGGGCTTTCTTGATGCGGAGGGGGCTCCCTTTGACGGCGCCAAGACCTACAAGGTGACGCTGCCCAAGGATATTCCGGCGGAGGCATTCTGGTCGTTCACGCTTTACGACAACCAGACACGCTCTATGCTGCAGACGCCGCAGAAATATCCACGCGCCGGCAGCCAGAGCTATCCATCGCCGGCGGCCGAAGCCGCCGCCGACGGCACCACGACGGTCTATTTCGCTCCGACGCAGCCAGCAGGCGTCGCGCGCGGCAACTGGATTCAAACCGACCCACAGAAGGGCTGGTTCACGATCTTGCGCCTGTACAGCCCGCTGCCGTCATTCTTCGACAAGACCTGGCGACCGAGCGAGGTCGAATTGGTGAGGTGACCCATATGTGCGGCGGTCGCCTTCTCCAAGCTTGACGCCCTTGAGAGGGCAGCAACAACGCTGACCGTCTTCAAAGGTGCGAGCACTGAGGGAGCACATATAACTTGTGCTGTTCAGCAATGTCCAAGTGGAGCAGGTCCGCGGAAGGCGGACTTGCTCTTTGGCCCGGTGCGGTTTTGCCACGTGCGGTAATACTCTACGACCCGAGGGATCGGGCGGTGCGCAGGTTGCCGCGGGGCCGCAGCATGGCACGTAGCACAAGAGTCAGTAGCCCGGCGGTGCAGGCCACTGCCGCGAGTAATTCGAAGCCGGCCGTGAACCGGTCGGTCGCTTGCTTGATGAAGCCAACCGCATAAGGGCCAACGAAGCCGCCGAGATTGCCGATGGAGTTGATCAGCGCAATACCTGCCGCGGCCGCCGTGCCCCGCAGGAACAGGGGTGGCACGGCCCAGAAGGGGCCGAGCGCCGCATAGATGCCGACTGAGGCACATGTCACGGCCGCGATGGCGAGGACAGGCGACGAGACATGCACGCTCGCCACTAATCCCAGCGCGCCGAGGAAGGCGGCTCCCGCCACATGGAGCATACGCTCACCCGTGTGATCACTGTGCCGGCCCCAGATCAGCATGGCGAGCGCGCTCAGCGCATAGGGCAGGATGAGGATTAATCCGACCTGGCGCGTACCATAGCCCATGGCATGGATGATCTGCGGCAACCATAAGCCGATGCCGTAGAGGCCCACGACCAGCCCGAAGTAAATGAGGCCGAGCATAAGCACGCGCGCGTCACCCAGTGCCGGCCACAGGTTATGGTGGGTCGCTGCAGGATAGCCTTCGCGGTCGGCGGCGAGCCGCGCCGCGATGATCCGCCTCTCCTCCACGTCGAGCCAGCGTGCGTCGACGGGGCCGTTCGGCAGGAGAAAGAGCACCACGAGGCCAAGCAGGACGGCGGGCAACCCCTCGATGATGAACAGCCACTGCCAACCGGCCAGCCCGAGAAGGCCGTGGGTCTCCATGATCAGTGCCGAGAGTGGGGAGCCCACTGCGCTGGCGATGGGCACGGCTGCCATGAACAACGCGATGTAGCGTGCACGCATGGCGAGCGGAAACCAATAGCCGAGATAAAGGATCATGCCGGGCAGAAAGCCGGCTTCCGCCGCGCCCAGCAAGAAACGCAGGATGAAGAAGGAGGTCGGCCCGGTCGCGAAGGCCGTCGCGGCGGAGATGAGACCCCAGGTGATCATGATGCGACAGATCCAAAACCGCGCCCCAACCTTTTCCAGGACGAGATTGGATGGGACCTCGAACAGGAAGTAGCCGATGAAGAAGATGCCGGCGCCCCAGCCATATACCTCGGGGGAAAAGCCGAGATCGACGTTCATGGTGAGCGCGGCGAAGCCAACGTTCACCCGATCAAGGAAGCTGACCAGATAAAGCAGCATCATGAATGGGATGAGCCGCCGCGCCGCCTTCGCGAACGCTCGTCGCTCCTGGGCGGTCAGGTCTGTCGTTGCTTCCATGATCCACCCGTCGCCCCATTTGGTTGCGACGTTCATGGCTCCGCCAAGCGGGGCCGTCAATGCTCCGCAACAGGCAAAGCCGTCGACCTGGATCCCGGTCAGGCCGAACCTGCCAGCTCGCGACATCGCCGCGTGAAGACCTGATCCGGGTGGGGACTTGAGCCAGTGCCTTTGAGCGCGACTGTCCCGAACGGATTCGTGACTAATCGTCCAGAACCAGCTTGTCGAATACCGATATTTGATTTCTTGAGGTATTAGCCGCTAACGAAATCAGGGCCGCGGCATATTCGGAGGCGGCATTGATATGCGCGCATGGGCGATCAACTTCGAAATCGTTCGCAATGCCATATGTCTCTGGCGGCAAAAATGCACGGTGGCCGGAATAAAAATGCGTCGCGTGAACCTGAATTCACACGACGCTGTAAAGGCGTCTGGCCGATCCAACTTACAAATACTTGTCGATGCTGCGAGAAGCAAGGGACGACAGGGCTATTGGTTGATCTCAGGCTCTACGAGTTTGGCGAGTTTCCGGAGAGATTCCTGCCAGCCGAGGTAACAGGCTTCCGCAGGAATGATGTCGGGGATGCCCTGCTGCTCGATACGCAGCTCAGTACCGACAGAAACGGCTTTAAGTGTTACGGTGACTTTCATTTCGCCGGGCAGGTTAGGATCGTCGAAGCGGTCCGTATAGACGAGCTTTTCTCCCGGAACGAGCTCGAGATAGGTACCACCGAAAGAATGACTCTCACCGGTGGTGAAGTTTCGGAACGACATCCGGTGCTTCCCGCCTTCCTTGGCGTCGAGCTCATGGACGGTGCAGAGGAAGCCAAAAGGCGGTAGCCAGCTTGCCACGGCATCGGGCTCTACGAACGCGCGATACACCTTCTCCGGCTTTGTAGCGATGACGCGATGAAATTGAACGGTGCTAGGCATGATACGTTCCTCTTGGTTCAGTTTCAGACAGGGGATGGTCGGGTTGCGGCCGGAACAGCAGCTCGAGGTAACGACGCAGATGGCTTATGCTTTCTGCAGCGACGCCCGCACCGCCTGTTGCCTTGGCCAGGATGAATGCGCCTTGCAGAACAGCCTGTGTGTGCAGGGCGAGCGATTTCGCGCTCCAGTCTGGTGACAGCCCTCGGCTGTCGATCGCCGCCTGGATGTCGGCCTCCAGGGTTGCGGCGTGGCCGGCTATGCTGCGCTCACAGGCCTCGCGAATGGAGGGAGTGCTTCCGTAGGCTTCCTGCACCATGGTTCCGACGAGGCAGGTGAATTCCGGTACGTCGCCCTGAAGGAGCTCCTTGCGGAAATCGACATAGCCCAGCACGCGATCCAGCGGATCGGCGTGATCATGGTAGGGCGCGGCAGCGAACAGAGATCCCGTGCTCTGCGACCAGTAGTCCGCAGCTGCGACGGCGAGCTCGTCCTTGCTCTTGAAGTGATGAAAGAAGGCTCCCTTCGTCACACCCGCGGCCGTGCAAAGCTCATCGACTGAGGTGGCTGAGTAGCCTTTGGCGCGGATGAGGATCAGGGCCGCGTCGAGCAGCTTTGATCTGGCGTCGGGTTTTCCGGTGGCGCGGGACATCAGTTTTCCTCTCGTGACAATCAAATACCAACCGGTTGGTATGTTGTCAATCGCGAAAATCGTGCGGGCTCACGATCGGCATCACGCGGGCGAGAGAGCCTTCTGATAGCTCTTGGCAGCTGGACGGGCGGGTTACTGGAAGAGTTTCGACGTGGCCTGTCGTCCTGTTCCCGCAACCGGGCCGCAGCGGATTAATTCTGCAGCCCCGCATCCCTTGCCTCCGGGTCTGGAGACGATGCGTCTTTCAGAGGATCGCGACGGCCCGCGTCCACCCGGCCGAAGCCTTGCGAATTTTGACGGGAAAGCAGGAGACAGTGAAGCCGGTCGGGGGGAGCACTTCCAGCTGGTGCAGCTTTTCGAGATGGCAGTAAAGGCGTTCGCGCCCTGCCTTATGCCCTTCCCAGACGAGGCCGTAGTCGCCGGTCTCCTCAACCTTTTCTCGGGTGAAGTTGAATGGAGCATCCCAGCTCCAGGCATCGGTGCCCGTTATCTTGATGCCCTGCCGGGCCAGGAACAGCGTCGCCTCGCGGCCGACACCGCAGCCGGCGGTAACATAGTCTTTACGCGAATAACGGGAGCCCGCGCGCGTGTTAATCAGGACGATATCGAGGGGCTGGAGCGTGTGGCCGATCCTGTCCAGCTCCGCCGTGACGTCGTCGACGGTCGCGACATAGCCATCAGGGAAGTGGCGGAAATCGAGTTTGACGCCGGGCTTGAAGCACCAGTCGAGAGGGATTTCATCGATGGTCGGGGAGGGCTCCCCACCTTCGACGAGGTCATGATTGGTCGTGGGGTGAAAGTGATAGGGCGCATCGAGATGCGTTCCATGATGGGTCGTCACCTCCAGCGTCTCAATCGCCCAGGCTGCGCCGTCCGGGAGATGATGCGCTTGCAAGCTCGGGAAGGACGTCCGCATGCGATCGATGGTCACGTCATGGCCGAGATAGGTGATCCGCGGGCGGGAAAAATCCGGATCGCTCACCACGTCGTTCTCAATGGGGATGGAGAGGTCAACGATACGCGCCATCAGCACAATGTCCGTGTTGTCATTCTGGGGATCGGGCCATCAAAGCCCGAGATAGGCGCGTCGGATCGCGGAATCCGCCGCAAGCTCCGCTGAGGCACCCGTTGTCGTGATATGGCCGGTTTCCAGCACATAGGCGCGGTCGGTGGCCGCAAGTGCCATCTCGGCGTTCTGTTCGGCGAGCAGCACCGTCATCCCCCGGGTCTTGAGCAGGCCGATGAGTTCGCGAATCTGGTCGACGATCAGAGGGGCAAGGCCGAGCGTGGGCTCATCGAGCATCAGGACTTTAGGCCGTGACATCAGGGCGCGTGCGATAGCGAGCATCTGTTGCTCGCCGCCGGACATGCTGCCGGCAAACTGGCTGCTGCGCTCGCGCAGGCGGGGGAACAGCTCCAGCATGTCCTCGCACAAGGCTGGAAAGTCACCGCCGATGAAACCCATCTCGAGGTTCTCGAGCACCGTCATCTGCGGAAAGACATGGCGGCCCTCGGGCGACAGTGCGACGCCGCTGGCGACGCGCACATGGCTCGCCTGTCCGCTGAGCTCCGTGCCATCGATGCGGATCGAACCCGAGGACGTCGCGAGGCCGAGAATCGCCTTGAGGATGGAGGATTTGCCGGCGCCGTTGGCACCGATGAGCGCGACCGCTTCACCACGGCCGGCTGCCAGCGAGATGTCGTCGACCGCCCTGACCTTGCCATAGGTGACACAAAGTCCGGAAAGCTCAAGCATTCCGCGCCTCCTCCGCCTTGTAGCCGCCGAGGTAGGCCTCGATGACAGTCTTGTCCGCCTGGATTTCGGCCGGCGTGCCCTGGGCGATCAGGCGGCCGCGATCGAGCACGATGATGCGGTCGCAGAGCGCCATCATCATGCGCAGGTTGTGGTCGACGAGAACGATCGTCAGGCCGCGCTGGCGCAGGCCACGAAGCAGGTCTGCAAGGCGGTTGGCCTCGGTGTGGTTGAGGCCGGCCGCAGGCTCGTCCAGCATCAGGAGGCGAGGCCGCGTGGCCAGAGAAACAGCGATGGCCAGCATCTTCTGCTCGCCATAGGGAAGCGATCCCGCTTCGGGCGAGGCACGCTCCGCCAAGCCGACGAGGGCCAGGCAGTCCCAGGCGCGCTGGATGCGCTTGGCTTCCCTTGAGCGCCAACCGGTGCCGCGGAGTACCGAACTCAGAAGGGATGCGGGCTCCGAACAACTTGTGGCTGCGAGCACGTTCTCGAAGACGGTCTGGTTGCCGCAAAGCGCAGCCTGCTGGAACGTCCGTGCCAGTCCATGCGCGACGAGGCTGCTCGGCGCTTCACCTGTTACCTTGCGCTCGCCATAGCGGACCTCACCTTCCGTTGGCGGGGTGAAACCGCTGATCAGCGAGAGGCAGGTCGTCTTGCCGGCACCGTTCGGGCCGATGATGCCCACGAGTTCGCCGGGCTCGATGCTCATGCGGACGTTGTCGACCGCAGTCAGCCCGCCGAACCGTTTGGTGAGATCCGTCACCGTGAGGCGCGGGGAGGGCTCGAAGGCGATCTCGCCGCCCTTGTCCGGCGCGCTGGGCGTGCGGAAGGGGGACGTCAGACGGAAGAGAGGCGCGAGCCCGCCCGGTTGGATGCGGATGACGGCCAGCAGGATCAGCGCGAAGATCGCGATCCGATATTCATCGACGAAACGCAGCGTCTCGGGAAGGGCCGCGAAGATGGCGCCGCCAAGAAGCGGGCCGATCAGCGTGCCCTTGCCGCCGAGAATGGCGATCAAGAGTCCTGTCGCCGAGAACATCGGATTGAACAGATCCGGTGTGAGGACGAGCGTGCGCGGAATGAACAGGACGCCGGCAAATCCCGCCAGCCCCCCGGAGAGTGCGATGGCGATGACGCGCTGGCGCACGGTGCGAATGCCGATGCTCTCGGCGAGATCATTGGATTCGCGGATGACTTTCCAGGAGCGGCCGGTGGGGCTGTTGAGCAGCCGGTGCACGATGAACACGGCGAGGCCAAGCCCGAGCAGCGTCGCCAGGAGGTAGTATTGGTGGAAGACGAGACCGAGTGACTCGATCGCCTCGACGCGCGGGCGCCGCACGATCAGGCCGAGCGGCCCGCGCGTGAGATCGACCCAGTTGGAGACGACGAGGCGCAGGATTTCGGCCGTCGTCAATGTGGCGATCGCGAAATAGGCGCCGCCCAGCCGCACTGAGGCGAACCCGACCAGCGCGCCGAGGAGTGCGGCCGGGATCGGCGCGAACAACAGGGTCACCCAGTAGTTGATGCCGAAATTGATGATCACCAACCCGGCGACATAGGCGCTGAGCCCGAAGAAGGCGGCGTGGCCGAAGGAAATCAGGCCGAGATAACCCACCGTGAGGTTGATCGACAGGCCGAAGATCGCAAGGACCGCGGCATAGGCCAGGAGGCCGCTGTAATAGCTTTGCCCGGCGAGCAGGAAGGGTGCCGCTACCGCGAGGGCGATGGCCAGGATGATCAGGAGACGTCTCATCGGGCACGCCCCGCGAAAAGGCCATGCGGCCGGATGAGAAGGCACATCAGAAGCAGAGCGTAGATGATGGCGGTGCCCATTTCCTGTGGCATGAAGGCGCTGGCCAGGGCTTCGAGCAGGCCGAGAAGCAGCCCGCAGACGACCGCGCCCGTCGCATTCCCCATGCCGCCGATGACGACGACCACGAAGGCGGTGATGATGGCGTGCTGGCCCATGGATGGCGTGAAGAGGCTGACTGGCGCGATGAGGGCTCCGGCCGCCGCCGCTATGCCGGCCGCTCCGAGGAAGGTCAGCGTGCGGATGCGCGCGACATCGATGCCGACGACCTGCGCGGCGAATTCGCTCTGGGCGACGGCCCTGATGCGGCGCCCGACGAGCGTACGACGCAGGACATATTCTATGGCGAGCAGGATGACGATGCCCGCAGCCAGCACAAGCAGCCGGTGGTTGGTGATGACGATCGAACCCAGCGATATGGTCCCCTCCAGTCCCTCGACGCGCGACGGATTGGGCCCCCAAGTGGACAGGACCGACTGATGGAGCAGCAGGCTGACCGCGAACGTGCTGAGCAGCACCGTGGATGGCCCATCCTTTGTCGGCAGGACTGGCCGCACCGCGATCAGGTCAACGAGGGCCGCGATGATAATGACGGCAACGACGGCCAGGATGAGCGCGAAACCGTACGGCAGACCGAGCATCGTGGTCGCGACGACGGCCATGAGGCCGCCCAGCATGTAAAGCTCGCCGTGCGAGAAATTGATGACGTGGAGCACGCCGAAAATCATGGTCAGGCCGAGCGCCACGAGGGCATAGGCCATGCCCTGGGTCAGCCCGTTCACGCCTTGCTGAAGGAGAAGTTCAAGCATCGCATTGTTCCGGCATGCAGCCGCGGGAGGGCGCGCGTGACGCGCAACCTCCCGATGGCGTTTGGACCTGTCGAGGCGGCTATCGGTCGACTACGATCTCGCCAGACTTGACGGACAAACGGAGCAACTCACCGCTGGAAGCCTGGCCGTCCTTGTCGAAGGTGACTTCGCCACGGGGCGTTTCCCATTTGCCTTCATGGATGGTCTTGGCGATCTTGGCGGTGTCGTCGGCGGTCCCCGCCTTATCCATCGCCTTGGCGGCAATCCAGACGGTTTCAAAGCCGAGAACTTCGATCTTCTCGGGCTTGCGACCGAATTTCTTCTGGAAAGCTTCGACGAAACGCTTGTTGAAAGCATTGTCGATCGCCGGGACGTAGATGTCCGCGCTGAAGGCCTGCTCTGCGGCTGCGCCGGCGATCTTTACGCCTTCGGAATTGAGGATGCCTGGCATCAGGCAGCGGTTGCCCTTGAATCCGAGGTCGGAGAGGACGCGCAGGATATTGCCGTACTGCTCCATGTTGGAGCCGACGATGCAGATCGTGTCCGCGCCGGATGCGCGCGCGTTCGTGGACATCGCCGCGAAATCATTCTGCTGCATGCCGAACGTGTCGGAATACACCAGCTTGTTGCCGAACAATTCCTTCATATGTTTGATCGTGACCTGGCCGAAGTCGCTGTTCTCCGCGAGAATAGCGACCTTCTCTGGCTTGATCGTCTCCACAAGAAACGCATCAAACGACTTCGCGTCTTGCGCTGTCGTCGTATTCATCCGGAAAACCTTGTCGTATCCGGATTTCGTGACGTCCGGATGCTTCGGCACAGCCGCGATGAAAATGGCGTCCTCGCCCTCGACCACCGGAATGGCCGCCAGCGCCACGCTGCTGGAGATCTCGCCGGCAATCACCTTCACACCGTCCTGCGTGAGCAGGCGCTGAATCGCCGCGACCCCCTCGGGTGGCGAGAAGTTGGTGTCGTATGTAACAAGCTCGATCTTGCGACCGCCAAGAATGCCGCCATCCTGGTTGAGCATCTCGGCCGCAAGCTGGGCGCCCTCGACATTCTGCTTGCCGATGAGAGTCTTGATCGGATTGATCAAGCCGAGCTTGACCGGTTCAGATGCATTTGCCTGGCCAGTCACGGCAAGGATGGCGCCGAAGCTGAGCGCAACCAAGTGGCGCTTAAGAATTATCATGACATTTCCTCCCTATATGCGCGGCACACAATCCAACTTTCGCGCTTGTGTCAAGCGCTTGCTTTAATCAGTTGACTGCATTACACGAGGGTGTGGAGGAAATCGCATGAGGCATGTTCAGGATGTCGCATCAGACACGCGCGAGCGGTTGATGGACGTCGCGGAGCGTCTATTTGCTGAGCGTGGCTACAGCAACGTGCCGACAAGGATGATCGCAGAAGAGGCGAGCGCCAATACCGCAGCCGTTCACTATCATTTCGGCTCGAAGGAGCGTCTGCTAGAGGCCGTTTTCCATCGCCGCCTTGAGCCGATGAACAGGGAGCGGATCGCCAAGATAAAGGAAGCGATGGCAGCATCCGTCGACAGTCGTCCGGATGTCGAGGTGGTGCTGCGCGCGTTCATCGAGCCGACCCTGCGCAAACCTCGGGACGATGGCGAGCGCGCGTTTCGCCTTTTGTCCGGCCGCGCATCCACGGATCCCAACCCCGAGGTCAAGCGGATCCTGTTTCAGGCCTATGATGAAGTGGCCCGGTCTTTCGCCGATGCCATCTCCAAGGCCTGCCCGGAGCTGTCGGCCGAGGAGCTGTTCTGGCGGGTCGCCTGCGTTTACGGGGCGATGCTTTACATCCGTGCCGACAACGGCCGCCTGCAGCCCGTCTTCGGCGAGGAATTCAGCCTCGCCGATCCCGAAGGTGCGCTGCGCTACGCCATCGCCTTCATGAAGGCAGGCATGCAGGCCGCCCCCGCCGGCCCTGTCGACTGACGTTCAAACTGGAGAGATCAACGGTGCCCACAAAGATCTTGCTCAAAGGCGGGCAGGTGATCGGCGGTCCGCGCGAGCCGGCGGACCTGCTGATCGAAGGCGATATCATCGCCGCCATCGGTCCGTCGATCGAAGCTGCCGACGCTGAGATCATCGACGTGAGCGGCATGATCGTCGCGCCGGGCTTTGTCGATACGCACCGGCATATCTGGCAGACCTCGATCCGTGGCGTCGCGGCCGACTGGAGCCTTGTGGAATACATCCGCTTCATCCGGCTCGGCTATGCCACCGCTTACCGGCCGGAGGATGTCTGGATCAGCACCTACGCGGGCGCGCTCGAAGCCCTTGACGCCGGCATCACCACCATCTGCGATTTCTGCCATATCATGCGCACGCCCGAGCATGCCGATGCCGGCATCGACGGGCTGGACCGCTCCGGAATACGAGGCCAGTTCTACTACGGCTTCTATGACGTACCGTCCGAGCCGCGCAGTTTCGCCGATCACGACGCTCGTGTGCGGCATGCGCGCCACTTCTTCGATGCACGTTTCCGCACGCGTCCTGCGAGTTCGCTCGTGACGATGGGTGTCGCGCTGACCGAGTTCAACCTCATACCGGTCGCCCATACCGCCGACGAGATCACCGTCGCGCGTGACTTCGATATCCCGATGACCATGCATATGGGCACGCTCTCCACGCCCGACAGCGTCGCACGCCTGGCGCAAGCCGGCCTGCTCGGCCCTCGCATGCTCCATGTTCATTGCAACGCGTCGAGCGATGATGAGCTGAAGGCGATCGCCGACAGTGGCGGGGCGCTCAGCGTCACGCCGGAGACGGAGCTGCAGATGGGCATGGGCATTCCCGTCATCAACCGCGCCCTGGCGGTGGGGCTGCGTCCCACGCTCGGGATCGATATCGTTTCCGATTATTCCGGCGACATGTTCGCCCAGATGCGCATCGCACTCCAGACGGCCCGCGCGGTCGACAATCAGAAGATCCTGGATGCCGGTCGGATGCCGCCCGAGATCGATCTGAAGGTCGCGGACGCCTACGATTTCGCCACGATCGATGGTGCCAGGGCAATCGGGCTCGATGCGCAAGTAGGCTCGCTCGCGGTCGGAAAACAGGCTGATATCATCACGGTTCGGCAGGATGGCATTCATCATGCGCCGCGCACACCTGACCCTGTCGCCGCCCTCGTTCTCCAGGTGCGGCCGTCCGATATCGACAGCGTCTTTGTCGCCGGAGAGGCGCGCAAGCGCGATGGCCGCCTCGTCGGCGTCGATGTCGAGGCGGTGAGGGCCCGCGCGCAGGCTTCGTCGGACCATCTGGCTGCCGCTTTCGCCGAGGCCATGCAAAAGACCGGGCAGACGGCCACCCGCGCAACCTATGGCTCGGAACTCGCGCGCGCCACGGGAGGGCATGTATCATGAAACTCGCCAGTCTCGCGGACGGGCGTGACGGCCGCCTGGTCGTCGTTTCTCCGGATCTCAGCCGCGCGGCGGACGCTGGCGCCATAGCGCCGACCCTGCAGGCGGCGCTGGATCATTGGGCCGACGCGGCACCACGGCTACAAGAACTCTCCGAGCGGTTGGCGAACGGAACGGAAGCCGGCTTTGCTTTCGACACGGCGGCCTGTGCGTCGCCGCTGCCGCGCGCCTTCCAATGGGCCGACGGCTCGGCTTATGTGAACCATGTCGACCTCGTGCGCCGCGCGCGCGGCGCGGAACTCCCGGCCTCTTTCTGGGTCGATCCGCTGATGTACCAGGGCGGCTCCGACGCATTCCTCGGGCCGCGCGAGCCAATCACCTTGCCGGATCCCGCATGGGGCGTGGACTTCGAGGGCGAGATCGCCGTCATCATCGACGATCTGCCGCTCGGCGCCGGCCGAGTAGAAGCGCTCGACGCGATCCGGCTTGTGATGCTGTGCAATGACGTTTCGCTCCGCAATCTCATCCCGGGCGAACTGGCGAAGGGCTTCGGGTTTTTCCATTCCAAGCCCGCCTCCGCCTTCTCGCCGGTGGCCGTCACCCCTGAGGCGCTGGGTCCGGCATGGAAAGATGGCCGGCTCAACCTGCCGCTCCATAGCTGGCTCAACGGTGTCGATTTCGGCAAGCCGAACGCGGGTCAAGACATGACATTTGACTTTGGCACGCTGGTCGCCCATGCGGCGCGCTCCCGCCGGCTTTCGGCGGGAACCATCATCGGGTCGGGCACGGTCTCAAACCGTGGCGAGGATGGCGGCCCGGGCCGCCGCGTGGATGAGGGCGGCGTCGGCTATTCCTGCATTGCCGAACTCCGTATGATCGAGACGATCCAGACGGGAAAGCCCGTAACCCCCTTCATGCAGCCCGGCGACCGTGTCCGTATCGAGATGTTCGACGGCGAGGGAAGGTCGATCTTCGGTGCCATCGACCAGCGCTTTCTCCCCACCGACCCTGCAGTGAAGGCGGCGTAGCATGACGGCCGGTTTGGTCTATCGCATGCCCTATGGCTTCGGTCCGAGTGCCGGACCGCGCCAGGGGCCGGATGGTCGCCCATTCGATTGGACGCATGCGCCCCGCAAGCGCTCTGTCGCCGTGAGCTATCTCACGGATGCGGCGCTTCTCCGCAATTTGCTCCCCCCCGGTTTTTCGCTCGCCGATGAGCCCGTGGTGACAGTCGAGCTGCAGTATTTCACGGAATTGGAATGGCTCGCCGGCCGCGGCTACAACACACTTGGCGTCAAGTTTCCCGCGACCTTTAGGGGGGCTGTCGATGAAGTCACCGGGATGTTTCTCGCGGTCTTGTGGGAAAACCTGCCGGATCCGATCCTGACTGGCCGTGATGAACTTGGGTTTGCCAAGCTTTATGCTGATATACCGGATCCGCGCATTTTCCGGGGGCGTGAATACCACGGCGCCATGTGGTTCGGCCATCGCTTCATCGACATAGAGCTTGATGCGATCGAGGAAGCGCCGCCCGCCTCGCCGTCAGGCCCGGCGGCCGGCGGCACGTTGCACTACAAGTATGTGCCCGCGACGGGACAGTGGGGCGAGGCCGACGTCGCCTATGCCTGCCACACGCCGCCCGGTGCAAGCCAGCAACGCACTATCGCGGCCTTCCGTGCCGAGGGCACGGTGACTATCCACGACACGCACTGGGCTGACATGCCAACGCAGTTCCACATCGTTCGCGCGCTTGCCGCCCTGCCCATGATCGAGGCGCGGGGCGCCGTGATCATCGAGACTCGTGGCGGCAAGGATCTGTCTGACCAGCGCCGCCTGACCTGAGGACCGGATATGAGCACGGGAACACTGCCGCCGTTCCGGCGGATCATCACGACCAACGCGGAGGGTGGTCGCTCGCGCATTCTGGCCGATGCGCCGGTTCCGCATGTCCTCCAGTCCGCTCCCGGGCGTGGATTGATCAACCTGTGGGCGACCGAGTCCACCCCGCCTTCGCTCGACAAGCTCGATGACGCTGCCTGGCCGGTTCAGCTCGAGCCGCCTGCAGGTGGTACCGTCTTCCGCTTCTTTCAGCTCGGCCCGCGGACGGTGTCCAACGAGGATCCCGATGTTGCCGAACGGGCCGCGGCGGCCGCATTCGCGCGCATGGGCGCGGCGCATCTGCGCGTCGATACAACTCGCCATCCCTCGATGCACAAGTCCCATACCCTCGACTACATCATGCTGCTCAAGGGCAGGGTGCTGCTGGTCCTCGATGAGGACGAGACAGAGCTGCAGCCTTTTGACGTGGTGATCCAGCGTGGCACCAACCACGCATGGGTCAATCTGGAGGACGAGCCGGCGCTTTTGATGGGCGTACTCATGGACGCAGCGCGTCACCCCACCGGTGGCGAACAGCCATGAAGCCCGCGCCCTTCGATTACAGGAGGCCCGCCACGAAGGCCGAGGCGCTTCGTTTGCTGTCGGACCATCGCGACAACGACGCGAAGATCCTCGCGGGTGGGCAAAGCCTGGTGCCAATGATGAACTTCCGCATGGCGCAGCCGGCGGTGATCATTGATATCAATCGGCTCTCGGAGCTCGCCTTCGTGAAGGATCTGGGCGAGCACATCGCCATCGGCGCGCTCACCCGCCATAACGACGTCATGCGTCATCCTCTTGTCCGAGCCCATCTGCCGCTGCTGGCGATGGCCTACGAGAATGTCGCCCATCACACTATTCGCAACCGCGGCACGATTGGCGGCAATGTCGTTCATGCGGACGCTGCATCCGAGGTGCCCGCCGTCCTGACCACCCTCGACGCGGAATTCGTGATCGAGAGCACCGAGGGCGTCCGCATCGTCGGCGCCGATGACTTCTTCCTCGGCGTGTTCACGACCGCCGTCGAAGCGCATGAACTGCTGGTTGAGATACGCGTACCACGCCCGAACGCCCATGCCGGCGTGTCTTTCGAGGAGGTCAGCCTCCGCAAGGGCGATTTCGCGATCGTGTCCGTCGCGGTGGAGATCCTGGCCAGAGACGGCAGGTTTGAGTCCGCCCGCATTGTCATAGGCGGCGTGGAGGAACGCGCCTTGCGTGCTGGAACCGCCGAGCAGGCGCTGGCCGGCACCGGCCTTTCCGATGATGCGATTCATGCGGCCGTAACGGCGCAGATCGACGAAATTTCTTTTTTCGACGCGCCGGGCATATCGGCCGAATACCGCCGTGATGCGGCCAAGGCCTTGCTGGAGCGTAACATCCGGGCAGCGGCCACACGGGCAGGGAGGATGAATTGAGCCACATCACCATCTCCGTGACCATCAATGGCGAGCTCATCGAGACAACGGTGGAGCCGCGTCTGCTCGTATGCGATTTCCTTCGTGATCATCTCGGTCTCACAGGCACGCATGTCGGCTGCGAGCATGGGGTGTGCGGCGCCTGCACCGTGCTTGTGGACGGACGCACCGCGCGCTCCTGTCTGCTGTTCGCCGCCCAGCTCGATGGGGCGCAGGTCGAGACCGTCGAGGGTCTGCTGCTTCCCGACGGAGAGCTTTCGCCGCTGCAAGCCTCCTTCCGCGACAATCACGGGCTCCAGTGCGGCTTCTGCACGCCCGGCATGCTGATGACTGCGACCGAGCTGCTCCGCCAGGGCGGACTGCTCGATCGTGAAGAGGTGCGCGAGGCGATTTCAGGCAACCTGTGCCGGTGTACGGGCTATGAGACCATCGTCGATGCGATCCTGACCGCGAGCCGTGATCAGGCCAAGGAGACGGTATGATGTCTTCGGATCGACGCAATTTTCGGTGGATTGGTCAGAATCTCAAGCGCCCGGAGGATGTGAGGCTTGTCTCCGGTCGTGGGCGCTTTGTTGACGATGTGAAGCTGCCACGTATGGCGCATGCGGCCGTGCTCGCGAGCCCGCATGCGCATGCCCAAATCGTGTCGATCAATCTTGATGCGGCGCGCGCCTTGCCCGGCGTCTATCTGGCGGTCGGAGGCCGGGAGTTTGCGGAGAGCGTTGGCCCCATGCCGACGCTGTCGTCCCCACCCATCGTGCAGCATTGTATCGCGGTTGATCGTGTCCGGCATGTCGGTGAGCCGGTCGCCGCAGTTGTCGCCGCGTCGCGTTACATTGCCGAGGATGCGCTTGCCCTCATCGAGGTCGACTACGAATTGCTGCCGGCTGTGGTCGACCCCGAAGAGGCGATGGCCGCCGAGGGGGACGCCGTGCTGCACCCGGAGCGCGGCAGCAACGTCGTCCACAGCAGCCGCCATGTCTGGGGGCCGTTGGACGAGGCCTTTTCCTCGGCAGCCCATGTGGTGCGCCGCCGTTTCCGATGGCCGCGCGTTTCTCCGCAGCCGATCGAGACGTCGGGTGCCGTGGTCGATTACGACCGCGCCGAGAAGAAGTTCACGGTACATTCGAACATGTCCCAGCAGAGCGTCATCGGCGCGCGGCTGGCGCGGGCGCTTGGCGTCGATCCCTTCCAGATGAACTTCCATATCAGCGATGTGGGTGGAAGTTTCGGCGGCAAATCGTCTCTCTACCATGTGCCCTTGATCGCCGCCGGGCTCGCGCGGCTTGCAGGCCGCCCCGTCAAATACGTCGAGGATCGGCTAGAGCATATGGCGAATGGCAACCAGCATGCCTCGGACCGCATCTATGATGCGGCCCTCGCCGTGTCCGCTGACGGCACCTTCACAGGCCTGAGCCTCAAGGTTATCGACGACTACGGCGCTTATTTCATGATGAACACCGGTTCCCACGGCAATGCTCTTGCCCAGGCGACCGGCCCTTATCGTATTCCAGCGCTCGAATATGATCTCACCGCCGTCCTGACTAACAAGACGCAGCAGGCGCCTTATCGCGGTTTCGGCGGCGAGGTTGGCAACTTCGTGCTCGAACGGCTCGTCGATGCGGCCGCGCAGGAAACGGGTTTCGACCGCATCGCATTGCGCCGCCGGAATTTTATCGACAACGCCGAGTTCCCCTACCGGATTCCGAACGGCAATATCTACGATAGCGGCGACTATCACCGCGTGCTCGACCGGGCGCTCTCCCATATCGACCTCGATGCCTGGGAGGCCCGGCGTGTGAGCGCCCGTGCCGAGGGCAAGCGGATCGGGATCGGCGTTGCAACGGTGAACGAGCGCAGCGTGCTTTCGGTGACGG
This sequence comes from Chelatococcus sp. YT9, assembly GCF_018398315.1. Taxonomy (NCBI): domain Bacteria; kingdom Pseudomonadati; phylum Pseudomonadota; class Alphaproteobacteria; order Hyphomicrobiales; family Chelatococcaceae; genus Chelatococcus; species Chelatococcus sp. YT9. Next base: position 1,757,161 of record NZ_JAHBRW010000001.1, read on the forward strand.
AGCTTTGGTTTCTCGATGAAAAGCCGGCCTTCCCCCAAACGAGCAGCCCCGAGAGCGTGCGCATCCGTATCAATGCGGACGGCATGGCCGTTGTCACGATCTTCGCGCCGCATTGGGGCAATAGTCCCGAAACAGTCGCCAAGCAATTGACGGCCGAATACCTCCAGATGGATCCCGATCACATCGCGGTGAACTATGCCTCGACAGAAAACGGCTTGATCTCGAAGGGGCCTGTTGGTAGCCGATACACTGTCATGCTGGCAGGAGCGATCGCGGGGGCCACGGCGACGTTGAAAACCAAGCTCATCCGCTTCGGTGCGCATATGCTAGGTGTCGCGGAAGACGAGGTGGAGGTGCATGACGAATCTGTCTCCGTGATCGGCGACCCATCACGCCGGCAGTCATTCGCGGATATCGCGCGTGCGGCGCACAGCTTCCGTTTATCTTTTCCGGGCGGCGAGGACTTTCGCAGCGGCCTCTCCGCCGAACATACCTATGATCATCCCTATACGACGATGCCGAAGGCTGACAGGTCCGACCTCGGTGTCTTCTATCCCATCGTCGGCCATGCCTGCCACATCGTGGTCGTGGAGATCGATGAGCGGACGAACCAGACGCGCATCGTGAAATACATCGCCGTCCATGACGCGGGCACGATCGTCAACCCGCGCATCGTTGAAGGCCAGATCAGGGGCGGCATCGCGCAGGGCATCGGCACCGCCCTCTATGAGATCTATCGCTACGGCGAGGGCGGCCAACTGCTGACGGCCTCTCTCGCAGATTATGCCATACCGACCGCGCATGAAATCCCGGACATTGTCGTCGATCATGTGGAGACACCCTCGCCCTTCACGGAGTTCGGCATCAAGGGATGCGGGGAGGGAGGGCGTCTCGCCTGCATGCCCGCTGTGGCGTCGGCGATAGACGATGCTTTTCGCGCGGAAGGCCTGTTCGTAGCTGAACTCCCCGTCACCCCGTCTCATTTGCACGCAATGAGAAGCGGGTCGGGCTCTTCGCCGGAATAGTGCATCCTCCATAAGTCTGTATTCGACCAATGGGGATTGGTCCGATGATTGTCTTAATAAGGTGAAAGCAAGTTGATTCTCTGAGCATCCTCCGATCTCGTTGAATACGAGATTTCATTGGCATGGCCGGGCTTGCCCGGCCATCCCGATAAGAAAGGCCGATTGTTTCGATTCCCGGCACCGGGTCGGGATGACGGGTCGGGTATTTCAACCAGATCGGAAAACAGTCGCCGCTGCACCATCGATCATGCCGCAGGCGTTGCTGTGTGACGCGCAGATACTCCAACATGGGAGAGATTTGATGGCTTTGCTGATTGAAGGTGAGGAGCGGATCGCCGCGCCGGTTCAGGTCGTGTGGGATGCCCTGAATGATCCCGCCATTTTGCAGCAGTGCATCCCCGGCTGCCAGTCCCTGGAAACTACCGATGTTGGCGCGATGGAGGCAACGGTCGTTCTCAAAATCGGACCGATAAAGGCGACATTCGCCGGCTCGGTGACATTGACCAATCTCGATCCGCCCAACGGCTACACCATCCAGGGAGAGGGAAAGGGCGGCGTCGCCGGCTTCGCCAAGGGCGGCGCGGACGTTGCTCTTACGCCGGATGGTCCGGAACATACGCTTCTGCGCTATACAGCAAAGGCGGATGTCGGCGGAAAGATCGCGCAGCTCGGAAGCCGCTTGATGATGTCAACGGCCAAGAAACTATCTGGAGAATTCTTCTCGGCTCTTGCAGAGACCATCGGCGCGGGCGCAAAGGAAACAGAGCTCCGTGAAGATGGCGCTTCCGGATAGGAAAAATATTCTGACCGGTGGCGACGGATCCAGGAATTTTACTCGATGAGGCAGAATCGTTCCCGCAGGACATCTATTCGCGGGGACCATTTTTTAGTCAATCTCACCGAACCTCAGTGGCGCAAGGCTAGGCCGATAAACCGACGAATACTGGCTGATAATTATGCCGCCATTGGTTTTTGTCGTGTTGACAAATATCGTGCTTCTATGGTCGCATGACGGGTATGAGCGACGAGAAGATCAAAGGTCCGGCATCCTATTTTCCTTCCATCGAGAAGAAATATGGTCGCCCGATATCTTACTGGAAGGGCTTGGTTCGTGCGGAGCTCCCTGCCAAGCACATGGAACTCGTCGCCTTCTTGAAGGAACAGCATGGGATGGGGCATGGCCATGCCAATGCGATCGTTGCTCATACGCTAGCCGAGGGCGACACCTGATCCACGTTGCGATCTGGAAATCATGAGCATGAGTTCCGGTTAAAGGCTGTTCTTTGAGGAGCAGTCCTGGCCGTGGAACCCTTCTGCTTTGTCGCTCATTCAAAGACCAAATCCGCGGGGACTGATTCAGGCTCGCCGTTGATTTTCGCGTGCGACCATCTTGCCGGATGAATAGCGGGCCTGTCGTTTTGACGGGACGCCCTCCACTTCTCCACCTCTCCAGATCCCGGAAGCTTGAGCCGCGGCATACGCATCCGGGCGGTCCGCGGATTTACTTTCAGTCAGCGCGACATGGCGGCAGTGGTCCTCACCGGTCTGAACCGCTCCCGCATATGCAGCTTGACCGGGTGAGATGACCATACTACCGTATGACAATCTTGGACAAGAAAACCGAGCCGCAGCCTGACGCGGCCTCATTGCGGGAGGATCAGAGATGGCGGAGCCTGTGCATGTTGGCATCGTTGGACTGGGACGCTGGGCGCGGGTGTTGACGCGCGCTGCCAAGAAATCGGATGCGATCAAGATCATGGCGGGGTTCAGCCGGTCGGAGGAAAAGCGGGAAGCCTTTACGCGCGACACCGGCATTCCGACCACGCCGGACCTGAAGTCCTTGCTTGCCGACCCCTCTATTAGGGGCGTCATCCTGACGGTGCCGAACGAACAGCACCTGCCTGTCGCCGCCGAGGTCGCGAAGGCCGGCAAGCATGTTTATACGGAAAAGCCCATCGCCAGCACGTTGGAGGATGGCCTCGCCATCGCCGCCCTTGAGAAGGAGCACGGCATAACGGTCACGGTCGGGCATAGTGCCCGTCTGATGGCGGGCGTGCGCCGTATCCGCGAGGCGATTGACGCCGGAGAGCTTGGCCGCGTCGCGCTGATCGAGGCGAATTTCTCCAACGAGCGCGCCCTGGAGCTCACGCCGCAGACATGGCGCTGGTACAAGCATCGCGCGCCCGGAGGACCGTTATCCCAGCTCGCCATTCATATGTTTGATCTTGTTCATTACATCGGTGGCGAAATATCCCAGGCGAGTTCCATTGCCTCGAAACTGTCGCCGGTAGGCGCGGAGGTAGATGATCAGTCGCTGACCTTGTTGAAGTTTCAGGACGGCAAGGTCGCCTATGTCGGCTCAAGCTGGACGGCGCCTGGCATCTTTTCGCTCAGGGTTTTCGGTTCAAAGGGCCTGATGCATTACGAGATCGACTTCGGTGTGTGGGATACGCCGGATGAAATACATAAGTCCTCTTCGCTTTACATCCAACGCGGCAAGGATGGGTTCGGGAAACGTGAAGTCCTCCAGGATAGCGAGAGTGATATGTTTCGCGTCGAGCTTGAGCTTTTTGCCGAAAGCTGCCGTTCGGGCAGAGGCAACGAGTTGAGCGCTGACAACGGCAACGTGGCTGTGGCTTGCGTCTATGCAGCCCTCCAGTCCATCGAAAGCAACGGCCAACTCGTTAAGCTCGCCGACGTCATGGCAGCCGCCCGCGCCCGGGCCGGCGAGGGCGACCGCCATGTCGCCTAGCGCCTCCAGTCGCTATTTCTGCGATCTGACGCAGCCGGAGATTGTCGAGCAGTTCAAGCGGCATCCCCTGGTCATCCTGCCGGCGGGAAGCGTGGAGCAGCACGGTCCGCATCTTCCGACCGGGACGGATATCTTTGCCGCCAACGTCATCTCGCACGCGGTGGCGGAACGGCTCGACGGCCTGGTCCTGCCGGCGCCTGCCGTCGGCGTGACGCCGATGCACATGCCGTTCGAAAGCACGATCACCTTGTCGCCCGATACCTATATGCGGGTGGTGTCGGAGATCTGCGCATCGACGGCCCAGCACGGGGCGCGCTATCTCCTGATCCTCAACTGGCACGAGGGCAATATTCCTTCGCTCGCGATTGCGGCGGAGGATCTTCACCGCAAGCACGGCATGACCGTGTTGACCGTCCAGGCCTGTTATGTCGCGGCCGACATGTATGGGCACGAATGCAACGGCCTGACGCATGGCGGCGAGATAGAGGCGCTTGCGGTCCTCGCCTATCGTCCCGAGCTGGTGCATCTCGATCGGGTCGCCTATTGCTCGGATCAGTCCCATGGCCTGAAGATGGACAAGCTGCGGCGCACGAAGAGCTATCAGCCTGTATTGACGGACATCCGCTGCATCGCGCCGACAGGTTGGTACGGCATGCCGCAGAAGGCGACCAAGGAGCGCGGCGAGGCCATGCTCTCGGCACTCGCCGATGCCATCGCGAGCGAGGCGAGGGAAATCTTTGGCCTTCTCGACGATGTCCTCGGCGGCACGGCGGAGGTCACGCAGATCAGGCGGGCGACACCGTGACCCGGCTTGTGCGGGCCTCTGACGGGCGCAGGCTCGGCCTTCCCGGCCGTAGCGCACGCGAGATTGCGGATGGCGGCTTGGGCGATGCGATGACGGTTCGTCATGTCGAAATCGCGATGAGCCAACCTGGTTCCGTTCAGCGCGGCCCGCATGTCCATAGCGACGTCGCTGAATGCATCTATGTCCTCAAGGGAGCTGGCGTCACCGAGACAGAAAGCGGCAACTTCGCGCTCCAGCCTGGTGATTGTGTGATCGTGCCAGCGGGGGAACTGCACGTGACGCGGAATACGGGGGCGGGGAGCCTCGAGCTGCTATGCTTTTTTCCCATCGGAGAGATCGCGACTCGGACGCGGGAATTCGCATCCTGGGATGAAGCGAGGGCCTCACGATGAACGTCGATGTCTTATGCCTTCGGCCGGAAGCCGACTTCACCCGGGTGGGCGTGGAGCCGCCCCGCAAACTCGCGATCGCCTATCGCACGCCCGGCGACGCGGATGTCGCCGGACTGCTCGGGCAAGCTCGCGCGCTGGTCATTCCGGCGGTCGGGCCGAAGCTCGATCCCGCGCTTTTTGCCCAAACGCGCTTGCGCCTCGTCCAGGTCACCGGAGCCGGGGTCGATCGCGTGGATCGGGAAAGCCTCGTCCATCGAGATATTCCGGTCTGCAACGTGCCGGGCGGGAGCAATGGCGCCTTGGCTGAATATGCCGTGACCTGTTCGTCACTGCTGTTGCGTCGCTTGATGTGGTCGAGCAACGAGATTCGTCGGGGCAACTATGCCTCCTTTCGGGCCAGCATGGTCGCCGACAATCTTGCCGGCATCGACGGGCTCATGGTCGGCCTCGTCGGTTTGGGTACGATCGGCCTTGCGGTGGCGGATGCCTTCGCGAAGGCGGGCGCCCGGCTCGCCTATCATGATCCATCGCCGCGGGATGCAGATGCCGCGCGTGAACTGGGCGCGCGCGCCATGGCCTTGGATGACCTTCTCAGCGAGGCCGACGTGGTGAGCCTCCATGTACCCTTGCTCCCGCAGACCACCAACATGATAGGCGCGGCGCAACTCGCACGGATGAAGAAAGGCGCGATCCTCATCCAGGCTGCCCGTGGCGGCATCGTGGACGAGGAGGCGCTGGCGGCGGCGCTCACCTCCGGCCATCTCGGCGGAGCTGCGGTCGATGTCTATGCCAAGGAGCCGCCCGAGCCGACGAACCCGCTGCTCGCCCTGACGGGAGAGGCCGCGGACCGGCTGCTACTGACACCGCATATCGCGGGGGTGACTCGCCAGGCATCAGCGACGCTGTTCCGACGGGCCTGGGACAATGTCGAACGTGTGCTGATTCAGGATATGCCGCCCGAATGCCGCGTTTTCTGAAATGCGCCATGGCGCGCCGCAGAGTATTGTACAAGGTGAGTACCTGATGGAATAATCGAGGTAGACAATAATGATTGCTTGAAGGCAATCAAAGGGGAGGAAGACGTTATGGCTTGGATGCGCCAGCCGATTGACTTTCTATCGGCATATACGATCGTTTCCCGTAGAACCGGCCTCATGTTCGCTGCCGTTGCCGCATTGGGCCTGAGTGGACAGGCTCCTGTCTACGCGCAAACGATGACCGCACCGGAAGGCAGCATCGAGATTACCGTCGGATCCGGTCCTGGCGCCACCCCTGATGTCATCATGCGCCGGGTGGCCAAGATCCTCAATGACGAAAAGATCGTCACGAATCCGATCGTGGTCCAGAACCGCACGGGTGGCGGGTGGACAGTGGCCGCCAATTACGTTCTCGGCCACCCTGGCAATAAGAACATTCTCTTCGCCGTTGTACCAACAGTCTACGCCACGCCAATCGTGCAGGGATTGCCGAATACTTACGAAAAGGTCACACCACTAGGAATGCTGGCGCGCATAGATCTTCTCGTCGTGGTCCGCGCCGATTCGCCCTACAAGACCCTCGCTGATTTCGTGAAGGCTGCGAAGGAGAAGGAGCGGGCACTCTCGATGGCTGGGGCGAATGTCGGCTCTACCGACCACATCGTCAATGCGCTCATCGAGAAAGCGGGAGGCGTCAAGCTGAACTACGTACCCTTCGACGGCGGAGGAGGGCAGGTCATCTCATCCCTGCTCGGCGGGGTGGTGACGGCCATCACGCTGCCGCCGGACGAAGCGATGCCGTTGCTGCAGGGCGGCAAGGCCAGGGCGATCGCTGTGCTGAGCGAGCAACGGCTGGCGGAGCCGTCGTTGAAGGATATTCCCACGGCCCGCGAGCAAGGCGTGGACGTCGTCTGGGGTCAGTACTACGGCATCGCCGGGGCGCCGCAACTGGACCCCACCGTTGTCGCCTGGTGGCAGGATAAATTCACGAAGATGGTCGCCACGCCGGCATGGACGGCCATGATGAAGGACATGTATCTGACGAGCGCATACGTGCCCGCGAACGAGGCGCGTCCGGCGATGGACAAGGTTTATCAAGGATTCGCCAGCGTTCTCTCGGAATTGGGGCTGGCCAAGAAGAAGTAGGGAGGGCTGCATGCGACGCATGGATATCGCCGCGGGCATTTTCCTGCTCCTGTGCTCGGCGCTCGTCGCGCTCGGTACGCGGCACTTGCCGTATTGGGCGGACTTCGCCCCGGGCCCAGCCTTTGCCAGTATCTGGGTGGCCATCGCCGGGTTTATGATCGGCGCCGCGCTTGTCGTGCAAGCGGTCCGCCGCAAGACCGATACTCCGGTTGAGTGGCCGGATCGTGCGGGCGCCCGTCAGGTGCTGCTCGGCATCGGGACGCTCTGGCTGCTTTTGATCCTCATGCCCTTGTTGGGGACGGCGGTCAGCGGGCTGATCTTCGTTGTGCTTTTCTTGCTTGTTGTCGCGCGCCGCCCCATCGTCCCGTCACTGATCACATCCGTCGTTACAGTGGCGTTGATCGAGGGGGTATTCGGTCTCTGGCTCAATGTCGATCTTCCGAAAGGCCTCGTTGGTTTCTGACGACGAAACCGGCCAATCGCAGAACAAGGCCACGTGATGGAATCTCTCGGTCTGCTCCTGCACGGCTTTGAAGTCGCGCTCACGCCGTCGAATCTCATAGCTGTATTCGTCGGCGTCCTCCTGGGCCAGGTTATCGGAGCATTGCCGGGCATTGGCCCCTCGTTGGGCATGGCTCTGCTCTTGCCGATTTCCTTCGGACTACCGCCGATCACTGCGATCGTCCTGCTCTGCGGGATCATGTATGGCGCGATGTACGGCGGCACCCTGACGTCGGTGCTCATCAATGTTCCTGGTGAGTCGTCGGGGATCATGACGACCCTTGAGGGCTACAAGCTGGCGCGGCAAGGACGCGCCGGAGCCGCGTTGTGTATCGCTGCCATCGGATCTTTCATCGGCGGCACGATTACAATATTTCTTCTAATATTCGCTGCTCTGGCTATCAGTAACTTCGCGCTTAACTTCGCGCCGCCGGAATATTTTCTTCTTGCAGCGCTGGGCATCACCGCGACAGCCAGCATGGGCGAGGGCTCGCCTATCAAGGCGCTTTTCATGGCGGTGATCGGCCTCATGATCGCGCTCGTCGGCACGGACCCAATTCTGGGCACAGAACGGCTGACGTTCGGTCAGGTGGATCTTCTCGACGGCATTGATTTTCTCCCCATAGCGATTGGCGTCTTCGGCATTGCGGAAGTGCTGGTGTCCCTCGAGAGGCTGGTGGATCTCGAGCCCATGAAGACGCGGCTGCGTGATCTCTGGCCACGATGGCGCGACTGGGTTGAATGCCGCATGGCCATCGTTCGTGGAACGGCCATCGGTTTTGGTCTCGGCCTCCTGCCGGGGGTCGGGCCGACGGCATCCACCTTCATTGCCTATGCGACCGAGCGACGCTTCAGTAAAAACCCCGAGCGGTTCGGCAAGGGCGCGCTCGATGCGGTGGCGTCGGTCGAGACGGCAAATAACGCGTCCGTTGTCGGGTCGCTGGTGCCCATGCTGACACTCGGTATTCCCGGTTCTGGCCTGACGGCGGTATTGCTCGCCGCCTTTACCCTGCAGGGCATCCGGCCTGGTCCCTTGCTGATGACCGATCAGCCTGATCTCGTCTGGGGGCTCATCGCAAGCATGTTCATTGGCAACTTGATGTTGCTGATACTCAATCTGCCGCTCGCGCCCTTCTTTGCGTCGCTGCTGCGCGTACCCTATGCCTATCTCGCACCGGGGATCCTCTTGCTGTCGATCGTCGGCGCCTATGCCACCAACCTCCGGCTCTTCACCGTGGGCCTTGCCATTGCCTTCGGTGTCATCGGCTATGTGATGATCAAGGCGAGGTTGCCGCGCGCTCCGCTCATCCTCGGCATCGTCCTCGCCCCGATCCTTGAATCGTCGCTGCGGCAATCGATGATTTTGTCCCATGGCAGCCTCGACATCTTCGTGACACGGCCGCTGGCGCTTGTGCTTCTGCTCACTGTGATCGCGTCGCTCGCTTTGCCGCTAATGAGCGGCCTCTGGCGTTCAACACGGCGCGCACGCGCGCAGGTCGGCATTCCGACCACGTGAGGCAGGCGGCACGTTGCAGTTCAGCCGGTTTCGCGGCACAAGTGGCGCGGATGTCATGGTAGGTCGTGCCGGTTATCCGACCGGCTGAACGTTTTCGGGAGTCCATTGCACGTGTCGTCCGTCAACGTCAGTCGTTCGCTCGGAGAGGAAGCCCTTCCAACCATCGAGAAGGATGCTGCCCCCCTGCGGCGCAAGGTGGTCGATACCTTGCGGCTTTCAATCGTTCACGGCCGCCTGGCACCGGGAGCGCGGCTCGTCGAGCGGGAATTGATCGACATGCTCGGGGTTTCGCGGACCGTGGTCAGGGAAGCCCTGCGCCAGCTCGAGTCCGAGGGCTTGATTGATGTTGTTCCCAACAAGGGCGCCGTGGTTCGCAGCCTGACCTTGGCTGAGGCTAAGGAAATCTATGCGATCCGCGCCGTTCTGGAGGGCTTGGCGGCGCGGCTTTTCTGCGAAAATGCCACAAAGGCCGAGCATCAATCCCTGGTCGCTGCATGCGAAGGGGTCGCTGCCGCCTATGAAGGGGGCGATGCGTCCGCCATCATCGAGGCGAAGAACAGGTTCTACGACATTCTGGTCAGAGGCGCGCGCACAGAAACCCTTTGGCGCATGATCGGCGATTTGAACGCCCGCATCTGGCGCTGGCGTGTTTTGGGGCTGGCCCATCCTCGGCGCTCACCCAAACGTTCGGCGGAGAGCGTCGCGGCTACATATGCGCTGGTTGAGGCGATCGAAAAGGGCGACGCGAAACTTGCGGAGGAACTCGCGCGCGCGGAGGTCAATCGCGCGGAGGTGGAGGCGACGCGTCTCGTTGCTCAAGAGGAAGCGCAAGGTTCTTAATCCCTTTACGTCTTTTCGCGTATATAACGCCATTGCCACGGCGCGCGTCGATGTGCCATCCAGCGCGCGGATCTCACGAAGGGGCGTAGGGGGCATTGACGCCGGAGGAACAACGTCGCTACCGCTTGGCGAAGCGCAGGATTCGGGAATTCGAGCCTGTTCCGGTCGTCGTGGCCAACAAGGGCGGCGTGGAGATATGCCGGCTCGATGACGCGGTCATTCTGCTCATCGGAAAGTGGCCTTCGGCTTTTGCAACCAGTGCCAAGAGGCTGACTGCCATATCCCTTTGCCGTGAAGCGCTCGAGGGCCGGATTTGGCCTGACATCGCGCGCAAAGCCTTTGTCTCCGCCGCAGAGGAGGCCGGGGTTCTGGATCCGGGACAGCCGGCCGCAGAGCCGCAGGTGCCTCGCCGCCCCTGATTTCCAATCCAGCGGCTGGAGCACGGCGATGGTATTGCCGATAGCCAGATTTGAGAGCGAGCGGGCGGATTGATGACTTGGATGGCGTTACATGCTGCTTGCCGGATCGCGCTATCTGCCGACCGCGAAATCCTGCATGCCGCGAGGGTTCGCGGCAGAGCGCAGGATCGGCGCGCCTTGCGCCGTCTCGCGGCCGACGGCGCATAGCCGGCCGAGCGACCAGTCGCCCGCCACCGTCACGTCATGGCCACGCCTCCGGAGGGCGGCGATGACATCCTGCGAAAAGCGCCCCTCCACGGACAGGGACCGCGGCTTGAAGTCCCGGGGCCAGAATGAAGCGACCAGATGATTGGTATGGAAGGCTGGCGCGTCAATTGCCTGTTGCAGCCCATAGCCATGATGCAAAATCCTGAGCAGGAATGCGATCGACCACTGCTCTTGCTGATCCCCGCCCGGCGTGCCGAAGCCGAGATATGGCAGGCCTTCGCGCAGTACGAGCGTGGGCGTCAAGGTCGTCCGCGGACGTTTGCGGGGTGCGAGCGATGAGGGCAGGCCCGGGGTGAGCCAGAACATCTGTGAGCGCGTCGAAAGCCCGAAGCCGAGTTCAGGAATGACCGGGCTGGCCTGAAGCCAGCCGCCGGACGGGGTGGCGGCCACCATGTTGCCGAAGCGGTCCGTCACGCAGATATGGCAGGTATCCCCCTCGCGGCGTTCCACATGCGCCGCCAGCGCGGCCTCGGCCGAGCTACCGCTCGCGAAGGTCGGCTCGCCGATGGCGGCTTGAAACGTGGGCTCGCCAACTCCCGCGGGCTTGTGGTCTTCCGTGGCCTCCCGCAGCGGCACGGGCGCGGGCCTCCGCCCTTCCGGCGCGCCCGGCCGAAACTCCGCCGCGCTTGTCGACGCGACGAGTTGTCGCCGCTGCGCGATATATTCGGGATCGAGCAGCGCCGCGAGGGGCGCCTCGCCATCGCCGAGCCAAGCGTCCCGATCGGCCATGGCGAGCTTACCCGTCTCGGTGACAAGATGGACGAACTCATCCCCCAGCGGGTCGAGATCATCGAGAGGAAAGCCCTCAAGCAGACCAAGCCATTGCAGGAAGGCGGGACCTTGGGTCCAGGCGCCGCATTTCAAGACAGTCACGCCGTTGTAGTCACGGCTGACGGGTGCATCATAGCTCGCTCGCCAGCATGCGAGATCGTGCGCGGTCAGAAGTGCCGCGTGGCGCTTGCCGGATGAATCGAGGACCGGTTCACGGCCGGCGCGATCAATGGCTTCAGCAACGAAGCCCTCGTACCAAAGTGCTTCCGCCCTCGTGATCTCCGCCTCGCGACTGCCGCCTGCGCTTTCATCGACGATGCGCTGATAGGTCGCCGCCAGCACGGGATTGCGGAACAGTGCGCCGGCCTCCGGCGCCTTGCCACCGGGGAAGTAGACCGCGGCCGAACTGGTCCATTCGCTCTCGAAGAGGGCGCGCATGGATTCGATCGTGCGCGCAACACGGAGCGTCAGCGGATAGCCACCGCCCGCGAGCTCGATAGCCGGTTCAAGTACGTCCTTCAGGCGCAGCGTCCCATGGCCTCGCAGCAGCAGGAGCCAGGCGCTGAAAGCTCCGGGCACGCAAGCCGCGAGATGACCGGTGCCGGGCACCATATCAAGCCCAAGTTCGCGGAAACGCTCGGGGGTCGCGGTCGCCGGCGTCACGCCCTGCCCGCAAATTCCTTCGGCCTTTTCTGTCCTCGCATCATAGAAAAGGATGGGCACCTCGCCAGCGGGGCCGTTGAGATGGGGTTCAACGACCTGCAGCGCGAAGCCAGCGGCAACCGCCGCGTCAAAGGCATTGCCTCCCCGCTCCAGGATGCGCATGGCCGTGGCTGCCGCGAGCCAATGTGTTGCCGCGGCACAACCGAACGTGCCGCGGATTTCCGGCCGCGTGGTGAAGGGACCGTTGGAAAAGACCGTGACCATGGTTCAGGAACGGAAGTAATCGGGGCGTTTCAGGACAATGGAATGCAAGCTTGCCGAAAGGGGGCCGTCCGTTTCAGTCGCTGCCTTCGCGGCCGCCCAGGCAGGATCGTCGCGGAACTTGTCCCAGCCGGCTTTCATCGCCGTCTCATCAGCCCATTCCATTACATACCAGATCTCACGGGCGCCATCGGTCGTTTCCCAGTAATCGTGGACCTTCAGACCATATTTGGCGAGAAGAGGAAAGACATGCTCCTCGAAGCGCCGCGCCAAAGCATCGGCCTTTCCTGCAACGGGAATGTAGTGGCGGAGTTCGTAGATCATTGATTGCATCCTTCTGCTTGAACCGACGTCTGTGTGCAAAGGCTCAACAGCCGCGGTCTGTGGCGCAAGCCGCTAGGCGCATGAATGTTTCAGGCCCCAACGCAACCTGATGTGTTTCTGCGCCATGAATCAGGGCCAGAAGCTGATCAAGACAAGGCGTCGCGACAGCATGTCGGCGTGCCGCGGCCACAACTGGAGCCAGCATCGCATTCACCTCTGTCGGGCGGTGAAGCTCGGCGAGGTCGCGCCAGATGCCCGTACGCGTGTTCTCGTAGCGCCGCCAGGCGACACGCTGCCCAGCCCACACATCATCGGGCCCGAAGGCGAGGCTGCCTCGGTCGAGCAGGCGCATCGGCTCAAGGCCGTCCGCCGGCTCAAGCCGCGCGCACTCCGCGAGCGCCACCGCGACTACCTCACTGCCCGCCGCCGCGAGAACAGCGCAAACGGCGGGATCGTCGTAAAGCTCGAGGACATCGCGATCGGCGAGGGCCGTTGCCGAATAGATCGCCGCAAGGACAAGCTTGCCCCAGGCATGCCCGAGAATGTTGTTGGTCATCTCGGCCGGCTGCAGCTGGCCGAGCAGGGCGACAGCCTCCTCTGTGCGCGGCCTTGCTATGCCGTCGATCTCACCGACATGAGTTTCGCCATAGCCGAGGAGCGCCAGTTGCCCCGGCGACTTGTAATGCGCACCGATGGCAATGACCGCGCCGATGGTGCGCTCCTGCCCGACAGTCGAAGCGACGGTGAGCATGCCGAGCCCGTTCTGCAGGGGAAGGACCCAGCCCTTCGGCGAAAGATGCGCGCGAACGGTCGCGAGCGCCGCCTCTGTGTCCCTGGCTTTCACCGCCAGGATGACACGGCTGAACTCTCCGACGAGCGTCGACGGATGATGAGCCTCGAGCCGCGCATGGAGCGGGCGTACCCCGGCAACCACGAGGCCGTTCTCTTGAATCGCTTCGACGTGGGCGGGATTGCCGTCAACCGCGACCACGTGCTCTCCCGCTGCCGAGAGACAGGCCGCGAGCGTGCCGCCGATGGCGCCGGCGCCAATGACCAGGATCGGATCCCCGATGGCTTCTGCGTTCATTTGAAATTGGCGTCAAAGGTGAGTGGCACATGGGTGCGACCGCAATGGGAGCCGCCGTTGACCTCGAGCGTCACACCGTTGATCCATTCCGCGCCATCAGAAGCAAGGAAGCTGACGGCTTGCGCAATATCGTCCGGTCGGCCCGTCCGCCCGAGCGGGATGCCGCGCAGGCTCAGATTGATGTAAGCATGATTGTCCGGGCTCTCTTCCTCGACCACATGATCGAGCACAACGCCCGGCGCCACGCCGTTCACGCGGATTCCTTCGCGGCCGAATTCGATGGCGAGCACCTGCGTCAGCATGTTCACCCCGGCCTTCGCCGCCGCATAATGTGCACTGCCAGCGCGCGCGGATGTGCCGGCGCCGGACGATATGTTGACGATCACACCGCGTGTCTTGGCGGCGATCCAGCGTCGGCCATAGGCGCGGCACATCAGCATGGTGCTGCGAAGGTTGAGCGCCATGGCGCGATCCCATTCCTCGACCGTCATGGCGACGACCGGCTGGTTCAGATATTTGCCGGCGCAATTCACCAGGATATCCACCGGACCAGCCAACCTCTCCGCTTCGTCTACCATCCGCTCGACGTGGTTCTCGTCCGTGACGTCGCCGATCACCGCAGCGAGCGAAGGACCGTCGGCGTCCGCAGTCGCGACCATGGCAGCCAGGCCCTCGGCGTTGATGTCAGAGGCAACGACTTTCGCGCCTTCGCGCCGCAGATCCGCGACGATGGCGCGGCCAAGAAGTCCGGCGGCTCCTGTGACAAAGGCGGTGTGTCCAGCCAGGCGCATGGGTCAGGCTCCCTTCCCGGAGGTGAGAATGTCGAGGCAGGCGTCGAGCGCTGCATTGGCTTCACGCAACGCGAAGAGCACGCGGTTCACGCCGCGCCGTGCTGCGCCGATCGCGAATTTCTCAGCATCCGATCCGGGGCTCGTTGCGGCAAGTCGGCCCAGGGCTGCGAATGATGGATACGCCGGTTGCGGGAGCGCCGGGTCATGGTCGAAGCGGTCACCGGAGGTGTAGTCGACGGGAACAAGGGCGCGCGATACCGCCATGAGGCAGGCGTTGATCCGACCGGCCTCGTCGTCGGTGTGCTCTCCCGTGGTAAGTGCGGCAAGCGCCTCGGCGCGGCTCCTCAAACCTTCGGCGCGGGTCCGGAGCGGCGCGAGATCGAAACGATCGCCCAGGCTTTTTGCGAAACCGTCGATCTGCGCAAGGAGCATGTCGGCGTGGGCGGCATAGTCGATCGGCAGGATCCTGGCGGTCAGAAGACCAGCGACCGCATGAAGGTAGACGCGGGTGTCACGGACAGCGATCTCCTCGTCCATCTTGTCGAGTGTGTCTTCAGGTGTGTGCCACCACCAGCCCGTACCCGCGCCCTGCTTGTTCGGACCGCCGAACAGGAAGGATGCAGCGGGTGCGGCGCCACTTGCGGGATGCTCGCCGAGATTGGAAAACATCGCGGGAATACCGATGCCCCAGAACGACTGGTCTCCCGCCCGGGTGATGCGATGGCCGAAAAGCTCCTGGTCGCCCTCCGCGCGGATGACCTTGCGGCTGAACGGAACGAGTTCCGCAGCCGCCTGCACATCCGTCAAGACGGTGTTTCCCTTCGCGCAGGTCGAATCGATGTTCACATGCGCGACCGCGCGCGTGGCAAGCTCCTCCCAATGCGTATCGGCATACCACGTCGAGCTGGAATAGCGCCCCTGTGAATGGCCGGACCAGAAGAAGATCTTCAGGCCTCGTTGCCAGCTCTTCCGTGCTTCGGCGCTCAGCCGGGCCACTTCGAGCATCGTGGCATTGGCACCGCCATTGTCCATGACACCGTAGTACCAGGTGTCGTGATGGCCAGAGAACAGGACGTAGGGCTCGTCCGTAGCCGCTCCGGCGCGATCCAGAGACGCGACGAGGATCGGCGTCTTGCGCCAGCCGGTGTCGACAGCGGCATTGAGCGTGACCGGCATATCGGGGGCAGATCCGAGCTTCCCCTTGAGGCGGTCGCCATCGGCTTTCGCCAGCGTCACGACCACAGTCGCGGGGAGATTGCCAACGGTTTCGTCCGTCGGGCTGCCCCAAACGGGGGAGATGCACATCTCATGCGCGTGGACGCTTGGGCTGAGGTGGATCTGACCGATGGCACCCGCCCGACCCGCGCGCTGCGAAACCGCAGGTGTCGCGATGCCCTCTACGAGGACGATCTTGCCGCGGACGTCGCGCGCGGCAAAATCCGCCGGGCTGCCGGGACCGACCGGCACAACCTCGCCCTCCAGGCCGCCAGCCGGAGAACTGCGCGAGAACGACTGTGTGATGGCGGGCAGCGTCTCGCCGGCGATGGTGACCGAGGCCTCGCCAGGCAAGCTGATATAGGCGTCGTGCAGGATGAGCTCGGTCGCATAACCATAGCTGTCCAACGCGGTGCGGACATAGGCAAGGCTGTCCAGCTCACCCTGCGTTCCCGCATGTTTGGTCCATTGCGCGAAAGCCGTGAGATGCTGCATCAAGCGGGGGCCTTCGACGCGCGCGGCTAGCGCCTGGAGCTCGATGTCATTCATGGTCCGGGTTCCGCTGAAGTCTGCAGGGTGGTGATCTTGCGCCGGCCGAGCACGAGGCTCGTCAGGACGAGCAGGAAGATGGCGAATACGATAAGCACGGACGAGAGCGCAGCGATGGTGGGATCCTGCCACCGCTGCAGATAGAGGAACATCTCGATCGGCAGCGTGCTTTCGCCCGGCCGCATCAGGAACATCGTGGTCTCGACCTGGTCGAAGGAGGTGACGAACGCGAGCAGGCCGGAAATGAAGACGCTGACGGAGATCTGTGGCAGGATCACCTTGAGGAAGGTGGGCAGCGGCCTGGAGCCGAGATCGAGCGCGGCCTCCTGCAGCGACCAGTCGAAATTGGCCAGCGATGCCGCGACGATGGCGATGACGAAGGGAACACAGATCAGCGTGTGGGTGAGAACGAGGTTCCAGTTGCTGCCGTAGAAGCCGATCTTGACCACCAGCATGAAGACGGCGACGCCCAGCACCATCTTGGGCAGGACGACGGGCGACAGGAAGACGGCTTTGAGGGCAGAGTGTCCGCGTGGCCGATAGCGGACCAGCGCGTAGGCAGTCATGGTGCCGACCACGAGTGATGCGGCTGTGGCGACCAACGCGAGGATCAGGCTCCGCAAGGCGGCGACGTAGAAGGTCGTCTGCGCGGCGAGGTTCGCGTACCAACGCAGAGAGTACCCCTCCGGCGGGAAAATCGCGTAGCTCTGGGCGGAGAACGACGTCAGAATCACGATGGCCAAGGGTGCCAGAATGAAGATGACGGCCGCGACCGTGAAGATCCCAAGCGCGAGATGTCGCCAAGCCGGCAGCGCTTTTGCGCGTGAGTGACGAGCCGCCATCACACAGCCTCGCTGTATTTCGACAGCCGTCCGAACGCGACCACCGCGATAAACGCCATGACGAGCAGGCAAAGCCCGCCGACAGCCGCGACAGGCCAGTTGATGTCACTTGTCGCAGTATAGATCTGGATCGGCAGCACGAGCACACGTCCCCCACCCAAGATTGCCGGCGTGACGAAGGAGCCGAGCGACAGGGTGAAGCAGATCTGCGCACCCGCCACCACGCCAGGAAGTGTGAGGGGAAGGGTGATGCTGCGGAAAGTCTTCCACCAGCTCGCGCCAAGATCTTCCGCCGCTTCGCGCAGCGTCGGGTCGAGCCGCAGCATGGAGGCCAGGATCGGGAAGACCACGAAGGGCAGGAAAACATGGGCGAGACTGATGACAGTACCCGTCATGTTATAGACGAGGGAAACCGGCCCGGATGTCAGGCCGAGACGGGTCAGGATGAAGTTCACCGGCCCCTGATCGGCAAGCACGACAGTCCAGCCATAGCTGCGGACGACGACGCTGACGAGCACGGGGGCAAAGACGATAAACGCGACGAGTTTCTGCAGGCTGGGGCTGCGCATGCGCCACATCGCATAGGCAAGCGGATAGCTGATCACCAGGCAGAGCAGTGTCGACACCACGGCGAGCTGGAGCGTGTCATAGATCGTGATGAGATAGAGCTCATCCGTCATGAAGCGCCAGTAGGTCTCAAGGGTGAAGGTTTCCTCAAGCCGTCCACCCCGAAAACGATAAAAGCTGTAAAGCAGGAAGATCCCGACCGGCAGAAGGAAAGCCACCGCCATCAGGAGGCACATGGGCGTCAGCAGCAGCCAGGCCGAGCGTTCGGCTTTCGCGCGGGCGGACCCGCCGCCCTCACGGCCTGAAGAGGCGGCCATCGGCGGGCTCCCAGGTAAGGGTGACGGGGGTGCCCTGGGTGAAGACGGCGGCACCGGCACCGTGGGGCTGCTCGGCAGTGATCTCCACCGATGCGGCGTCGAGCCCCACCACATATTGCACGGTCGAACCGCCGAAGATCATCTGCCGCACCACGCCGGTGGCCCGCGCTGATCCCAGATGATCCAAGCCGGGATGATCCAAGCCGGGATTATCCAGGCCGGATGCACCAACGCCGGCCTGCGCCGCGCCGATGCGCACCCGCTCGAAGCGCAGCGCCAGGGTCGCCTCTCCGGACAGCGCCTCGCGCGCCACCGCCACGAAGCCGAGATCGCCCAGCCGCACCCGCGCAAGCCCCTCGCCCGCCGGCCCCTCCACCGTCACCGGCAGCAGATTGGCATGGCCGATGAAACCCGCCACGAAGCGCGTCGCCGGCGCGTCATAGAGCTCCTGCGGCGAGGCGATCTGCTCCACCCGCCCGGCATTCATCACCGCCACCTTGTCCGACATGGCGAGCGCCTCGCCCTGGTCATGGGTGACGAAGATGAAGGTCGTTCCGATCTCCTGCTGGATACGCTTCAACTCGATCTGCATCTGGTGGCGCAGCTTGAGGTCGAGCGCGCTCAGGGGCTCGTCGAGCAAGAGCACCTTCGGCTGCTTCACCAGGGCCCGCGCCAGCGCCACGCGCTGCATCTGCCCGCCGGAGAGCTGGCCCGGCTTGCGGCCGGCAAAGCCCGAAAGCCCGACGAGCGCCAGCGCGTCACCCACCCGGCTGCGGATCTCGGCGCGCGGCCTTCCCTCCGCCTCCAGCCCGAAGGCGACATTGGCCTCCACGCTCATATGCGGAAACAGCGCCCAGCGCTGGAACACGATGTTGGTCGGCCGCCGGTAGGGCGGCACGTCGGTCATGTCCTGACCGGCGATGCGGATCGCGCCTTCATCGGGCGCCTCGAAACCCGACAGCATCCGCAACGTCGTCGACTTGCCGCAGCCCGATGGCCCCAGCAGCGAGAAAAACTCCCCGCTGCCGATTCCGAAGGAAATGTCGTCGACCGCAAGATGCGACCCGAAGCGCTTCGTCACGCCAACGATCTCTACCGTTCCTGACACGTTGCAAGGTCCCGGATGCAAGCTTTGGTTAAGGCGAGCTGATTTCGAAGCTGGAGCAGGTAAGGCCGTGAGGTCACCACGGCCGGCGCCAGCTCAGCGCATCTTCAGCTTGATCTCGCGCGCCCAGCGGTCGCGCCAGTCGGCGGCTACGGTCGCGATATAGGCGAAATCGATCTGAATGGCGTTCTTGGCGATGGCGGGGTTGAGGATCGGGTTCTCGACCTGCTCCTTGGACAACGTCGCGTTTGTCACGAGCGGAACCGACGAGGTGACAAGCGCGTAGCGGCCAGCCCGATCCGGCGTGAGGAGCTCGTTGAGCAGATCCTCGCAGACCGCGCGTTGGGCCGGGGTTACGCCCTTGGCGATCGCCATATAGATCGGAAATGCGATCGCGCCTTCCTTCGGCACGGCAAAGCCGACCGGTGAACCTTCCTTGATCCAGACATCCGAGACGGAGGAGAACCACGGCGCGATCGGTGCGTCGCCACGGATCACGAGGTTTTTCAACGCGTCATTGGAATCGACCAGCGCACGGAAATTCTTGGCATTCTCGGACAAGAGCTTGAAACCCGTGTCGGGGTTCTTTTCATCTGCGCCGTTGAGCTTCGAGACTAGACCGATAAGCCGCAGGTCATTGTCAAAAGTGACGATCTTGCCTCGGCTGTCCGGACTCCAAAGTACGCTCCAAGAGGTCGGCGGCTCTTTCATCACGCGCGTGTTGTAGAGGAGGCCGATGCCCATTGCTTGATAGGGAACGCCGCGCGCATCAGGACGCGCATAGGATTCCAGTGTGTTCGCCATGTTGGGAATGTTCGCCTTGTTCAGGGGTTCCCACATGTCATCAGCGTCACCACGGTTGATGGTATCGGCGTTGAAGAAGCCGCAGTGGACGAGCGGCTGATCTGGCGTCGTGCGGCGCGCCGTGACCATCTTGGGATAGATGATCGCGTTCGTCGTCTCGACAATATCAATGCCAGCCTTGGGATTTTTCTTGAGATAGTCAGCGATGACTTCCTTCGGCACCACATCGGAGCCGGATCCTGCGAACATGAAGAATGAGATCTTCCCATCCCGTTCAGCCTGCGCAAACGTTGGCGAAGCGCTCGCCACGGCTGCCGCTAGGAGACTTGTCGCGAGTAACAGGGCTTTCGCCGACATCGTTGCACCCTCTCTGTTTGTCGCTTTTGACGCCCTGGCTGTGCATTTGCGCAAAAGTGACTTTATGATACGCAATGCATAATGCTAAACTTCGATTTGATACGCAGTCAATAGATTCATATGCGAATCTGATGCGCAAAGTGGGAATTTTTGAGCAACAAGATGCCTATTGCGAAGCAGGGGGAAGGTGACGTGAACGGTATGAACCTCGATGGGCTGGACAAGCGCATCATCGCTGCGCTTTCCCAGAACGGCCGCCAGCCCTATCGTGAGATCGCCCGCGATCTGAAGGTGTCTGAGGCGACCGTCCGCCAACGCGTCAGCCGCCTGACGGATTCCGGTCTCATCCGCATCGCCGCGGTCGGCAATTTCATCGCGCTCGGTTTTGACGTCGTCGCGCTCATTCATCTCAAGGTGCCGCCGGCCCATGTCGACGACTATGCCCGCCGGATAGCGGAGTATCCGTCCGTCCGCTTCGTCTCGATCTCCTTTGGCAGTGCCGACATCATCGTGCAGAGCCTCCATACGACGATGAACTCGCTGCATCATTTCATCCGCAACGAAATGCCGGCGCAGATGCCGCATATCACCTCGGTAGAGGTCTTCCCGCAGGTGGAGACGCTGAAGAGTTCGTGGACTTGGGAAACCTGGTTCGGACTCGAGCAAGAGGAGGGCTTCCAGCCCACGTCTCCGGTCGATGACCCTGAATAGTCGCACTGCGCGACCGCAACGACCCGTTACCCCAAGATGTATGGATCGCCGAAATGATCGTCGAAATTCGCACTTATACGTTTCGCTCGGGCACGATGGCTCAATATCTGAAAGCTTTCGAGCGCGTCGGCTTCGCATTGCAAAAGAAATACTTGGGTGAATGCATAGGTTTTCTCACCTCTGAAACAGGGCCCATCGAGCAGGTGGTTCAGATCTTCGGGTATGAAAGCTGGGAGGACCGTGAAAGCCGGCGAAAGGCGCTCTATGCAGATGAAAGCTTCAAGAGCATGAGCGAGGAACTGCATCCACTCATCCAAAGTAAGGACAGCCAGATCTTCCGCTCGGTTCCCTTCGCGGCGCGATAGACATCGCGCCTTGCTTTAGGGTGTCGCAATCTCGGGTTGCGCGCCGCCCCGGCCGGCCTCACTTGTGTCTCACCGGCCGATCGCGACCCGACCATCCTCGACCTTGACGGCGCCGCCGGCCGCAGACCCGGCTCCTAGATGTCGCGCGATCACTCGACAGTCAGTTTGAGCACCACGCGTGGAGCGCGTGGTGAACGGTGTTGCTTGGCGATGGCTTCTTTCGGCGCGCCTTGACAGAAGCTGATAATCATTTAGATGATTTAGAAAAAGCATTCTTCAGGGAGGGTAGGGTGTCCGAGCCGGCACGTCATATGCTGATCGCGGGAGCCACAGGGGTGGCGACCCAGTTTCTCCTCGATATCGCGAGCGCCGCTCCAGGCTGGAAGGTGACTGGTCTGTGCCGCAGGCCACCTGACAATGCTCAGCCGAACGTCAGCTATGTAAGCGCCGATCTGCTTGATCTCGATTCCTGCAGGAAGGCCGTTTCTGGGCGGGACTTTACCCATATCGTCTATGCCGCCCGCGCGCCCCACGCGCTCTATACGGCGATGAAACCCTACGCGAGGGTGGGGATCGAGGAGGTTCAACCCAATCTCGCCATGCTGCAGAATATCGTGAACGCCGCCGGCGGCCCGGATCTGCGCCACGTCCACGCAGTCATGGGCAGTAAGTGGTACGGGATACATATTGGTCCGGTCAGGACTCCGATGGTCGAAGCCGACGCCGGTCACATGCCTCCGAACTATTATTTCAGCCAGCAAAAGTTTCTGGAGGAAGAATCGGCCCGGGGAGGCTGGTCGTGGTCAACCAGCCGGCCCAACGTTATCACCGGAACGAGGGACCGGGCTGGCCCGAATTTCATTTCGACGATTGGCGCCTATGCTGCGATATGCCGTCATCTTGGGCTGCCCTTGGATTTTCCGGGTAAGCCTGGGCACTATACCAGTCTTCAGGAACTGTCGGACGCGGAGGTGCTGGCAAAATCGATCTTCTGGATGTGCCAGTCAAAGGAAGCCGAGAATCAAGCTTTCAATGTCACGAATGGTGATGTCTTCCGCTGGGAGGATGTATGGCCGGATGTGGCGCGCCATTTTGGCATGCAAGTCGGCCGCGTCAGGCACATGTCACTCATCCAGTGGATGGCCGATAAGGGAGAGGTCTGGAATGACATCGTCCGCAAGAACGGCTTGCGGCCCTTGGCGTTAGACCAGGTCGCCTCATGGGCTTTCGCCGATTTCGTCTTCGGTTGGGATTATGATGTCATCTCCTCGACAACGAAAATCAGGAAGGCAGGCTTCCATGAAGTTCTGGATACGGGAGAGATGATCCTCGCCCAGCTGGGGGATTTCCAGCGCCGCGGAATTCTCCCCTAAGTTCAAATTACATTCAGCGTTCCTCGCTGCCATGGCCGGGCTTGTCGCGGTCATCCGGCGAACTGAGCTGCCTTTCCGGTCAGGGTGATCGGAACTCGGCTGTCGCCGGATGCGCGTTCAAGAGCCAAAAATCGGGTGAATCCGATTTCGGAACGAGCTCAGTGATGGCAAGGGTATCCAGGCTCCGAGCTAAAGACGGGCCACAGCGAGCGCGAGCGTCTGGGCACGCGTTACAAGCGTATCGAGCTCGATATACTCGTCCGGTGTATGGGAGCCGCCTCCGACGGGGCCGACCCCACAGAGAGTAGGGATGCCTTGGGCGCAGGGGATGCCCGCATCCGAGCAGCCGCCGGAAAATTCCTCGCCGAAATGGTAGCCAAGCGACGCGGCTGCGGTGTCATAGATCGCGTAGAGGGCGCGCTCCGGCTCCGACTGTACGAGAGGCAGGAATTCGCCGGTAATCGCCAGCTCGGCAGTCGAGCCAGCTACATCCTCCTCATCGACGATGGCTTGCACCGCAGCGAGCATGCGATCCCGCTCGGTCGGATCGGTGTAGCGAAGGTCGAGCTCGGCGAAAGCATTCGGAGCCACGGTGTTCAGCGTCAGGCCGCCGCCGACCACGCCGACATTCACGGTTGTCCCTCCCTTAAGGTCTGTCAGCGCATGAAGCCGGATCGTCTTTCGCGCCAGCGCCTCGATGGCGCTGATGCCGTGGCTGAAATGTGATCCGGAATGCGCTGCGCGGCCATGGACGTCGATCCGCATGAACAGGCCGCCCTTGCGGGCGACGGTTACATTGCCGCTCGGCCGGCCGGGCTCGCCATTGAACACCGCCCGCATGCCTTTGACCTCCCGGGCGATGATATCGCGGGACCAGGGCGATGCGATCTCCTCATCTCCCGTGAACAGGCCTATGACAGGCCTGCGCGCTACACCGAGTGCCGCCAGCGCCGCCAGAATGAAGGCATTGATAACGAGCCCGCCCTTCATATCGGCGACGCCAGGGCCATAGGCGCGATCGCCGAGAATGGTGAAAGGCCGACGCGATGCCTCGCCGCTCGGGAAAACGGTGTCCCGATGACCAAGCAGCATCACCGGAGCATCATTGCCCCCGCCGGAGGGGACAGTCGCTCGAATGATGTCGCCGAACGTCTCATGGGAGATGATATCGCTTCGGACCCCCGCAGCATCGAGAAAGTTGATGATGCGTGCGCCGACTGCATCAACACCCTTCTTGTCGTAGGTATTGCTGTCGATATTCACAAGGTCTGCCAACATAGCGACCATGGCGTCTCTTCGCTCGGTGAACCATGCTACGAGCACCTTTTCCGGATCCGAGTCCGCCATAGCTCTACTCCAAGTCAAAACCTCGCGGGAGCGTCCTGCTCCAACGAATGAGAACTGCTTCACTGGCCGAATGCCCACGGCCAGGGCCCATCGGAACTGTCAGCTTGGCACGATCAGCTTTGCTGAGGAGCGGGCACTCTTCTGCCGCATGGCGTTCAAGACCCGAACTTCGTCTGAATCAAACCAGGTCAGGGCCGTGGCTGCATCAGGAAATTCGATCACCGACATGCGATCGAACGACGAGTCGCCCTCGAGACGCTCCGTGAAACGGCGTGCCAGGGGCTTGCCGCCATGCTTCTGTATCGTCGCGGGTACCTGGCTCCGATACTCCTCGTAGGCTGCGGGATCGGTAACCTCAACCTCGATCACAACATAGGCTGGCATGATCACGCTCCTAAAGGCTGGAGGGCGTCAAGCGGGCTGCGAGTTCTTCCTGCGCCTGTTTGACAGCCGACAAATGCTCGGAAGGATTGGAGATTGGCAGGGCCGAGCTCTCGTTGTTGCGAAAGCGGCGAACCGCTTCCTCGACCGTCGCGCCGACCGCCTGGATATGGGCAATCATCGCCGCCTGGGCCGCGTCACCGTCGCGAGCCCGAAGGGCCTTGAGAATGGCCAGATGCTGCTCTGCGTGCGTCTCTGATTCCGAGCGACCATAGAAGGGAAGCATTTCTTCGGTGATCGCGTATTCGTAAAAGTCGCCGATGATCTTGATCAGCCGGTGACGATGTGATGCCCGTGCAATTGCCCCGTGGAAGATATTGTTGAGTGCCGCGCGTTCGGCGATCGAGGTGGAATCGATGGCCGAGATACTTGCGTGGCAGACAGCATCGATCTCGTCGATCTCGACATCAGTGGCATGTTCGGCTGCCAGGCGCGCGGCGTAACCCTCCAGCACCTGGCGAATGCCGAAGATCTCATGCAGCTCTGTGGCCATATCCGCCACCACCTTGGCCGTGCCGTCCTCTTTCACGAAGCCCTGGGCCAGCAGGCGGGATATGGCGTCTCGCACGGGCGTGCGGCTCACGCCGAAATCCTCAGCAACGCGGCTCTCAACAAGGCGCGTGCCTGGCGGAAGTGTGCCGCGCAGGATGGCACGCTTCAGCTGCTCATACACTTGAGGCACAATCGTATTGCGCGCCTTTATCTTGTCGAAGCTCATCGCTATTCCATTGCTACCGCACGAAAAGACGGCGATCCGACTTGGTGAGCCGCTCGGCGCCTGTAGGTGTCACCAGTATCGTATCACTGAAAGCAAGACCCTGTGCGTAAGTGTACATATGAAAGACCATCCCGGCCTCGAGCGTCCAGTCCGACTGCGGGAGAAACGCACGCGTGAAGTCGCTGGTCTTCGGCAATCCAATATATCCCAAGGTGTACCCGGTGAAGTTCGTATAGGTCTCGCGCAATCCCGAATCAAGCACAGCGCGTCGCAGGATTCCATCCACGTCACGAGCCGGTGCGCCGGGCTTCATCGCCTCGAACTGCGCCTGCTGCGCCGTCAGCAGGATGCTGGCTGCGCGCGCGAGGTCGGGCTCCGGCTCACCAAGCACGGTGGAGCGCATGATCCGCGCCCCATAGCCGCGGACGAGGGGGATTGATTCCACGTGCAGAATATCGCCATGCTCAAACCGATGGTCGCCGAGGCGCCCGTGCAGAGAATCGGTTCTCTTGCCCGCTGCGAGCAATGCGCTGCGCCCATTGTCCGCGCCCTCACGAAGGGCCGTCGCGTACAACACCGCAGCACACTCGCGCTCGCTGACGCCGGGCGCGGCCGCGTTGATGCTTGCAATCAGCGCGGCGTCCGCAATGCGCGAGGCTTCCCGCAAATAGGCGATCTCGCGTTCCGACTTGATGAGCCGGATTTCCCAGATCACCTTGGAAAAATCGACAAAGCGCGCGTTGGGCAGGCTGCTCTCAATCGCCCGGAACCGGCCGACGGGGAGAAAATGCGAGTCGAATTCCACGGCGATCGAGCGGGCTGCCCATCCGTTCTTTTGCACGACGGCTGAGAGAATCGCGACGGGGTCCTCATCATCGCCGAACGACACATAGTCCTTCACCCAGGACTGTTCGGTAAAGGTCGGCGCATCGAGCGCGCGGACAATCACGACCGGGTCGCCATCAAGCGGGAGAAGGGCCGGCTGGTAAATCGCCGCTGGCGGGACATAGCCGAACAGATAGGCCATGTGCTCGACGCAATCGACGAGCAGGACATCTGCGCCCCGAGCCCGCATTTCGCCGCGCACCTTGGCGATTCTGGCCTCATACTCAGCAGCCGGGAAGGCCCGGTGGGCCGTATCCGCTTCAAGGACTACGCTCATCCTCATTCCCCCTATTGCATCACTGTGAGCGCCCGGGTGGCGTCGTTGAACGACCGCCCGCCTTCATCGGTGACGAGCATGATGTTTTCAATGCGCACACCCCAGCGCCCCTCCACATAGATGCCGGGCTCGTTGGAAAAAACCATGCCAGGAGCCAGTTTGAGAGTATTGCCATCGATGATGTAAGGCTCCTCGTGAGCTTCGATGCCCAGGCCATGGCCCAGCCTGTGAAGAAAGCGGGCCCCATGCCCGGCTGCCTCGATGACCTGCCGGGCGGCGCGATCGATCGCCTGCGCTTCCATCCCGGGGCGGATGGCGCCGGCCGCGGCCTCAAAGGCGGCATTGACGACATCGTAGATCGCGACGAAAGATGGGTCCGGCTCACCCGCCACGGGGGTACGGCAGGTGTCCATGTAGTAGCCGTCGAGGGTCGCTGCGAAATCGATGACCACGGGATCGCCGGGTTGGATCACCCGCTCGGAATGATGATGGAGAGGCGAGGCGCCGTTCGGCCCGCTGCCGACATCGCACCAGGCCATGGGGTCGAAGCCTTGCGCTGCAACACGCTCGCCGATCTGACGCACCACGTCCCGTTCGGTGACACCGACAAGGCGGCCGTTTGCGAAGAAGTCGGCCCAGATTGCATCGAAGCGGTGCGCAGCATCGGTCAGGAGTGCGATTTCCCGCTCGTCCTTGTGCAACCGGGCGGCAGCCGTGATGGGCGAGGCGTCGACGAAGCGGGATTGCGGACAAAGATCTTGCAAACGCAGCAGAAACGAGCTCCAGAAGTGACCGTTCACCGCAATTGTCCGGGCGCTGATGTCTTCCCCATAGGCGGCAACGCGCGTGAGCGGGCTGTCTGTCTCGCCCCACGCCTCGACATCGAAGATCTGCTCCAGATCCTGCACGAGTGGAACCTGAAGGCGCGGAACGAGGATGCGCGGCCGGCCCGTTCTGGGCAGCAGCACCGCGTTGAAGCGCTCGGTCAATGGCAGCTTCCGGCCGATCAGATGGTACATTTCGGCAGACGGCGCGATGATCGCCAGATCGATGCCATTCTGTATCAACCCATCTTGCAGAGACGAGACACGGTCCGAGACGAGGGCATTCATGCTGAGGGTTCCTGCTGTCTGGAGGGCCACTCCCCGTAATGGCGTCTGAAGAACATGAGGGGGACACCACCTTCGGCTTCACCGCGCAAGACGAGTCCCACGAAGATGAGGTGATCGCCGGTTTCGATTGTTTTCACGACCCGACACTCGGCAAAAGCCAGCGCGCCGGAGATCAAGGGCAATCCAAGTTCCCCCTCAATGATGGGAAGGCCCGCGAATTTATCGTCCGCACGGGATGCGAAGCGTTCAGCGATAGCCTGCTGGCTGCGGTCGAGAAAGTTGACCGCGAAGCGTTTACTCGCGGCAACGACCTGAGCGGTGAAACGGTCCCGCCCCAGACAAACCAGCAACTGGGGCGGGTTGAGCGACACCGAACTGACGGCATTCGCTGTGAGTCCCACCGGCCTGCCTTCGGCACTGCGGGTTGTGATGACCGTCACTCCCGTCGGGAAGGAGCCCATGATCTCACGGAATGCCGTCGATGAAACAGCGTCGCCGACGGTCTGGTCATGACGCATGGTCATTGCTGATCTCCGTTGCGCGTTTTGACGCAGAACTTCCAAAGTAAACGGCGCCATCGTGTCAGGCCCAACGTCGTGCCTTCTTCACGAGGTTTGCGGCAATCATGACGACGACTGTCAGCGCTATCAGAAAGGTGGATACGGCAGCGATCGTTGGCTCGATCTCCAGCATGACGCTGTTCCAGATGCGCACGGCTAATGTCTGCGCATTGGGACCTCCCAAAAAAAGCGGAATGACGAGTTCATCGAAGGATGTGAGAAACGCGAACAAGCCTGCCGAGATGATGCCGGGCGCGATCAGGGGCAAGGTGACTTTGCGGAAAGCCTGGAACCGGTTGGCGCCCAGGCTCATCGCGGCATTCTCAAGCCGCGAGTCCACACCTTGAAGCGTTGCGGAAAGAACAACGATCGCAATCGGCATGACGACGATCGTATGGCCTATCGCGATTGCAACGACCGTGCCGCCCATCCCGATGCGTGCAAAGACGAAATAGAGCGCGATCGCTGTGATGATCACCGGCACGATCATCGGCGCAAGCAACAACCCATACACCAGCGTCTTGCGTGAAAAATCACTGCGCACAAGAGGGATGGCGGCGAGCGTTGAGACGACGATGGTGAGGCCCGCCGACAATGTCGCGACCTGAACACTGACCCAGATGGCGGACAACCAGTCCTTGTTCCCAAAGAAGCGTTCATACCACTGCAATGAGAGGCCGGGTGGTGGAAAGCTGAGGTATTGGGCCGAGCTGAACGACACCGGGATGATGATCAGCACCGGCGCCATGAGAAAGGCGAGCATGACCCAGGCAGCGATCCGCACCGGCAGGCTTGGATTGATGAGCGCGTCCGATCCCATGGCTACACCTTGCTCGTAAGGAGCTGCTTCAGCCCGACGACGCGGGCGTACAAGCCGAAACAAGCCAATGTGATGATGAGCAGGATAACGGCGATCGCCGAGGCAAAGTTGAAGTTCAATAGAACATCGACCTGATACGCGATGATGGAGGCCAGCATCTGGTCACGATCCCCGCCCATCAGCCTGGGCGTAATATAGAAGCCGGCGGCGAGAATGAAGACGAGGAGGGAGCCGCCCGCAACGCCAGGCATGCTGAGCGGAAAGTAGATCCGCCAGAAAGCCGACCAGCGACCGGCACCGAGGCTCTGTGCGACGGCGACGAAGCGCCCGTCGATGCCGCGCATGACGCTGTAGAGCGTCAGCACCATATAGGGCAGCATTGTATAGACCATGCCGATCATCAGGCCGCTTCGGTTATAGATGAGCTGTGTCTCCCCAAGGCCGAGCGTCACTAGAGCTGTATTGACTATCCCGTTAGGCCTGAGGATCACCATCCAGCCATAGGTGCGCACGAGAATACTCGTCATGAATGGCAACATGACGCACAACATCATGAACGAACGGGCTGCCGGACCGGAGTTGGCAAGGACATAGGCCAGCGGGTAACCCACGACGAGGCTGAAGACGGTGGTCAAGAACGCGATTTCGATCGTCAAAAGCAGTACGCGGATATAGATCGCGCGGGAAAAGAAGGCCTCGTAGTTTTGAATGGTGAAGCCGCCTTGACTGTCGCGAAAGGAACGAAGTACGACGTCGAATAACGGATAAGCGAAGAATACAGCCAGCAACGCCAGCGCGGGTAGCAGCAGCCAGAGCTGCCCTCCGCGCCACGATGCTTTTGTCTCCTCTGCGGGTGCCGCGGTTTGGGAGACGCGCACGGTGCCCTGAGTATCCACTTGAACGCTCATGTGTCAGTGCCCTCCGGCGGGTGCCGGTGGCAGGATGCGGGCGTCGGCTCGCGACCAGCGCACGCGCACCGCATCGCCCTCTGCAAACCGCCGGTGTTCCATGCTCTGGCGCGCGGCTTTGACGACGAGCGTTTCCATGAGCGCCGGTCGGTTTTCGCCGACAGCCACATGGTAGCGAATGGCATCGCCGAGGTAGGTGACTGCGGCTATGCGGCCCTCCCAGCTATTCTCCGGCTCATCCGCGGTTTCGTTGCTTTCGATGCTGAGGCTTTCAGGGCGCAGCGATGCTGCCACATGGTCTCCTGCCTGGAATCCATCGGCCCGGGCGATGATCCGCCGTCCCGTCGGATGGTCAATCCGCAAGGTTCCATCAGTATGCGCGGCCATGACGACGCCGCGTACGAGGTTTGTGTCTCCCATGAAGCCCGCAACAAAAGCGGTGGCTGGGCGATCGTAGAGATCTTCTGGGGAGCCGCTCTGCTCAATACGTCCACCTTGCATCACCACAATCTGGTCGGCCATAGTGAGGGCCTCCTCCTGGTCATGGGTGACATAGATCACCGTGACATCGAGACGGCGCTGGAGGGCCTTCAGCTCGATTTGCAGCGATGAGCGAAGCTTCTTATCGAGCGCCCCCAGGGGCTCATCCATCAAGAGGACGCGTGGCTCAAAAACGAGCGCGCGCGCAAGGGCCACACGCTGCTGTTGACCGCCGGACAACTCACGCGGATACCGTTTGCCAAGCCCGGCGAGTTCCACGGTTTCGAGCATGCGCGCGACGCGCTGGGCGATTTCGGCCTGGGGAACGCGGCGCATGACAAGCGGGAAGGCGACGTTGTCGAACACTGTCATATGAGGGAAAAGCGCGTAGTTCTGGAAGACGACACCGAGATCACGCTTTTGCGGTGGAAGAGCCGCGATGTCCCGGCCGGAGACGAGAATCCGGCCCCGGGTCGGGGCAACGAAGCCGGCGATCATCATCAGCGTCGTCGTCTTGCCCGAACCGCTCGGGCCCAAAACCGTGCAGAACTGGCCCGCGCCGACGGATAGGTCAATCCCGCTCACAGCAACGAAGCTGGCGTAGGTCTTCCAAAGATTTTCGAGGATGATCGGGGTTCCGCCTGCTCCGTCGTGCATATGGCTCATCGACATACCCTGCTGCTCTCAAAATGGACTGATCGCGTCGAGACGTGAAGGAAGCGGGAAGTCTGGCGCTCTTGTACGGTCAAGATCGTCGTTGAACCGGAATACCCGCATGCCGCGGTCGACATTGCATGACGAGGTATTTCCGTATCAGGGCCTCGCTCTATTCACGAGACGGTGGTTGTGCGCGCGATGGCGGCGCACAACCACGATACCTTATCCGAGAAGAAATTCTTCCCAGCGGGTTGCGACCTGCGCCCTGTTCTTGAGCCACCAGTCCGCGTTCTGCTCGAAACCTTTCTGCGCGATGGCCGGGAAAGTCGGCAGCGTTTCGGCAACATCTTTAGCGATGAACTCGAACGCACGCCTGTTCTCGGGGCTGAGCCCGATTTGCGGCAGGGTCCTGGCTTGGGCCTCCGGGCTGGACGAATAGTCGAGAAGACGCAGGGCTGCGTCGCGGTTGGGGGCGTTCTTCAACACGGCCGTATATTCGGTGAGCCGCATCGCTTGGTTCCATTCGACCGCCAGCGGCGCTCCCCCCTTGCGCAGGGCCTCCACACGATTGGTCCAGAGACTCCCGAGGACCGCGGTCTTCTCGGCGAGAAGGGAGGCTCCTAACGCGCCGCTATCGAAGAACTTCACGACATGCGGTTTGATCTGCCGAAGCTTGGCGAACGCACGGTCGATATCCAGTGGGTAAAGCTGCTCCACCGGGACTCCATCGGCCAGAAGCGCAAACTCAAGGTTGGGAGCAATGGCCTTTGCGTCCTGCAGCATGCGCTTCCCGGGGAAGCTGTTCACATCCCAGAACTGCTTCCAATCTGTCGGATGGGTCTTCGGGAAAGCTTCGGTGTTATAGACAAGCGCCTCGGCAAAGGAGGCATAGCTGATGAAGTCAGGCCCGACCGTGCCGATATCTTTCGGATCGGTATATTCGAAGCGCGATACATCCAGAGGCTGCAGCGCGCCTTTGGCCTGAAGTGTCAGGATTGCAACTGCATTGCCCTCGACAATATCAAGCTCGCGCGAGCCGGCTTCCACCATAGCCAATAATTTGCCGGTGTTGGCCGCGACACCGACAACCTCGATGCCGGTCTTCTGCGTGAAACTGTTCCAGGTGCCCGCTTGCAAGGCATCCTGGTACGACCCTCCCGAGGTTCTCACCAGCACGCGGCCGCCGCTTTGCGCGCGGATGACATTCGGTGCGGCGATCGCGGCCGCGCCGACCGCGATGCCACCTATGACGGACCGACGCGAATAGGTCGATCGGCGGGTTATGCCATCAGAGTGCGTGTTATCGGTCATTGTGTTCCCCTGTTATTGATGAGAATACCGACTATTTACGCGATAGCAGAGAGCTTCTCCTGCGGGTTGAAGCCAAAATCACGCCATGTCTTGGGCTGATCAAGCTTTTGACCATACTTCGTCTTTGAGAACTGGCGTCCTCCGTCGAGAATGCCAGCTGCAAGTTGCCCCATCAGCTGCGTATCCCGCGTGTGCAGCATGCTGGCCTTCACTTCGCGCCAGAAACGCTCAAAGGGGTGGAAGGTAAACAGCGCCCGCGCGCCGCAGATCTCGAAGGCCTTGTCTGCGGCGTTGAGAGCCACTTTCTTGGACGTATGCAGCGCACGATAGGATGCAAGGATGGCCTCGTCAAAGCGTTCCTGGTCCCATAGCCACACAGCATAGGTGTACGATGCGCGCGCCGCCTGGATACCGGACTCGATCTCGGCAAGATTGTACATCAACACTTCGTCGCGGCTGAGGTAGTTCCGCGCTTTGATGAATTCGACGATGTTGTCGACGATGCCCTGTGCGCAGCCTACGAGATGCGCGGCATGAGAGCATTCATAGGTATAAGGGTCCTTCTGAACGAAGTCGCCCGGTTCGCCCATGACATCCTGCCAGGGGATGAACACGTTATCCAACTTCGCTGTCCAGGAAACCGTGCCGCGCAGGCCGATGGATTCACTCCAGCTATCCTCGAAACTGAGGCCGGGCGCGGTTCGGGGCACAATAGAAATGACGAGGCCCTCGCCATTGCTCTTCGCCCCGGGGGCTAGAGCCCAGAAAGCGAGGAGGTCGGCGGCCGGGGCCATGGAGCAAAAATGCTTCTCGCCAGTAGCGCGGAAGCCGCCATCGACCGGCTCGAAGAGAGAATCGAAGGTCAGTTTTGTTGCAACGTTTTCTGCCTTGAATTGCCGTGGATTGACCTCGCTGCCGAGGGATCCCATCAGCGCGTCGTCATTGACGATCTGGCCGAGCCATCTCTCTTTCTGTGCCTTGCTGCCCATGCGGCTGACGAGGCCAACCTGGTGGAAGTGAATCAGCAAGTTCCACGCCGTTGTGGGGCAAATGCGCGCGAGCTCTTCGGCAACGGCAAACTGGGTCATGCCCAAGCTTCCGCGCCGTTGCGGATTGAACCCCCCGAATTCTCTGGGAACCTGCAGAAGGTGGAATTTCTGCTTCTTCAGCTCGGCGAAATTCTCTTCGGGAAACGCGGCTTCCCGGTCGTATTTGTCAGCATTGGCCTGGAGCAGGGGGCCGAGCGCGCGGGCCCGTTCAACCCATTCGCGTTGTTCGGCGCTGAGTGAAAAATCCATGATCTGCCCACCTCTGTATACGGGATACAGAATTCTGGACTCGGAATGCACGACCTGTCAAGCAGCGATGCGTGCGTCGCTAGCCGGAGGAGCTGATAAGGAGGAAATTCCCGGAACTGGCGGTGCAGACCGCATTGATAAGCCTGCGCTCCTGCAGGGCGCGTGGTGTTGAGATCCATGAACGAAGAATGATGTCGCGGCAGGGTCCGCGTCGCACGTTCGTAAGCGAGTGGCGTGCGTTACGTGCAGGGATTGGAGCCGAGGGCATCATGCAGAGCTGGCCGGCCGCCGTCGCATCAGGAGCTGACGGACCTGGCGCCCGACGCGCTCCATCGCGGGTCGTTGCCATGATGTCTCGCAAGGGGTGCGAGCTTGTACAAGCGGTAGGCGAGGCTAGCCTGCTACGCGGTCAAATGGGAGGCTCGGCCTTGGGACCGTTGGCCTTGATAGCGCTGATTGGCTGGCGCGCCATCGCGCCAACCATTCGCGTCTCTATCTCTGAACTCGAACTTGGCGCCGGGTTTACTCGAGGCGCGGGTCCAGCACGTCGCGCAGGCCATCGCCGAACAAGTTCAGCCCCAGGACCGTCAGGCCGATCACGATGCCAGGGCACAGGGTGATCCACGGCGCCTCGACCACATAGTCCCTGCCGTCCGCGATGATATTGCCCCAGCTTGGCGTCGGCGGCGGCGGTCCCACTCCAAGAAAGCTCAGAGCGGCATCGGCCAGAACCGCATAGGCAAAGATGAAGGTCAAATCGATAATAAGGGGGGCCATACTGTTGGGCAGGATATGTCGGAGCAGAATACGGAAGTTATTGACCCCCGCCATTCGCGCGGCTTCCACATATTCGGAGTTGCGCAGCACCATTACAGCGGCGCGCATGATTCTTGCTGTGCGCGGCATATAAGCGATCGATAGCGCGATCACCACATTCACCACGCCGCTGCCCAGAGCGGCCGCAATGCCGATCGCCAGCATGAGCGATGGAAAAGCCATCAAAGCGTCCATCACGCGCATGAGGAAGCCATCGAGCTTGCGATAATAACCAGCGAGCGCGCCGATGAGGGTACCGCCCAGGCCCGCTATTGCGACAACCGCAATGCCGATGAACAACGAGAGATGCCCGCCGTAGACGACGCGCAGGAATATATCCCGCCCGTAGTGATCCGTGCCGAACCAATGCTCTGCCGAGGGCGGCAGGAACCGGGTGCGGAAGCTCAGGCGCATCGGATCGCCGGTGAGGAGAAACGGTCCGAGAAGCGCAAAGGCGGTGATGACTGCGACGATAGCCGCGCCAATCATCAACCCCTTGTGCGCAATGCACCGCCGGAGGAGGCGCGAACTTTGGCTCGCGCTCGACCGGCCGTCGGTAAAGGCTCCCTCGGCGGCCGCAAGGGCAACTGTGGACTTATCCATTCTTCACCCGCGGGTCGAGATAGGCGTAAAGAAGGTCGATCGTCAGGTTTATCAGCACCATCGCCAGTGCGACGGCTAGAAGCGAGCCCTGGATAACCGGATAGTCACGTCTCAAGATGCCTTGCACTACCAGGCGTCCCACTCCGGGCAGAGAGAAAATCTCCTCAATGACGACGGCACCGGAGAGGGCGACATTCACGAGGATGCCGATGACCGTCACGACGGGGATCAATACGTTGGAGAAAGCATGCCGGCCGATAACGGTGTTTTCACCCACGCCCTTTGCCCGCGCGGTCCGCACGTAGTCCTGTCTCAGGACCTCCAGGGTCGTTGCGCGGGTCATCCTGGCGAGAAGGCCGATCTGGAAAGCCGCGAGGGCGAGCGCTGGCAACGTGAGGGACCGGAGACAGCCTATAACGCTTTCGCTCAACGGCACATAACCGCCTGATGGTAACCACTCCAGCTGTACCGAGAACAGCAGGATCGCGGCAATGCTGAGCCAGAACGTCGGAAGGGAAACGCCTAGCAAAGCAATCGTCATGATCGCTGTATCGGTCCAACGATTATGATTGTAGGCCGCGATAAGGCCAGCGAGAATCCCCAGCGGTATCGTCAATACCATTGAATACAAGGTCAAGAGTAACGTGACGGGAAAGCGCTCGGCGATGGCCTGCGCCACGCTGCGCCCGAGCATGTAAGACATGCCGAGATCGAGCTGGGCGAGATTCGTCAGCCAGAGAATAAACTGCTCGAGAATGGGCCGATCGAGCCCAAGGCTGCTGCGGATCGATGCGATCTGATCAGCTGTCGCATCCGGTCCCGCGATCACCTGCGCGGCATCGCCGGGGATGATATGAATGAGACCGAATGCAAGCAGACTGACGAGAAGCAAGACTGGAATTGCGCCAGTCAACCGGCGCGCAATATACACCATCATTGCTTATCAAACCCAGTGACTGCGTTACGTGTACCAAATGTCCCAAAGACGGATTCCGTCATATGGCACGAAGTTGGCAATGGAAGATTTCGTCGCCTGCTTGATATTGCGATCGCCAATCTTCAGCTGCTGGACCTGGCTGTTGAGATGCGTCTCGATCACCTGCCAAGCGGCTTTCTGCTCCTGCTTGGTTGTGGCAGCCAGCAACTTGACCCAGGCCTCCTCCATGGCCGCGTCATCCTTGTAGAACGACCAGTTGCTGCTGCCTGAAACCAGCCGTTGGTACTGGAACGGTCCGAGCAGCGGCTGGATGGCATAGGCCGTGCTGAACAGGTTGTGGGTGGTCGGATCGTTTCTGCGGGCATTGGCGCCCGGCCAATCGAGAACATCGAGGCGAATTTTCATGCCGGCGGCTTTAAGCTGTTCGGACATGACAACAGCGACTTCCTGGAGAGAGGGAATATCACCGCTGGTCAGTATGACGATTTCCTCGCCGCGATAGCCGGCTTCGGCCAACAAGGCTTTCGCGCGCGCGGTGTCGTTCAGATTATAGATCAGCTGGTCCGCGTTGCTCGGGTAGAATTCGCTGTCCTTGTAAACGAACGACGGATTCAGCTCGTAGGCGCCTTCAGCGGCGATGGCCATAAGTTCTTCCTGGCCGATCGCGGCCTGAATGGCCTGTCGAACCAGAAGCTTGTCCGTCGGAGCTCTTTGGACATTTATCGGAACGACGTTGATGCTGCGCTTCGTCTGTTCGTAGATTTTGAAGCGGTTGTCCTTTTCCAAACGATCGGCTGCCTGGATAGGCACTTCATCCAGGATGTCGTATTGGCCGCTTTGCAAACCGGCCACGCGTCCGCTTGCTTCGGAGACCACCGCAAAAGCGATGTCATCGACATAAGCCTGCCTGTAGCCGCCATATCCATCCCGCGCCTTATAGGCGGTATTTGGCGCGTAATCGGCAAACCGGCGCCCCCGGAGCCGTGTCACGCCGTCCCAGTCTACGAATGCGAAGGGCCCCGTCGAGATCGGCTGCGCCTGATTGGCCTCCTTGTCGCATTCCTCTGCCGGAATGATCGTCATGGGTGAAGCGGGCGATTTGATCAGCTCCAGCCAGCTGGGCATGGACGATTTCAGCTCGACGACCAGCGTAGTGGCGTCCGGCGTGCTGATCCGGTCGACGTTGGCGAGGCGCGCCTTTTCCGGGCTGACGCGCGCGTAGCGCTCAAGCGAGCGCTTCGCATCCGTCGCGCTCATTTCCTTGCCATTATGAAATGGCACGTTCTTGCGGAGCCGGAAAGTGTAAGTGCGGAAGTCCGGAGAGACGTTCAGGTCTTCTGCCAGCTGCAGTTGAGCCGATCCGCGCTCATCAATGGTGACCAGTGTCTCGCACATATGCATAAGCACGTTGCGCGCCACTTGCGATCGCGAAAAGTGAGGGTCTACCGTTTCAGTCGCTGCGCTCATTGCGACAGTAACGCTTCCTCCTTTCTTCGGCTGAGCCGCGCCTTGCGCTGCGGTGTACGCTGGCAGGCCAAGTGTTCCCGCTGCGATACCGGCAGACGCCTGCAGCATTTGCCGTCTGGTCACATCGATCATTTTGCAATACCCCTCGTTTTTGTTGCACGGTCGCTTCGCGCTCTCTGCGACCACACCTCTCTAGGATTTGACGCGCTCTCGCGTGTCGTGAGCGCGTCGGAATGCTTTTCGTTCGCTTAGAACACCGGCGTCGGGAGCGGTCGGTTTTCGAAGAACGCGCTGACATTGGCAATGACGAGGTCGCAGGCGTCTTCCCACGTCTCGAACGTTCCCCCGCCGCGGTGCGGCATCAGCACGACGTTCTTGGCCGCCACCAAGTCCGACGGGACTTTTGGCTCATGCTCGAAAACATCAAGGCCAGCCCCTCCGATCACACCACGCTTCAGGGCCTCGACGAGTGCGCTCTCATCGACGATGGAACCGCGTGCGATATTGACGATGATGCCTTTCGGCCCAAGCGCCTCCAGCACCGGCGCATCGACAAGATGATGAGTTGCGGCGCCGCCCGGGCAGGCAACGACCAGGAAATCGGCTCGGCTGGCCAGCTCCCGGGCTGTTCCGCAATACTCGAAGTTCACGTCCGCGCGCGGGCGACGGTTATGATAAACGACCGGCATGTCAAAGCCCGCGGCGCGGCGCGCGATTGCAAGTCCGATCCGGCCGAGACCCAGAACGCCAAGCGTCCGTCCGTGCATGCGTGGCACGAGGGGGTAGTCCTCGGTCTCCCAGCTGCCTGACCGCACGAAGGCATCGCCGCTGGTGATGTGGCGTCCGACGGCCAGGAGCAGTGCGAACGCCATGTCCGCCACGCAACCGTCTGTAACATCCGGCGTGTTGGTCAGGCGGATGCCACGGTCACGCAAGGCTGCGGTATCAATCCGCTCGTAGCCGGCGCCTCCGTTAGCCACGAGACGCAGGCGAGGTAATGCGTCCAACAGGCTCGCGCTCAGGGCGCCGGTCGATGTCAGGGCTTCAATACGAGCGGCAACGTCCCCATCGAGATCCGCAGGGTCTCCCGTGGTGAGCTGGTGCAGGGAGAAGTGGCCGGCGAGCCGATCAAGATACCAGTCCGGCCGGCTTCCGACGACGAGCAACTCCCGCTTTTGCATATCGATCCTCCAAGAACCTGTCTAATCGTATACCGCCGCACGACAGGG
Source organism: Chelatococcus sp. YT9 (assembly GCF_018398315.1). Lineage (NCBI taxonomy): Bacteria > Pseudomonadati > Pseudomonadota > Alphaproteobacteria > Hyphomicrobiales > Chelatococcaceae > Chelatococcus > Chelatococcus sp. YT9. The sequence goes on from NZ_JAHBRW010000001.1 coordinate 1,795,769, forward strand.
TAGACGCACATTCTGGTAAAGGCGAGCCAGCCCGACGTTGAGGGTCAAGCCTATGACGATCGCTGTTGCGCTATAATCGTATAACAGTATACAATCTGTGCATGGTCAAGAGGCGCTTCGATCAATCAGCGGCTTTTTCTTTCCCGGCCCAACTCAGCGGAGAGCCCGCGGCGGCCGTCGACTGGGTGCCGCTGCGGCCGCGCACGCTTGTGGACATGGTGATCGAGGCTGTCGTGGCGGCGGTTTCGAGAGGGCTCATCTTGCCGGGCGATCGGGTCGTGGAGACGGAACTCGCCCAGCGCCTCGGCATCAGTCGTGTGCCGGTACGGGAGGCGCTGCGGGTTCTTCAAAGTCAGGGTCTCGTCACGAGCGAGCCCCATAAGAGCACACGGCTCATGCCCGTATCGCGGGCTCGGATCAACAATCTTATCGAAACGCGTGTTGCGCTTGAAACAACGGCTGCGTTACGGGCCATTCGCGAAGGGCGAAATGGCGAGGCGGAATTGCGCATCCTCAATGATCGCCTGGCACAGATGGAATATGCCAGCGCCCAAGATGACGCGTATGGTTTTGCGATGGCCGACGCGGACTTTCATCGCGCGCTCTGTCAGTTCAGCGGCAACGACGTTCTATGCGAGGTCTGGGAAGGTCTTTCCCGCCAAGCGACGATCTTTTTTGGTCTTTCAACGCTGTCAAAGCCTATGGCCGAAATCATCGAGGAGCATTTGCTGCTTATTGATGTTTTCCGCGGCGGCAAGATCGCGGCGGTGACGCATGCGCTCCAGGAGCATATCGTCGATCAGACGCGAAAGGTTGATTTCGAGGGGATCGTGGCAGCGCGGCGCGCCGAACGCGACGCGATCGCGCGTGAGACGTCAGTCTGACGACGGCAACGGAGCGCCGTACAGCTGTACGAGCTGCACCAACGGCCGCGCGGTCCCGGCGCCGAGACCCGCTTTAGAGGCGTCTATCGCGGGCGCATTGATACCACGGCATTGTCGCCGCCGTCCGCGCTTCCCAGGCTTCAATGTCCGACAGGTGCTTGGAGGTGAGGCCGATGTCATCCAAGCCTTCCAGAAGGACCAGTCGCTCCGCGGCGGGTATAGCGAAGGGGACAGGCTCGCCGCCCGGGCCTGAGAGCGTCTGATTCTCGAGGTCGGCAGTAAAAGGCGCGCCGTCCGCGTCTACGACACGTTGGGCGAAGGATGCGAAGCGGTCCGTCTCAAGGGTGACCGGCAGCACGCCGTTCTGAAGGCAATTCTCCCGGAACTGGTCGGCGAGGCTCGGCGCGACGACGCAGGAAATGCCGTTCGCAAGAAGGGCCCAAACCGCAGCCTCGCGAGAGCTGCCGCAGCCGAAATTCGCGCCCGTCACCAAAATTGCCGGATTCTGGAATTGCGGCAGGTTCAGCACATGGGCCGGTACGGGATCGCCCTTGTCGTCCCACCGGGAGCGCATGAAAAGCATCTTCCGATAGTCAGGCTGAAGTTTGCGGGCGAGCTGAATGGGTGAGATCTCGTCCGTGTTGATGTCGTCCTCGAGCATCGGGACCGCTGAACCGGTCGTCTTCGTGAAAGCCTGCATTCACGCCTCCGGAAATTGGCGAACGTCGACGATGGAGCCGGCGATCGCCGCCGCGGCTGCCATTCCCGCGCTCACGAGATGGGTTCGCACGCCGGGGCCTTGGCGGCCTTCGAAATTGCGATTCGTGGTGGAAATCACCCGCTCACCAGGGCGCCCGCGATCGCCGTTGCCGCCGGCGCACATCGAGCAGGCCGACTCAGCCCAGTAGAACCCCGCGTCGCGGAAGACGGCATCGAGGCCGAGAGCCTCGGCCTCGCGTCGAACGATCGTCGAGCCCGGGGAGATCATGGCGACCACGCCCTCGGCGACCTTGCGGCCGCGCACGATGGCTGCTGCCTCCTGCAGGTCTGGAATACGGCCGTTGGTGCAGGATCCGATGAAAACCCGGTCCACCTTCAACCCCTGCAGCGGCTCGCCAGCGCGCAGATCCATATAGGTGAGTGCCTTGGTCAGCGCATGCTGGTCGGAAGCGTCCTCGCCGAGCGAGACAGGCACGCTTTCGCGAATCCCGATCACCTGTCCAGGAGTAATGCCCCATGTGATCTGCGGCTCAAGCGCGGTGCAGTCGATGGTGATGTCCCGGTCGAACTCCGCGCCCTGGTCGGAATGCATCGTGCGCCAGTAAGCCTCCGCGCGAGCCCAGTCGTCACCAGTCGGCGCGAATGGCCTTCCCTGCAGCCAGGACAGGGTGGTCTCATCAGCCGCAACAAAGCCGCTACGCCCGCCCATTTCGACGGTGAGATTGCACAATGTCATGCGGGCTTCGATACCCATGGCACGGACCACGGCGCCGGCATATTCGACGACGTGTCCATTTGCCCCGGAAACGCCGATTGTGCCTATGATATGCAGCGCCACGTCCTTTGCCGTCACATGCGGTTGCAACCTGCCCTCGAGGTTGATGCGCATGGTCTTCGGCCTCTTCATAGCGAGGACCTGTGTCGCCAGCACATGTTCCAGCTCTGTCGTCCCGCAGCCGAACGACAGCGCGCCGAGCGCTCCGACCGTCGCCGCGTGACTATCCGGAACGCAATGCGTTGCCCCGGGGAGCACCATGCCGAGTTCGGGTCCGATGACGTGGGAGATACCCTGGTCGGGATCACCGACGTCAAAAATGCGGAAGCCGAACTCAGCGGCGCCGGCGCGTTGTGCCTGAAGGAACGGTGTGCCCTCGGGATTTGTCGTGTCGTCACGGCCGGGTCGGCTGGAAATTGTATGGTCCTGGACGGCGAAGGTCAGGTCGGGCCGGCGAACCCGCCGCCCTGCCTTGCGCAGCTTCTCGAACGCCTTGGGTCCATGCAGCTCATGGACGATATTGCGGTCCATGTAGATGATCTCGCGACCATCGATACGCCGCGCCACGAGATGGGATTCCCAGATCTTCTGAAAGAGCGTGCGGGCGACCATCGCTGCGTCTCCTGGAGCAAGTCTGTCTGCCGTGAACTTGCTCGGCTGAAAATCGGACATGTTCTAGATGCTTGGCTTCACCAAAGCCATCAGCGTGCCGGCATACTCGGAAGCCATCTCGGGGGATAGCTGCGGTGCTTTCCCGAGATACCGCTTGATCGTCTCCAGCAGGAGCCGCTTCCGTGATGCAAGAGCCGAGAGATAGGCGGAGCAGCTTTCGCCGAAGGCCTCTGCCGGGAACACCTTGCTCACCAGACCAAGACCGCGCGCCTCCTCAGCGGAAATTGCCTCTCCTGAGTAGATCAGATGCGCCAGCGCTTTCTCAGGCATCTTCCGTATGAGCGCGGACATCGCGAGGGTCGCGGGAATCGAATGCTTGATCTCGGGCAAGGCAAAGCGTGCGCTGTGCGCGGCCAGGGTGATATCGCATCCGCCGGCCAATGCCGCGCCGAACCCGATAGCATTGCCTTGGACGCAAGAGACGACAGGGATGGGACATGTCGCGATGGCATCGTACACATCCAGCGTCACGCCCATCTGTTTCTGGCGTGCATCCCAAGGCCGTGCTTCCGCCGGCTCTCCCTTGCCATTGCGGCCGAGGCAAAAGGCTTCTCCGCCCGGTGCAATGGCGACGACCGAGACGTCGGGATCGGCGCCAGCCATGCGGATCGCGTCGCTGAGCATCGCCATCTGTTGACGTGTGAGCACGTTTCCGGTGTCGGGACCGCCCAGGTCAATCCAGGCGATAGCCGCTTCCGTCCTGACCAATCGCGGTCCGCTATCGGCAATTGTGAGCATTTTCCCTCAGATTGCATACGAGATTTATAATAATGCATTTTTAAATGATCGACTAGTGTATTAATCGAGCGATTTCTCGTACAAGCATCCTTGCAGTTGGGAGCAGGTGCATGAGTCGATTCGAGATCGCCGAGGACGGTTGGGACGAACGGCAGCGAGCCTTCGCGGAACACTTGCGGGGCAGCGCGCGGGGCAAGATCGGCCAGCCCTTCCTCAATCTCCTGCCGGTGCCGGAACTCGCGAAACGGGTTGCCGATCTCGGCGAGTGGCTGCGTTTCAAGGGTGCGTTGGAGGCGGACGTGCGGGAGCTGGTCACGCTTGCAGCCTCCGAATTCTGGCGTTGCCCCTATGAATGGCTCGCCCATGCGCCGCTCGCCCGCAAGGCCGGGTTGAGCGTGCCGGTGCTGGCCAGTCTGGCACGAGGAGAGAGCGGCGACGCGCTGACGAGCTCTCAACGCGTCGCGCTTGAAGCGGCCCGGGCCGTGCTTCGCTCCGGCAAATTGGATGACGCGCAGTTCCAGCGGGTCAGCGAGGTGTTCGGACGCGAGGGGGCGCTCGAGATCGTTTGCCTCTGCGGGTATTATGGGCTGCTTGCCATGGTTCTCCATGCCGGTTACGCGGATGCCGAGCAGCCCGACTGGCAAGACACGCTCGATGCCACGCTTGAGGCCGCCGGCTGACGATGCGGGCCGTTCTCCACGCAATCGGCGCTTTGCTGATCGGCGCTTGTGGCGGCGCGGTTTTTCTGTTTCTCCACCTGCCATTGCCGTGGACGCTCGGCTCACTGAGCGCGGTAGGCATTGCCGCGGCCCTCGGCAGTCCTTTCCTCATTCCGGCTCAGGTCCGGCACGTCGCCCGCCCTGTGGTCGGCGTGCTGGCCGGCAGCACCTTTACCGCAGAAGTACTGGCCAACATGGTGCTCTGGTGGCCGATCATCCCAGCGATGCTCGTCTATACCCTCGCGACCGCGTTCCTAGGCTGGCTCTACTTCCAAAGGCTGTGTAAATTCGATCGGGGGACGGCACTCTTCGCGAGCTTTCCCGGAGGTCTTGGCGAGCTGACCTTGCTTGGTGGCTCGCTCGGCGCGGACAGTCGTAAGCTCGCGCTCGTCCATTCGGCCCGTGTCATCACGGTCATCTTTTGCGTGCCGTTTCTGGTTCAAGCGCTGGTCGCCGCGCCCTTGAGCGGCGGCAATGTCGCGGTCGCGGCGACCCATAGCAGCATCATCGCGCCGCTCGACTGGGTCATCCTTGGCGCTTGCGTGGTTGGCGGCTATATGGCGCGCAATGCCTTTCGCCTCGTTGGCGGCGCAATGGTCGCGGCCCTGCTGTTCAGCGCGGTGGCCCACGCAAGCGGCCTGACTGGCGCGCAGCCGCCCTCGTGGCTGGTCGCCTTGGTCCAGGTGACGATCGGCGCTATCGTTGGCTCGAGATTGGGGGGCACCACGCATCGCGAGCTCGGTCGCACCATGCTCCAGGGTGCACTATGGTCACTCGTGCTCATCGGCCTTGCCGTCGTGACGGCCTTCGCCTGCAGCCGCCTCATCAGCTTCGACGTTCCGACCCTCATTCTGGCGCTTTCGCCCGGCGGCTTGGTTGAAATCACTCTGCTGGCTTATGCGATTGGCTTCGAGGTCGCCTTTGTCGTTACGACTCAGATCTGCCGGATCGTCGGCACGATGGTGCTGGCGCCGCTGATGTTCCAGCTTTTCGAGAACCGAAATCAATAGCGATGGGAGACGAAGACGACATGAGCGGAACCGTATCGGCGGAAATGATCCAGCGCGGCGCGGAGGCGACGCTCGAGGTCCTCAAGCAAGGCGAGGGTCCATTGGTCGTTATGCTGCCTTCGCTCGGCCGCCCGGCGACGGACTTCGATCCAATCGCGCAACACGTCGCCCAGCGCGGATACACCGTGTTGCGGCCGCAGCCCCGAGGAATTGGTAGGAGTACGTCGTCCGCACCTTACAAGGACCTCCATGACTGCGCCGCTGATATCGCGACGGTGATCGAGGCTTTCGGCGGTGGTCCGGCCTTCGTGGCCGGACATGCATTTGGCAATCGGGTAACACGAATGCTCGCAACAGATCGGCCGGATCTAGTCAGCGGCATATCGATCATCGCGGCGAATGTCGGCATCGCCCCGAGTGGTCCAAAGATGCGCGCCGCCATTCGGGCAAGCGCCAATGCCGAGCTACCTGATGATGAGCGGCTCGAGGCCCTGCGTTTTGCATTTTTCGCGCCGGGCAACGATCCGACAGGCTGGTTGAAGGATTGGTATCCCGAAGTGTTGGCGGCCCAGCGTCACGCGGGTGACCAGACGCCGCGGAGCGAGGACTATGCCGGCGGCACGGCGCCCTTGCTTTATCTGCAGCCGGACACCGATCCGCTCGCCCATGTTGAGGATGCGGAAATCTTCAAACGAGAGCTGGGCGACCGGGTCACGGTCGTTGTCATCCCAAACGCGAGCCATGCGGCATTGCCTGAGCAACCGGACTTCATCGCTGCGCAACTGCTGTCATTCATGGAACGCGTTCATCCTGCGAGGCCGGCATGACGAACCTGCACTGGACCGAACGCGAGGGCGTCAGCCTCCATTACAAGCTGTCTGGCGTCGGCAGGAGCTTGGTCCTGATCCACGAGCTGTCCGGGACGTCGGACAGCTGGGACGAGGTCCTGAAGCGGCTCGGGGAGGGCTACCGCGTGCTGCGCGCGGACCAGCGCGGTGCGGGGCTTTCCGAAAAAACCCGGCAACCGTTCGACGTGGCCACAATGGCGGAGGACACCCTCGCTGCCATTACGGCCGCTGGGCTGGAAGCCCCCTATACGATCGCCGGCATAGCCTCGGGCGCCGCGATCGCCGTCGAATTGGCTGCAAAGCTGCGCGGTGACGTCGAGCAGCTCCTGCTGTGCTCGCCAGCGCTGAAGGCCAATCCCGACAGGCGTGATTATCTCCTCCAGCGTGGAGCGAAGGCGTGTCGGGAGGGCATGCGCTCGGTGATCGACGTTGTGTTCGAGCGCTCCTTTCCTGAAGACATGATCTCGGATCGCGCGGTCTACGAGGAATACCGGGCCCGTTTTCTCGCCATTGATCCGTTCTGCTACGAGCAGGCGAACGCCATGCTCGCCAATGTCGACGTCACTGACGCGAAGTCAAAGCTCGGCTGCCCGGTGCTGGTGCTTGCCGGCACGCGCGATCTCCTTCGCCCCGTCGATCATGTGCGCGCCGACATCGCGGGCATAGCGCGCTGCGATCTGCGTATCGTCGACAGTGGTCACATCATGATCTTGCAGGCGCCGGAAGCAGTCGCTGAAGCGCTGCGTGACCTTCACCAGTCGAGAGGCGCGAAGGTGTAAGTGTCACCGCTCCGCGCGATGAGACCGCGGTAAGGCCATCCAAAATGCATGGGCATGACGATGGCCCGGCTGCGTGCCGCCTGGGCTAGAAATGCTGCCCGCGTCTCCCGGGCGCGCTCGGGCCAGATGCAGTACCGCGTGTTGAGTGCGGGAAAGCGGATCTGCAGCGGGCTGTGCATGATATCCGCCGCAAAGACAGCGCTTCCGCCCGCCTTGTCCGTCAGCCATAGCGCGACTTGTCCTGGCGTATGACCGGCTGCGTCCTCGACCCTGAAGTGGTCGAGCAACAGATCGCCCGGCTCGAAGAGGTCGACGAGCCCGGCATCGATCAGCGGGATTACGCTGTCGGCCCACGCGCCACTGTTAATGCCCGTCTCGCCCGCTCCGTAGCGTTCACGAACGTAGTCGAATTCCGCCCGTGGCATATGGTGGCGCGCACCGGGAAAAGCGGGACGCCAGACGCCCTCGCGCATAACCGTGCATCCGCCGACGTGGTCAGCATGCAGATGGGTCAGGATGACGTCCGTGACGCTGTCAGCGGTCGCGCCTGCTGCCGCCAGCCAGGCCGGGGCGAGCGTGTTCAGCATGTTCTGGCGCTCCGCCGGGCGTGGCTTTCCGTTGCCTATACCGGGATCAATGAGCACGGTCGTCGTGCCGAACTGGACCATCCAGATCTGGATGGTAACAACAAGCCGGTTGGTCGAGGGCTGATAGTGATGGGGAGCGAGCCAGCCGGCTTCGCCGTCGAGTGCGATCGCCGGCAGATCCGGAAAAAGGAAGGCCGGGTCATGGGTCGGCCCGGACATCTCCAGGACACGCGTGATGCGGAGGTCGCCGAATCGGTAGGACTGGCATAGCATTCCGGCCTCCATGGGATGGATAAAAGCAAGCAGCCAGCCCCATCGTGAGGCCGGCTGATGACAATGGGCTAGAAGAGCTCAGCGCGCGACGAGCTTGATGCCGGCTTTCTCGAGGATACCCCGCAACTGTTCGGTGTACTCGGTAATGAACTTCGAGGTTTCCTCGGGAGTTGTGAAGGCCGGCTCGAAGCCATTCTCCACGACATAGTCCTTCCACTCTTGCGTCTCGGTCGCCTTCCGAATCAGGTCGCTGTAGTACGCGACCGCTTCCTTCGGCATTCCCGGAGGCGCGACGATGCCGCGGATCTGCGGCAGGTTTGGAATGTTGAAGCCCGCCTCCTGCAGCGTCGGAACATCGGGGAAGCCCGGGAGGCGCTTTTCTGCCACTGCGGCGATCACGCGCATCGCGCCACTGCGGACTTGGGCGGTCGCTTCACCGGGCTCCACGATCATCATGTTGACGTGGCCGCCAAGCAGCGCTGAAAGCCGCTCGCCGCCGGAGGGAAAGGAGATGAACTGCCAGTCAGCGCCCGTCGCGCCCATCAGCAACTGGCGCAAGACGTTCTCGCGCGCGAGAACCGATCCCCCGGACTGGCTGAGCTTGCCGGGCGCGGCCTTGGCAGCGTCGATGAAGTCCTGAAGTGTCTTGTAGGGGGAGTCTGCCTTGACCGCGATCAGGCCTGGCTCGCGGATGACCAGGGCAACGGGCGTCATGCTCGTCAACGGGTTCGTCGCCTCGGCCGAGACCAGCGGATCCGTGATCCAGATATTCGTGAACACGCCGAGCGTGTTCTCGTTACCGGCCTTGCTCGCCAGATACGCGGCCGCGGTTGTGCTGCCGCCGCCCGGTTTGTTGGCGACCTGGATACGAACAGGCGAGAGCTTGTTCTTCTCGATGACTGAGATCAGCGCTCGGGCAAAGACGTCGTTGCCTGATCCCGGGCCGGCATGGACCGCGATCTCAAGTGGGCGCTTGGGCGTAAACTGTGCCTGCACTGTCGAAGCAGAAGCAAATGTCACGGTGACGGCGAACGCCGTCGCCACCCAGGCAGAGAGTTTCATGCGTTCCTCCTATGGATGCTTGTTGATATCGTTCAGGCGCCTTCACTGATCGCGCGGACACGGGCGCGATTGAACCAGCTGACCAGCGGCAAGAGCAGGATGACGAAAGCCGCTATCAGCAGGATCAGCGAGATCGGACGCTGGAAGAAGGTTGTAAGATCGCCCTGCGACATCATCAGCGACTGGCGGAGGGCACGCTCCATGGCATCACCGAGCACAAAGCCGAGAATGAGCGGCGCGCTTGGAAATCCAGTCTTCGCCATAAGGAAGCCGAGTAGACCGAATGCCGCGAGCAACTCGACGTCGAAAATGCGCTCCGAAACACTATAGGCTCCGATGATCGACAAACCGAAGATCACGGGAAACAGGATCCAGGTCGGAACGCGCAGCAACTGGGCGAAGAGCGGCACGAGTGGCAGGTTGAGCAGAAGCAGGACCACATTGCCGACGTACATGGAGGCCACGAGCCCCCAGAATATATCCGGCGACTCGGTGATCATCAGCGGACCGGGACGGATGCCCCAGAGAACGAGCGCGGACAATAGGATGGCCGTGGTGCCGCCACCTGGAATGCCGAGCGTCAGCAATGGCACAAGCGCGCCGCCAGTGTCCGCGTTATTCGCGCCTTCCGGTGCCGCCAGCCCTTCCGGCGCCCCCTTGCCGAACAACTCTTTGCGCTTCGAGACGGCCTTCTCGATGCCGTAGGCGATAAATGAGGCAATGGCTGATCCGGCGCCCGGCAGCACGCCGATGATGAAGCCCGTAAACGAGCCGTTGACGAATGCGAAACGCGAGGCCTTCAGTTCCTCACGGCTCGGCAGGAGATTGCGGAAGCCCTTCGGCACCGGGATCAGCGTGCCTTCCTGTCGATGCTGGATCGTGGTCAGGATTTCCGCGATAGCAAAGACACCGATCGCGATCACGACAAAGTCGAGCCCGCCGAGGAGCTCACTGCGGCCAAAGGTGAAGCGCGATTGCGCGGAGAAAAGGTCGATACCGACAGTAGATAGCCATAGACCGACCAGAAGCGCCAGCAATCCCTTGAGGAGCGAGGCTCCTGAAAGCAGGACGACGAGCGAGAGGCCGAATGCCATCAACGCGAAATATTCCGGCGCCGAGAATGACAGGGCGAAGCGGGCGACCGCCGGGGCGACGAGCGTCAGCAGCACAATACCGACCGTGCCCGCGATGAAGGACGCGATCGCGGCGATGCCGAGCGCCGCGCCGGCGCGGCCGTTGCGCGCCATTTGGTAGCCATCGATGCAGGACACGACAGAGCTCGACTCGCCCGGCATGTTGAGCAGGATCGATGTGGTTGAGCCCCCGTATTTGGCGCCATAATAGATGCCTGTCAGCATGATGATGCCGCCGGCAGGATCCATGTTCAGTGTCAGAGGCATCAGGATTGCGATCGTCGCAGCCGGCCCGAGCCCGGGCAGAATTCCGACGACGGTTCCGAGAAAGCAGCCGACGAAACACCAGAGGAGGTTCTGCGGCACTAGAGCGATGCCGAAGCCATGGGCGAGCCCGTTGATAATGTCCATGGTTCAGATACCCAGCGCGCCGATAGGCAGATCGAGCTGCAACAACATGACGAATATGATCTTGAAGGCCGCAGTGATCGCCACAGAAGCCACGATGGCTCGGATGAGGGGCTGGCGGAACACGACCCGAATCAGGCAAAGACAAAGCAGCGCGAGAGCGACCACGAATCCGAGATAGGGCATCAGTGCGGTTGCGATAACGAAGGCCAGCCAGGTGACGAGGGCGCGGCCAACTCCACGCCAGTCGATTGGCTCATGGGCCGCACCTATGCCCTTGAAGAGCGCGCATCCAATCAGCCCCAGTGACAACACCACGATACAGATGCCGTACCAGAGGGGAAAAAACCCCGGTCCGGGCCCGTTCGTGGTCATATAGTCCCAGGTGGAAGCCTTCGAGATGATATAGGTGCCCAGGCCGGCCAGGAGAGCGCCAGAGACGATATCCCCGTCGCGGATGACGTTGCCCAGTCGTGACATGAAGGACGCCCCCCTGCATTATGCACTTTATGGCAGCAATTTATGCATCGTGCAGTATTGCGTCAACATAAATCGAATTCTTGTATGCAAGATGACCTGTTTCGTATTGAATCCCGCGGGCGGCGAGGTTAAATCGCCGGGCGCCGCGTTTGGGTGCTGTCAACATTCGCGGACAGGTTTATGCGTCTTACGAGTTGGTGGCGGGACGGAGCGACGGTGAATGGATGTAGCGCCGAATTCGCGGAACAAGCTGCGTAACAAGATCGAGGAGGATATCGTCAATGGCGTGTTCCTCCCGGGGCAGCGCATGGATGAGGTATCGGTCGCCGAGCGGTTCGGTGTCTCGCGAACTCCGGTACGCGAGGCGCTGATGCAACTGGCTTCAATCGGCCTGATCGAAATCCGCCCGCGGCGGGGCGCCATCGTCGCACAGATAGGGCCGGAACGTCTCGTGCAGATGTTCGAGGTGATGGCCGAATACGAAAGCATGGCCGGACGTCTGGCGGCGCGGAGATACACGGATTCCGACCGGGAGGCGATTTCAATTCGCCACGCGGCCTGTGCCGATGCCGTGGCGCGCGATGACGCGGTGACCTATTACGAGGAGAACGAGGCTTTCCACTTCGCCATCTATGCAGCGAGCCACAATGATTTCCTGATTGAACAGGCTACCGCGCTGCACAGGCGCTTGAAGCCTTACCGCCGCCGCCGCCAGCGCTTCCGCAAACGCATGCACGTTTCTTTCGCCGAGCACGAGCAGATCGTCGACGCCATTTTTGCGATGGACGGCGAGCGGGCATCCAGCCTATTGCGCTCTCACATCATTATGCAGGGCGAGCAGTTCAACGACTTCATCGCCTCGCTGCAGCTCGACGACATGGGCGAGCAGCCCGGCCGTTAGCTAGCTCTTGGCCGGCCCCGCCGCGCCAGAACTTCCGCCGCGCGATCGTCGTAGGATTTTTCTCTGGCCTGGAATTCCCCCAGCCTGACCAGCTCGTAGTACTCAGACAAGGGCATGAGCTGGTCTGCAAGGTCAACCGTGCTGCCGGTCGCCGCCAATCTGGCGATCGCGCTGCGCACGCCTTGTGCAGCCGCAAACAAGCTGATCGAGGGCAGCGTTACAGCCGCGACGCCGATCTCTCGCATGCCTTCCAGCCCTGTTGGATGGTTGCCGGCCGCCTGCGACAGCGTCGCGAAGTGGGGTCCGGGGATTTCCGCCATCGAACGGGTGATCTGCTCGCGCGTATCGGCGCCCTGCGGTTTGGCCATGTCAACGCCGGCCTCGATGAACATTTGGCAGCGCTCAATCGCGTCGTCGAGCCCGGTTAGGCTCAGGCAATCAGTCCGCGTGCCGATGAAAAAGTGCTCGTCGGTCCGGGCATCGAGCGCGGCCGCAATGCGCGATAACATGACCTCGACAGGCACGACCTGCTTTCCCGGCAGATAGCCACAACGGTTTGGAAAGACCTGGTCGCTGAAAAACAGACCGGCCGCACCTGTCGCCTCAAGCGCGCGGACCGCCTTCGCGACATTATGCACACCGCCGAAGCCTGTGTCCGCGTCGACATAGACCGGTATCTCGACAGCGCCGACGATACGCGCATAGTGATCAACCATGTCACGCATGTTCGACTGGCCGCCATCCGGCTCTCCCATCATCGAACCGATCGCGGCATAGCCCCCTGCGACAAGCGCGTGGAATCCCTCGGCCTCGATGATCCGTGCCGAGAGTCCATCATAGGCTCCGGGCATGACGAGCAAATCCGCGTCATCCACGAGTTCCCGGAATTTTGCGCGTCGGCTCATATGGAAGGCTCCTGCAGCCTCTGCTTCTATCTAGAACCGATATTTAGCGCGCAGCGGTACCAATGTACACAGAGATGCAATTTTTGTGGACAATCTGCGCCATTCCGTGGGCAAGAATCCGAGGGCGTCCCGCGATACGACCGCGACCGCGAGCCATTCATCGGACATCAGACAAATATTCGATAAGATCACGGTGCGACTGTGGCCTTGTACGGTCTTCTCGCCCATTATCCGCAACGGGAGTGACGCCTCACAGGCACTCAATCAGATCACGCAAGCCGGAGAAGCCGATGCTGTCTGCAGAAACCCGCCAGAAGCTGAAATCCGTGAGCACTGCGACGCTGAGCACGGCGCTGTTCAAGCGGGGATTGCGCAACCAGTTCATCCAGGATGTCAGCCCTTTGCATTTCAAAGGCGACAATATGGTGGGCGAGGCGTTCACGCTCCGCTACATCCCGGCCCGTGAAGATCTGAACACGATCGATGTCTTTCGTGATCGCGCCCACCCGCAGCGCAAGGCCGTTGAAGAATGCCCGCCGGGCGCCGTGATGGTCTTCGATAGCCGCAAGGACGCGCGTGCCGCATCGGCTGGTGCCATTCTGGTGTCCCGGCTCATGATGCGGGGGGCGGCCGGCGTCGTGACTGACGGGGGCTTCCGCGACAGTCCTGATATCGCCGCGCTTGCTATCCCAGCGTATCACCATCGCCCTTCAGCACCGACCAACCTGACCCATCATCAGGCGCTTGATATCAACGTGCCGATCGGCTGTGGCGATGTCGCTGTGTTTCCCGGTGATGTCGTCGTGGGCGACGGCGAGGGCGTGATCGTCATCCCAGCCCATCTCGCTGATGAGATCGCGCGTGAAGCGGTGGAGATGACGGCGTTTGAAGACTTCGTCCAGCAGGAGGTCCTCAAGGGCCGTTCGATTCTCGGTCTTTATCCACCCACAGATCCCCAGACGCAGACAGACTACACGGCGTGGCGTCAAGCCAACGGTCGTTAGCGCCCTGGGTGCGGGTTCTGGCCCGATGGGAATAAACTATCGAACAGACTGTCTTCGGAACTGGCGCCTTTCCCACGTTTGTGTTCACTCCAGCTGAACAGAATCGGTGTTTTATGGTCGAAAGGCCGCCGCCCGATTCCTGGTTTGCGTGGGATGAGCTGTATGACGAAAGCCTCGCTTTACAATCCGGTATCCCTGCTCGCGCTCGTACGCGAGCTGGTCGAGCGCGTGAGCAGCGGTGATGCAAAAGCCAACGCCAACGCTGCCGATGGGGATGATGGGCGGCTCGCCCTGGCAACATTGCTGGTGCATGTCGCCCGGATCGATGGGGTCATAGTGCCTGCAGAATGGACACGCCTCGAAGCGGTGCTCAGGGAGGAGTTCGCCCTCACGGCAACCGATGCTGAGGCGCTGGTCGTCCAGGGCGATCTGGCGGACCGGGGCAGCGCGGATGTCGAGACATTGATCGCGCCCTTGCGGCGCCGCCTTGATATTGCCGCAAGAACGCGGCTTCTCCATTTGGCTTGGGATTTAGCGCAGGCGGATGGTGAAGTGCGCGAGCTCGAGGGCGATCTCATCTGGCAGCTGGCGCGTTTGCTTGGTCTCGATGAGGCCGTCGTCGCCGATCTACGCCACCATCCTGTTGATTCACGTGGGGATCACTGAACTATGCACGATAGAGCGGCCCGTCTGCTGGATAGGCGCCTGCAGGTGGGGCGGGCACGTGTGAGACAACCTGTCCTCATGATTCTGCACCAGGAGCATTCGTCTCCCGGACGGGTCGGCCGCCTGATCTCTGCTCAGGGACATCCTCTCGACATCCGCCGGCCGCGGTTCGGAGATCCGCTGCCGGATACGCTCGAAGCCCACGATGGCGTCGTCATCTTCGGTGGGCCGATGAGCGCGAATGACGACGAGATTTGGCTGCGCGGCGAGATCGATTGGATCGGCCGTGTTCTCAAGGAGGAAAAGCCGTTCCTGGGCCTTTGCCTTGGCGCGCAGATGCTCGTCAAGCATATGGGCGGCCGTGTCGCGGCTCATGCCGAGGGGCGGGCTGAAATCGGCTATTTCCCGATCCATCCCACCTTCGCCGGAGAAGACTTCGCGAGGCACCTTGGCGTGCCTTGGCCGTCCCATGTCTATCAATGGCACCGCGAAGGGCTCGATGATCCTGCCGGTGTGTCGGTCCTTGCGACAGGGACGGACTTTCCCGTTCAGGCCATCCAGGTTGGGCCGGCCGCCTTCGGATTCCAGTTTCATCCCGAGGTGACGCACGCCATGGTCTATCGCTGGACGACACGTGGTGTGGAACGGCTCGCCTTGCCAGGGGCGCAGGAAGCCCGGCTCCACCATACCGGACGGTTCATGTATGATGGCGCCATCGCCGCGTGGCTTGACATTTTTCTGACACGTTGGCTGCAGGGAGCGCCGATGGCGATCCCTGCCACGACGGCGTCCGTGGCCGGTTGATACCGTATCAGCGAGAGATTGTGACCGGCGCGCCTGATTTGGCGATCACGCCATTATAGGCGCCTGAGCCTCCCTTGAGGCGAGCGACAACGCTGCCGCGGGAATAGAGATAAACCTCGTCGTCGCGCAGATCCCAAGCGTTGACGCTCTGGAGGTCCTTGTTGGCGCAGCCCGATGTGGATGCCCGATACAGGTCCAGCGACGGGGAGCTCGACAGTGTAACGCGGCACGAGCCGCCGGTCGCCTCGCGGGCGGTCCATGTGCCGGTGATCGATGTGCGCGATGTCGGCGCACGCGGCGTCGATGCTCCTGAGCTGCCCCCCGGGGTACCAAGGCTTGCCATGTTGTCGGGTTTTGGCTGGCCAAGCATGGGATCGACGGGAGCAGGTGCGCCGGGCGTCGGGAAGTTCGGATCCGAGGCCACGGATGTGCCGGGCGCTGGCGGTAGGGGGCTCGCAATGACGGTCGGTGCAGGCCCGGGCGCAATGGGCTCCATATCGTCGCTGAGGGCACGCGAGGAAGCTCCGGGACGGGGCTGAATCGCGCCGCCGGAACGGTCGGAGAAACGATCGGAGCTTGTGCAGGCACCAAGACCCAGCAGCAACACGGCTGCTACGACTGGCCATTTGGATCCAAAATCACGCACGATCAACTGCATCCTCTGCGCTCTCCCGCAAACCCGCCCGAGTTCGGTCAAGACCTGCGTCAGCTCGGAACTCCCTCAATGGTGTGCCTTAAGCAGAGGCATTGAGCAAGCACTGAGCACCGTCAACCCTTAACCATGGCTATCAAAATCAGCCTATGCGGCTTCGGTATGACAGACGGCCTCGATATTATGGCCGTCCTGATCACGGACGAAAGCACCATAATAATTGGGATGATAGTGAGGCCGCAGGCCCGGCGCACCGTTGTCCGTCGCGCCCGCCGCGAGCGCAGCGGCGTAGAATGCGTCCACGATGGCGTGCGTTTCCGCCCGAAAAGCCACGTGTAGCGGCGGCGAGGTAGGACCACCGGCAGCTATCCAGAAATCAGGCTTCCCGTCACGCCCAAAGCCTGCGGTGGCGTCCGGAAATTCCATGACCAAGCCATAGCCGAGAGGCGCCAACGCCTTGATGTAGAAGGCTTTGGCCTTGGTATAATCGGAAACCAGAAGGCTCAGATGGTCGATCATGATTGCCTCCCTTTTGGCCCAGGCAGGCATCCGGGAAGGGCCATCCCGGGTCCCGCGTTTATACTTGGCGGACGACCATCATCTGCTTGATCTCCGCGATTGCCTTCGCGGGATTGAGGCCTTTCGGGCACACGTTCGCACAATTCATGATCGTGTGGCAGCGATAGAGGCGGAACGGGTCCTCAAGCTGGTCCAGACGCTCACCCGTAGCCTCATCGCGCGAATCGATCAGCCAGCGATAGGCCTGCAGCAGCGCGGCAGGGCCGAGATAGCGATCGCCGTTCCACCAGTAGCTTGGGCAGGAGGTCGAGCAGCAGGCGCAGAGGATGCACTCATAAAGCCCATCGAGCTTCTGGCGGTCCTCATGGCTCTGCCGCCACTCCTTTTCCGGAGCCGGCGTCGTGGTCTGGAGCCAGGGCTCGATCGACGCATGCTGGGCATAGAAGCGCGTGAGATCGGGAACGAGATCCTTCACCACCGGCATGTGCGGCAGTGGGTAGATCTTCACGACGCCCTTGCGCTCGACCTCGTCGATGCCCTTGGTGCAGGCGAGCGTGTTGGCACCGTCGATGTTCATGGCGCAGGAGCCGCAGATGCCTTCGCGGCAGGAGCGGCGGAAGGTCAGAGTCGCGTCGACCTTGTTCTTGATCCAGATGATCGCGTCGAGCACCATCGGGCCACAATCGTCCCGATCCACCGTATAGGTGTCGATCCGCGGATTCTCGCCCGTATCCGGATCCCAGCGGTAGATGCGGAAGTCGGTCGTGCGCTTGGCACCGGCCGGCTTCGGCCACACCTTGCCTTCAGTCATCCGGGAATTTTTGGGAAGGGCGAATTCGGCCATATCCTGAACCTCAACGACCGCCGATAGGGCGCGCCAACGCGATCAATAAACGCGAGCCTTGGGCTCGATGTACTGGATCTCGTTCGACATGGTGTAGCTATGCACTGGCCTGTAATCGAGCGCGACGCTCTTCTTCGTCTCGTCGACCCAGGCCAATGTGTGTTTCATCCAGTTCACGTCGTCGCGGTTCGCATAGTCCTCGCGAGCGTGGGCGCCACGGCTCTCGGTACGGTTGGCCGCACCTTCCATGGTCACGACGGCCTGGGTGATGAGATTGTCGAATTCCAGCGTCTCGACGAGGTCTGAGTTCCAGATGAGCGAACGATCGCTGACACCCACGTCCGCGGCGCCTGTCCAGACTTCCTTGATCAAGGTCCGCCCTTCTTCCAGCACCTCGCCCGTGCGGAACACGGCGCAGTTCGATTGCATGGTGCGCTGCATCTGCAGGCGGAGCTCGGCTGTCGGCGTGCCGCCGCTCGCATAGCGGAACTTGTCGAGGCGGCTGAGGGCGAGATCCGCCGAATCGGCCGGGAGATTCGCGTGCTTTTCGCCGGGCTTGACGAGCTCGGCGGCGCGAAGGCCCGCAGCACGTCCGAAAACCACGAGGTCGATCAGCGAATTGGAGCCAAGGCGGTTGGCACCGTGGACCGACACGCAGGCAGCCTCGCCGAGCGCCATCAGGCCGGGGACGATGAAATCCGGATTGCCATCCTTCAGCGTCACGACTTCGCCGTGGTAGTTCGTGGGGATGCCGCCCATGTTGTAGTGCACGGTCGGCAGAACCGGGATCGGCTCCTTGGTGACATCGACACCGGCGAAGATCTTCGCCGATTCGGAGATGCCGGGCAGGCGCTCATGCAGGACGGCGGGATCGAGGTGGTCGAGGTGCAGGAAGATGTGATCCTTGTCCTTGCCAACGCCGCGACCCTCGCGGATTTCCATGGTCATGGAACGCGAGACCATGTCGCGCGGAGCGAGATCCTTCACTGAAGGCGCATAGCGCTCCATGAAGCGCTCGCCCTCGGAATTCGTGAGATAGCCGCCCTCGCCACGCGCTCCTTCGGTGATCAGGCAGCCTGAACCGTAGATGCCGGTGGGATGGAATTGCACGAATTCCATGTCCTGCAAGGGCAAGCCGGCGCGCAACACCATCGCGTTGCCATCGCCCGTGCAGGTGTGAGCAGAGGTCGCGGAGAAATAGGCACGGCCATAGCCACCGGTCGCCAGCATCACGAGATGGCCGCGGAAGCGGTGGAGCGTGCCGTCGTCGAGCTTGAGCGCGATCACGCCGCGGCAGCGGCCTTCCTCATCCATGATGAGGTCGATGGCGAAATACTCGATGAAGAATTCGGTGTTGTTGCGGACGGCCTGGCCATAGAGCGTGTGCAGGATGGCGTGGCCCGTGCGGTCCGCGGCGGCACAGGTGCGCTGGGCGGGCGGACCCTTGCCGAAGTCCGTGGTCATGCCCCCGAACGGCCGCTGGTAGATCCGGCCATCTTCAGTGCGCGAGAAGGGCACGCCCCAGTGCTCGAGCTCGTAGACAGCGGCCGGCGCGTTGCGCACGAGATATTCGATGGAGTCCTGGTCGCCCAGCCAGTCCGATCCCTTGACGGTATCGTACATGTGCCACTGCCAGTTGTCGGGGCCCATGTTGGCGAGGGAGGCGGCGACGCCGCCCTGGGCGGCGACCGTATGCGAGCGCGTGGGGAAGACCTTGGTGATGCAGGCGGTTCGCAGGCCAGCCTGGCTGCAACCCACCGTCGCGCGCAGGCCGGCGCCGCCGGCACCGACGATAATCACATCGAAGGTGTGATCGGTGATCGGATAGGCACGACCGTTGATGCTGGGCGTCGATGCGCCGAAGGTCGTGGTCTGGGACGCCTGAGCCATGACTTAAATCCCGAAGGCGATCTTGAGAACCGCAAAGGTCGCAGCCGCGCCGATGACGACGGCGAAGAAGGTGTTGGCGATCACGGCGACGACCTTGGCACCTTCAGAATGCACATAGTCCTCGATGATGACCTGCATGCCGATGCGCATATGGATGACGCCCGACAGGATGAAGAGAAGCAGCAGGATGGCGATCAGCGGCTGGCTGATGGCCAAGCGCGCGGCTTCGAAATCCCTTCCCGCCACCGAGACGACAATGATGATGAAGGCGATCGCCAGCGGCACGTTGGCGACGGCGGTCAGCCGCTGCAGCCAGAAATGTTCCGTGCCGGATTTCGCCGAGCCGAGGCCACGGACGCGGCCGGCCGGGGTGCGAATGGAGAACTTGAACTGTGACATGGCGCTTCCTCAGCTCAGGCTCAGGCCGACGGCCCACACGAGAAGCGTGAGCACAGCAGACGCGATGAGGCTGCCTTGGGCAAGCAGGAGGCGCTCCTTCGGCTCGAATCCACGACCAAGATCCCACATGAAATGGCGAAGGCCGCCCATCATGTGGTGGAGCAACGCCCAGGTGTATCCGAACAGGATGAGGTAGCCCAGCCAGGATCCCATGAACCACTGCACCCATTCAAAGGCGCGGGGGCCGCTCGCCAGGGCGACAAGCCAGATCACCAGGAGCAGAGTGCCGACATAGAGTGCGCTACCGGTAACACGGTGCGCGACCGACATCGCCATCGTCCAGGTCCAACGCCAGACTTGCAGATGGGGAGAAAGAGGCCGGCTGTGAGCCGGTTGGGACGTGGGCGCTTTGGCCTCGGCCATGGGCGGTCTCCGGAGACCTCTCGGAACAGGTGGGTAGTCTAGAGTTAGTCGAAGTTGTTCCGGTTGGTACTCAATATGGGCGGCAATCGCAATGCAGTAACGGGGGTGGCCTGGTGACAAAATCGAAATTCTGTCATTTTCCGCGCCTGACGATATGCCTTACTGCGTGGATCCGTCAAAGTTTACAGAACGTTGGCCGGGATTGTCGGCCACGGCCGTTTCCGACCGGCCGATAGCCCAACACCGGCTGCCACGGCGGCCGCAGTCGTGATTTTCACATCCGCAACAGACAGGAGCCCGTCGGCAGGCGTGTCTTCGTCGGCTACGATGATGACGCGATAGCCGAGGCTGACTGCTTCGGTGGCACCTCGTATGAGGTGAACAGGATCGCTGGCGGTTGCGAGGACCATGGTCGTGATGCCGGCTGCCGTTAGGCGAAGATCAAGCCCGGTTTCGGAGAAAATGCCACCCACGCCATAGACCATCACTGGGATATCCGCATCCGCGCCCTGAACCGGGTCATGCATCGGCGTCAGGATGGCGCGCGGCATGTCCGCTGCGCGCCAGGCGGAAATCAAAGCGGCCAGCGGCTCTTCCCTGAGTGCAGGCGCGGCTGCCCCCGCGCTGAGAACGATGAGGGCGGTGTCCTGCGGCAGGCGAACTGGCGTCGTCATGGCCCTGGTCCGTAATGGGGTGAGTTATACGGCGACATCTTCGAGGCCGCGGCGCAGGCGCGCGGCGGTCAGGGTGTTCCTCAACAGGCAAGCGATGGTCATCGGGCCAACCCCGCCAGGGACGGGCGTGATGGCGCGGGCCTTGCCAGCCACGGCGTCGAATTGGACATCGCCGATGAGACGCGTCTTTCCCTCGCCGAGTTCTGGCGCTGGGATGCGGTTGATGCCGACGTCTATGACAATGGCGCCGTCCTTCACATGGTCGGCACCGAGCATGTTGGGCCGGCCGACGGCTGCAACGAGGATGTCGGCACGGCGGCAAACCCCCGCGAGGTCGCGCGTTCGTGAGTGGGCGATTGTCACGGTGGCGTTCTGTTGAAGAAGCAGCTGGGCGATGGGCTTGCCGACAAGATTGGAGCGGCCGACAACGACAGCGTCAGCTCCGGAGATGTCCGGTGCCACTGAGTTGATGAGCATCATCGAGCCGAGCGGCGTGCAGGGCACAAGCCCGACACGGCCGCTTGCGAGGCGCCCTGCGCTGGCATCGGTCAAGCCGTCGACGTCCTTGAGCGGATCAATGGCGGCAATGACCGGCGTCGCGTCGAGCCCTCGCGGCAGGGGGAGCTGGACCAGGATGCCATCGACTGCGTCGTCGGCATTGAGACCTCGCACCAGAGCTTCCAGATCCTGCTGGCTCACGCTCGCCGGCAGCTTGTGCTCGATCGAGCGCATGCCGACTTCGACCGTCTGCTTCGCCTTCGACCGGACGTAGACCTGGCTCGCTGGATCATCGCCCACCAATACGACAGCGAGGCCGGGAACCTGCCCAACAGATGCATCAAAAGCGGTCACGGCTCGTGTGAGCCGTTCGCGCAAGCCGGCTGCGAAAGCCTTGCCGTCGATAATGGTCGCGCTCACTGATCTGCTCCTCGATCACCGGTCTGCGATAACATACCGAGCATTTCAGTAAGGCGCCCGGTGATATCCGTTGCATTGCCGGCCAGCGCTATCGTCTTGAGACGCATACGATGCCCGCTTTTCAAGCTGGCCGCTGAGGCCGGCAGCCCGGCCGCTTTCGCCAGCATCGTCAAAAGTGCGGCGTTGGCCGCGCCGTCTTCGGCGGCAACCCGGACGCGCGCCTTGATGACCGCGCGTCCATCCGACAGAACAGCGATACCGTCGAGAGCATCACGTCCCCCCCGCGGCGTCAGGCGCACGCTGACGATGAGGGTGCCTGTCTCGTCGGCACGCCAAGGATATGTCTCCAAAGAAGGATATACCTCAGAAGAGGATGCTGTAGGCATATTCCCGGATCAGGCTGGAGATGAACCACAGCAACAGCAGCAGAATCACCGGCGAGATATCGACGCCGCCGAGATTGGGAAGGATATTGCGGATCGGTCGCAGCGCGGGTTCCGTAATCTGATACAGAAAATTGCCAATGGCCCGCACGATATCATTGCGCGGATTGATCACATTGAAAGCCACCAGCCAGCTCATGATCGCCGAGGCGATGACGAGATACGAGTAGATATCGATGACGGTAAGAAGGAGATTGATGAAAGAGATCATGGGCGCGCCTGACGTTGCATCACCGGGTCTGTGTAGCCGTGGTATCCCGGCGGCACAAGAATTCAACGCGAAAGGCGGGGCCGCGTTTGGCGCAGGTCGGTCTTGAACAATTCGTCTGAGGGCGGGTTTGGACGATTGACATTGCCTATGGAGGCGCCCTACAACGCGCAAACCCGCCGGGTCGGGGGCTGTAGCTCAGATGGGAGAGCGCTGCAATCGCACTGCAGAGGTCAGGGGTTCGATTCCCCTCAGCTCCACCAGCCTTCTAGAGGCTATCTGGAATTTCACTCCGATCAATAAAAGTTCTCCGCACTGCTCGGCTTGCGCCGAGCCTGTCCGCGCGGCCACGTTCTCATGCCGCAGGGGAAAAGAGTGCAAGCACCAGCGCCTTGAGACGGAGAAGCGCAGGCTGCTCTGATTCCACGGTCTGCTCGAAAGCGGCGAATGAGTGGTCGAGCCGGTCGAGTTCCCCTTGCTTCTCTCCCTCTCCAAGAAATGAATGGGCGATGGCGTTCCGGGCGATCGCCTTCAACTGCCGATAGCCAAGGCCGTGGTCACGGGCGGCGCGGTAGTATTCGTTGCCGAGATCGATACGGGAGACCCCCGCATCGTCCGTTGCGAGCACCACGGGCACGCCGGAGGCGAGATAAAGCGAAATCGGGTGTTCCTTGCCGCGTACGCCCAGAATAACGTCGCTGGATGTCAGGGCGATTTCGATGGCGACGCTGCGGCGGCGCATCTCGGCGAGCAGGCTGTCCATGTCCCGCTCGAACACGACCGCGGTCCCGTGGCCAATACGGCGAGCGCCGGCCGTCTCGACCGCATCGCGGATATGGAACTCGAGATCAGGCGGCGGAACGAGCCCCATCCACAATTCACCGGCATGTAGCGCGACCGGGACATCATCGCGCGCGAGAAAGCGGATCCAGCGCATGTGGGTGCGATAATCCCGCAGCGAGATCCGGTAGTCTTCCGGCCCGACGTAGTTGATGCCGACCACGACGTGCGGAGCTTTGCGGACCAGGGCCGTCGCGAGCGCCGTCTGCGCAAACACTTCGGTGGGTGCGCTGTTTCGGTTGATCTGGGCGATGAAACGGAAGGTGACGCCACAGCCGGGCTTCTGCTTGTCAGATCCGCAGTCCCGTAGACTCTCGATCCGGTTGATCATGTCGGAGAGCTGCTGAGCTCTCGCGGTCACCAGTTCGGCCAGGCCATGGCGTTCGAGAGCTTCCAGCATCGCGGCGGGCTCTGCTTCTTCGGTAATCGCCTGCGCCATCCGCTGGCGCTGTTCCCCTTCGAAGAAAGTCGCCATGAACTCCACGTACTGCACGGCCTCGGCATCATATTGGCGGAGCTGGTCCACGGTCATCTCGGCAATGCTTTGCACCGTTTTGTCCCAGTGGTCGCCACCGGTCGCGGCATTGAACTTGCCAAAAGTGCCGAAGAACTGATCGTGGCCTGATGGCACCTCGCGAGACGGCAGGAACCAGCGCATCGACAGCGCATTGAGCAGGAGATCGTAGTTCGTCTGGCCGTTACGTCCGGACACGACCTCGGAAACAGGGATGGCCGATGGATCCGGCCCGCACGGCTGATCTGGGGTGGCGCCAGGGGGTGGCACCATCATCGTCATGTCGGAACGCCTCAGACAAAGCCCATCGCGTATGGCCCACGCGACATAACGCTCCGCGTAGACGGCACCGGACAGATGGGTGTGGAGGTCACCCCCTTTCGGCATGCGGCGAAGGAAGGCCCGCATCCTTAAGCGGTCCTCACGTGAGGCTTCGAAATGGGCCGCCGTCGCAATTTCCGACGCGTTGCCCATGACAACGACGACGCGCGCAAGAAGCCCGATCGCCGCGAGCAGGAGAATGATCCAGACAAAACGACGCAAGGCCGAACCCTTGATGCGGAAAACGGTTTAGCCTAGCCCAAGCTCCTGCCGAGGGGAATGCGGCACCGATGGCGAAGGCGACAGATATCGACCATTCCTATGAGGAACCGGTTGATCCAGCATCTGCGTGGGGATCGCGCCCAGGCTTTTGTCGATTGAAGACCCAACCGCGCGCGAGCGGACCTGCGAGGGCTTCACAATCTGGCCGGTTCGTGTGTATTGACCTTGGGCGCCAATGATAAGGAAACATGAGGTTCCCCGCGCTTCCGGTCGCGACGGCTGGCGCCGAGGATCGCCGGTCTTCACTAGGGAAGCAGGCGAGCCTCTCTGGAGATCCTCGCATATCTCGCGATCGGATCATGTGGTGTGAGCATGCAGAGCCGGCCTCCCTTCATCCGTTACCTCGACAATGCGCGGGAGGGGCGACTCGGCATCGGGCTTCTCGTCACCGGCTGCGTCGTCACCGTTCTGATCTGCTTTATCGCGCAGTTCTTCATCGTGGCCTTTGCGAGCCTTTTCTTCAGCCTCGTCGAGGGCGAGGGGAGCGGCGAGGAAGCTGTTCTCACAACGGCGGATCTCCTGGCGACCCCCAGCGGCATGTTCATCATGCTTGCGTCCATCGGAACAATCTGGATTGGCGTCTGGCTCGCTTTGGCGCGGCTGCAGAAGCGCCCGCCGGCGAGCGTGCTCGGCGTGAACGGGCGAATCACGCGCGATCATTTCGTCCGGGGGACCCTCGCCGCGCTCTTCGCTAGCTTCATCGCGGAGTTCGCAGCCTATGTGGTAGACCCCTCACTTGCTCCCGGTGATATCGGTTTCGGAACGTGGCTTGTCTGGCTCCTCCCCTTCGTGGTCATTCTCCTGGTCCAGACGTCGGCGGAGGAGGTCCTGTTCAGGGGCTATATCATGCAGATTCTTGGCGCCCGCTTCACCAACCCATGGATCTGGGCGGGCATTCCGACGCTCATCTTCACCCTACTCCATTGGGACGCCGAGGCGACCGGCTGGATGAATGCGGCGCTCCTTGCGAATATCGCCGCCTTCGCGGCCGTGACGGTCATTGCGGTCGTCATCACCGGTGACCTTGGGGCGGCGATGGGCATGCACTTCGGCGCGAACCTGTTTGCTTTTCTGATCGTTTCCCATCAGGGCGTGAGCAACTCGGTGGCGCTGTTTCAGGCACGGTCCTTCGAGGCGCCGGACTGGACGGTGAGCGATGCCATATCCTTCGGCGCCATCGGTGTCGCGTCGATCGCCGGAACATTGTGGCTTCTTGTCGATCCACGCTCGCCGCTGCGCCTGCGGTGACCTCGCCCGCTGAGGAATGAAACGTCTGGCATGACCGAGACTTCCCGTCTGCATCGCATCAGGTTTGATCGGGTCGAGCTGGCGCGTGGTGGACGCAAGCTGTTCGATGGGCTCGATCTGACCATCTCCGAGCGGCGGGTCGGGCTGATCGGGGACAACGGCTCTGGCAAAAGCTCGCTTCTGCGGCTGATCAACGGCCTCATATTACCAGACGGCGGCGACGTGTGGTTCGGCGGTCGTGACACGCGGCGCCATCGCAGGGAGCTGCCGGGGGAGATCGGCTTCGTCTTCCAGAATCCTGACCATCAGATCATCTTTCCGACGGTAGGTGAGGAGGTCGCTTTCGCCTTCGGCAATCGCGGGCTGAAGGGTCGCGCTGCCGAACGGGAAGCGGCTTGTTTTCTTGCCGAGCACGGCTGCCACGGCTGGGAGAGCCGGGCTGTGCATGAATTATCTGGCGGGGAGCGCCAGCGGGTCGCGATCATCAGCGTGCTGGCGGCCCGGCCCTCGCTGCTGCTTCTGGACGAGCCTTTCGCCAGTCTCGACCTGCCGATGCGCATGGCGTTCCGGCGGCTGATCAGGGAATTGCCGCTGCAGATCGTCATGGCCAGCCACGATCTCGAGCTGCTTGCGGACTGCGATCGAGTGGTCTGGCTGGAGCGCGGTCGAATCGTGGACGATGGCTGTCCCGATCGTATTCTGCCGGCTTATCACGACGCAGCGGCGCGCCGCGTCATGGCGCCATGATCTCGGCCTATCTCGCGCGTCCAACCTGGCTGCACCGGGTGCCTGCCGGAGCGAAGCTCATCGCCGTCGCCGCGATCAGCATAGCCGTGCTGCCGATTGCGGATTGGCGGCTCCTAATGTTTGGCCTCTGCATCGTTCTTGGCGTCTATGCGACGCTGGGACGCGAGGCGCTCATGCACGTCACGGCGCTGAGGCCGCTGCTACCCATCCTTTTCGGTATCGGGCTTCTGCAAATGTGGGCCGACAGCTGGGAGGCCGCGGCCGTATCGCTCTTGCGCATCGTGCTGATGGTTCTGGCCGCCGATCTGGTAACGATGACGACAACGCTGCGCGCGCTGATGGCGGCGGTGGAGCCGGTGTTGCGGCCCCTGCGCCTCTTCGGGCTCGATCCTGAAAGGTTATCGCTGGCGGTCGCGCTCGTACTGCGGTTTGTGCCGGTACTGCTCGCCCTCTGGCAAGCCCGCGAGGAAGCATGGCGGGCCCGCTCCAGCGGCCGGCGCCCGCTGCGCCTCGTCGCAAACTTTGTGGCGGAAACACTCGTGATGGCCGATCATGTGTCGGAATCGCTTGACGCGCGGGGCTTTTCATCGCGAGAAGCTGGGAAGCATAAACGGCATCCGATATCGGCGAAATCGTCGGCCGGCTGCGACAGGGAGTAGGTATGGACACGCGTCATCTCGTACGCATCGCTCTGTTCGCGGCTCTTCTCGCCGTGCTCGGCCTGTTTCCGGCTTTCAATCTCCCCTTCGTGGCCGGCGTGCCGATCACCATGCAGACGCTTGGGGTGATGCTGGCGGGCGTCCTACTTGGCGCGCGATACGGCACGGCCGCTATCTGCCTCTTTATTGCGGTCGTGCTGCTGGGTGCGCCGCTTCTAGCGGGAGGACGTGGAGGCATCGGCGTACTCGCAGGGCCAACAGCAGGCTTCCTCATCGGCTGGATACCCGGCGTTGCCGTGACCGGCTGGACGATGGCCCGGCTGTCACGACTGCCTGTTCTCTGGGCGGGCATCGCCGCCTCGGTCGTTGGCGGCATTATGGTCGTCTACGCGCTCGGTATCGCCTGGCTCGCGTTCTCCGCAAAGCTCAGCCTTGAGCAGGCCGCGCTCGGCAGTCTTCTGTTCGTGCCGGGCGATCTCATCAAGGCGGTTGCGGCAGGCTGCGTTGCCGAGGCAACCCGGCGGCTCCAGCCATCCCTTTTCGTTCGCGAGCATTGAGCATTTTCCTCCAGATGCGCGGGCATGCTTCTGGAGGGGTCGATACACATAAAGCCGATCAGCCCGTCATTGCTTCCGAGGAGTCGGGGAATGCAGACCTTTTTCGTACAGATAAAATGCAAGCTGGGTAGAACTTACGAGGTGGCGAGCGAGATTGCAGATCGCGAAATCGCCTCGGAAATCTATTCGATTGCCGGCGACTACGACATACTCGTGAAGTTTCATGTCGATGCGGATGTGGACATCGGCCACTTCGTCGCCGAAAAGGTGCAGACTGTGCCTGGTATCGCGGATACGCGCACACTCATCACCTTCAAGGCATTCTGACGAACAGCGCGCCTCGCTGCCGCCCCGGCGACCCTTCTTTCACGCAGCGCGGCGCGTCGCTTCCGAAGCGGGATGCCAGCGCGATTTCTCATCGACCAGTCCAAGCCGCAAGGCGATGACCGCTTCGAGCTCTGCGCGCCGGCGCGGTGACTGGCGATTGCGGAGGGCGATCACCGCCGTGAGCTCAGTCATGATGATGTTGTGCAGGGCGATGCACTGCCTGCGATCGAGACCTAGTCGATCATAGGTCTGGTACAGGCACGTGATAATCGATTGCCTGTCGCAGTTTGTATCGGCAAGAAGCGTCATGATCGCCGCGCCGTGAATCCGGCTTAATTGCTCGGATAGCTCAGGGGTATCCCGCAAAATATGAGCATAGACCGGATTGACGACGTCATGGATGACCGGGAAGGCCCAGGAAAAGGAGATAGTCAGCTGCTCTGCGTCGTAGTCAGTATTCGCAAGGGCATCGGCTTCTTCGATATCGGAAAATGACGTTGGCCACGCATAGCCCATGGCAGCCCCCTATCTTTGCAATGACTCTATTCAAGATCAGTATCGTTAATAAATATTTAATAGGCTAATATTGAGAGTATATTAACCTTCTTATGACTCCGCGAAGAGCCTAGCCTTCTTCCAGTGGCAGCTCAACCTGAGAAACGTCCCCATAGAGTTGTCCTCAGCGCTTATCGTGGGCTAGTTTTTGCAAAGATTAACCCGACATGACAGCCCGCCGGCCGGATGGCGATGAGGTATCATGGAAATTGCGTTGGGAGCGATTTGCCTCCCCCCGTTCGCCCAAATTCTGGTATGTCCATGGTTGCATTTTCAGCCGCATTGACCGGTGCCGCGCCCATGACGTCAGACAGTTCGCACGAAAAGTCCAAACAAGAGAACCTTGCCCCGGATTCCGCCGGTTCAGCGGCTGCGAGGATACCGGCTGCTATTGCGAGGCGCCAGCTTGGCGGGACGGATCTCGAGGTTCCCGTTCTCGGCTTCGGTACGGCGCCGCTCGGGGACCTTTACCAGCGTCTTGACGAAGACGCGGCGCTGGCGACGATCACCGCCGCGATCGAGGGGGGTATACGGCTGTTCGATAGCTCCCCGTTGTATGGCAGCGGCCTCGCCGAGCATCGCCTCGGCACCGGATTGCGTCGCCTTCCGCGTGATCAGGTCATCGTTTCAACCAAAGTCGGCCGCGTCATGGACCCGTGGCGGCCGTCGTCGGCGCCCGTATCCTCCGGCGCCGCCAAGGACGTGGCTGCGCCCGGTTTCGCCGGTGGCCTGCCGCACCGCGCGCAGTTCGATTATTCCTACGACGGCACGCTGCGATCACTCGAACAGTCGTTGCTGCGCCTGGGCACGGATCACGTCGAGATCGCGCTGGTCCATGACATCGATGTTTGGACCCACGGCCCGGAGGCAATCGAGGGGCGGGTCGCGGAGGTGATGGCAGGCGCTTATCCGGCCCTGCGGCGGTTGCGTGACGAGGGCGTCGTGCGCGCGATCGGCATCGGTGTCAACGAGGCGGACATGTGCGAGCGCTTCGTGCGCATGGCCGATCTCGATTGCGTGCTGCTTGCCGGGCGCTATTCGCTTTTGGAGCAACCCGCGCTGGAGAGCTTTCTGCCGTTGGCGCTGGAGCGCAAAGTCGGTGTGATGCTGGGCGGTGTTTTCAATTCTGGCATTCTCGCCACGGGCGCGGTCCCGGGGGCGCGGTACAATTACAAGCCGGCACCGCAGCCGATCATGGAGCGTGTCGCGGCGATCGAGGCCGTTTGCAGCGCGTATGGCGTACCGCTTGCCAAGGCAGCGATGCAGTTTGCGCTTGGGCATCCCGCAGTCGCGACACTCATTCTCGGCGGTGTTGCTCCCGATGAGGTGCGCGCCAACATCGCGGCGTTCTCCACGCCGGTGCCGGCGGCTCTGTGGGCCGATCTCAAGGAGAAGGGCCTGCTGCAAGCACAAGCCCCCGTGCCGGCATGATGGCAGCGAACGCCGCAAACCGCATTCCAGCCTCCACAACCGACTGACTGATGAGGAAAACACATGCTCAAGGGCGTTGATCCGCTGCTGACGCCGGATCTCCTGTGGGTTCTCGCTGCCATGGGGCATGGGGATGATATCGCTATCGTTGACGCCAATTTCCCGGCCGAGGCGGTCGCCCGTGCAACCGCATCGGGCAGGCTTGTGCGGCTACCGGAGTTGAATCTGGCGCGGGCCGTGCGAGCCGTTCTATCCCTCCTGCCGATCGATGATTTCGTCTCCGACCCTGTCCGTCGCATGGAAGTGGTCGGCGATCGCGACACGGTTCCCCCCATCCAGCAGGAGGTTCAGCGTGTTGTTGATGCGGCAGCGGGGCGTGCGCTGCCGGCGGAGGGGATCGAGCGCTTCGCGTTTTACGATGCCGCCCGGAAGGCCTTCGCTGTTGTCCAGGTTGGTGACCTCAGGCCCTATGGGTGTTTTCTCGTTCGCAAGGGCGTGATCTTGGCGGACTAGGCGCTCTGGTGCCATTGACGCGGACTCGTTTACGCGGATCTAACATGTTAGGCGTAACTGCTCGATTGGAATTAATCCAAGCGACGAGCGGGCGTGCGCGGTGGCTCTTGCGTATTGCGCCGTTCATGACAATTTGTGCGATGAAATCGAAGGAGCGAGCCGCAGTGTCAGCGGCTTGAGGAAAATCCATCCATGGATCAGTTAGTTTCGGACCGCCCCCGGGCTTCCCGTACCATCCGGCTGAATGACGCCGACAACATCATCGTCGCCGTCGATCCCATCGAGCCAGGGGCGGTTGCCGAAGGCGTCATCGCTACGGCCCGAGTGCCGCGCGGGCACAAAATGGCGATTGTGCCGATTGCACCGGGCGAGCCGATCCGCAAGTTCGGGCAGATCATCGGCTTCGCCTCCAGCGCGATCGCGCCCGGCGATTGGGTGCACGAACACAATGTCGAGATGCATGAGTTCGCGCGCGAGTATCATTTTGCCGAGGATGCACGCGACGAGCCCGTGCTGCCGCTCACCGAACAGGCGACGTTCCAGGGCTTCCGCCGCGCGAACGGCAAGGTCGGCACACGCAACTACATCGGCATTCTCACCTCGGTGAATTGCTCGGCGACCGTGGCGCGCTATATCGCCAAGGAGATCGAGCGTTCGGGCCTGCTCGACGATCATCCCAACATCGATGGCGTCATTCCGCTGGTGCACGGAGGCGGCTGCGCTCTCGACGTGAAGGGCGAGGGGTACGAAATTCTCAAGCGGACCCAATGGGGCTATGCCACGAACCCCAATATGGCCGGCGTACTCATGGTGGGGCTCGGCTGCGAGGGCTTCCAGATCAGCCGCTGGATGGAAGCCTATGGCGTGAAGGAGAGCGACACTTTCCGCTCCTTCGTTATTCAGGATGTTGGCGGCACCAAGAAGACAGTTGCCGCGGGCGTCGAAGCCATCCGCGACATGCTGCCGATCGTCGCGCAGGCGAAGCGCACCACGGTGCCTGCCTCGGAGATCGTGCTGGCGCTGCAGTGCGGTGGGTCGGACGGTTATTCCGGCATCACGGCCAATCCGGCGCTCGGCGCCGCTGTCGATATCCTCGTCCATCAGGGCGGCACCGCAATTCTGTCGGAAACGCCGGAGATCTACGGCGCGGAACATCTGCTCACGCGCCGCGCGGCTGATCGCGCGACCGGTGAAAAGCTCGTCTCCATGATCCAATGGTGGGAGGACTACACCGCCCGCAACAAGATGGAGATGAACAACAATCCGTCGCCCGGCAACAAGGCCGGTGGTCTCACCACGATCCTCGAGAAGTCACTGGGCGCGGCTGCCAAGGGTGGCACGAAGACGCTCGCCGGGGTTTATCACTACGCCGAGCCCATCGATCGGCATGGCTTTGTCTACATGGACACGCCTGGCTACGATCCGGTCTCGGCCACGGGACAGGTAGCTGGCGGCGCTAATGTGCTCTGCTTCACCACCGGTCGCGGCTCCGCCTATGGCTGCAAGCCGACCCCTTCGATCAAGATCGCCACGAATACCGTGATGTACGAGCGCATGATCGATGACATGGACCTCAACTGCGGTGATGTGCTCGACGGTGTCTCGATTGCCGACAAGGGCAAGGAGATCTTCGAGAAGGTCCTGAAGGTCGCCTCGGGAGAACGCTCAAAGTCCGAGGAAAACGGTTACGGCGATACAGAATTCGTGCCGTGGCAAGTCGGCGCGACTATGTGAGGACGCCGGAGGGGTGATCGCGGCCGGCTTTCCGGCCGCGGTTGCGAGTATTTGCGGCGTCGGTGGCGATTGCGGGGATGTGAGCGTGAATGGTAAGGGGCGCGAAGCCCAGGGTTTGGCCACGTTAGGTCCGACCCACGTCAATTCTGACCAAGCCACGTTCGATCGGTTCGCTTTATCGTGACAGCCCGCTCCATCCTGTTCCTGATCACCGAAGACTGGTTCTTCGTCTCGCATTTCCTGCCCATGGCGCGGAAGGCGCGGGAGATGGGCCTCGATGTAACGGTGGTCACACGCGTGCGGGCGCACCGCGCCGAGATCGAGGCGACAGGCGCGCGCGTCATCGCGCTGGATGCGGAACGGCGCAGCCTCAACCCCCTCTCGGTCCTGCGCTATCTCAGGGCCCTCGTTCAGATCCTCAGAAATGAGCGCCCCGACATCCTGCACTGCATTGCGCTCAGGGTGATATTGCTCGGTGGGCTCGCCGCGCGCTTTGCGAAGATCCGCAACCGCGTCTATGCGGTCACTGGTTTCGGCTTCTTCGGGGCGCGGCGGGATCTCGTCGGCCGGCTGGCGCGTCTCGGGCTCAGCGCCGTTCTGCGCGGGCCGCTGGACGGTGAGGGAACGCGTTACCTGTTCGAGAACGAGGATGATCCGCGGGTCCTGGGGCTCAGACCGACCGACCCACGGGTTCTGATCGTGGGGGGCGCGGGTGTCGATCCGGACGCCTATTCGATCACGGCCATGCCGGCCCTCCCGCCGCTGCGCGTGGCTGTGGTGGCGCGTATGCTGTGGTCCAAGGGCATTGACCTCGCCGTCGAGGCTGTGCGCCGCGCGCGTCTCGCGGGCGCCGATGTCTCGCTGTCGCTATACGGCGCGCCTGATCCATCCAATCCCAAGGCTGTGCCGGCAGAGCGCCTGCGTGCGTGGGGAGAGATTCCCGGCGTTCACTGGCATGGCCCGACGCGTGATCCGGCGGCCGTGTGGCGGGATCACCATGTCTGCCTATTGCCATCACGAGGCGGGGAGGGGCTACCGCGAACCCTTCTCGAAGGCGGCATTTGCGGCAAGGCTCTCGTGACGACCGATGTCCCTGGCTGCCGCAGCCTGGTGCGGGACGGCGTCGAGGGCTTCGTGGTGCCGGCGGAGGCAGGCGCCCTTGCCGAAGCCTTGCAACGCCTTGCAGCCGATCCCGCGCTCGTCGCGCGGTTCGGTGGCGCTGCACGCAGCCGCGTCTTGACGGGCTACACGGAACGGCATGTCATGGACGCGGTGGGCGGCCTCTATGGCGGACTTCTGGACGAATTGCCCCTCAATGGCCGAATGGAGGTGAAGCCATGATCGGCGACACCGCGGCGGAGCGTCGCGCCTTCATCGAGGCCCACACCCGTCTCGTGCCGGTGCCCCATGCGCCGGAGCTTAGTCTCTATGTCGCTGACGAGGCGACGGAGCTCTGGCAGAAGACCGAGGAGGAGATCGGGACGCTTGGTCTGCCTCCGCCTTTCTGGGCATTTGCATGGGCTGGTGGGCAAGCACTGGCGCGCTATGTCATCGACAATCCGGATGTCGTGCGTGGCAGGCGGGTGCTGGACTTCGCAGCTGGATCCGGGCTCGTGGGCATTGCTGCGGCGCGCGCGGGCGGTATTGACGTGACATGCGCCGATATCGATGGCTTCGCCGTTTCAGCCATCGGGTTGAATGCCGCCGCAAACGGCGTTGCGGTGACCCCGATGACACAGGATATCATCGGCCTCGACGAAGGCTGGGACGTGGTTCTCGCCGGCGACATCTTTTATGAGCGCGATCTCGCCGGGCGGGTCAGTGGGTGGCTTTCCTCGCTGGCGGTGCGTGGAGCAACCGTGCTGATCGGCGATCCTGGGCGCAGCTATCTGCCCAAGGACCGGCTGGAAGCGCTTGCGACTTACCGTGTGCCAGTGACGCGAGCGCTGGAGGACAGTGAGATCAAGCAATCCTCTGTGTGGCAGTTTCGCCGTGGGCAGCCGCGATCGGAGGCTGCCGCGTTGTGAGTTGTCCAGCGGTGTGCTAGCGCGGTCGCCATGAAATCGATCAAGCTGCCCGAGTTGTCCGGCGATACCCTTCCGATGCTTTTGCGTCTGTGGCACGAGTGGGTGAAGCCGCACTGGCTGACGTTGGCCGTGTCGTTGGTTTTGGTGGTGGTGATTGCGGCGACGACGGGCACATATCCGCTCCTGATCTCCAAGGCCTTCGACGCTTTCACCGCGAAGGACGAGCGCGCATTGCTGCTGGCCCCACTGATCGTCATCGCCGCGACCCTTGTGCGCGGCTTCGCCATGTATTTCCAGACGGTGCTGACCAACAAGGTGGTCACCCGTATCGAGGCCGACATGCAGAGCGCGCTCTACGCGCATCTCATCGACGGCGATCTGGCGCAGCTTTCGCGCGAAAGCCCGGCCATGCTCACCCAGCGCTTCAGCACCGATTTCATCTATATCAAGGAGGCGATGGCGCGGGTCTTCACCGTGTTGCTGCGCGACGGTGCCACGATGATTGCACTGGTCGTCGCGATGCTGTGGATCGATCCGGTCCTCACGCTTCTCGCCGGCGCGATCGCGCCTTTCGCCAGCCGGCCGATCGCGAGGCTTGGCAAGCGCCTGCGGCGGGTCGCGACATCGACCCAGGAAGAGATCGGGACCATGGCGAGCCTCGTCTCGGAGAGCCTGGGTGGCGCGCGCGTGGCCAAGACCTTCGGGCTGGAAGGTTACCTCAAGGACCAGGCGCGCGGGGCCTTTGAGAAGGTGCGCGACCTCAAGATGAAGGCCGCTAACGCCCGCGCCCGGCTGGACCCGCTCCTCGAGGTCGCTGGGGGGATCGCGATTGCGGCGGTGCTGGCCTACACCGGCTGGCGCATTCTCGCCGGCACCAGCACTGTCGGCGACTTTACCGGCTTCGTCGCCGCTCTAATCTGGGCGGCCCAACCTATCCGCACGCTCGGCAATCTCAATGCCATCGTCCAGGAAGCGATGTCGGCACTGAAACGCTTCTATGCCGTGATGGACGAGAAGGCGACCATCGTGGACAAGCCGGGCGCCAGGCCGCTCGCGCTCGGCAAGGGCGAACTCGCCTTCCGGGATGTGCGCTTCGCCTATAACGCGGAAGCTTCCGCGCTGGACGGGATCAGCCTGACCTTGCCAGCCGGTCGGACGGTGGCGCTCGTCGGGCGTTCCGGCTCGGGCAAATCGACATTGATGGCGCTTGTCCCCCGCCTTTATGACGTCACGGGCGGGTCCGTGATGATCGATGGCCAGGACGTCCGCGATGTGACAGTGGCGAGCCTGCGGTCATCGATCTCCGTGGTCAGCCAGGAAGTGGTCATCTTCGACGATACCATCCGTGCCAACATCGCCTTTGGCCGTCCCGGCGCGAGTGACGCGGAGATCGAGGCCGCGGCCCGCGCCGCAGCGGCACACGACTTCATCATGCGGCTGCCGGAGGGTTACGAGACGCGCGCGGGCGATCGCGGCTCGCGCTTTTCCGGCGGCGAGCGCCAGCGGCTGTCGCTCGCCCGCGCCATTCTCAAGAATGCGCCGATCCTGCTTCTCGATGAGGCGACGTCGGCACTCGATGCGGAATCTGAGCGGCTCGTGCAG
This sequence comes from Chelatococcus sp. YT9, assembly GCF_018398315.1. Lineage (NCBI taxonomy): Bacteria > Pseudomonadati > Pseudomonadota > Alphaproteobacteria > Hyphomicrobiales > Chelatococcaceae > Chelatococcus > Chelatococcus sp. YT9. Next base: position 1,831,464 of record NZ_JAHBRW010000001.1, read on the forward strand.
GACGCTCTTGCGGAGCTGATGCAGGGCCGCACGACGCTGGTCATAGCCCACCGGCTTTCGACGGTGCGGCAGGCTGATCTCATCGTGGTGATGGATCGGGGACGGATCGCCGAAACCGGCCGCCATGACGATCTGGTCGCAGCCGGCGGCCTTTATGCCAATTTCCATCGGCTGCAGCTGGCTGATGATGGTGAGACGCAGCCGGCGTAATGACTACTCGCGACGCAGCAGGCGGTCGACAGCCATGTCGGACCAGAAGCGTGTTTTGAAATCGCGCTTCAGCGCCTCTGGGTCGTAGTGCTTGTCCACCCAGGTGAAGAAGTCGATGCCCTTGGCTTCTCCTTCGCGTTCGTAGAGATCGAGGAAGGCGTCGAGAATGCCCGTTTTGGCGAAACGGAAATGGCCATAGCGGGCTGAGAGCTGGCGCTTGGCTTCAGCAACGGGCTTCTTTTCGGCGATCAGAAGGAAAAGCGCGGCCATGAAGCCAGCGCGGTCGGCACCGGACTTGCAGTGGACGAGTACGGGATACTCGAGGTCCGCCAACAGGTCGCGCGCGGCGAACAGGGTTTCCTTGTCCGGCGCCTCGCGCGAACGCAGCACGAACTCCTTCAGGCTAAGACCGGCCGCCGCGCAGGCGTCACGCTCGAGCGGCCAGGAGCCATAGTCGCGTCCTCCACGCAGATTGATGATCGTCCTTATCCCCTGCCGGGCGATGGCGCGCAATTGTGCTGGCGTGGGCTGCGCCGCTCGCCAGAAGCGGTCGGTCACGCGGTGACGGTTGAGATAGATAACGCGGAAGATGCCGTGATCGACGAACAGCATGCTGGCGAAAGCGTTCGCGCGGTCGAGGAGCCCGCCAAGCGGACGGTCCCATCGGGCGATGCGGGCCATGCGCCGGGCGTAGCGCAATTCAGGCTTCAGTAATCGGTTGAGCACGGATCCTCGAAATCAGCCTCTATGGCCTCGCCCATAGCAGGCCGTTGGCGAACCGGCAATCACCGCCGGTCCAGGGAATGGGGATGCGGCATGGGAGAAAGATATTTCCCCTTGCGCCAGTCCCCGTGCAATCTGAGCATTCGCCTCGCGTTTCTCAATGTTGTGAAGGGGATTTTAGTCAAGTCGCCGCTACCCCCTTTTACGGCCCTTGTCGCAGACCCCGATATGGCCTTAGGATCATTGTTATGGGTGAGCTCGTCGTCAGTGTCCGTCGTCCAGTCCCCGCCGATGTGCCGGGTCTCACGGACGTGCATGACGCAGCCTGGAGGGAAGCCTACCGCGGCGTCCTCCCGGGTCTGGCGCTTGAACGCATGATAGCCAAGCGCGGGCCGGTCTGGTGGTCGGCCATGATCCGCCGTGAACGTCCCCTACTTGTTCTCGATCTTGGAGACCGCATCGGCGGCTATGTGAGCTATGGTCCAAGCCGCACGCTGAACATGACCCAGCGCGGCGAGATCGACGAGCTCTATCTCGATCCATTGTTCCAGGGGCTCGGCCTTGGCACGCGACTGTTTGCCACGGCACGCCGAGATCTCGCGTCCAGCGGCCTCAAGGGGTTGGTGGTCTGGGCGCTGGCTGACAATGCGCGGGCCTGTACGTTCTACGAACGGTTGGGTGGCCGGCGTGCCGGAACGGCTCCGGTGCGTTTCAGCGGGGTCACGCTGGAGAAAGTGGCCTTCACTTTTCCTTAGAGCTGCCGGAGCACGGCGCGGTGCCCGGCTACGCTGAGCCGTCGCCTTCCAGGTTGGCTCGACGTTTCAAATTCGATTGGCTGGCTATTCGGGGCTTGCGGCCCCATGGGGCGGGCGGCTATGAACGCACGCCGACATGGTGCAATGCAACAATGCGTAAGAGGTCCCTATGCGTCTCGATGCCGTCAAGATCGGCTCCAATCCCCCCGATACCATCAATGTTGTGATTGAGGTGCCTATCGGCGGCGAGCCTATCAAGTATGAGCTCGACAAGGAGGCCGGAACCCTGGTTGTGGACCGCTTCCTCTACACGGCAATGCGCTACCCCGGCAATTACGGCTTCATTCCGCACACCCTGTCGGACGATGGCGACCCCTGCGACGTGCTGATTGCCAATACGCGTGCGATCATCCCGGGTGCGGTCATGGCTTGCCGCCCTGTTGGAGTTCTCCTGATGGAGGACGAATCCGGCGGCGACGAGAAGATCATCGCGGTTCCCGCGCCGAAGCTGACGAAGCGCTACGATCGGGTGCAGAACTACAGTGACCTGCCCGACATCACGTTGAAGCAGATCGAGCATTTCTTCGAGCACTACAAGGATCTCGAGCCCAACAAATGGGTGAAGATCTCGCGCTGGGGCGATGCTGACGAGGCAAAGGATCTCATTCGCAAGGCCATCGAGCGCGCCAAGAAAGGCGCGTAATCAAGAGACGCTCCTTATCGGGCGCAACTTTCGGTAATGCGCGCGGCGCTGATCCCTTCTCTCGAGGGAAGTGGCGTCGCAGGCGCAGGCTGGGCATGCAGCCTCCGCGCACGTCCGCCGGCATGTGCTCGCCCGACGTCTCGCTGGCGCGGGACTGCCTTCCTCCTCAAAGGAAAGGAACCCGAAAGGCGTCACGGCCATCTTTTCCGTGTCCTGCGATAGCGACGCGCCGGTGGGGCTACCGCTCGGACAGAATTCGCTCGGCCATGACAAGATGGAGCCGTTCGACCATCCGCCCTTCGAGCGAGATGGCGCCGGCACCCGCGTTCTCAGGGAGCGCGAAGGCGGCAATGATTGCCTCTGCCTCGGCGATCTCCTCGGCAGAGGGAGCGAAGGCCGCCTTGGCGGGAGCGATCTGGCTCGGATGGATCACCGTCTTGCCATCGAAGCCCAGGTCGCGGCCCTGGGCACATTCTGCCGCGAAGCCTTCCGTATCTCCGATCACGTTATAGACCGCGTCCAGGGCGGCAAGGTTGCCAGCGCGCGCGGCGACCACGATCGATGACAGCAAGGGCAGGAGGGTCGCACGACCCGGCCCGACGCGCAGGCGGGTTTCCTTGGCGATGTCGTTAGCCCCGACGACAAGGCACGTAAGACCTGTTTCCGGCGCAGACATGACGATTTCGCGCAGGTTCAGGAGGCCTGCCGGCGTCTCGATCATCGCCCACAAGGCCAGCTCGGCTGGCGCGCCCGCCTGGCTAAGGACCTTGCGGGCGCGCAGGAGATCATCCGCCCCGGACACCTTGGGGATGAGCACCGCCTCGGGCCAATACGGTGCGTCGGCGAGCGCCGCGACGTCCTCGATCCCGAAATCCGTGTCGAGGCCATTGATGCGCAGGATGACGCGGAGCCCGGCGAGCAGGCCCTCGGGGCCGAGAACCTCTCGCATCGCTCCACGCGCCGCAGCCTTCATGGCCGGTGCCACCGCATCCTCGAGGTCGAGGATGATCGCATCGGCCTTGAGCGACCGCGCCTTCTCGATCGCGCGGCGATTGCTGGCCGGCATATAGAGCACGCTATGCAGCGCACCCGCAGGCGCCGCTTGTGGTGCTGGGCGCGTCATCATACCCGTCCGCTATTCAGCGACCCACCCGCCATCGATCTGCTGCAGCGACCCGGTGATCGACCGCGCCGCATCGGACGTGAGGAACAGCGCGAGCGCCGCCACCTCTTCCACCGTGACGAATTCCTTGGTGGGCTGGGCGGCGAGCAGCACGTCGCGTTTAACCTGCTCTTCCGTCAGCCCGCGTGCCTTGGCCGTGTCCGGGATCTGCTTTTCGACAAGCGGTGTCCAGACATAGCCGGGGCAGATCGCGTTGCAGGTGATGCCGAAGGTCGCTGTTTCGAGCGCCACCGTCTTTGTAAGGCCGGCGATGCCATGCTTGGCCGCGACATAGGCCGATTTGAAGGGCGAGGCGACAAGGGCATGAGCCGAGGCGGTATTGATGATGCGGCCCCATTTGCGCGCCTTCATCCCCGGCACGGCGGCGCGAGTGGCATGGAAAGCCGCGGAGAGGTTGAGGGCGATGATCATGTCCCACTTCTCCGGCGGGAATTCCTCGATCGGTGCCACGTGCTGGATGCCGGCGTTGTTCACGAGCACATCGACCGCGCCGAAGGTCTTCTCCGCCTCGGTGATCAGCTTGGCGCATTCCTCACCCTTGGTGAGGTCGGCTGCGACATACGCGGCCTTGACGCCGAAGTCCTTCTCGATGCCGCTGCGCTCCTTCTCGATCGCCGCGGCGTCGCCGAAACCGTTGATCACCACATTGGCGCCGTCGCTCGCGAAAGCACGAGCAATGGCAAGGCCGATCCCGCTCGTTGACCCGGTCACGACAGCCGTCCGCGATTTCAGTGACATGATGTTACTCCTCAGGGAAAATCAAAGCGTGATCTTGAGGCGAAGGGAAGGAAGCTCTTCGAGGGTATTCAACCGGCTGCCAAGCCTTAACAGCTGCCAAGCCATACTACTCGCATGCTGCGACGCAACTGCAAAGCGCAGAGGCTCTATCACTCTTGCATGAAGCCATTGTCACAGGGCAGTCGTAAGGCCCCTTCAAGTTGCTGGCGAGCGTCACGATGTATGGAGGTGAGGCAGGGTCGAACCCGGCCACACTGGCGCGTGACGCACGGTCCGTGATACGCAAGTGGCGAGATACTGGAGCCCGGCGGCGCTAGCCGGTATGATCGGACCGGCGGCTTCGAGGCCGCGGGCAGACGGCAGCGGTGGCGGGACAGCGGCAAGCGAGGTGAGATTGCCGGCAGTGACGATTTCCAAGAACGCGATTTCCAAGAACGCGGTGTCTGGGACGAGGTCTCCATCCCGAACGGGTCTCCGCCCGGACGATGCGGGACATCCCGGCCACGGCCATCTGCAAGGCCATGGCGATGCTCATGGTCACTCTCACGGGCATGGTTGCGACCACGCGCAGGTGCGTGCGGCCGAGGCGCCGCAGGCGCTCGCTGCGGCCGAGGCCCTGTGCGAGCGCCTTGGCGTGCGTTTGACACCTATCCGTCGCGAGGTTCTGGAAACGTTGCTCGCTACCCATCGCCCCTTGGGCGCGTATGATCTCGTCGAGGATCTGGCCCGGCGTCACGAACGACGGATGGCGCCGATCACCGTTTATCGGGCGCTGGACTTTCTCCTCGAACACGGCCTCATTCACAAACTCGCCACGCAGAATGCCTTTGTCGCCTGCCCGCACCAGCATGCCACCGACGAACTCGTGATCTTTCTGATCTGTGAGAGTTGCGGCGGGGTCGACGAGGTATCCTCACCCGAGCTGAGCGCCGCCATGCAGGGCATCCGCCGCAAAGCGCAGTTCACGCCGCGCGCCGAGGTGATCGAGATCACCGGCCTCTGTGGTCATTGTGGTGCGAAGGCGTGAACCTCCAAGGCTGTCGCACCTGCGCCTTGAAGTGCTCCGCGCCGGCGGATAAGAGTGTCCACCCATGAGTTCCGCCCTGATGGCCCTACCCGAAGCTATGCCTGAACTGAGTGGTCCGAAGCCGCGCCACCGCACGGTCGGGGTGACCGTTGGGAACGTGATGGTGGGCGGCGGCGCCCCTGTCGCCGTCCAGTCCATGACCAATACCGACACCGCCGATATCGACGGTACGGTGGCGCAGGTTGCCGCGCTGGCGCGCGCGGGATCTGAGCTCGTGCGTATCACCGTTGACCGCGATGAGGCGGCGCGCGCCGTCCCGCACATCCGCGACAAGCTCCGCGCGCGCGGCGTCAATGTACCGATCGTCGGCGACTTTCACTTCATCGGGCACAAGCTGCTGGCCGACCATCCCGCTTGCGCCGAGGCGCTTGATAAATATCGCATCAATCCAGGCAACGTCGGCTTCAAGGAGAAGAAGGACCGGCAGTTCGGCATGATCGTCGAGGAGGCGGCTCGACGCGGCAAGGCGGTGCGGATCGGCGCCAACTGGGGCTCGCTCGACCAGGAACTCCTCACCCGGCTGATGGACGAGAATGCCGCGGCCGCCCGTCCGTTGCCGGCTCGCGCCGTGACGCAGGAGGCAATGATCCAGTCGGCGCTTATCTCGGCGGAGAGGGCCGAGGAGATCGGCTTGCCCCGCAATCGCATCATCTTGTCCGCGAAGGTATCTGCCATCCAGGACTTGATCGCCGTCTACCGTGAGCTTGCCCGCCGTTCGGACTATGCGCTCCATCTCGGCCTTACGGAAGCGGGCATGGGCTCCAAGGGCATCGTGGCGTCGTCAGCCGCCCTTGGCATTCTTTTGCAGGACGGCATTGGCGATACTATTCGCTTCTCCCTGACGCCCGAACCTGGTGGGGATCGCACGCTGGAGGTGAAGGCGGCGCAGGAACTCCTGCAGACAATGGGCTTCCGCACCTTCGTGCCGCTGGTGGCGGCTTGTCCGGGTTGCGGGCGGACCACCTCGACCGTTTTCCAGGAACTGGCGCGTGACATACAGACATGGATCTCCACGTCCATGCCGGAATGGAAGGCGCGCTATCCCGGTGTGGAGGCGCTGAACGTCGCCGTCATGGGCTGCATCGTCAACGGTCCCGGCGAATCGAAGCACGCCGATATTGGTATTTCGCTGCCGGGAACGGGCGAGATGCCCGCCGCTCCCGTCTTCATCGACGGTGCCAAGGCCATGACGTTGCGCGGGCCGACGCTTGCCGCCGACTTCAAGGCTCTTGTCTCCGACTATATCGAGCGGCGCTTCGGCACCGGCGAGAGGCGCGCGGCCGAATAGGGCGTGTCTTCCGTGGCCGGCGAGAGCACGAGGCACGGAATTGGTTCGGTCGATTTTCGCGGGTGGGGTGCCTATGTGGGTTCGCTGGCAGTCGTGGGAACTGTGTTCAAGCTTGGGCGTTGATGCGTCATGCGTTGCCGGTTCCGGTCCGCTGCAGATGCACCGAGGGGCTCGGGTGAGATGATGGGCCATCGGGTATTCCTGCCAGAAGCCGACACCATGGCAGGTCTCCATGCATAAGGATGTGGCGTTGAGAGAGCGGGACGGCGCCGACGCCGTCCCCGATGCCGATGATGGCGAAGGCCAGTCCCATTCGGCGTCCTTTCCCATATTGATGTTGGGTGCGGTCGGGGTCGTCTTCGGCGATATCGGCACCAGCCCGCTCTATGCGATGCGCGAAGCGATCGCGGTCGCGACCGGGGGCTCGGCGGTGACGCTGCGAGAGACTGTGCTCGGCGTCCTGTCGCTGATCCTGTGGTCGCTGATCCTGGTTGTGACTTTCAAATATGTGCTGGTCCTGCTGAGAGCGGATAACAACGGTGAGGGTGGCACGCTCACGCTGGTGGCCCTTGTTCAGCGCAGCATACGAAAAGGCCGGATGGCCGTCCTCATGCTCGGCGCGCTGGGAGCGGCCCTCTTTTACGGCGATGCCGTCATCACGCCGGCGATTTCGGTTTTATCGGCAGTGGAGGGCGTCAAGCTCACCACCCCTGAGCTCGACCCCTATGTCGTCCCGATCACGCTCTTGATCCTGGTCGCCCTGTTCACGGTCCAGAGCCGCGGAACGGGAAAAGTCGCAGCGCTCTTCGGGCCGATCATGGCGTTGTGGTTTCTGAGCCTTGCCGGGCTCGGGCTCATCCATATCGCCGATGATCCGGATGTCTTCCGGGCGATAAACCCGATCCACGGCATTGCCTTTCTCGTGCATCACCCCGGTATCGCGCTCTTCATTCTCGGCGCCGTCTGTCTGTCCGTGACAGGTGCGGAGGCGCTCTATGCCGATCTCGGGCATTTCGGACGCGGGCCGATACGGGCGGCCTGGCTCTGCTTCGTGTTTCCCGCACTGGTGCTCAACTATTTCGGACAAGGCGCGCTTGTCCTGAGCAATCCGGCGGCGGCGGACAACCCGTTCTATCGCATGGTGCCGGAGGCGCTCCTGGTACCTTTCATCTGCTTGGCGACCCTGGCCACGATCATCGCCAGCCAGGCGGTTATCACCGGAGCGTTCTCGCTGACGCGCCAAGCGATCCAGCTCGGTCTGCTGCCACGCATGTTGATCCGTTTCACCTCCGCGTCGCATTCGGGGCAGTTCTACATCCCGCGTGTCAACTCGCTGCTTCTGATCGGCGTACTGCTTCTCGTCGTCATGTTCGGCACATCAAGCGCTTTGTCCCACGCCTATGGCATCTCCGTGTTTGGGGCGATGGTGGTCGACGGCATTCTGGCCATCATCTTTATCTGGAAGGGCTGGCGCTGGGCTTTCATGGCTGCCTTCGCGCTGATGGCACCCTTCCTGACCATCGATCTCGCTTTCCTCTCCGCCAACCTGCTGAAGTTATTCTCGGGAGGTTTCGTGCCGCTGATGATGGCGGCCGTGCTCATCCTCATCATGTGGACCTGGGTGCGGGGTAGCGCGATTCTCTTCTCGAAGACCCGCAAGACGGATGTGCCGCTGACCGAGCTTATCAACATGCTGGAGAAGAGCCCTCCGCACCGGGTCAAGGGCACGGCGGTTTTCCTGACCAGCGATCCGGACACAGCGCCTTCGAGCTTGTTGCACAACCTGAAGCACAACAAAGTTCTGCATGAGAAGAACGTAGTCCTGACAGTGCGCACGGCTGACACTCCGCGCGTGAGCAACGCCGAGCGCGTCGCCGTCGAGCATCTGACAGACAGCTTCTGGCGGATCGAGATGAAATTCGGCTACATGGAAATGCCGAACGTGCCCCGTGGCCTCGCCATCCTGCGCAAGCTCGGCTTCAAGTTCGACATCATGTCGACATCGTTTTTCCTCTCACGCCGTTCCATCCGGCCTGCCGCCCAGTCGGGCATGCCCTTGTGGCAGGACAAACTTTTCATAGCGCTCGCGCGCAACGCCAGCGACGCGACGGACTTTTTCCAGATTCCGACGGGCCGGGTCGTCGAGGTCGGCACCCAGGTATCGGTGTGATCAAGTCTGCCGCTGCGCGGTGAAACGGGCCGCGTCGCGCAGGATGTCCGCCTGGGGGCCGAAGCCGGAGAGCGCCGCGATCGCCTCCGCGGCGAGGGCGTCCCGCTGAGCTCGCGCGGCCGGCAAACCCAGTATGTCCACGAGGGTTCCCTTGCCCTTGCCGGCGTCCTTGGCCGTGCGCTTGCCCATCGCAACCTCGTCGGCTTCCCGATCAAGCACGTCGTCGGCGATCTGGAAGGCTGCGCCGAGCGCCTTGCCATAAGCTGCCAGTGCGCCTCGTTCCCTCGCAGTTGCGCGACCGAGAATGGCGCCAGCCTCCACGGAGAAGGCGAGCAGCGCGCCGGTCTTCATGGCCTGCAGGGTGCGGATGCCAGCCTCGCCGGGCGGGCCGTCGCCGTAGCGCCCTTCCGCCGTGAGGTCGAGGACCTGACCGCCGACCATCCCACCGAGCCCTGCGGCCCGCGCAAGCCCACGCACGAGCTCAAGATGGACCTGCGCATCCTCGGGGGCATGCGGCGTCGCCGCGAGTTCGAAGGCCAGCGTCAGCAGGGCGTCTCCCGCGAGAATTGCGGTCGCCTCGTCGAAGGCGACATGGACGGTCGGGCGGCCGCGCCGGAGGTCATCATCATCCATGGCGGGCAGGTCGTCATGGACGAGGGAATAGCAATGCAGCACTTCCACTGCGCAGGCCGCGTTCATCACATGGTCCATGTCACGCCCGAGAAGCCGCGCTGCCTCGATGACGAGGAAAGGGCGCAGCCGTTTGCCGCCCCCAAGGACAGCATGGCGCATCGCGGCCATCAGTCGTTCGGGGCGAGCGATCTCACCTTCGCGAGCTTGAGGCGCGAGAAAGCCGGCAAGGGCCTTCTCCACGCCCGCAGCGACCTGCGTCAGGCGATCCGCGAATGCGACATGGCTGTCCTGCTGCAAGTCGTGCTCCCTTGCGTGTCCTCATTCCGCATGGCCCGTCCTTCGCATGCCTGACGGAATTTTGCAGCCCCTTACGTCAGTTCGGTCTGTTTTTCGGTAGCTTGTCTGGGCTAAGCTGCGACGACAATTCGTATCATCCGGAGGCGGCGTTCGCGATCGGCGGGGCCTGGCGCTGATCACATTGGGAGGTGCGCGCTTGCATGTGCAGAAGGCAGCGACGTCGGATGTAGTGGAGGCTGCCACGAGCCCGACGAAAACACGCAGATCCAGGCGCCGCTTTCCCATTCGCCGCATGGTCTGGCGCGTTGTCTTCATCATCCTGGCGCTGCCCGTCGTCATCGCATTGCTTTATCGTTTCGTACCTCCCGTATCGACACTGATGATCGGGCGGTGGATCGCGCTGGCCCCGGTCGACCGGCAATGGGTGCCGCTCGAGAGCATATCACCGGAGCTTGTCAGGGCTGTCGTCGCTGCGGAGGACGCGCGCTTCTGCAGCCATGGCGGGGTGGACTGGGTCGCGTTGAACGATGTTCTCGATGGTGCGGGGGATGACGGACCAGCACGCGGTGCGTCGACCATCACCATGCAGACCGTGAAGAACGTCTTCCTCTGGCCCGGCCGATCCTACATCCGCAAGGGTCTCGAAATCCCGCTGTCGATGATGGTCGATATCGTCTGGGGAAAGCCGCGCACGATGGAGGTCTATCTCAACGTTGCCGAATGGGGCGAGGGGATCTTCGGGGCCGAGGCGGCGGCGCGGCATTATTTCGGTAAGGCGGCGAAGCAGTTGTCGCGGCGCGAGGCGGCCTTGCTCGCGGCGGCGCTCCCGAACCCGCTTCAACGCGACGCCCGCCGTCCAAGCCGCTACATGTCCGTCTACGCCGGTCGCATCGGCGCGCGCATGCCCGGCGCGACGATTTCTTGCACGCACCTGTGATCTCAGCGAAGTTCGATCCCTCTGGCTGATGGGAGATCCGGACACGGATGTCGAGCGTGTCGTGAGCCCGGCCGCATTTCCGCCGACCAGGGTTTTAAATCTCTCATAGGGGCTAGCCAGCGCGCGCCTGACCCTGTATAAGCCCGCATCCTTTTGATTGCTGGATGATCCGGGAGCCTGAAGCCGCTCGCGCTTATCCACGGCTCATCGCGCGGAGTTTGTCATGGCCGTTCCGAAAAGAAAAACATCGCCATCGAAGCGTGGCATGCGCCGGTCCGCCGACGCTCTGAAGCAGCCGACCTATGTCGAGGACAAGGATTCTGGCGAGCTGCGTCGTCCGCACCATGTCGACCTCAAGACCGGCATGTACCGGGGCCGTCAGGTTCTTAAGGCACGCGCCGAAGCCTGATAAGGATAGCGTCCTGCTTCTTCGTAAAGGCCCGGCTCTGCCGGGCTTTTTGCTTATGCGAGCTGCATTGGCTGCTGCCGTGGTGCCCTGCGTGCAATTTCGCTCACCTGCTCGCTATAGTAGATTGTGTAAATTTGCCGGCAACCCTTTCATTTCTTGACGTTTCATTAACCAATTCCAAACAGCATGCGCTATAGTGACCCAGAACGCGGGGTACGGAGCGCGCGAACCGGCGTGGCCGTTCCCAAGATCGAAAAGAGTGGCCTGTTTCAGGGCTTCCAAGGCGGATCGGAATGGCGCAGAAGGCGCAAATGAGGGATCTGCAGTCGGAGTGCCCGCCTGATGCGGGGGCTGCCGGCGTGATGACGAATTGGGCTCACCTGGCCGAGGCCTTGGCTTCCGGCATGAGTGAGGCGGGACGCAGCGGCGTTTCTTTCACCCTTCTCGTTCTGGCCCTCGATAATCTCGATGATTTGAACGGCAGATTCGGGTCCGATGCAGCGGACGAAGCGCTGAACATTGTCGCCGGCCGGGTCGGCAAGGTCGCGCGTCGCCGTGACCAGATCATCCGCCACGCGAGCAACCGATTCGCGGTGTTGCTGCGCGGCTGCCCCGTCGCGCAGGTGCGTGGCATTGCCGAACGTATGGCGCGTGCCGTGGAGGCTACCCCCGCCAATACAAGGCGCGGCGCGGTCCAGCTCAGGGTGCGCATGGGCGCTGCGCAGGTTCCTGATCAGGGCTGCAGCGTGGAGGCCCTCCTGCACCATGCCAGCGATGCCTTGCGGTCGGCCAAGCAGCGGTTCGCTGATGGCCGGCGATCCGCTGAGTTCGCGCTCGTGACCCAGGTCATCGCCGACCAGGAAGTCGCGGCGCCGGCAGTGGTCACCTCGCCGGAGCTCGGTACGTTGGTGGATCCTGTCCGGCTGCTCAACGAGCAGCAGGTCATGCTCGCTGGCCAGCCCGTGGTCTCTGCCAAAACCCATGAGCTTGCCTTCCACGAGGCCCTCGTACGCATCAGGCTTGCAGACGGCACCATCATGGGTGCGGCTGAAGCGGTCCCGCTCGCCGAGCGCCACGGGGTCATCCCGCTGTTCGACTACCGTGTTCTCCAACTGGCGGTAAACCACCTCATCAAGGCGCCGACCGCACGGCTCGCGATCAACATCTCTCCTTTGACACTGCGAACCAACGACACCTGGGCGGCTTTTACGGCCCATCTCGGCGCAAATCCGTCGGTCGCGCAGCGGCTCATCGTCGAGTTGACCGAAACTGCAGCGATCGATGATCCGCATATCGTGCAGGGGCGACTGGCCACGCTGAAGCTTCTCGGAGTGACCATCGCTATCGATGATTTCGGTTCCGGGCATACCTCCTTCAGACATCTCAGGAGCTTCCCAGTCGATATCCTCAAGATCGATGGCAGCTTTGTCTGCAATCTTTCCCGGTCGCGGGAAGATCGCTTCTTCACACGCACCTTGGTTGAACTTGCACAGCACCTCGGCATCGCCACCGTAGCGGAATGGGTCGAGGACCGGGAAACGGCATCAATTCTGGCCGACTGGGGCGTGACCTACCTTCAGGGGGACTACATCGGCCCCGCCGCATTATGGGATGAAGGGCCGCAGCTCTCCACCGCACGCCGTCGCCGTGTCCTGCCGCCCCTCGTTGATTTGCGGGCAAGCTAGCCCACAAATCCTGCCATTGCGGATTAGCCAGAGACATCTCTCCCGCGCTCACCTGCGTCAGGGAGGTCCTGATCGCGGATTGCCCGAGCGATCCGATCTTTGGCCCGGCGCTGGCCTGGCAGGGGCCAGGTACATCCCAGGTAACCAGGCGATCGGATCTTGACCGGGCCGGTTCGATCAATCCTTACCGATCCGATCGAGCCTGGCCTGCATTTCCGATACCTGCCGTCTGAGCTCGCCGAGATCGTCCTCGTCCATGGGCGCTTTGGGTGTCGGGGGCGCGGCGTTTGAGGCGCTCGGCTGAATTCCGGCTCCGCCTGAGAACGGCGTGAAAAGACGCAGGGCCTCGCTGAACATTGTCATGTTGGCGCGAACCTGCTCCTCCATCGCCTGAAAGGCCGCGGCGGGTCCAAATGTTTGGCTCATCGTCTCCCGCAGCTTCTGCTGGTCCCGCGTCAGGTTATCGATCGAAAACTCGAGATAGCGCGGCACGAGTGCCTGCATGCTGTCGCCATAGAAGCGGATGAGCTGCCGGAGGAAAGCTACGGGAAGAAGGTGTTCACCGTGTTTGTTCTCTTCCTCGAAAATGATCTGGGTCAATACGGAGCGGGTAATGTCCTCGCTCGTTTTCGCATCATAAACGACGAAATCTTCACCGGTCCTGACCATGTTGGCCAGATCTTCCAACGTCACATAGGTGCTGCTGCCCGTGTGGTAGAGGCGTCGATTAGCGTATTTCTTGATGACGACCGGCTTGGTTTCATTCGCCATGGCTGCCTTTGTCCGATTCCCTGTCAACCTTAGCTACAACGGCTGTATCCTTGAGCTTTTTGCCCTACTTAAGCCTCTTGTGCGTCGCAGCTCCGCCCATGAGAAGGATATGACGTTATATGGGCATCGGAAACTCATTTGTTTGCGATGCACACTGAGAGGATCGGCTCGTGGTGTGAAGCTGATATGCTTGACGCCTGTCAAATGCGCCAGCCAAATAGCATCTATAAGAGAAGAGCACTGCGATCTCTCGCGGGGCTCGCCGACAGAACAGGAGACTGAGGATGGCCTCGGACGATATCGTCATTGTTGCAGCGGCACGCACGCCCGTGGGCTCGTTTAACGGGTCTTTCGCATCGTTGCCGGCCCACGTGCTGGGTGCCACTGCGATCACCGCAGCGCTTGGCAAGGCCGGCGTTGCCGCCGACGAGGTGGATGAGGTGATTCTTGGCCAGGTACTTGCAGCGGGCGAGGGCCAGAACCCGGCCCGTCAGGCGGCCATGAAGGCCGGCATTCCCGTTGAGAAAACCGCTTGGGGGCTCAATCAGGTCTGCGGCTCGGGCCTGCGCGCGGTTGCCCTCGGCCTGCAGCAGATCGCCAATGGCGATGCGGACATCATCGTCGCTGGCGGCCAGGAATCGATGAGCCTGTCACCGCACGCCGCGCATATGCGCGCCGGCACCAAGTTCGGGGACATTCAATTCGTCGACACGATGATCAAGGACGGGCTCTGGGATGCCTTCCACGGCTATCACATGGGCGTAACTGCCGAGAACGTCGCGACCAAATGGCAGATCTCGCGCGAGGAGCAGGATGCCTTCGCGGTCGCCTCGCAGAACAAGGCCGAGGCCGCGAAGAAGGAGGGCCGTTTCAAGGATGAGATCGCGCCGGTCACCGTCGCCTCGCGGAAGGGCGACATCGTGGTCGACACCGACGAGTATATTCGTGATGGCGCCACGCTCGAAGCTATGGCCAAGCTGCGCCCGGCTTTCTCGAAGGAGGGCACTGTCACCGCGGCTAATGCGTCAGGTCTGAACGACGGCGCGGCGGCGCTTGTGCTGATGAGCGCGGCGGCTGCCGAGAAGCGCGGCTTGAAGCCGCTGGCGCGGATCGTGTCCTGGGCCACGGCGGGTGTCGAGCCGGCCGTCATGGGCTCCGGGCCCATCCCGGCGGCGCGCAAGGCCCTCGCCAAAGCCGGCTGGAAGGTGGACGACCTCGATCTCATCGAGGCTAACGAGGCCTTTGCGGCACAAGCCATCGCCGTCAACCGGGATCTCGGCTGGGATACCAGTAAGGTCAATGTCAACGGCGGTGCCATCGCCATCGGTCATCCGATCGGGGCGTCGGGCGCGCGCATCCTGACGACGCTGCTGCATGAACTCGTCCGGCGTGATGCCAAGAAGGGCCTTGCCACGCTCTGCATCGGCGGCGGCATGGGGATTGCTTTGACGGTGGAGCGATAAGCCCCGCGTTTGGGCTTGGGCGCCCACTCTCCGGGCGATCGCCCAATCGGCCTGGCGTCGGCAACTTCCGGCGCCAGGCATGGTGAGTATGTCTGACAGCTGGCGTTCACAAGAATCGATTGTGGGAGGTACTCATGTCCAAGGTAGCGGTGGTCACAGGCGGCACTCGTGGCATCGGCGCCGCGATCTCTAAGGCGCTTCACGCTGACGGCTACAGAGTCGCTGCGACCTTTGCTGGAAATGAGCAGGCTGCGAGTGCCTTCTCCGCTGAGACTGGTATCAAGAGCTACCGATGGGACGCCGGTGATCCCGAGGCTTGTACCGCTGGACTGAACCGCGTTGCCGAAGATCTCGGCCCGGTCGAGATCCTGGTGAACAATGCAGGCATCACCCGGGACAGCATGTTCCACCGCATGAGCTACGAGCAGTGGTCGGCGGTCATCCACGCCAATTTGAACAGCATGTTCTGCATGACCAAGCCCGTGATCGAAGGTATGCGCACCCGCGGGTTCGGGCGCATCATCAATATTTCCTCCATCAATGGCCAGAAGGGGCAGGTAGGTCAGGTGAACTATTCGGCCGCGAAGGCCGGTGTCATCGGTTTCACCAAGGCGCTTGCGCTTGAAAATGCTCCTAAGGGCGTCACGGTGAATTGCATTTGCCCGGGTTACATCGACACCGATATGGTGGCAGCAGTTCCGGCAGACACTCTCGCCAAGATCGTTTCGGGCATTCCTGCTGGCCGGCTTGGCAAGGCGGAGGAAATCGCCGCTGCCGTCGTGTTTCTCGCGTCGGACAAGGCCGCGTTCATGACCGGCTCGGTCCTGACCATCAACGGTGCCCAATATATAGCCAACGGCTGATCCTTGATGCATAAGCCACGCTAGAGTGTCGCGCCCAGAAGCTGCAGGCGGTTCTGCGCGCGGACGTCCTCTATCGTGACGGCTCTGGACCTTTTGTTCCCAGCCAGATTCAACGGCAGCAAAATGTTCCAGGCGCGGGGATCGCGGGGGTGGCAGGCATGATCGCGTTGACGGGGGCGACCCGGATCGGCCTGGGTGCCATTGCTCTCTGGTCACTTCTCGCCGCGTTGACGGCGGCATCCGGCCAAGTGCCGCCGTTTCAGCTCGCAGCCATGACTTTCGCCCTCGGCGGCCTTCTCGGTTGCGCCTCTTGGATCATAAAGCCCTCCGGCATCGCCGCGTTGCGACAGCCGTGGCGGGTCTGGTTCGTCGGCGTCAGCGGCCTTTTCGGCTACCACGCCCTTTATTTTGCCGCACTACGCATCGCGCCGCCGGCGGAGGCGGGACTGATCAACTATCTTTGGCCTTTGCTCATCGTCTTGTTCTCGTCGTTGCTCCCGGGCGAGAAGCTGCGGCCGGCCCAGGTTCTCGGCGCCATCCTCGGCTTCGGCGGCGTGCTCGTCCTCATCTTCAGCAAGCAGGACCTGTCCTTCAGCGGGGCCTATGTCCCGGGATATCTCTCGGCCTTGGGCGCCGCCGTGATCTGGGCGATCTATTCCCTGGTGTCGCGTGCCTTCGGGACGGTTCCGACGGATGCGGTCGCCGGTTTCTGCCTTGCCACATCATTTCTGAGCGCCCTGTGCCACCTCGCGTTCGAGGTGACGATATGGCCGGAATTCTGGTGGCAATGGCTGGCAATTGTGGTTCTCGGCATCGGGCCGCTCGGCGCCGCCTTCTACTGCTGGGATTTCGGTGTGAAGCGGGGCGATATCGGATTTCTCGGGGTTGCCGCCTATGCGACGCCGGTGATTTCAACCCTCCTCCTCGTCGCACTCGGCTTTGCCGAGGCCACCATCGCATTGGCGATTGCCTGCGCGCTGATCGTATTCGGCGCTTTCGTGGCATCCCGTCCCGCTGCAAGCCGGAAGCCAATGCGCAGTCGGCAAAGCTGATCAGCGTCGGCAGAGCGGGCGGGATTCTTTCCGTCAGGCCGAGCGCCGCTTCAGAACTTGTCCTTCCACCGCCGCAGAGCGGCGAAGACCTCGGCGGCACGCCCGTTTTCGAGGCCCACGGCCTTCGCCAAGGCGGGCTCGTTCGCGCGCAGGAAGGGGTTCGTCGCCTTTTCCTCACCAAGCGTCGAAGGGATGGTGAGCTTGCCAGCGGCACGGAGGGCATCGATGGCGGCGGCTCGCTTCTGCAGGGCGGGATCGTCCGGGGTGACGGCCAGCGCGAAGCGGGCGTTGGATTGCGTGTATTCGTGGCCGCAATAGAGGCGGGCGGCATCCGGAAGGGCGGCGAGCTTCTGGAGGGATTGCCACATCTCCTCAGGCGAGTTCTCAAAGAGACGACCGCAGCCGAGCGCAAACAGGGTGTCGCCGGCGAACAGCGCCTCCTCCTTCGCAAACCAGTAGGCGATATGGCCGGCGGTGTGCCCGGGCGTGGCGATGACCTTGGCCTCAAGCGTGCCGACTTTCACCACGTCGCCTTCATGCACGGCGACGTCGAGCCCTGGAATGGCGTCGGCCTCGGCGCCCGGGCCCGTGACGGTGAGATCATAGCGGTCCTTGAGCGGCAGGATACCTTCGACGTGGTCGGCATGCTTATGCGTGACCAGGACATCCGTCAGCGACCAGTTCCTGGCGGCGAGGACCTCCAAGATGGGGTCGGCTTCCGGCGCATCGATGGCGGCCGTCGCGCCGCTCGCGGGATCATGGATCAGCACGCCGATGTTGTCGCTGCGGCAGGGAAACACCTCGATCAGGGCAGGCATCGGCGACCTCATGGGGCTGGGTGGGGATTGCGCCGGTAGCGCGAAGAGCAATTATAGCCGCGATCATGCCTCGCGGGCTTAGCGCGAAAATGGCGATATGTGCGGCGGAGGGCAAGACCAGAGTGCCGCTTGCGCATACCGGCCGTCAGCCCCATTGATAGCCGGACGCGCCCTGGCAACCTTCAGGGACTGTGGGAGAGGCCATGCCTGTCGATGTCGTCGATCTGAAGAGCTTCTACGCGACGCCGCTCGGTGTGGTTGCCCGCCGATTGGTAGGGCGCGCCATTGACAGCCTTTGGGGCGACATGCCCCGGCAACGGCTCCTCGGTATTGGCTATGCGACGCCTTACCTCACGGCGTTCCGCCCTCGCATGGAACGGACGCTTGCCTTCATGCCCGCCATGCAGGGGGTGGTGAACTGGCCGCCGAATGGCATTTCCTCGTCAGCGCTCGTGGACCCCGCCATGCAGCCGCTGCTCGATGCGTCGATCGACAGGGTCATCATCGTGCATGCGCTGGAGACGAGCGACGCGCCGGAGGATCTGTTATCGGAAGTGTGGCGCATCCTGACGCCGGGCGGGCGGATGATCGTTGTGGTGCCCAACCGGCGCG
The DNA here is from genome assembly GCF_018398315.1 of Chelatococcus sp. YT9. Classification (NCBI taxonomy): domain Bacteria; kingdom Pseudomonadati; phylum Pseudomonadota; class Alphaproteobacteria; order Hyphomicrobiales; family Chelatococcaceae; genus Chelatococcus; species Chelatococcus sp. YT9. Next base: position 1,849,861 of record NZ_JAHBRW010000001.1, read on the forward strand.
GTCTCTGGGCGCGCATGGACACGACCCCCTTCGGACAGGGGCTGCCTTACAGCCGTTCGCAGCTCACGGGGCTCCTTAGACGCAGCCTGTTTTCCCCTGAGAACTGGGGAGAGGCGCTCTATGTGCCTCCCTTGCGCGGCCGTTTGTTCCTGCGCGCGGCGGTTGCATGGGAGCGGGCGGGTGCACGGCTCTCACTGCCCTTCGCTGGCGTCCATGTCATGGAGGCGACCAAGCAGCTCCACCGGCCTGTCATGGTGCGCAAGGTCCGCCGCTCACGGAGCCTCAGCCCAGTTCTCTTGCCGACGCCCGGCCCGCCCGTGCCCACCGGACGCGTGCGAGCCGCGCATCGAACCTCGGATATGTCGCCATGAAGCGGGTATGCGTGCGGTGGCGCACGGGCGCGCTGGGGCAACCGATGTCGGTGGACGGCGGGATATTGACTTGCAGCCTTCCTGACGCCAAGGTCCGGCCTTCGCCGGCCCCTGTGACGGAGGCTGTGTTCGGCCCTTCGATCTCGGGGTGTTGAAGGGCTTTGCTGACCCCTATTGTGAGTTGATGCGCAGCTATCTCGATTTTGAAAAACCCGTTGCTGAACTCGAAGCCAAGGTCGAGGAGCTGCGAGCGTTAGCCCAGTCCGGCGACGCGGTCGCCATTGGCGAGGAGATTGGCCGGTTAGAGGCCAAGGCCTCGCGCGCGCTGGACGAGCTCTATGCCGCCTTGACCCCCTGGCAGAAGGCGCTCGTGGCGCGCCATCCGCAGCGGCCGCATTTCATCGATTACTGCACCGCCTTAATCGACGACTTCACCCCTCTCGCGGGCGATCGCAAGTTCGGTGAGGATGAGGCCATCGTCGGCGGGTTCGGTCGCTTCCGGGGCGAAAGCGTATGCGTGATCGGCCAGGAGAAGGGCTCCAATACCGAGGAACGCATCCGCCATAATTTCGGCATGGCGAAGCCCGAGGGCTATCGCAAGGCTGTACGCCTGATGGAGCTCGCCGGACGCTTTTCGTTGCCGGTCATCACCTTCGTCGACACGGCGGGCGCTTATCCCGGCATTAACGCCGAGGAGCGTGGTCAAGCCGAAGCCATTGCCCGGTCGACGGAGGCTTGTCTCGCGCTCCCCACTGCGAGCGTTTCCGTCATTATTGGTGAGGGCGGCTCCGGTGGTGCTATCGCGCTCGCTACCACCAACAAGGTGCTCATGCTGGAGCACTCGATTTATTCGGTGATCTCGCCGGAAGGTGCCGCGTCCATTCTCTGGCGCGACTCTTCCCGCGCTCAGGATGCTGCGACCGGAATGAAGATCACCGCGCAGGACCTTCTGAAATTCGGCGTCATCGACGCAATCATCGCTGAGCCGTCTGGTGGCGCCCACCGGGATGCGGCCCATGCGATTGCGTCGACCGGCGATGCGATCGCGGCCAGTTTCCAGGATCTGTCGGGCCTGTCGCCGGAGGAAATCCGCGACCGGCGGGCTGAGAAATTCCTGGCCATCGGCAGGCGGTTGTGAAACCTTTCTAAATCCGTCAGAGTGCGGAAAGATGAAGCCGAGTCGTCTGTTCGCTAGCGTGCCGACCCAGGAAGTGCCACTGGTTTGCCTTAATTTGGTAAGATTGGGGTAACGCTTCCGGGCGTAAAAGCTAACAACCGGTGACCTTTGTTGACCGGTCGAATGATTGGATGGCTGATGTTCAAGCGCGTCGCATTGATCGCCGTCGTGGGATTGGGCCTAGCCTCGTGCCAGGACGGAAACGGCTACAATCGCAGCGCCCGTGCAAACGCTCCGCTGCCGGCAGCCACGCTGGCGCTCATGTCCGAGAAGGGCATGACGAAGTCTTCTCCTATTCTCATCCGCGCCTACAAGAAGGAAGCGGAACTCGAGGTCTGGAAGAAGGACAACACCGGCCGCTACGCGCTACTGAAGACATATCCCATCTGCCGCTGGTCGGGACAGCTCGGCCCGAAGGTGCGTGAAGGCGACCGGCAGGCGCCGGAGGGTTTCTACAACATCACGCCCGCGCAGATGAATCCCAACTCGAACTTCTTCCTGTCGTTCGATACGGGCTTCCCCAACACCTATGACCGCGCCAACGGCCGCACTGGCTCATTCCTCATGGTTCATGGCGCGTGCTCGTCACGCGGCTGCTACTCCATGACGGATGAGCAGATCGCCGAGATTTATGCGCTCGGACGCGAGGCCTTCAGTGGCGGTCAGCGCTCGTTCCAGTTCCAGGCCTATCCCTTCCGGATGACGCCGGAGAACATGGCCAAGCACCGCAAGGATCCCAACATTGCCTTCTGGCAGATGTTGAAGCGCGGTTCGGATAATTTTGAAGTGACGCGCGAGGAGCCGAAAGTCGGCGTCTGCGGCCGCCAGTATGTCTTCAACGCTGTCTCGGCGAGCGGTATCCGGCTTGACCCCGTCGCGCCTTGCCCCGCCTTGCGTGAGGACGAAGCTGTCGCTTCGGCCGTCAAGGCCAAGCAGCAGCGGGATGACGCCAAGGTCGCCGAACTGGTTCGCTCGGGCACGGCGGCCGTCCGCCTTGTTTATCAGGATGGCGGGCAGCACAAGTCCTTCAGTTCTGCGTCCAACAACTTCGGCGGTTCGGATGGCGGCGTCATGATGTTCGCCGCGCGCAGCAGCGCCAAGCCTCTTGAGAATGTGAGCCGCCCTGAAGCGTTGTTGAACGGGCCAGAGGAGATCGTGCTGGAGGAGGGCGTCGCCCCGAAGCCTACTCAGCCGGTCACCGCTGTGGCTGCCCTTGCGCCTGCCAAACCCACAGCGAACGATGTGGTCTCGACGTCGTCCACCGCGCGTGACGAGGCAGCGGTGCCCGCGCCGGTTCTCGCCTCTGCCGGCGCGACCGAAAGCGCTGCCCCCAAGAAGTCATTGTTCCAGCGCGTGATGTCCTGGGCGGATTCGGCGCCAGCAAAACCTGCGGCGCCAGCGGCGGAAGCTCTCTCGCAGACGGTGCCTGCTGCAGCGCCACTGCCGCCGCAACGGCAGCAATCGTCGAATAGCGGAAAGGCCGGCGCGACCGACAAGCGCGCGGAACTGCCCGCGAAGGACGCAAGCGAGGCCTCGTCGCGGAGCGTATGGCCGCTCTCCCTGTTCTGATCCCGGAAGCATGTCCGGCAAAGCGCATGAGGCCGTTGTCGATGGACAGCGGCCTTTTTTCTTTGGGGGAGCTCGTGAAGCTGTCCTTATTCCTGGAGGAGGGCGCGGGCACGCTCAATCTCGCCAGGGAGGATGAGCTTCCGGCTGTGTTTCCAATGAATTTATATTTCATCGTCATATTACGATAAGCTTTTATTGCGCATGAGAGAGCGCGCCGTACCGCTCCCCGGCCGGGGCTTCCGGCAAGAGGAACAGTTCATGGTGGTCAGGATCGGTATCACCGCTGTCGTTTTGACCGTCGCTGCCTTTGGCATGGGGAAAGCGCTTGCCGCGCCCGAGAGTGGCCAGTCGCCCAAGTCGGCGCCGAGTGAAGCTGCAGTTGCGCCTGTGCCGAAATCGGTGGCTCCGGCAGAAGCCTCCGTTCCTTCGCCCGGCCGGGACAAGGTGCGATTGCGCGCCCTCGTGCGCGAGCAGGCGTTGAAATCAGGCTTGCCGCCCCAGATCGCGGACGCGGTCGCGGAGGTTGAGAGCGCCTATAATATCTCTGCTTCGGGCAGCTACGGTGAAGTCGGGCTGATGCAGGTGTTGCCCTCGACCGCACGGATGCTCGGCTTCAGCGGCTCGCTCGCGGAACTCGCCGAACCCGCCACCAACATCCGCTATGGCGTTACCTATCTCACCGGCGCCTGGAAGCTCGCGGGCGGCGACATCTGCACGACAGTCATGAAATACCGAGCAGGGCACGGGGAGACACGCTTCTCCTATCGCTCGGTGCACTATTGTCAGCGCGTGCGCGCGATCCTGACCGCGCAGGGATATCCCGTTACGGGGGAGGTCCCAACACCCACCTTTGGTGACCCGGTCGTCGGCGCGATCGGGCCAGTCGCGCGCGGCAAGAGTGGCCGCCGCAAGAGCCGGGTGAACTGGGCTACCTATGATTCCCGCATGCGCAACCTGACCAAGGTTGGCGCTTCCACCCTGCGCATCATGCAGTGAGGTCTTGCCGGGCAGGCGGCAAGCCCCAGATTGCAAGACAGGGCGCCACAGAATTCTCCGATCCAATTGAACCGATGGGGCTTCGTTGTCATGGCCGGACTTGTCTTGGCCATCCGGACACATAGCGTCTGGACTTTGACAATCGGGATCCCCGGCGCGAGGCCGGGATGACCCCGGTGGATCGGTTATCTCAAATTGGATTGAGGAGGAGGGCTACGGAGCGGCGCGGACGACCAGTACCGTAAACCCCTCACCGGACACTGCACGTCTGTCTGACCTCCCCTAACGGAGAAGTGAGCACGTCCGCCGGGCGATCGCTCAGATGAACCGCCCGTGACAATGCTTGAACTTCTTGCCTGAGCCACAGGGGCAGGGATCGTTGCGGCCGACCTTGCCCCACGTCGAGGGGTCGGCTGGATCCACAGCGACGGCTTCCGCCTGCGGGCGGGACGCTACGAGCGTGTCGGCATAGCCCGCCATCTCCTCCTCGCCGCTGAACGGGTTGAGGTGATGGGCCTCCATCGGCGGCAACTCGGCCTCTGGGGGCGGCGAGAACATCACCTCGACTCGCATCAGCTGCGTCGTGACCTGCTCGCGGAGGCGCCCGATCAGGCCGTCGAAGAGCTGGAAAGCTTCGGACTTGTACTCGTTCAGCGGATCGCGCTGGGCGTAGCCGCGCCAGCCGATGACCTGGCGCAGATGATCGAGCGTGGCGAGATGCTCGCGCCAGAGATGGTCGAGGGTTTGCAGCAGCACCTGCTTCTCGACGTAGTTCATCACCTCGGGCGTATTCTTCTCGACGCGCTCTGCATAAGAGGCATCGACAGCCGCCTTGAGGCGCTCGCGGATCTCGTCGTCCGCGATACCTTCTTCCTTCGCCCAATCCTCGACCGGAACGGTGATGTTCAGCTCGTTGGTAATGGCCTCGGAGAGGCCGGCGACATCCCACTGTTCGGGGTAGGAATTCTCAGGGATATGACGCGTCACCAGTTCTTCGGCGACACCGTGGCGCATCTCGTCGATGGTCTCGCGGACCGATTCCTGAGCCATGAAATCACGACGCTGCTCGAAGACCACCTTGCGCTGGTCGTTCATAACGTTGTCGTATTTCAGGATGTTCTTGCGCATGTCGAAGTTGCGCGCTTCGACCTTGCCCTGTGCCTTCTCGATCGCCTTGTTGATCCAGGAATGGACGATCGCCTCGTCCTCTTTCAGGCCAAGACGCTGCAGCATCGTGTCCATGCGGCCTGAGCCGAAGATGCGCATCAGGTCGTCTTCGAGCGACAGGAAGAACTTCGAGCGGCCGGGATCGCCCTGGCGGCCGGAACGGCCACGCAGCTGATTGTCGATGCGCCGGCTCTCGTGACGCTCGGTGCCGATGACATAGAGCCCGCCAGCGGCCAGCGCGCGTTTCTTGAATTCGGCGATCTCCGCGCGGATCTCGGCTTCGCGAGCCGTCCGCGCCTCGCCCTCCGGCATATCAGCCAGTTCCTGCTCCAGCCGCATGTCCGCATTGCCGCCAAGCTGGATATCCGTGCCGCGGCCGGCCATGTTGGTAGCGATGGTGATGGCGCCGGGAACACCGGCCTGCGCCACGATGAAGGCTTCGAGCTCGTGGAAGCGGGCGTTCAGCACTGCGAAATGCTTGGATGACTTCCCCGAGCGGGCGGCCTCGAACACCGGCTTCAGCGCGTCGGGCTTGTTGAAATCGATATGCTTGTAACCTGTCTTGGACAGGAAGTTGGCGAGTACTTCCGACTTCTCGATCGAGGTGGTGCCGACGAGAACCGGCTGGCCTTTCTCGGCCGCCTCCATGATGTCGCGGGCGATCGCCTTGTACTTCTCGGCATCGGTCCGGTAGACCTCATCGTCCTCATCGATACGCTTGACCGGCAGGTTGGTCGGGATCTCCACCACGGGCAGGTTGTAGATGTCCAGGAACTCGTCGGCCTCGGTGGCGGCCGTGCCGGTCATGCCGCCGAGCTTCTTGTAGAGGCGGAAATAATTCTGAAAGGTAATCGACGCGAGGGTCTGATTCTCGGGCTGGATCTGGACGTGTTCCTTCGCCTCGAGGGCTTGGTGCAGGCCCTCCGAGTAGCGCCGGCCCTGCATCATGCGACCGGTGAACTCGTCGATGATGACCACTTCGTTGTTACGGACGATGTAGTCCTTGTCGCGCTGGAACAGCGTATGGGCGCGCAGTGCCTGGTTCACGTGGTGCACCAGCGTCGCGTTGGCGGCGTCGTAGAGAGAGCCTTCCTTCAGCAGGCCGGCGCCTTCCAGCAGCTCTTCGATATGCTCATTGCCGCTCTCGGTCAGCGAGACCGCGCGCTGCTTCTCGTCGAGATCGTAGTCCTCGCGCTTGAGCTTCGGGATCAGCACATCGATGGCATTGTAGAGATCGGAGCGGTCGTCGAGCGGCCCGGAGATGATCAGCGGCGTCCGCGCTTCGTCGATCAGGATCGAGTCGACCTCGTCGACGATTGCGAAATTGTGCCCGCGCTGGACCATCTGCGCGAGATCGTATTTCATATTGTCGCGCAGATAGTCGAAGCCGTATTCGTTGTTGGTGCCATAGGTGATGTCGCAGGCATAGGCTTCGCGGCGCTGGTCGTCGTCCAGCCCGTGGATGATCACGCCGACTGTCAGCCCGAGAAAGCGGTAGATGCGCCCCATCCATCCGGAGTCGCGGCTGGCGAGATAGTCGTTGACGGTGACCGCATGAACACCCTTGCCGGACAGGGCGTTGAGATAGACCGGCAGCGTCGCCACAAGGGTCTTGCCTTCACCCGTCCGCATTTCGGCGATCGCGCCTTCGTGAAGCACCATGCCGCCGATGAGCTGCACATCGAAGTGCCTTTGGCCGAGCACACGCTTGGCTGCCTCGCGCACGGTGGCGAAGGCCGGAATGAGCAAATCATCGAGTGTCTTGCCGGCGGCGAGCTGCTGACGGAATTCCTCCGTCCGGGCGCGCAGCTGCTCGTCTGAAAGGGCCGCGAGTTCGGGCTCAAGCGCATTGATGGCCTGGACTCTGCTGGTATAGGTCTTCAGGCGGCGGTCGTTGGCTGAACCGAATATTTTTTTCGCAATAGCGCCGAGCATCGAGATTCTTTCCGGACGATCAATTCCGGCCCGGGAAGGCATCCCGCGCCGTCGGTCACACGATTAACCCCCAAGGGGCGCCGGGTCCAGCACAACAGCGGGGACATGAGCCCCACCAATCGACTTTATGGCGTCGACCTTGATTCCGCCCCTATCGCACGCCGATGTGTCGAAGCGGCGAAGCCCCGTGCTGTTCGGCGAAATGGGTGTATCATGAGGATCTGTCAACCCGGTTACTGCCAAACAGGCCTTATGGCGCTATATAGGGGCGCCAGCTCGCTGTGGGGAGGTCGCAGCGTTGGGCGCGATGTGGGCGGACGCTGGCTCTCAGGGAGAGCTCCCGCCAACATAAGGTCTTGCCAAGCAACGCCGCTTCGGCCACTCATGCAAGCCACTTATGCTCATATGGCTGGTGCGCCCTCGTGGCCGCCAGCCGTCCATCGGCCCCCGGTCGCATCGCGGAAGCACCCATGAACCTTCGTCGCTTCTTTCTAACCACTGCCGCCACCGCCCTGATGGGCTTGCCCGGCTTGGGCGCGCTCTCCGTGCCTGCCATGGCCCAGGGCGCTGCGGCTCCGGCGGCGCCTCAGCCGGCCGCGCCGGCCGCTTCCGCTACCAACCCGGACAAGCCGCTTGCCACTGTGAACGGCGTGGCGATCACCCAGCGGGATCTCGACGTGGCCAGCGAGGATCTCGGGGACCGGCTGCCTGCGATGCCGGAAGCCCAGCGCCGGACTTATCTCTTGAACTATCTCATCGACATGAAGATTCTGGCGCAGGCTGCCGAAAAAGCCAAGATCGGCGACACGCCGGACTTCGCGCGCCGGTTGGCCTACTTCAGGGACAAGGTGCTGCTGGACGACTATCTGGCCGCCGAGGTGAAGAAGGCCGCGACGCCTGAAGCAGCCAAGGCGCTCTACGAAGATACCGTCAAGGGCATGAAGCCCGAAGAAGAGGTGCGCGCCCGCCACATTCTCGTGGAGAATGAGGCCGACGCGAAGAAGATTGAAGCACGGCTCAAGGCCGGCGAGGACTTCGTGAAGGTGGCTGCGGAAGTCTCGAAGGATCCGGGTTCCGCCAAGGAAGGCGGGGATCTCGGCTTCTTCACCAAGGACCGCATGGTGCCGGAATTTGCCGAGGCCGCGTTCAAGCTCAAGCCGGGTGAGATTTCGGCGCCTGTGAAGAGCCAGTTCGGCTGGCACGTCATCAAGGTTGAGGAAAAGCGCGAAAAGCCAATTCCGACGTTTGACGAGGTCAAGGAGCAGGTCGACAGCTATCTGGCGCAGAAGGCTCAGCAGGACATTATTGTGGGCTTACGCAAGGATGCGAAGATCGAGCGTCTGGACGAGCCGCCGGCAACGCCCGCCCCGACACCAAGCGCGCCAGCGCCCGCAACACCGGCCGAGCCCAAGAAGCCCTGATCTGGTGACGGGGATAACGTCCTGCAGATCGGGAACGATAGGCAGGTGGCCGCGACCGGCAAGGCATATTTGACCTGATGACCCAGGAGTACGGCATGGCTTGCATGCCGTGCCCCAGCTTATACCTCCGCGTCGCACCGAGCGGCGTAAGTCTCCTTCTCCCGATCGGCCCAACATGGCAAAAGAACATCCCGTCTCGCCACTTGCCCCCAAGACCGTTCCCGCGATGCCCCCCATCGCCGGCGTGCGCTTCGCGACCGCCGCGGCCGGCATCCGCTACAAGGACCGAACGGATGTGCTGCTCGCCATCTTCGATGAGGGCACGAGCGTGGCGGGCGTGTTCACGCGCTCCAAGTGCCCGTCGGCACCGGTTGAATGGTGCCGGGACCGGCTGGCCGGCGGAAAGGCACGGGCGCTTGTCGTCAATTCCGGCAATGCCAACGCCTTCACCGGCCGCAAGGGCCGCGAGTCGACAGCGCTCACGGCAAAGCTCGCGGCTGCCGCGGTAGGCTGTGCGGAAAGCGAGATTTTCCTGTCCTCGACCGGCGTTATCGGCGAGCCGCTCGATGCCACGAAATTCGAGGGCGTACTGGCCGACTGCGCGCGTCGTGCCTCGCCAGAGCCGTGGCTCGATGCCGCCAAGGCAATCATGACCACCGACACCTTCCCCAAGGTGGCCACGCGCGCCGCTGATATCGATGGCATTACCGTGACCATCAACGGCATCGCCAAGGGGGCCGGCATGATTGCTCCCGACATGGCGACGATGCTGTCCTATGTCGTCACTGACGCGCCGATCGCCGCCCCGGTTCTGCAGGCGCTCCTGTCCGGTGGGGTCAAGGGCTCCTTCAACGCCATCACGGTGGACAGCGATACATCAACCTCCGACACGCTTATTGCCTTTGCGACGGGCGCCGCGGTGGCCCGCGGGGTGAAGCCCATCGAGGCGGTAGATGATCCGCGGCTCGCTGCCTTCAAGGTGGCTTTTGACGCTCTGCTGCTCGACCTGGCCCATCAGGTCGTGCGCGACGGCGAGGGTGCACGCAAGTTCGTCGAGGTCCTGGTGCGTGGCGCCGTGGACGACGCTTCCGCCAAGCGCATCGCGTTGTCGATTGCCAATTCGCCGCTGGTGAAGACGGCGGTTGCCGGCGAGGACGCCAATTGGGGCCGTGTGGTCATGGCCGTCGGCAAGGCCGGCGAGCCCGCCGAACGCGATCGCCTCGCGATCTGGTTCGGCGATATCCGCGTCGCCGTCGACGGCGAGCGCGATGGCGCCTACGACGAGGCCGCGACGTCCGCCTACATGCGCGGCGAAGATATTTGCATCACCGCGGATATCGGGCTCGGCAGTGGTTCGGCCACGGTGTGGACCTGCGATCTCACCAAGGCCTATGTCGAGATCAACGGCGACTACCGCTCGTGAGTGTGAAGCTCACTCTTGTTGCGGCTTGCGCCCTCGTTGATGGCGACGGGCGCATCCTCCTCGCCCAGCGCCCACCGGGCAAGGCGCTCGCGGGCCTCTGGGAATTCCCGGGGGGGAAGGTGGAGGCCGGTGAGCGCCCGGAGGAAACGCTGATCCGGGAACTCAACGAGGAACTCGGCATTACCGTGAAGCAGGAATGTCTCGCGCCGCTCACTTTCGCGAGCTATCCCTACGAGACCTTCCATCTCCTGATGCCGCTCTACATCTGCCGGCGCTGGGAGGGCATCGCCGCTCCGCGCGAGGGGCAGACACTGAAATGGGTTCGGGCTACGGCGCTGCGCGACTATCCCATGCCCCCTGCGGACGAGCCGCTGGTACCCGTGCTGGTCGATCTTCTGCGCTAGGCCGAATTCGTGAGCCGCGCTGTTCCTCCCCGACGGGAGGGTGGCGCCGCTCTGGCCGAGACGGTGGCACTTGCGTGGTCCCTGGAGGATCGTTCCCGCCCCCTGGCCCCCCCCCACCCGACCTCGCTGCGCGAGGCCACCCTCTCTGAGGGAGGGATCCGCGCGCCGGCCACTCAGGGGGCGACGGTCGCGAACAGTGGTTACTCTGCCTCACCGCCCGTCTTGATCTCCTTGGTGTTCAAAGCATCTGCCAGCCGTACCTTGGCCGAGCCGGGTTTGAGCGGCTTCTGCTGACTCTCGTGCGGGACCCAGCCCGAAACCCAGAGGATGTCAAAAGTGGCCGGCACGCGGCCGTCGTCATCGGCGAAGCGCTCGTAGTAGAGCGCGACCGCATGGGCGAGCGTCTGCCGCTTCAGGGGCTTGCGACGGCGTTCTACGAGACTGTTCGTCAGGCCCATCGCGCGCAGGTCGCGCAGTAGGCCGATGGGGTGCTCGTAGCGAACCTTGACCGTATCGATATCAGCGACCGGCAGAGCAAAGCCCGCGCGCTGTAGCAGCCCGCCCATGTCGCGGATGTCGATGAAGGGCGCGACGCGGGGGCTGACCCCTCCCTCGATCTCGCTTTCGGCCTCCGCCAATATCTGGCGCAGCTCCGTTAGCGTGGAGCCGCCGAACAGGGCTGCGAGAAACAATCCATCCGGCTTGAGACTTCGGCGGATCTGCACGAGCGACCCAGGCAGGTCGTTGATCCCCTGGAGCGCCAGGAGCGAGACCACGAGATCGAAGCGGGCTTCCGCGAAGGGCAGCGCTTCCTCGTCCGCCACCAACGCGGCATCCCGCGTTCGGCTGAGAGCCGCAGCGGTGGGCGCAGCCCGGATGATGCGCCGCGCTTGCCCTGAGGCTGTGAGAGTCGAGACGGCGGCGTTAGTCGGTGTGCCGAGATCAAGCACCAGATCGAAGTCGCGCTTCACCGCTGCTAGCCGATCGGCGAGATCCTCGCCAGCCCGTGCCACCAGGAAGTCGATGAAACCCTCGCGGTGGGCACGCTCCAGGCGACGGCGGGCGAGGGCACGGTCGAAGACGATGGGCGCGGCCATGGAGGGTCCTTGATCCTGATCGAGCAAGCAGGAGGTGGTGTCGCGTTATCCTGCGCTTCGGTCCGGGGGTCAAAGACTATCGCTTCCGGAGGACCCGCCCGTTGTTCGCGGGGGGACCCATCGGACAGCCCTGGATGAACCTTTCACGTGTGCCTCCAACCGCCTAAACTCCAAGCGGGGGGGGGGGGGGATGGCATGGCGGAATACGAGAGCGGCTGGCTGCGGCGCTCGACCGAGGTGTTGCATAAGGGCGCGGAGGCGGTGGCGAGCCGGCTCGCCAGCCTGATTTATCCGCCTACTTGCATTGCCTGCGGCCATGCGACCGCCGAGCCCCATGGAGTCTGCGCAGCCTGTTGGCGCGAACTGCCATTCATCACTCGGCCTTACTGTGAGCGGCTGGGCACCCCCTTCGCGGTAGATCTCGGCGGGCCACTCCTGTCCCCGGCGGCCATTGCCAACCCGCCGGTATTCGAGAGGGCCAGGGCGGTCGCCCGTTACGACGGCACCGCCCGCGAATTGGTCCACCGCCTGAAATACGGTGATCGCCTTGAGCTTGGCAAGGCCATGGGCAGGATGATGACGACGGCCGGTGCGGAGCTTTTTGCAGAGGCCGCGCTTATCGTGCCGGTGCCGCTGCATCCGCGGCGTCTCTGGTCCCGCCGGTTCAACCAGGCCATGGTCCTGTCACAGGAAATCGCACGGCGCAGCGGCTTGCGTTGTGACGGACTCGTGCTCCACCGCCGCAAGAATACGCGGCCGCAGGTGGGGCTCACGCGCGCGGAGCGCGCTGCCAATCTCCAAGGCGCGTTTCATGTGCCGGACAACCGGCGTTTGGGGGGCGAACGCGTCATTCTCGTTGATGATGTGCTGACGACCGGCGCGACGGCCAATGCCGCCTGTCGGGCGTTGCTGCGGGGCGGCGCATCCCACGTCGATATATTGACCTTCGCGAGGGTTGTCGCGGAGGCATGATGACACCTATATGTCGCTTGAGCACAACTGTTGTGAACGGCGTCCCGCTATGGCTGATGTAACGATCTATACGAAGTCGTGGTGCCCCTATTGCCAGTCGGCGAAGGAGCTATTGACCTCGAAGAACGTGACTTTCACGGAGATCGAGATTTCAGGCAAGGCCGACGAACGTGCGGCGATGATCGCGCGTGCCGGAGGGCGGAGCACCGTCCCGCAGATCTTCGTCGGCGACCGTCACATTGGTGGGTGCGATGATCTTTACGCGCTCGAACGCCGCGGCGAGCTCGACGCGTTGCTGAAATCCGCCTGACTCCCGTGAACACACGTCTCCACCGGCCGACCGCCTGATCGTATTTCCGGAACAGTCCCCGACCCATGATCCGCTACAAGCTCGTCTGCGATAAGAGCCACGGTTTTGAAAGCTGGTTCAAGAACAGCGACGCCTTCGAGGCGCAGGTGTCGCGGGGCTTCGTGACGTGCCCGGTCTGCGGATCCGACAAGGTACAGAAGGCCATCATGTCGCCAAGCGTCGCGCGGACGGATCATGAACGGTCGAGGACGACTCCATCTGCAGAGGCCGTCAATGAGCCGGCTGGCAGCCCTCCCCGGGTTGCGGTGCCGCAAGCCGCATTGCTGACGGAGCGGGAACACCAGCTCCGTGAAATGGTGCGCGCGCTGCGGCAGCACGTAATCGAGAACGCGGCTTACGTTGGAGATGAATTTGCCGACGAGGCCCGCCGTATTCATGCGGGAGAGGTGGAAGAGCGCGCTATTTATGGCGAAGCGACCGGCGAGGAGGTCCGCGATCTCCTCGAGGAGGGTATCGAGATCCTGCCGCTGCCCCCCGCCCCCGAGAAGGGCAACTGAGCTCGGTTTCTACGGACTGAGCCTGTCGGCGGCATAATGATGCAGCACGATTCCGCTCGATGTGGCGACATTCAGGGAGTCCATGGTTCCGGCCATGGCGATGCGAACGGTCTGCGTTCCCTCCAGAAGATCGGCGGACAGGCCGGGGCCTTCCGCGCCGAAGATGAGGGCCGAGCGCCGAGCGGGACGCGTCTCGTGCAAGGACGTCGCGCCTGACGGGCTGAGGGCCACAGATGTGAAGCCGTTCTCCGCCAGCGCGGCCAGCATGTCCCTGCCGTCGATTGCGCGCCCGTAGGGCACGACAAAGCAGCCGCCGACCGAGACGCGGATAGACTTGCGGTACAATGGGTCGCAGCAGGTTGCGTCAAGCAGCACGGCGTCGGCACCGAAGGCGGCTGCATTGCGAAAGATGCCACCCATGTTGTCGTGATTGGCGATGCCGACAAGGCCGACGACCAGTGCCGCCGGTGGAAGCTGTGCGAGAAGCTCCCGCGCGCCCGGTGCGGATATGCGCCTGCCGATGGCAAGCAGGCCACGATGAATGTGAAACCCCACGATCTGGTCCATCACGGCCTGAGCGGCGACGAAGACGGGAAGTCCGTCCGGCCAGGCGGACCTGTCGAAGCTCGGCAAGCGCTTGTCGCTGATGAGCAGGGATTCGACCGTAAAATGCCGCTGACGCCTGAGCACTGCCAGGACGACCTCGCCCTCGGCGACGAAGCGCTCGCCGCGTCCGACAAGGTCGCGCTCCCGGACCGCCCGGTAGTCCGCGATGGCGGGATCGTCCGGATCCTGGACGGGGATGAGGATGGCCATAGCCCGACGTTCCTGCCTCTGGAGTGCGCCGAATTCCGATTTGATACCGTGACGCGTCATTCCGGGCGGCGGAAAAGGCCCGAGCCTAGAATGCATGAATACGACGGGAGACCGAGAAAGCGCCTACCCGGGGGGGGGGGGCTCCTGTCCACCACCCTGTTCGTGGATTCCGGGCCCGCTATGCGCGTCCCGGAATGACGGCTTGTTTCTCGCGGAGGGCCGGAACTCCTAGCCTCCGCTCTCTATCTCTTCGCGGAGCAGTTCGAGGCGGAGCCACTCTTCCTCGGAAGCGGCAAGATCCGCCTCTGCTTTGGATATTGCCTCCGACGCCTTCGTGAAGCGCGCTGGATCGCGCGCATAGAGATCGGGATCCTCAAGCACGGCCTTTAACTTGGCGATGTCGCGCTCCAGCGCCGCCATGCGTCCGGGCAGGCTTTCAAGAGCGTGCTTGTCCTTGAAGCTGAGCTTTGGCTTTGGCGCAGCTCGCTCCACCGGCTCGGAGCGCGGTATCGGTGCCTGGTCCGCCGACTTCCCCGCGCCGCTGCCGGTACCGCGCGTCGAGAGCTCCACGCCTGCGCCGCGCTGGGCGAGCATGTCGGTATAGCCGCCGGCATATTCCTGCCAACGCCCCTGGCCCTCTGCCATCAGCACGGATGTCACCGTACGGTCGAGAAAGTCACGATCGTGGCTGACCAGAATGACGGTGCCGCTGTAGCTATCGATCATTTCCTCGAGCAGGTCGAGGGTTTCCAGATCAAGATCGTTGGTGGGCTCGTCCAGCACCAGAAGGTTGGAAGGCAGGGCAAGCGCCCGCGCCAGCATCAGCCGCCCACGCTCCCCCCCGGACAGCTTGCCGATGGGCATGTTGGCCTGCTCGGGCGTGAACAGGAAGTCCTTGAGATAGGACATGACGTGCTTGGGCGTGCCGCCCACCATCACCGTGTCGCTGCCGCCACCCGTCAGCGCGTCGCGCAGAGTGGCATCGGGATCAAGGCCGGCGCGGCGCTGGTCCAGGCTCGCCATGGCGACGTTGGCGCCGATCCGCACCGCGCCGCTGTCGGGGGCGAGCTGCCCGGTCAGCATATTGATCAGCGTGGTCTTGCCGGCGCCGTTGCGCCCAACGATGCCGATACGGTCACCCCTGGCGATGCGGACCGACAGGTCGCGGACCACAGGTTCCGCGCCATAGACCTTGGAGATGTTGACAGCCTCTATGACAAGCTTGCCGGAGATGTCCCCCTCGCTTGCCGTCATCTTGACATCGCCAACGGCGCGTCGAGCGTCCCGGCGCTCTTGGCGCATGGCGTGCAGGGCACGCAGACGTCCCTGGTTGCGTTTACGCCGGGCAGTCACACCATAGCGTAGCCAGTCATTTTCCTGGGCGATGCGGCGGTCGAGTTTGTGTCTGTCGCGTTCTTCTTCCTCGAATAGGGTATCCCGCCATGTTTCAAAGGCGGCGAAGCCCTGCTCCAGCCGTCGTGTGATTCCACGGTCGAGCCACACCGTCGCCCGTGACAGCGTCTCCATGAAGCGGCGGTCGTGGCTGATAAGGACGAGCGCGGAGCGCAGCGAACGCAGCTCGCTTTCCAGCCATTCGATGACCGGCAGGTCGAGATGGTTGGTGGGCTCGTCGAGGAGGAGAATGTCCGGTTCCGGCGCGAGCAGCCGCGCCAGTGCGGCGCGGCGCGCCTCTCCGCCGGACAGGCGCGCGGGGTCCTCTGTTCCGTTGAGACCAAGCTGTTCGAGCAGATATTGCGCCCTGTAGGTGTCGTCGCCTGGCGCCAGCCCCGCCTCGACATAGGCGAGCGTGTTGGCGAAGCCCGTGAGGTCGGGCTCCTGCGGCAGATAACGCAGGGTCGTGCCTGGTTGCAGGAAGCGTTGGCCGCTGTCCGGCGCGATGAGGCCGGCGGCGATCTTCAAAAGCGTGGACTTGCCCGACCCGTTGCGTCCCACAAGGCAAAGCCGCTCACCAGATCCAACGGACAAAGATGCCTGTTCGATGAGGGGCGTTCCGCCAAAGGTCAGCGCAATATCCTGGAGCAGCAAAAGAGGTGGCGCCATGGTCCCTATCGGGTTCGTTCAAATGGATCTTGGTCTCAGCCTTCATCGGCATGAAACCGACAGAGTCGAGACGGGGGTGATAACGCCCGCGCAGGAGCATTGGAAGAGCGGACGAAGTCGCGCGTATTGCGCCGAATCAATGATTTATCGCCAAGAGGTAGCGTTCATCATTTGTCATCCTTATCATGATCGAATGGATTTTAAGGAATTGCAGTTGTTGATAGGCACGCTGATCGCGCGACGCTTTGTGTCGCCGCGGTTGCCGGGCCCCCCGAGTTGAGTTGCGTTCAGTGAAAGTCCAGCCCTTCAATCCCGCTCCCGACAGGAGATGCCGCAGCCCCGGGGCTTCGCCCGGCAGAAAGCTCCGAGCCAGCCTCATGGCCGGGACGCAGCTCAGCGCCTGGGCGCCGTCGAGGGTGTGGGCGGTCGGCATGGGATTGTGCCTTGTTTCGCTGGTAGCCGCGCCGGGGGAACTCGCGGCGCAGACCGCGGGAGGTGGCGGCAGCACCTCCGGACAGGCGGAGAGGACTGACAATCGCTCGTTCTTCGACCGCCTCTTCGGACGCAAAGCGGAGCCGGAGCAGCCGCAGATTCCGGTGCCGGATGCCGTCCCCTATGAAGTGACCATCGACGTTGTCGGCGATGACGACACCCTTGAGCAGCGGATTCGGGACGCTTCCAACCTCGAGGAGCTGAGGAGAAGTCCACCATCGGGGGCGGAGGGGCTGGTGCAGCGCGCTGCGGCTGACCTGCCGCGACTGTTCTCGACGATGGCGGCGCTCGGCTACTACGAAGCTAAGATCACGGTGACCGTCGCAGGGGTTGACGTGGACTCGACCGCCGCGGCGGCGCGCGTCAACAGCGCCCGGCGCGCGGGTCCTGTGCCTGTGGTCATCAATGTCAATCCGGGCCGTCTGTTCACCTTCGGCAGCCTGAAGGGCGTCAATGCGGCGACAGGCGCCGTGGTCGATCCGCCCGAGGCATGGGCGAAACTGAACTTCGCGCCAGGTGACCCGGCGGAGAGCAGCGTCGTGTTGTCCGCCGAGGCCGCGCTCGTCGCGCGTTTTCGCGACATCGGTCATGCCTTCGCCAAGGCGGTGAAGCGTGACGCCATTGTGGATTATGCGACCGGGCAGATGGATGTGACGCTGCGCGTCGAGCCGGGTCCCCTGGTACGCTTCGGCGATGTCCGGGTCTCGGGTACCGAGCGTCTCAATCCCGGCTTCATTCGCCGGCGGGTGACCTTCCGTCCCGGGGACGTGTTCTCCACGGCCGCGCTCGATGATTTCCGCAGGGAGCTCAATTCCTACGACGTTTTTGATTCCGTGCGTATTCGCGAAGGCAGCGCTCTGAATGATGCCGGGGAGCTGCCGATCGACGTTGAAGTGAAGGAGCGTCTGCCGCGCTTCGTGGGTTTCAGCGCAAAATACTCGAATACAGATGGTCCCTCGGTGAATGCCTATTGGGGGCACCGCAACCTGTTCGGCAATGCCGAGCGCCTGCGGCTCGATGCGACAGTCGCTGGGGCATCGGGCAAGATCCTGGGCGCCGATGGCCAGGAGGTGCCCTGGCGCGACAGGCTGGGCTTTAACTTCGGCGCAACCTTCGAGGTGCCGGGTATCTTCACGGTGCGGGATGACCTGATCGTGAAGGCGAATTATCTGCGCAACGTTACTGAGAACTATACCCAGCAGGGCTTTCTCGGGTCTGTGGGCGTCAAGCGTGAGTTCTCGAAGGAGTTTACGGCCCAGGTCGGCCTGAGTTTCGAACGCGCCAAATTCATGCGCGCCTACGGCGACGTCAGCGGCAGCGGTCGTTACTATACCCTCGTCGGCATTCCGGTGGAGGCCACCTACGACACCACGGATTCGAAGCTCGATCCGACGCGCGGCTTCCGGGTGACAGGCACCGTCACTCCCTATCCGAGCTTCCTCGGGTCGACCATCGGAATGACGGAGATGAAGGGAGCCGTCTCCGGCTATCTCAGTTTGGACAAGGATTCCCGCTATATCCTCGCCGGACGGGTTCGCATGGGCAGCATTGTCGGTGTGGGTCTCTATGATATTCCGCCGCCCCACCGCTTCTTCGCCGGCGGCGGCGGCTCCGTCCGCGGTTACGACTATCAGAGCATTGGCCCCAAGGACGCGTTCGGCCGCGTCATCGGTGGGCGCAGTCTTCTCGAGGGGTCTGTCGAGATGCGCATGAAGGTCACCGACACCATCGGCGTCGTGCCCTTCGTTGATGCGGGTGGCGCGTTCCGCGACAGCGTGCCGTCCTTTGATGACGACATCAAATATTCGGCGGGTATCGGGCTCCGCTACTACACCAGCCTCGGCCCGCTCCGCCTCGACGTCGCCCGTGGTCTGAACCGTGACAAGGGCGATCCGCCATATGGCATTTACATGAGTCTTGGGCAGTCTTTCTGATGCGACGAGTTTCCTTCCCTGTTCTGCGCGTGGCATTGACGGCCCTGGTCGGGCTGGTCGTTGTCGTGGCGCTCGGGCTCGTCGTGTTGACGCGGACGGATTTCGGTCGCGCCGAAATCGTGCGCCTTGTCGAGCGTTTCGCCAGCAGCGATGGCATGACGATCCGGATCGGACGTCTCGAGGGCGCGCTTCCCGCTGAGATGCGTGTGCGCGATGTAACGATTGCTGACCCACGCGGCGTGTGGCTTTCCATCGATCAGGCGGATCTGCGCTGGCGTCCTCTCGCCCTGATCAGCGGCCGGCTTGATGTGGAACTCGTGCGTGTTGGCCATCTCGACGTGGCGCGCGCGCCGGACATGCCTCCCGCGCCGGCTCCTGCGGAGCCGTCTTCCGGGATGCCGCAATTGCCGTTCGGTGTTTCGCTGCAGCGCATGGACGTCACGCGTCTGACGTTGGGCGAGCCGCTGCTTGGCGTGCCCGCCGCTTTGTCGCTCACCGGCATGGCTCGTCTCGTGGATCCGGCGCAGGGTCTTGTTCTGGACATGTCTGCGGATAGGGTCGACGATACGCCCGGCCGTGCGAGCATTCAGCTCAATTTCCGCCCGGATACGCAGCAGCTCAAGCTCGCGGTTGACGCGAGCGAGCCGCCGGGCGGCCTTGTTTCCCGCCTTGCCGCCTTGCGCGGCGAGCCGCCCATTTCTCTCAACATCAGCGGCGATGGTCCGCTGGACGATTGGAGCGGACGTCTGCGCCTCACTCTGGGTGACAAGGCCGGAGCGGAGGGCGAAGCGACGCTGAAACGTAGCGGAACCTCCCGCAGCCTCGATGCCACGCTGCTCGCTGACGTGGGCGCGGTTCTGCCGGAAGAGCTCGAGCCTCTGGTCGGCCCCACGACCATCAAGGTCGACGCCTCATTCGAGGATGACGGTGCGATCACATTGCGCAACGTCGCGGCTTCGAACACCGCTTTCGCGCTGACCGGCGACGGCGTAATCGCGCAAGGCGGAGCCGTGGCTGGTAACGCGCGGCTCAGTCTTGGCGAGGTCGCCCCATTCGCGGGCTTTCTCCCCAAGGTTCCGGGCCCGGATGGCCGCATCGTGCCGATGGCGTCCTGGCAGTCTCTGGTTGCGGATCTTGCTCTCGGCGGCACCGTCAACGCGCCCGAGGCCACGCTGAAGCTGGCCGGGCGCGATATCGGGATTACCGCCGCAGGTGGCCGGTATGACACCGGAGCTGTATCGCTCAACGCGACCGTCCGCGGCGATGGCCCGCTCATTGCCGAGGCGACCCGGTTCGCTATCAAGCTCGACGGCATCGCTGACGCCTTGTCGGCAAGCGATAAGGCCGTGGCGTCGGCGCTCGGGCCGCGGCTTACGCTGGCGGCTGAAGGAACGGCCGAACGAAGCGGCCGGCTCGACATAGCCGCCGCGCGCATCGAGGCATCGCCGATCGTCGCCACCTATGCTGGGCAGGTCGATCCCGCGTCCATCAAGGGCAAGCTCACGATCGAGCGTGCTGACATGGCCGCGTTGCGCGGCTTCGTCGAGCCGGACCTGAGCGGACAGGTGCAGCTTACCGCCGATGTCGACGCCGCCTTCGACATGAGCCGGCTCATCGTGACGCTCGATGGCGCTGCGCAAGATTTGAAAACCGGCATCGCCATCGCGGATAATCTCCTTGGCGGGCGTGCGACCGTGAAGGGTACCGTGCGCCGCGCCGGTGATGGCAGCTTTGGTTTTGAGACCTTCTCAGCCGATGCCGCCTATGTCTCGCTGACCGCTGACGGCTCAGCGACGGACCAGCGGGCGAATGTGGTTGCCAAGATCGCGCTGCCGGATCTCCAGCGACTCGATCCGCGCGTCTCCGGTCGCGGCGATATCTCAGCCAATCTCACCGGCAGCCTTTCCCGTCTCGACAGCCAGGCAACCATTCAGTTGCGCGATGCCAAGGCCATGGGGCGGCCCATCGAGCGGCTGGTCTTGAACGTCACTGCCTCCGACGTGCTGAATGCGCCGCAGGGCGAGCTCAAGCTCGACGGCAGCGTGAACGGCAAACCAGCCCGCGGCAGCGGTCAATTCGCGCGCAAGGCGGATGGCGCCTCAGACGTCCGGGATCTCGACATAACGCTCGGTTCGGTGGCCGTGCGTGGTTCGCTGTCGGCGTCGCCGGCCTCGCTCGTGACGGGCCAGCTTGCGGTTACGGCCGGCGATCTGCGCGACCTCGCGCCGCTTGTGCTCGCCGAGATCGCTGGCCGCCTCGAACTGATGGCCAATTTCGACGCGCCTGATGGCAAGCAGGCGGCGCGCATAACCGGCTCTGCAAATCGCATCGATGCCTTCGGCGTCACGCTGACCGACGCGAAGATCAACGCTACTGGGCGGGATCTTTTCAAAGCGCCGGCCTTCAATGGCCAAGTCGATATCGATGGAGTCGCAACCAGCGGCCTCACGGTGTCACGTGCCCGTCTTACCGCAGAGGGCGAAGGCAATACAACCGACGTCAATCTTAACGCGGTGGTGCAGGGAGCGGATCTTGCGACTTCGGCCCGGATCACGCCGACCGATGGCGGCATTGATGCCTTGATCCGGAGGCTCACCCTGTCGCGCGGCCAGACGTTGTCGCTGTCGCCGGATGCACGCATCAGCCTGCGCGATGGAACTGTCACGCTGTCCAACGTCGAAGTGCGTGCAGGCGCGGGGCGATTGACGGTCGCCGGCTCGGCTGGCGAGCGGCTGGACGTGCGCCTCGCCGCTCGGGCCATTCCGCTCGCTATCGCGGAATTGTTCGCGCCGGGCCTCGGCGTGACGGGAGCGCTCAATGGAGATGTGACCCTGTCGGGGACCGCCGCTCAACCCTCGGGCCGCTACAATCTCACCATCACCAATCTCACCGCGCCACAGATCAGTGATGCGGGTCTTCGGCCGCTCGGCGTCAATGCCGAGGGCACTCTCGGCAACGGCCGCGTCAATGTGGATGCGCGCGTGACCGGTCTCGCGAATTCCAACCTGCAGATCAGCGGCTCGGCTCCCCTGGGAGCTGGCGCGCTCGATCTCGGCGTCAACGGCCGCATCGACCTTGGCCTCATGAATGCGCGCCTCTCGGCCGCCGGCCAGACGCTCACCGGACAGGCCATCGCTGACCTCCGTATTCGCGGGACTGCGGCGGCGCCGACAGCCGCCGGAACGGTCCGCATCACCAATGGGCGCTTCCAGGATGCCGCTAACGGTGTCACGCTCACCAATATCGAGGCGGTGATCAACGGATCGGAACGCGAGCTCGTTATCACCAGCCTGACTGCGCGGGCGCGGAATGGTGGCGCCATCACCGGCTCGGGACGGGTGGCACTGGATCCGGCAGCGGGCTTCCCCGGGCAGATCGCCATCAAGGCGAACAACGCGCAGCTGATGGCAACTCCGGTCGTAAATGCCACGGCAAATGCGGATCTCGCTATCGCCGGCGCGCTCGCGACACGGCCGAGCGTCACCGGCTTTGTTGAGTTCTCGGCGCTGGAGATCACCTTGCCGAAACGTTTCCCGTTCTCGGCGACGCCGATCCCGGTTACGCGTGTCAATGCGCCGCCGGCCGTGCGGGCTCGCGTCGCTGCGGAACAGAGGGCGGCGGCTGCACAGGCCGCCAATCCCTTCGCAGCGACTCTCGACATTCGTGTGGCTGCGCGCAGCGGCATCGTGGTCCGCGGGCAGGGCATAAACGCGCAGCTCGGGGGCCAGCTGACCATCCGTGGGACAAGTGCATCGCCGCAGGCCGAAGGTGCCTTTACGCTCCGTCGTGGAACGCTCTCGCTGCTCGGTCGTCAGCTCACCTTCACGCGTGGTGAGGTGTCCCTCGACGGCGATTTCGATCCCCGCATCGATTTCGAGGCTGAATCGACGGCGGCCGGAATTACAGCCCGTATCCTCGTAACGGGGAAAGCTTCCAATCCGCAGCTAGAGTTCAGTTCGTCGCCGGAGCTGCCCCGCGATGAGGTGCTTGCCCGCCTTCTGTTCGGCAGGCCCTCTGGCAGCCTCTCAACCGGTCAGGCGATCCAGCTCGCCCAGGCCCTGGCCGAGTTGACGGGCGAGGGCGGCGGTCCGCTCGGCGCCATCGGTTCGTCGCTGGGTCTCGACTCGATCGATCTCGGGACGACAAATTCCGACGGTTCGGGCGGCGTGGCGGTCGGTATCGGCAAACAGATCAACGATCGCATGCGGTTGAGCATCAAGCAGGGAGCAACCCCGGAATCGAGCCGAGCCGCGGTTGATATCGACCTTGGCCGCAACATAAAGCTTGAGGCCGAAGCGGGTGCGGGCGGCGGCGCCGTTGGCATCGGCATGGAGTGGAACTACTAGCCTCTTCGGTCCGACGCGCTTGCCGACGCTCAGGGGATCTCGGGGCAGCGGAACTGCCGAAGATCCTTCAGGCTGAACGGGTTGATAATACTGGCGGCGATGAGGCGCAGGGTCGCCGAGCGCGAGCCCAAGGTGTAGCGCAGGATAAAGCGGTCAGGCGCCTGTCCCTCAAGTTTCGGCGCGCCAGCCTCGATCAATCGCAGAAAGGCGAAAGGGCCACGAAAATCGAGGCTGCCCGGTTCATTGCTGAGCCAGGGCGTGAGTTCTAGCTGCGCCGTGAGTTGCCCGTCGGCCGGGGGCCATTGCATGGTCCACAGGCGCGCTGGATCATGCCGGTAGACCAGGGTCTGTCCACCAATCGCGTAGGTCAATGTCTCGGCTGTCGCATCCAGCCGCAGGGGTTCCAGACTGAAGCGAACCGATGGCGCGGCCGGATTATCGGTGAAGAAGGCATCGCGTATGCGTGCAGCGCGCTGAAACTGTTCCAGCGCCGGGCGGTCGATGTCGAACGCCATGCCATGTACGGGGTGGACCTGCCAAGCCGGTGCGCTGACATCCACGAAGGGGCGGAGGTAGGTTGTGAAGAATTTTTCCAGCCGCCCCTGCGGTCCGAAAAGAGACGCGAAATCGTCAAGCGAGATCGACTGGCTAGCACGCCCGGAAAAGGGATAGCGGTTGCTGGTGACGAGCCGGCAGAACGGTTCCACCTCCCGCCATGCGGCTGCGACGCGGTCTTCCGTCGCGGCCGACGTCATGTCGGCGGCGGTATGGGCGACCTCATTGGCGATCCGCGCAAGCGGAGGAGGAAGGCTCGCGGCGCTATCCGCCAGCTGCCCGGCGGATGACCCGGCTGACAGGGGGGTAGCGGCATCCTGGGGGAGGTAGGCCGTTTGCGCCATCTGCCGGCCGAGAGCCCCGAAGCCGTCGATAGTCTGCCGAAGCCGCGATGCTCCGGTGTCGCCAGTCGCGACAAGTTCCCTAAGCCATGCGAAGCGCGTGGTGACCGGCTCACCCGTCATGAGGGTTCGCGGCTGGACTGCCCCCGCAGGGTTTGCGGATGCTGGCGGCGCGGCTGGCGTGAGATCCGTCTCCTGGCTGGCGGATTGGTAAAACCGCTCCAGAGGAGATGCCGGACCTGCAAGCTGGATCAACTGCTGGCTTGCCTGTTGCAAGGTGGGGGCTTGCGTCAAGGCGATGTCGTCGAGTAACTCGTTCCACGTCTCCACGTAAGCGGTGAAATAGTCCTCCGCGATCTCCTGCTCCAGTACCTTTGCGAGATCGCGGTTATCCGGTCCGGTCGCCAACGGAATGACCCATCCCTCTTTCGCGAGCGTTGCCGAAACATCCCGCAGCGCCGGGGCGACAACTGTCAGAAATCCGGCCCGCGTATAGAAGGCAGGAATGCCTTCGCTCAGGGGCTTGCCCGAGCGTCGGACGAGCAGACGACCAGCCATCGGCCCCGCGGCATCGATAGGGCGCCATGCGGACAGGCCGGCGGCGCGCACACGGGCCTGCAAGGTGGCGAGACCCCGCAGGACGAGGGTATTGATCGAAAGCGCCGCGCGTGCTGCTGCGATGCGGGTTTCGTCGAGCGATGAATGTGCCAGCGGGTGGGCCAAAAGCGCGCGGATATGGGGTGTCAGCCGATTGGCCGCGCTCTCATCCAGCTCGGGAGCTGTCTCTTTGCTATTGGCGATAAGCCAAGCCTGGGCTTCCTCCCGCCCGCCGTGGCGTTGTCCACCAAGCGTGAGGTAGGTCTTCAATCTGTCGAAAAGCGCGAGCTCCTCCGGAGGCGAGAGATTTTGCGGGCTCTCGGTCGGTAATGCGGCCTGGAGGTTGAGAAGGAGGCGAGGCAAGAGAAGCTGGATCTGCGCCCGATCATAGGCTCCACGATGCGCAGTGAGAAGCACATCGCGCGCGCTACCCAAGGGCAAGCCCGCTCCAAGCCCGGCCACGACCGGAAGATCCGCCGCCAACCGGTCGAGTACCGGCAGAACGTGTTTTAGATCGGGCGCGGGGGCCTCCGCATCTCTGTTGAGAGTGCGGATGGCGCTGTCGCTGGCAGCCAGGGATTGTTCGACGTCGTTCAGTGACTGATTGGTTTCCTCCAGCCTGTCCCGCCAGACGAGAGCGAGTGGGACGCTCCCCACGAGAAGGGTCAGCGCCGCCAGCGGTGCGAGCGTCGCCCGCCATGCTGCCCGCCACGGGTGATGTCGACTGGCCAGGCCCGCTTCCGGTAAGACGTCACGGTGAAGAAAGCGTGCGGCGATGCCGGGGCTCGCGGTTCTGGCCGCTGTGCTGTCTGCCGGATGGAATTGGCTGACGTCGAGGGCAAGTGACCGCGCCGCGCCATGAAGGAGGCGATCCTTGGGGAGATGGGTCTCACCTGTCGCAGACTGAACCAGCTGAACACCACGCAGAACGGGCGACAGCTTGCTGCAATCAGGCTGCAGGATTGCAGCGGCGAATTGTGTGATCCGATCAGTCAGGAGCGCGACCTCCACCGGAAATTCCAGAATGCAGCCGGCGTGGTCAACCCGCGCGACCGTTCCGGCGCGACGGACGCTATGGCGCGCGAGACGAAGAAGCATCGCACGCAGACCGTCGTGCAACGTCCGGATCTGCTCCTTCGCCTGCCTTGTGGGCGAGGAGGCGGGTGTCGTCCCGGTTAGATCGAGAAGCGTGAGGTCGTCGAGCTCGGCGCAACCTGCGTAATAGCCGCGCAGATTGTTGATGCCGGTGATGACGAGATAAGCCGGAAGGAAGGGCCCGGCGATCTGCGTCACATGCGCGATACGATCGCGCCAAGCTTCCGCGAGGGCGGCACGCTGGTCAGCCGGGGCGTCGAGGAGTTCCGTGGCACCGAGCTCTACGATGAGGCCATTGAGCGGCTGCAAGGGACGCATCCGTTGGATAAGCTTGAGCAGGCCGTGCCAGCGTGCTTCGGTTTCGATCTCGTCCCTTTCCACACTCTTGCGGAAGGTTTCGACAGGAGCGGCCGCCGCTAACGCCAGCGCCTGGCGCCCCGACCACACCGCGGCGAGCGGGTTCTGATCCGTGGACGTCGGCTTTGCTGGGCGTTCCGCTTCGAGTTTCAACCCCATGGTCTTGAGCAAGAGACTGGCGGACTCTTGTGTCGAGCCCAGGACCAGATACCAGGGAGTTGCGTAGGCGATGGGCCGCAGGCCACGCCAACGGCCGCCGGTGCGGACCAAGACCGTCCTGATTTGGTGGCGAAGCCTCGCGAGGTCCGCAGCTATGGCGCGCTCCGCCGCGGCGCGCGAAACGTCCGCGGGCCCCCGTCGTCGCACCAGGAGCACGACCACCGCTATGGCGGCCATAAGACCGATCAGCGCGATCAGGAGGATGCGTGGGAGCACAGCGGCGAGAGGCTGCATGTCCGCAATAGTGAGGAGCGGTGCCCCGAACCAAACGGCGGCCGCCAGCTCGAGCGCGAGAACGAGCACCACGGTGACGAGAAGCCAGACTGTCTTGGTCATGGGACACGGTCCTCATGGGGAGCGACTGGGAATGAAGCGCTTGTCGGGACGAGGATCTCGACCCGGCGGTTGTGGGCGCGTCCTTCCGGCGTGCTGTTGCTTGCGAGCGGTTCGCGATCGCCACGGCTTTCGGGGTGGATCGTCGTGGCGGGGGGAAGCCGTGCGCGAAGAGCCCCAGCGACGGCTTCTGCCCGGCGCATGGCGAGAATGGCGTTCGAGCCGATCTGGGGCGTATGGATAGGCTGGCTATCCGTGTGCCCGATGACCGTTATCGCCGCCGGCATGCCCTGCAGCACGGTGGCAACGGCTCCAAGCAACTGCCCCCCCGTTGCGGACAGGGTCGTGCTCGC
Organism: Chelatococcus sp. YT9; assembly: GCF_018398315.1. Lineage (NCBI taxonomy): Bacteria > Pseudomonadati > Pseudomonadota > Alphaproteobacteria > Hyphomicrobiales > Chelatococcaceae > Chelatococcus > Chelatococcus sp. YT9. Next base: position 1,876,759 of record NZ_JAHBRW010000001.1, read on the forward strand.
GCTGGCGAAGAGCCTCCCGTCGATGAGCCGCACAATAACGAAGTCGGGCTGATCCACGATGCTGACGCGCCCCTCGGCGATTTCAGAGGCAAGCATGCGCCGCAGGCGCGCGGAGGTTGTCTCAGGCGCCGGCACCTTCGCTTCGACCTTGGACATCTGGCGGCTGTGCAAAAGGGGCACCTGCTGCGGAGCCTCGGCGGCGCGCGGTTTGGGAGCGCTATTCGGTATCAACAGCGCGGCCTTTGCCGCCGCCGCCTCCACTCTGCTTTTAAGCGCTAAAGTCATGACCACGCTCGCGCCCAGGACGGCGACCGATAACGTGATCGCGATGGCGAACACCGTTCTCGACAGCTGGGGGGCGCGATGCGGAGCGTCGACAGGTAGCGCGCGGGCGAGCAATCGTGTACCCCGAATGTCGGCCGTTTCCTCGAGCAGTCTGCTGAGGTTTGCACGGATGAGCGCAAGTTGAGCTGCACCATTAGGCAAGATGCGGAACTTGCCCTGGAAGCCAAGCGCGAGACATAGCGACATTAGCGTGAGCTTATCCGCATTCTGTTTCGGCTCGCGCTCCAGCTGCGCCAGGAGATCAAAGAAGCGTTCACCGCCGCAGGCTTCGTTGAACATAAGGCTGACGAGCGTGTTACGCGCCCACGCATCTCCCCCGCTCCAGGCCGCGTTGAGCGCCAGGTCATCGAACGTCGCAGCAAGGGCGTAACAGGCAGCGGCGCGGGTGCCCACATCCAGCTCGCTGTGGGTCCCGATACGGCGAATCTCGGCAGCGAGGCAATCACGCAGCGCGCCGACATCGCGGGGCGTGAAGCTCGCGAACCGCCCGGCCAGCCAGGTTAACTGCGCCGCGCTCGCGAGAAGGGGGGTATGCGCAGCAGCAGCGAACGCTCGCGCGACATCCAGACTATTCTCGTCTGGACCGAATGGGGCGGACATCGCCGCCATTGGCGACGGGAAGATCGACCGCTCTCCCGGCAAGGACGGGGCCGACGGCGCAAGCTGCTGCGCGGAGGGCGCCGGAGTGGCGAAAGGATTGTCGGTGCGCATCCGCCCTAGCCCCGCAAGGCCCATACCTCAAGGGTGAGACCCGGGAACTCCCCCGTCACATGGAGGGCAAGGCTCTCTGTCGCTTCGACCTGCTTCCATAGCGGGCCAGTGCGGTCACATTCGAAATAGCAGTTGCCGGGACTGAAGGGGATCTGCCGCGGCGCGACCGGCAACGGCCGCAGCTTCATGCCCGGAAGCGCGGCATTCGCGAGATGCTGGATCTGATCCCCAGAGCCGATCTTGAGCTGTGCCGGGAGCCTTTGGATAAGTGTTTCTGCCTCGATATCCGCCCGCGCCGCCACGACTATGGCTGCGTCCGCGAATAATCTTGGGTGATGCAAGCTGTGATCATCAGTTGCTACGATACGAATTCCATCTCCCGCGTCGACGAGCGGGATAAGGACAGCACCACGATCCGGAACCCCTCCGAGATAAAGGCGAATTGCGGCGAGGAGCGGCAGGAAGCTGCGTGCGGGATCGTCATGGCTGTAGCGATAGCTGTCGGCCATCGGTGCTGCTGGCGTGACGATTGCCGCCAGCTCGCCGACAAGCCCGAGCAGAAGCTGAAAGACCGTCTCTGGATGGTGGAGGCCATGCTGGTTGATGTGCTGCAGCTGCAGCCGATGCCGATTGATGCTCTGGAGCAACAGGAGTTCGGCAGGCCCGGTTGTGTCCAGTCCTGACCGCAGACGGCCAGTAAGCCCTTCGGCACTCTGGCTGAGGAGCCCCTCAGCCTCGATAAGCAGACCCGAAACGGGCGGCGACGCGGCGATCACGAGCGCTGGGGGGCTGTGCAGATCGTCAAGCTGCACACCAGTCGCGGCGTCGACGCTGGCTATGCGCGCCACCGGCAGCGAAAGGTCGGAAGGCGGCGCTGCAGGCGTGCCGAGGGCGTAGCGCAGGCGCAGCTTGCCAATATCGATCTCCGCTGTGCCACCGTGCAGGCTATGCGTATCCAGTGCGGAGATCGAGACGGTCCGGCACCGGGCGGACGGGACCTCCTCCTCCGAAGCGGTAATTTCGATCGAGCCCGAGCTGCGCGGCGGCAGCGTGAGATAGACGAAGGCTCCATTCGCGGATGGTGTCAGCGGCAGAGGTGCGAGCCGTCCATCGCCATCCTGAAGGGAAAAGGCCGTTCCATCCTCGAAGACACCTGCACATTGGCGCAGGCCGAAATGGCGCGTCGCCAGCAGCTCGCGATCAATATCGATATGCGTCACGCCCCACCCATAAGGCCGCAGGACATGACAGCGACGACGAATGAGTTGTTCTAGATAGCGCGTCTCCTGCTGGAAATGTTGTGGCCGGATAAACATCCCTTCCGACCATGAAACCTTGCTATACTCAGACATTTAATGGGATTGCCTCAAAAGAATTACTCGCGCATTAGGAAAAGCCGATAGGCGAGCCCCTGCTGAGCTGAGAGCCAACCGCCCGCGGCAACGTTAGCGCGCGGGCTGAACCACGATGCCGGAGCCGTCAATGGCGATCGCCACTTTGGCATCCTTACCCGGCTGAGTTTGAAAACTGCTGCGCCATTGCAACCTGTCGAAATGCGCAAAACCGGCGATGACGCCAAGCGCGCTCGTCTGCGCGGCCAGCTTGCCCGAGACGGCCTTACGGGCACCCGGTGATACGACCGTCGAATGTGTAGCTAGCAAACTATCACCAAGTGTTTGTTTCCCTTTGGTATATAAGCTGTCGAAGTTGGCGTCTTGAAAGGGCGTCAGAGACGAGAGCTCGAATATCTCGACAACAACGGGCGAGGCCCGGCCATCGTCATCGGGATTTACTGTTGGCCCGGCAACGATCGTCGCGTCCAACATCGCCGCGCGTGATGGCGCATTCGAGGCGCAGCCGCCCAGCGCAATGGAGGAGAGGCATGTCATGATGCACCCAAGCGTATATCGCCGTGTTAAGCTGCCAATGTATCCGTCGGATAGTCTTAAAAAAGGCCCTTTGCCTTGAGCATTGCCTCGCCATGCAGTCGTGCCTGTCCCGCGCCACCGTCGCGCTTCACGAAATCTCACGCGCGAGGATCGTGCGCAAAATATGCAGCACCATCGGCACGCATGCGGCTGGTCCATATCGCTAATCTTCCCAGGAACGTGTGTCCGGCATCCGGAACGGCTGCATGGCGGGCTCTATCTTAAATGCTGCGAATGCGACGATGCGTGTTTTTCGTCTCTCATTCTGCGCACCGCGTAAATCAATCGTCGAAACCTTTCCTCCAAAGTATTAAATTCCGTATTTAAAGATAAGACGTCAAACGCATTAATTTCAGCAGAGCGTGCATTGCAATACGCGCGTATATCGTGCCGGTGTCCAATGCGGAGCAAGTGGAGGATCTGGATGCCGGCTGCGGCTAGAATGGGTGACTTGGTAAGGCAGACATCGCCGCATTGCCACGCCCCGATCCACCCTGCGGCGCCGGTGCCAGCGCCTTGCGCCCATCCGGCTATGCCGCTGGCCTTGCTAAAAGGTGAGCCGACAGTGCTCATTGGCGGTCTTCCCGCAGCGCGTCTTGGCGATGTTTCCGCGCCTTGTGTGATGGCCGGTTGCCTGCCAGGAGGCCCGGGAGTAGTTTCCGGCGCGTCATCGACCGTATTCATTGGCGGATTGCCCGCCGCGCGCGTGGGCGATGAGACCCTGCATGCGGCCTGCGTCGCGCCCATTCCGGCGCCAACAGGGCGTATTCAGTCGCCGGGATGTCCGACGGTGCTGATCGGCGGTTAGCAATGCGCCTGGTTCATTATGAAGCCCTGTCTCCGCGGTGTCCCGGCTGTTTGGCGCGGTGGCGTGAGGATATAGCCACATCCCCGCCCGCGCCGTTGCGACTGTTGCCGGGCAGCGCCAGCATAGATCAAGATGTTCAGTCGGGGGTCTTGCGTTGTCCGGAGTGTGGTGGCGGTTATCCAATCATCGAGGGCTTGCCGATTTTGGTGAAAGATCCGGCAACGTTCTTGTCGGAACAGCTCGTCTACGCCCTTCTCCCCCAGGACTGGCCCGCTGCGCTGCAGGATTGGTTCGGCGAGGCGTTCGCCCAATCCAGCTGGTTTCCGACCATGCAGCGCCACCTCTCGACTTATGGCTGGGATCATTACGGCGCCGGTCCTGATGCGGCGGCCAGCGCCGGCAATCCGCAGCCGGGTGGCGTGCTTGCCTGTCTTTCGGCCGGTCTCGATGGAATGCCCAGTCTGCCGCAGGGACCTGTCGTCGATGTTGGTTGCGCCTGTGGCCGTGCAACCTTCGCGCTGGCCCAGCGTACGGACGCGCTCGTGCTGGGGCTGGACATCAGCATCCCATTGCTACGCCTTGCCCAGCAAGCACTGAGGGGGGGCAAGATCACATATCCGTTGCGGGATATTGGTAACCGCTTCAGTATTCAGGCGATCGCCGCGCCACTCCCGCGCCGTGAGAACGTTGATTTTTGGGTTGCGGACGCGCATCACCCCCCGTTTCTGCCTGCGTCCTTCGGGTGTTTGGCCGCGCTCAATCTGCTGGACTGCGTTGCAGATCCCGCTCAAGCCCTCAGATCAATGTGTGAAATGATGACAGAGGATGGCTTGGCTGTCCTCAGCATTCCCTACGATTGGGGAGAGGCTGCGACGCCGATGAGCAAGTGGATCGGCGGGCGCATGGAAAATGATGCATCAGCACACGATCCGGAATCTGTACTGCATAAATATATCACCGATATGGGATGTTGCATTCTCAAGGATATCAAGCGTCAGCCCTGGCGTTTGCGAATCCATCGCCGTTCCACGGTGTGCTATGATAGTCATGTGTTGCTGGTAAGATGGCGGGAAGCAGCGCAATGAGGATGGCGGCGCGAGACGCGCCTCCCAATCGGCACGTCACAACTATATATCGCTATAACATGCTTGAATATCCTGTATATCAACGAAGAGTTGCGCTTTGCGCTTAATGTATTGTAGCAGGGTTTCGGGGGGTGCATTTCCCGATGCGGCGTCATATTCTCGATTCCGGTATCGAATTCTGTTGAGGGATTGAGTGTATGTCGATATATCTCAAGCACGATAAGATAAAAGGATCTGTGACGAACCCCGAGTTTAAGGGGGCTCTCGAGCTTACAAGTGTGGAATGGGGGGTTGGGCGGTATATCGGCCAGAAGGTCGGGAACTCGGCCAATCGTGAGGCCGGCGAGGCGACCATCAGCGAGGTCCATATTCGTCGTAAGGTCGATGGAAGCTCTCCGACGTTGTTCGAGCATGCGTCCAAGATAAAGGACGCGTTCAAGGTCGAATTGATCTTCATATCGTCGGGGAATTCAACCTATCTCCGCATAGAGTTGGAGAACGCCATGCTTTCCTCTTATTCTTTTACGGGGCGTGGTGATAGCGAAGACGAAGAGAATTTCTCCATCTCCTTCACGAAGATGGAATATAAATATATCACGCGAGGTGCCGACAATAAGCCTGGAACCAATATCGTCGGATCTTTTGATGTCGCCGCGGCGGCTTGACAGCGTCAGGTGATGAGCGCGACAGAACCATGGATGCACATCGAGGGGCCGCTGGAGGAGGGCTGTCTCAAGCCCTGCACCCTCAGATGCGAGGAGGGGCTGTCGCGCCCTTTCGATCTGCGGATCGAGGCGCTGTCATCCAGAAGTTTTATCGAGCCTGGTGCCCTGCTCGGGCGGGTGGTAACGGTGTTTGTCGCTAACCCGACTGGCCAGAAGCGTATGTTCTCTGGAGTTGTACAGGATTTCTGGCTCGGCAATCTCGTCGGTCGTGGTCAACGCCTGATCACACTCGCCATCGTGCCGCGCTTTGTTTTCCTGAGACAAGCGCGGGACAATCGTGTCTTCCAGGATATGACGGTTGCCGATATCTTAAAACGTATTCTCCATCAGGATCACGGTCAGGACGTTGAATATGTGTCATCCGCAAGCAGTGGCAGGCGCGACTATATTGTCCAGTACGGAGAGACAACCTTCGATTTCGTGGAGCGGCTTCTCGCTGAAGAGGGCTTGTTCTATTATTTTCGGCATGAGCGCGGTCGCCACGTCATGGTCATCGGGGACGACGAGGCCGCTTTCATGGATCATCCAGATGGCGATTTGCATTTCAGCGCCAATGCGCCTGTAGGCGGCGGTTTGAGCGCATGGGGCTCCGGGTTTGTCGCCCATGCGGGGCGCCATACGATTGGCGGTTTTGATGAGTTGAAGCCTGCCGGAACGGTTCGCGAGACAGCAACTGCACATCAGACGATTGAGCCAATGGCGGCGATCGAGTGGTATGACTATCGCGGCCTCCCCCTGCGTGACGGCGCCGCGGCAGTCGCCGCCCGTCGCGGTATGGAGCGTGACGAGGCCAAGTTTCAGAGCGCGCGTGGCGAAAGCCTCCATGCTCGCCTCGCGCCCGGCATACGCTGTAAGCTAGCCAAGCATCCGGTGAGCGCCGAATGTGGCAAAGCCTGGGTTGTGGCAGAGGTCAGACACGAGGCGGCCGCCGGGGCTGGGTCCCCCGATGGCGGGGAAACGTTCTATCGCAACAGCTTTATCGCCGTACCGGCTGATATGCGTTTCCGGCCGCAGCTGCGGGAACCGCGGCGCATGCCGGGATTGCAGACAGCTATTGTTGTCGGGCAGGCCGGTGAGGATATCGTTTGCGATGAGCATGGCCGCATCAAGATTCAGTTCCATTGGGATCGCGATGGAAAGAAGGACGAGCATAGCTCATGCTGGGTTCGCGTGATGCAGTCTGTAGCCGGTAATCGGTGGGGCTCCATTTTTATTCCGAGAGTAGGCCAGGAAGTCGTCGTTCAGTTCCTCGAAGGCGATCCGGATAGACCGCTCGTGATTGGAGCGCTTTATAACGGTGACAATCATCCGCCGTGGGATTTGCCGGCGGGAAAGACGCAGTCCGGTATCGCGACGCGGACCGTTCCAGGCGGCCAGATGGCCAATGCCAACATCCTGCGGTTCGACGATAAGAAGGGCTGTGAGGAGGTGTTGCTTCGCGCGGAGCGCGACACTCGACGGGAGACCGGCCGCGACGAGGTCGTCACGATTGGACATGATCAGTCGATTAGCGTCGACAACGATCGGAAGCTGACGATCAAAAACGGAAGCGAAAGCGTTATTATATCCAAGGGAGACAGGAATGTATCGCTGGCGGAGGGGAAATACACGCTGAAGGCGGCGACATCTATTATCTTGTCTTGTGGCGACAGTTGCATCGAGATGTCACCAACCGGCGTGACGATCAAAGCCAACGCGGTTACGATCCACGGAAAAACTAAGATCGATATTGACGGCGCCGTGACAAACGTAAAAGGACAATCCTCCGTCGTCGTCAGCGGCGGGGTCGTTCGTATAAACTAGACTTGCCGTTTATACGATAGGTTCTATTGATATTGAGCGTAGGCTGGTCTGTGAACTTCGACAATTTGTTTAAGATTGCCGACATATCGACGGTGTCTTGTATCGCAAATGCGGGCCTCGCGGCTCCGGCCGTCTCGCCCGCTCTGGAAGCGGCCGCCGCACCGCGGGCCTATATTGCGCAGCTGGTCGACGCCGGTCTTTGGTCCGATGCTATCCGGTTTCTCGCCTTCGCCCTGCCAATGCGAGAAGGTGTGTGGTGGGCCTGCCTCTCTGCACGTCGCGCCGCGTCGGGTGGGCTGAGGAGTGAGGGGGCGGAACGAGCCGCGATAGCCGCGGCGGAGGCATGGGTGTGGGCGCCCGCTGAGGAGGCGCGACGCGCTTGTCTCGCCGCCGCGGAGGCCATGGCCTATGACGGCCCGGCCGGCTATGCAGCGCTCGCCGCTTACTGGACAGGCAACCTGGCACCGCCCGATCAGCCGGAGATTCCGCCGGATGCGCGATTGGCGCCGACAGCGGTGGGGGCTGCGGTTCTGCTGGCCGCTCTCGGCCGCTGCGGTAACGAGGTCGAGGCGCATTATCGGCTCGCCGTGGCTGAGGCGCTTGATATCGCGCGTGGTGGCGATGGCCGTGACATGCGCGCGCTTTCACCGGAGTATGCCGGATGACGGTCGGCATCGTGGATATCAACACGATCGTGGCACCCTTTGCCGGCGAACAGCCGGCCGGATTCGATACACGCGGTGACAGCACTGCATCGGTGAGCTACCACGAGTTGAAGGACGCCCGCGCTGCGGCCCGCGCCGCGGAACGTCGCGCGGCCTATGATGAAGAGAGTGCCAGCGCGAGTTCGGCAGAGGCAGTTCAGGCTTGGCGGATTGTCGCAGCGCAGGCGGTGCAACTGCTTGCCACGGCCAGCAAGGATCTCGAGGTTGCAGCCTGGCTAAGCGAGGCTTTGCTGAGACTGCACGGGTTCGCGGGCCTGCGCGACGGTTTTCGTGTGATTGCGGGACTTGTCGAGACGCATTGGGAGGATCTGCACCCTCAACCAGACGAGGATGGTCTGCAGCGCAGGTTGGCGGGCATCGCCGGGCTAAATGGCGAAGGCATGGAAGGGACACTCATCGCACCCATCCGCCTGGCGGCGCTTGTCCCCCACGCATCGGGTGACTTCGCGTTGTGGCACTATGAGCGCGCTGCCCGGATGGAGCGGCTGAGCCCCGTGTCCGCGCGGGAGGCGGCAATCGCCGAGGCTGGATTCAGTCTCGAAACGGTTGCCATGGCGGCGCGCGCCCTGCCTCGGAGTAGCGCAAGTGAAATCTTCGGATCTGTCGTCGACGCCCATGCTGCCGTGAAGGCAGCGGGCGCGGCATTGGATGAGGCGGCGGGAGGAGCGGCGCCATCACTGCGGCAGATCCTGAATGTTCTGGAAGAGGTCCGAGAGGCGTGTTGCTATCTTGGACTTGCCCCCGGTGACGGCGCGACTGGTGAAGAAGAAGACCTGCCGGTGGAAGCCTCGCAAGCATCTCAGGACGGTTGTACGCAAGGCGGCTACACGAGCCGCGATGCGGCTATCGCTGAAGTCGTCCGCATCGCCGCTTATCTGCGCCGGATCGAGCCGCATTCACCGATCTCGTACACCCTGGACGAGGCCGTGCGGCGCGCGCGCCTGCCACTGATGGATCTCCTCCCGGAGTTGATCCCAGACAGGGACGCGCGCCGCCTGTTTCTGATGGCAGCCGGTATCAACCAGATGGATGACGACCGCGAATAGCCAGGCCGAACTGCGTGCGGGAATTAAGAGCGCACGCAAAGCGATGCAAGGAGCTCAGAATGACGGATGGAATTCATCAGAAGCTGGCGCGCGTACGTAAGCCGCGTGTTCATGTTACATACGATGTCGAGGTCGAAGGCGCCGTCGTTCAGAAGGAACTTCCTTTCGTCGTAGGCGTCATGGGTGACTATGCCGGCGATGCCGCGGCCTCCCTGCCGCCTTTGCGCGAGCGCAAGTTCGTGCAGATCGACCGTGACAATTTCAATGATGTCATGGGCCGCGTCGCACCAGCCCTTTCGTTGCGTGTTGACAATACTCTCACGCAGGAAGGGGACAGCTTTTCGGTCGATCTTGCCTTCCGCACCATGGAGGATTTCGAGCCAGCCAATGTTGTTGCGCAAATCGAGCCGCTGCGACGCCTCCTGGAAGCGCGCAATCATCTGCGCGATCTCATGGGAAAAATAGATAGGTCCGAGAATCTGGAGCTTCTGCTCGAGGACGTGTTGCAGAGCCAGCAAAAAATACTGGCGCTGTCGTCAGAGCTCGGCATCGAAAAACCCGAAGATGGGAAGGAGTAGCTTCAATGTCCGAGACAGAAACAAAGGTTGAAGTTCTCTCGCCTGAGGCTGCTGACTGCGGCATCCTGGGGTCGATCGTTGTCGCGACCCCACAGACGGACCCGGACCGTGCGACGGAGCTGACGCGGACCCTCGTGCGCGAGGCGATGCGCGGCACTGTGACCTACGATCGCAATCTTGTCAGGACGCTGAGTTCCGCGATCGAGCGCATCGACCGGGAGCTGTCGCGGCAGCTGGCAGCCGTCACCCAGCATCCGGCATTTCAGAAGCTGGAAGGATCCTGGCGAGGTCTGCATCACCTCGTCTTTAACTCAGAGACGGGAAGCAACCTCAAGATCAGGATGATGAATATCAGCAAGCCTGAGTTGCACAAATCCCTCACGACTGCCGTAGAATTCGACCAGAGCGTGATATTCAAGAAAATCTACGAAGATGAGTTTGGCACCCCTGGTGGGGAGCCTTATGCGGTCCTCATCGGGGACTACGAGTTCTCGGCGAGCGCCAGCGATGTCGAGACGCTGAGCGGTATGGCACAGGTGTCAGCTGCATCCTTTGCCCCGTTCATCGCAGCAGCGGCGCCGACTATGTTCGGCTTGACGGATTATACGGAACTCTCCCGACCGCGCGATCTCTCCAAGATCTTCGAGAGCCACGAATATATAAAGCTGAAAAGCTTCCGTGAAAGCGATGACGCACGCTTCGTGACCCTCGTCATGCCACGCGTACTGGCCCGGCTGCCGTATGGAAAGAACGGCCGGACGATCGACGCGTTTGATTTCGATGAGGCCGATCGTGAGGTGAGCAGGCCGGGGACGCCTCTGTCGCACGATCAATTCACCTGGATGAATGCTGCCTATGTCCTCGGCACGCGCCTGACGGATGCGTTCGCCAACCACGGCTGGTGCACAGCCATTCGCGGCGCAGAGGGCGGCGGCAAGGTTCGGGCCTTGCCGAGCTACGCCTTTGTCAGCGACGACGGCGATATCGATCAGCAGTGCCCGACAGAGATCGGCATTACAGACCGGCGCGAGGCAGAGCTCTCGCGGCTGGGTTTTCTCCCTCTGTGCCACTACAAACATACAGACTATGCCGTGTTCTTCGGCGCGCAGAGCCTGCAGAAGCCGACAGTCTATGATCGGCCGGAAGCGACCGCGAACGCGGCCATTTCAGCACGGCTTCCCTATGTCATGGCCATGTCGCGCTTCGCGCATTTCCTGAAGGTCATGGCGCGTGACAAGGTTGGCTCTTTTGTTGAGGCCAGCGAGTGTGAGGCTTGGCTCAATCGCTGGATCATGAACTACGTTAACGGCAACGAAGGCGCGACCCAGGACGTTAAGGCCAAGTATCCGCTGGCAGAGGCCAAGGTATCCGTGCGGGAAATACCCGGGCAGCCCGGCTCCTATCACGCCATTGCATGGCTGCGTCCATGGCTGCAGATGGAAGAACTGACGACGTCCATGCGTCTCGTAGCGCGTATTCCGCGGATTGAATGAGCGAAATGCCAGTGCGGAAGAGCGAGCGCGGCGAGATTGAGCGCGCGCGCCTGCTCAGCGAGCTGGGGCGTCTTGTCGCGTGGATCGATGCGAGGATGGGGGCGCAGGTTGACGCGGTGCTGCACCATCCGCGTTTCCAGAAGCTCGAAGCGGCTTGGCGCGGGCTCGCCTATCTCGTTGGTCATGGGTTCCGGCATCGTTCCATCGTCATACGCATGCTCACGATAACGCATGATGAGCTGGCAAAAGATGTTGCGCAGGCGCTGGAAGTCGATCAGACGCAGCTTTTCCGCCTGATCCATGCCGAAGAATTCGACATGCCTGGTGGGCTTCCCTATGGCCTGCTGCTGGCTGATCTGCCGGTGCCGAATGCGGCTCCCGTCGAGGGGCGTGGGGACGACCTCGGGTGGGTAGCAGGGCTTGCCGCGGTCGGCGCGGCAGCCTTCGCCCCGGTTATCGTCCCGGCGGCCGCCTCGCTTTTCGGAATATCGTCTTTCAGCGAAATGTCGGCGACAAGCGATATCGAGGCCTTGCTGGCGGATGGGGATCATCGACGCTGGCAGGCGTTGCGGAAGAGTGATGAGGCGCGTTTTCTCGGTGTGGTCGTGCCGCGCGTGCTCATGCGCGCGCCCTATCGGCAAGAGGGTCGCCTGCGCCATGGTTTCTCCTACAGCGAGAGCCTGGCGCGGGGGCATGATGCCTTTCTTTGGGGCAGCGGAATCTACGCTTTTGCTGCACGCGTGGTCGATGTATTTGCCCGGCACGGATGGCTCGGCGACCTCACCGGCACCGGGAGCGAGGAGGACAGGCGGGGTTTGATCGCCGATCTTCCGAACGCTCCATTCGGGCTCGGCCACTGCGACGGTGATGGCATCGGCTTCGAACGGCGTGGGGTCGAGATCAACCTGTCCGACCACCTGGCGCATCGCCTGGCCGATTGCGGCTTCATCGCGCTTACGCCTTGTGCCTACAGGCCATGGCTCGCCATCTTTGATTGTCCCGCACTCGGCATCGGTGCTGCCCGTGGGCCGACACACACGGCAGATAGGATCGCCGGCATGCTGCCGCATATTCTCAGCCTTTGCCGTTTTGCACACTACATCAAGGTCATCGCACGCGATAGGATCGGCAGTTTCACGGACGTTGGACGTTTCGAGGATTACCTGGGTGGTTGGCTGAAGTCCTATTGCATCGGAAATCCCGATGCGAGTGCTGCGCAGAAGGCTCGCTACCCCCTGAGAGAGGCGCAGTTGCGGATCCGAGCCGTGCCAGGCCGTCCGGGAGCGCTCGCCTGCGTCATCCATCTCGTTCCGCATATCGAGCCGCGACAGGCTGTCGTCGGTTTCGACCTTTACACGGAATTCGAAGGCCGCGTCGACAACCAGGCGCGGCCTGCGTGAAAGGGCGGATCCCATGAGTTCCTCGCGTCAATCCGGAGCGGCGGAGCAATTTCCCGCTTCCCTAAGAGAGCGGCTGGCGATCGATGGCGTTGTCCACGTCGACTTCATGCGCCTGCGCGATCGGCTGCGCGGCGACATCGAAGTGGTATTGAACACCCGGCAGCCAGCGGGGCCGCTGCCGTCCGGTCTGCCGGAGTTGCAACGCTCACTCTTGTGTTTCGGCCTCGCGGATCCATCCGCCTCGAGCGTCGACGGGTCGGGCCGGGAGGCGTTCTGCCGCAAGATTGAGCAAAGCTTGCCCATCATCCTGCCGCAGCTCATGTCGGTCCGCGTTGAGGCCGTTGGTGAAGACCATCGAGAGAATACCTGTGTCCACCTGCGTATTAGTGCCGTTGTCTGTTTGGCGCTGGGCTCGCGAAGTCTGTTGTTCGATACCCGCTACACCCTTGATACCGGACGATTCACCGTAGAAAGCGCGGGAGAATAATGAACGATTTCCTGCGCGCTTATAACGACGAACTCGCGCATCTTCGGCAGGCGGGACAGCGCTTCGCAGCAGCGCACCCGGATATTGCCAGTCGTCTGCGCTTCAACGCTGAGCAGATCGACGACCCTTTCGTCGCGCATTTGATGGAAGCCTTCGCCTTCCTCACGGCGCGGCTTCGGCAGAAGCTCGATGATGACTTGCCGGAATTGACCGATCCGCTCCTGGAGCGGCTCTACCCCCATCTCATGGCACCTGTACCCTCGACGGCTATCCTGCAGTTCAAGCCAAGGCCGGACCTGACCGCGCCATACCACATTCCGGCCGGCGAGATGGTCGAGAGCGAGCCGGTGGATGGACATCGGTGCTGTTTTCGGACGGTCTACCCGGTCGTACTTTGGCCGCACGGTCTCGTCTCAGCTGACCTGGTTGGCTCCCTGCCGTCTGCCGACGCGACGCCGCTGGCGCGTGGCGCCCGCGGTATGCTGAAGCTCATTTTCGCGCCGCTCGCAGGTGCAGCCGCGCCGACGCCGTGGCCGCAGAGCCTGAGGCTCTTCCTGCGCGGCGCTCCGCAGGAGGCGCGGCGTCTCTACGCGCTTCTCAATAGGGAGATCGCCGCCGTGGGCTTTCGCCCTTACCGTCAGGGCCCCGCTGAAGGGCCGGCCGTGCGGCTTTGCGATCCGGATTGCGTCACGCCAGCCGGGCTCACGGCCGCCGAGGGGCTGATGCCTTATGGGCGGCAGTCGCAGCTCGGATATCGGCTTCTCAGCGAGTACTTCGCTTGCCAGGACAAGTTTATGTTCCTCGACATCGCTTTTCCCCCCGCTCTCGCCGGGCAGATGCCGGAGCCGGGCACGGCGGGCATCGAGATATCACTGCATCTCAGACAATGGCCTGCAACCCTTGAACGCCAAATATCGGCCGAGAGCTTCGCGCTTGGCTGCGCCCCGGTCATCAACCTTTTTCCTCACAGTGCCGAGCCGGTTCGCGTCGTCCATGGCATGGGTGATCACCGCGTCGTTCCCGATGCGCGCCGTCCGGAGGCCTTCGAGATGTATCGCGTGGATAAGGTGCAGATCACCCGCCGCGATGGCAAGGTCGAGCCCTGCTTGCCGCTGTTCTCGGCGACCGAAAGGCAGGGGCTCTTCTGGCAGGCCAGCCGTCGCGACGATTTTGCGGGCCGGGCGAGCGAGATTGTCCTCTCGCTTGTTGATGGCGAACGCCGCCCGCTGGATCTCATCGGGTCGACACTCACCGTCTCCGGCTTGTGCAGCAACGGCGACCTGCCGGCACGGTTGCCTTTTGGCGGGGGGCGCCCCCATTTCATCCTGGCAGCCACCGCTCCCGTGGAGAGCGTGACCTGTCTGACACCGCCGTCACCGGTTTTGCGCCGCCATCACGACACAGGCAGTCATCGCCGGCTGATATCCCATCTTGCGCTGAACCATCTTTCGCTGTCGGGCGGCGATAACGCGTTAGGGGCGCTCAAGGAGATTCTCACGCTGCACGATCTGCGCGCCACGACGGAGAGCAGGGCGGCGATCGCCGGTTTGCGCGGCCTGGCCGCGAAGCCGGCCATTGCCCGCCCGCCCGGCGGCCACGGCGCGTTGTGCCGCGGCCTCGATCTCGTGGCGACATGGGATTCCGCGCGTATCGAGAGCGGTGAAGCTTTCCTGCTTGCGGCCATCCTCGAGCGCTTTCTTGCACTCCACTGCGGGATCAATGCCTTCACACGGCTTTCGCTGGCCTGCGAAGGCGGAGAAATCGTCAAGACGTGGCCGGCACGGGCTGGCGAACGGATCATCCTGTGAATCAGGAACTCGTAGAAGCGCTTCGCTGGATCGGGCTCGATGCTATGTCCTTCGTTGAGGTCATGCGCTTCATCGAGGCAGCCAGACCTCCCGCGTGCCGTGCCGGCCATGTAGTCCTGAAGGGCAGCACGCGGCTCGGCTTTCCGGCCGCTGAGGTGGAGCGTCTTGAGGGCACGGCGGATGGCGGTCTCGTCTTGACCGTCGCGGCGGCGGGGCTGGCGGGTGCGCTTGGCGCATTGCCTATCGTGCATACCGAAGCAATTCAGCGCCTCCTGCGCGCCAAGGATCTCGGCCTTCGCGATTTCCTCGACATATTCAATGATCGGCTGCTGCATCTTCTCTATGAGGTGCATGCGAAATACCGGCTGCCGGTTGCCTACGGCCGACGGGAAAGAGCTGTACCGGACACTATCACGGAGGTGATGCTCGCTCTCATTGGGCTGGGGCTGCCCGGCCTGCGCGGGCGCCTCGGTTGGGACGACGAATGGCTCCTGCCCTTCACAGCGACGCTTGCTCGTCCCTGCCGTGGGGCTGGGGATGTGGCTGCGGTGCTGTCCGCCATCACCGGCTGGCCGGTCCATATCGAGCCCTTTGATGGCCGGTGGGTCGACCTGCCGGCTGCGGAACAGAGCAGCCTCGGGCCAAGGTGCGATCAGCATTCGCGTCTTGGCGTTGACACCATCGCCGGCACGCGGGTCTTCGATCTGGCAGGTGGTGTTCGGGTTCGTCTGGGCCCGCTGCGCTACCCGGATTTTCTGGCGCTGGTGAGCGGCGGGACAAAAGCTCGGGATTTCACCGCGTTAGCCCGTTTTGCGATCGGATCCGAATTCGCTCTGACGTTCGACGTCATTCTCATACGCCACGACGTGCCTGCTTTCCGACTTGCACAGGGGGCGACGAACGGGCGGCGGTTGGGCTGGGACAGCTGGCTGGGGTGCCCGAAGGGCGATCCGGTCGTGACGCCGCACTGCCTGGACGTGTGAATGGTGCCTGCATCCGGAAGAATGAGAGGGCTATACGCAATTCGCCATTCTCCTCGGCCTTCGAATTGCCCATATGTAAAGCGTTATCGGTTCTCGTGAGAGTGTCTGAATTGTCTGATCGAGGGATGTCCACCATGCGGCCGCGCATACTTGTTGCCGAGGGCAATACGGCGGAGGCGCGCCGGCGCCGGGTTTCGTTAGCCGGCGCCACCTATAGCGAAGCCTACGCCGACGTGCTGCGTGGCCTCGCCCCGAACGCGGTCATTGACATCTGCTACCCGGCCGACGCCGGCGCCAACCTGCCGGACGCGGCGGGGCTTGAGGGTTATGACGGCGTCGCCATCACAGGCTCGGCGCTCAATGTCTATACGGCCGAACCCGAGGTTGTGCGGCAGGTGGACTTTGCACGGGCTGTGTTCGCGTCCGGCGTGCCCTTCTTTGGTTCTTGCTGGGGGCTGCAGGTGGCGGCAACCGCCGCAGGCGGCAGCGTCCGCCGTTCGCCCAAGGGGCGGGAGATGGGGCTGGCCCGCAAGATCCACCTGACCGAGGCCGGCCGCGACCATCCGCTCCATACGGGCAAGGGTCCAGTCTACGACGCGCCGGCGATTCACACCGACGAAGTTGACGTTCGGCCTGCCGGAATGACCGTGACGGCGACCAACGCCTTTTCCGAAGTCCAGGCGGCTGAAATCCGCCACGCCGGCGGCACCTTTTGGGGCGTGCAGTATCATCCGGAATTCACGATCACCGACATCGCCATCATCGTTGCGAGCCGGACCGAGACCCTGCTCGACGAGGGCCTGTTTCGTGATGCGGCTGACATTCGCGCCTATGTCGCCGACATCGAGGCCCTGGCCGCGGACCCAACGCGTGCCGATATCGCCTGGAAATTCGGTATCGACGCGGATGTCATCGATCCGGCTCTCCGCACGCGCGAATTGCGCAACTGGCTCGAGGCGATGGTCGCCCCCGCGATGAGCGCACGCGGGCGGGCCTGAGCCGGCCCCTCACCCGGCGCTACGCGCGGACCTCTCCCTCAAGGGAGAGGTTAGGGGAGCCTTCCGCAGGGCCTTCTTGTGTAACAAGCCCTCGTTAGCGTTCCTTCTCCCCGGCGGGGAGAAGGACAGGATGAGGGCGCGCCCGGCAAGAAATGCGACGGGCCTCGTGATTCCCGACGGACACCATTGTGCAGAGCGGGCAGGTTGCTCTATTGCGATGGCCGAGGTCCGAACATGACAACCATCGCCACCCCGTCTCTCGCTGATTTTCGCCGCGTCGTCATCAAGGTGGGCTCATCGCTCCTGGTCGACAGCGCGACATCCCGCAAGGGTAGTCGTCTGCGCCATGCCTGGCTCGCGGCGCTTGCCGAGGATATCGCCGACCTGCATGCCCGTGGTGCTGATGTGCTCGTTGTATCGTCGGGCGCTATCGCGCTCGGCCGCACGGTGCTCGGCCTGCCGGGCGGCGCGTTGAAGCTTGAGGAGAGCCAGGCCGCGGCAGCGGTCGGCCAGATCGCGCTGGCGCGCAACTGGGCGGAGGCGTTGTCCCACCACGGCATCACGGCCGGCCAGGTGCTTGTGACGCTGGCCGACACCGAAGAGCGGCGCCGCTATCTCAACGCCCGCGCCACCACCGCGAAGCTGCTCGAGATGCGTGCCGTTCCCGTTATCAACGAGAATGACACCGTCGCCACCAGCGAGATCCGCTATGGCGACAATGATCGGCTGGCGGCCCGCATCGCCACCCTGGCTGAAGCCGATCTCCTCGTCCTCCTGTCCGATATCGACGGGCTCTACACGGCGCCCCCGGCGAGTGATCCGACGGCGCGCCCCATCCCGGTAGTCGAGGCCATCACGGCTAGCATCGAAGCGATGGCGGGGGGCGCGGCGTCGGAATTCTCACGCGGCGGCATGCGCACAAAGATCGAGGCCGGAAAGATAGCAACTGCGGCCGGCGCCCATATGGTCATCGCGGACGGCCGCGTGAAGAACCCCTTGCGGGCGATCGCGACCGGTGCCCGCTGCACCTGGTTCCTCACTCCGTCCAATCCCGTCACCGCCCGCAAGCGCTGGATCGCCGGCACGCTGGAACCGCGCGGCACGGTGCATGTGGACGCCGGCGCCGCCCGGGCGCTGCGCGGTGGCGCAAGCCTCCTGCCGGCGGGCATGAAGCGCGTGGATGGCGCTTTTCGCAGAGGCGACGCGGTGATCATCCGCGACGAGGCCGGGCGTGAGATCGGGCGTGGCCTCATCGGCTACGATGCAGAGGAGGCGCAGCGCATAGCCGGAAAATCGAGCCGCGCGATCGAGGCCGTGCTCGGCTACGCCGGCCGGGCGACAGTCATCCACCGGGACGATCTGGCGCTGGTCGGCCGCGACGATGCGGATATCGCGATCATCGCCTCTGACGCAGGATCTGCTTGACCGGGGCCCGCAATCCCTTACCTAACAAGGTTCGGGAGGGCTGGAGGCGAAACGGCGTTAGCGGCCCAACCCGGAGCAAGTCCGGCTTGGGCGAATGCCAGCCAATCCGGGACATTTGCTCCTGTTATTTGGACGGGGCGAGTCCGGATGGTCGGGCTTGGGCTTGAGCGGAGGCACGGTGATGGGCAAGGTGGTGAGCTTCGGCGAGGCGGGCAATGCGGCGCGGCATGCCGGATTGCCACCGGCTGACAGCGCTGCCGACGTACCGCAGCTCATGGCCGAAATGGGCCGGCGGGCCAGGGCGGCTGCGCGCGTGCTCGCGCTCGCGCCTGCCGCAACCAAGGCGGCAGCGCTGGAAAGGGCGGCCGATGCCATCCTCGCGGCGACCCCGGCGATCCTGACCGCCAATGCCGAGGATGTCGCCGAGGCGCGTGCCAACGGGCAGGCGGCTTCCTTCGTCGAACGTCTGGAGCTGAACGAGGCGCGTGTCGCCGCTATGGCTGAGGCCGTACGTCTCGTGGCCGGCCTGCCGGACCCGGTGGGCCGCGTGCTGGCCAGCTTTGAGCGGCCCAACGGCCTTAGGATCGAGCGCGTTGCGACGCCGCTCGGTGTAGTCGGCGTGATCTTCGAGAGCCGCCCTAATGTTACCGCCGACGCGGCCGCGCTTTGCGTGATGGCCGGCAACGCCGTGATCCTGCGCTCCGGCTCGGACGGACTGCGGTCAGCTACGGCGATAGCGGCGGCTTTCGCCAAAGGCCTGAGTGAAGCTGGTCTGCCGTCAGATAGCGCGCAACTCGTACCCGTGCGCGATCGCGCGGCCGTCGGCTTGATGCTGACGGGGCTCGAAGGCGCTATCGATGTCATCGTGCCGCGCGGCGGCAAGAGCCTCGTTGCGCGCGTGCAGGAAGAAGCTCGGGTGCCGGTGTTCGCCCATCTCGAAGGCCTGTGTCATGTCTTTGTGCATGCCGCAGCCGACCTCGGCATGGCGCGTGACATCGTTCTCAACGCCAAGATGCGCCGGACCAGCGTCTGCGGGTCCGCCGAGACGTTGCTCGTCGACAAGGCGTGCGCGACGACTCATCTCGCTCCGCTTATCGCGGCACTTGCGGATGCGGGCTGCGAGATCCGCGGCGATATGATCGCCCAGGCGACTGACCCCCGCGTTAAGCCGGCCGATGAGGAGGACTGGCGGACCGAGTATCTGGACGCCATCATCGCGGTACGCGTGGTCGACGGGCTTGATGGCGCCCTTGCGCATATCGAAACGTTCAGCTCTCACCACACCGACGCGATCGTCACGGCGGACGAGGAGGCCGCGGCACGGTTCCTGCGCGAGGTGGATTCGGCCATCGTGCTGCACAATGCCTCCACACAGTTTGCCGACGGCGGCGAGTTCGGGTTCGGCGCGGAGATCGGGATCGCGACCGGTCGGATGCACGCGCGCGGACCGGTCGGAGTCGAGCAACTGACGTCCTTCAACTATCGCGTGCATGGCAGCGGTCAGACACGGCCTTGAGCGAGGGACAGCCGCGCCGAGAGGCGCTTTTTCCCGTCCTGCCGCCGCACGGCCCTGGCCTTGCCATTGGGTTGTTCGGCGGCACCTTCAATCCGCCGCATGAGGGACACCGGCTGGCGAGCCTCGTCGCGATGAAGCGCCTGGGCCTCGACCGGGTGTGGTGGATCGTGACACCCGGCAACCCTTTGAAGGACAACGCGCGGCTGCCGCCGCTGGCGGAGCGGATGGCGGCGGCGAAGGCCGTCGCCGAGCACCCGCGAATAGATATCACCGGGTTTGAAAGCGCCATCGGCACGCGCTTCACCTATGATACCCTGGCCTATCTCAGGCGGCGCTGCCCGCGCACGCGCTTCGTCTGGATCATGGGTGCGGACAACCTCGGCACCTTTCACCGCTGGCAGAACTGGCGGGCCATTGCAGCCCTGATGCCGATAGTCATCGTTGATCGGCCGGGAGCAACGATCAAGGCGGCCCGAGCGCCGGCGGCCGTTGCTCTGCATTCCATGCGGATGTCCGAGCGATCCGCGGGCGCCCTTCCGGGCGCGGCGCCTCCCGCGTGGGTTTTCCTGCATGGACCGCGGTCAGCGCAATCCTCCACAGCGCTCCGCGCGCAGGCGAATTTGCCCGCGCCGGCTATGGATTGAAAGGTTTCTGGCCCATTGTCATTGAAGATAAGACCAACCGCCGCTATCTTTGGGGATGTGGCAATTGCGCCATGTGAAGCGAGGAACTGGCACTGAATCCTTTGCCCATGCTTGGAGCGAACAATGGATCGCTCCATCCGGCAGCCGGAGTTACAGCCGAGGCTCCCGGGAGTGGTTATGGCGGCGACGCAACTGCGATCGCTGTTCATTGTCTCGAGGATATGAAAGCCGAGGAAACGGTCGTTATCGATCTTGTCGGCAAGACCTCGATCGCTGATACCATGATCGTGACATCCGGACGTTCGCACCGCCATGTCGGGGCGATCGCGGAGAAGGTTGTCGAAGCCCTCAAGACCGCAGGCTACGGCCCGATGCGTGTCGAGGGGACGACGACCTGCGATTGGGTCCTGATCGACGCCGGCGATATCATCGTCCACGTCTTCCGACCGGAAGTCCGGGGCTTCTACAATCTGGAAAAGATGTGGGGCGCCGATAGGCCGAGTGAGCGTGCGGCCCCGGGCGCCCAGTCCGGTGAACGCGAGGACGCTTCCGTCAATAAGCGGGCGCACGGCTGAAACCATGCGCTTGACGGTGGTGGCGGTCGGCCGCCTCAAGGCGGGCCCGGAGCGCATCCTCGTCGAGCGCTACCTGGAACGGTCCACGCCGCTGGCGCGGACGCTCGGCTTCGGCGCGATCGACATGGTCGAGCTGCCTGAAAGCCGCGCAAAACGCGCTGTCGAGCGCAAGGCGGAGGAGGCGGCCGCCATTGTCGCGCGCTGCGGCAATGGCGTCGTTCTGGCCTTCGACGAGACGGGTGCATCCATGCCGAGCCCTGCCTTCGCACAGCGCTGCGCAGACTGGCGTGATCAAGGCGTGGACGGCATAAATTTCGTGATCGGCGGGCCTGACGGGCTCGATACACGGGTGCGCGAGCAGGCGGCTGCCATCATGGCCTTCGGCGCCGCCACGCTTCCTCACCAACTCGTGCGTATCCTCGTCGCCGAACAAATTTATCGCGCTATGACAATCCTAACGGGTCATCCGTATCATCGGGTATGATCGATTCGCGAAAGCGAGCGATCGCCTTCGGATCAGCAGATTTGCCGAAATTATAACGCTTTCAAGAGTTCGCCTTTGCCTTTGATGTCCTGCCTCTCGACGGGCAAATTCCTCGGAGCCCGGCTGGCAATCGCCTCGGTCGCCGCGGGAGCGTTGATGGTCGCCGCCGAGGCTTCGGCTCAGACCGCCGCGCCTCAGCCGGGCACGTCAGCGCCGGCTCAGCCTTACGCCCCGCTCGAACAGGCCCAGCGCGCACAGGAGGACAAGCTCCAGCGCGAGGAAGAACTCAAGGCTATCGAGAACGAGATGCGCGCCCGTGCCGAGGCCAGGGCCAAGCTCGACGCGGAGATTGCGTCGCTGCAGGCGGATCGTGCGCGGCTCAACGCGGCGCTGATCGAGACGAATCAGAGGGCTACCGCGGCGGAGACCCGCGTCAGCCAGATCGAGCAGCGCCTTTCCGTGCTCAATTCGAGCGAGCAGGCGATTCGTCGGTCCCTGGCGGGGCGCCGCGATGTGATCGTCGAGGTGCTGGCTGCCCTGCAGCGCATGGGTCGGCGGCCTCCGCCAGCCGTGCTCGTACATCCCGATGACATGCTGGAGGCTGTGCGCAGTTCCATCCTGCTCGGCGCGGTCGTGCCTGAGTTGAAAGCCGAAACGGAGGCGCTCGCGTCCGATCTCTCGGAACTCGTACGTTTGCGAGAGACCATCGCCCATGATCGCGAAGCTTTGAAGACCGATCTTGCAACCCTGGCGGGGGAGCGGGCGCGGCTTTCTGGGCTCGTAACGGCACGTCAGCAGCAGCTTGGGGATGTCGAAAAAACGGCGGATAGCGAGGCCTCGCGGGTGGCCGCGCTGTCGTCTCAAGCCAAAAGCCTCAAAGATTTGATCGATCGCATGGAGAGCGAAATCGCATCCGCTCAGCGCGCGGCGGAAGCAGCGCGGCGCGCGGCGGCAGCTCAGGCCGGGCAGGAAACCCCTGCTGGCACAGCGTTTCGGGATCCTGCGCGGCTCTCGCCCAAGATCGCCTTCGCGGAGGCGCGCGGCCTTCTGCCGCTGCCGGTCAGCGGCTCAAGATTGCGTGATTTTGGCGCGTCAGATGGCTTTGGTGGGACGACGAAGGGTATCTCCCTCGCGACGCGTCCGGCGGCCACGGTTGCCTCGCCCGCGGATGGATGGGTAGCTTTCGCCGGGCCTTTCCGTTCCTTCGGACAACTCTTGATCATCAATGCCGGTGGCGGGTACTATATATTGCTAGCCGGAATGGAACGGATCAACGTGGCACTCGGGCAGTTCGTGCTGGCGGGAGAGCCGGTGGCTGTCATGGGTGAAACGGCATCGCCGCTTTCAACGGCGTTTATAGGCGGATCGAACGGTCCCGTCCTCTATGTGGAATTCCGCAAGGACGGTGGATCGATCGATCCGAGCCCGTGGTGGGCGAAATCGCAAGGCGAAAAGGTACGCGGATGATGCGTAAAGTTACTCTCGTGATGGTTGGCGCACTGATCGGCGCGAGTGCCGCCGTTGTCGCCACGCAGTCGCCTCTCCTGACGAGCACGAGTGCGATTGCCGCGTCCGCTGAGACCTATCGTCAGTTGACGTTGTTCGGCGACGTGTTCGAGAAGATCCGGTCGGACTATGTGGAAAAGCCGGATGAAAGCAAGGTCGTCGAAGCCGCCATCAGCGGCATGCTGTCCTCGCTTGATCCGCATTCGAGCTATATGGACGCCAAGAGCTATCGGGACATGCAGGTGCAGACCCGCGGCGAGTTCGGCGGCCTCGGCATCGAGGTGACGATGGAAGACGGTCTCATCAAGGTGGTGAGCCCGATCGACGATACGCCTGCCGCACGTGCCGGCATCCTGGCGAACGACGTCATCACGACGATCGATGGCGAGCAGGTCCAGGGCCTAACCCTGAACCAGGCCGTGGACAAAATGCGCGGCCCGGTCAAGACGGACGTGAAGCTGAAGGTCATCCGGTCCGGCCAGAAGGATCCGCTCGACGTGACCTTGACGCGCGACGTGATCCGCATCAAGGCGGTGCGTTCCCGCGAGGAGGACGATATCGGCTATCTCCGCGTCTCGCAGTTCAACGAGCAGACGTTCGAGAACCTGAAGGATGGTATCGAGAAGATCGCGGCAGATATCCCGCAGGACAAGCTGAAGGGATACGTGATCGATCTGCGCAATAATCCGGGTGGGCTGCTGGATCAGGCCATCCTCGTCTCCGACGCCTTCCTCGATCGCGGCGAGATCGTCTCGACGCGTGGGCGCAATGCGGATGAGACGCAGCGCTTCAATGCCAAGCTCGGCGACTTGGCGAAGGGCAAGCCCGTCGTGGTGCTCATCAATGGCGGGTCGGCGTCTGCCTCGGAGATCGTCGCCGGCGCCCTCCAGGACCACAAGCGCGCCACGGTGCTCGGCACCCGCTCCTTCGGCAAGGGCTCCGTGCAGACGATCATTCCGCTCGGCTCGAATGGTGCGCTGCGCCTGACGACAGCCCGCTACTACACGCCGTCCGGCCGCTCCATTCAAGCCCGCGGTATCGATCCTGACATCGAGATCATCCCGAATGTGCCGGATGAGTTGAAGGGCAAGGACGAGAGCAAGGGTGAGGCGGGTCTGCGTGGTCACTTGAAGAACACCGACGACGAGCGCGGCGCTTCGTCGAGCTATGTCCCGACGGATGCAACGAAGGACAACCAGCTGATCGCTGCCTTTGACCTTCTGCGGGGCAAGGCTAATCCGGCTCTGCAGTCCAAGAAGGCGGATGCATCCGGGGCTCAGAAGGACGGTGCTGCTCCTGCCAAGAACTAATGGCGGGAGCGTGATGGGCGACGGCTCGACGGGCGAGGGCGCGCGATACCATGCTGCGAATGGCGCTGCGCCTGGAGCAGCCGAAGCGTCCGGAATTTGATCCCCCGTCCGCCAACCGGCAAGAGTACGCCGGTGATTTTCTAGAACGGCCCCTGTGCAACCGCGCAGGGGCCGTGCGCGTTTCCGCACCGGCCGGTACGATCTGTTTCTGCCGGCGATCAGCCTGAGGGAGAGCGTTGTGGCGGATAAGAATGCAAAAACCGGCGCCGATCTGAGCCCCGCCGAAAAGGCCGCTTTGCCCTACCGCCCCTGTGTGGGGGTGATGCTGCTGAACGCGCGTGGCGAAGTCTTCGTCGGACGGCGCGCGGCGAGCAACGATCCTGAACGGGTAACTGAGTCATTCGCCTGGCAGATGCCGCAGGGCGGGATCGATGACGGCGAGGACCCGTTGACCGCGGCCCACCGTGAGCTTTACGAGGAAACGAATGTTCGCTCGTCGCGCCTCCTGGCTGAAGCACCCGAATGGTTCGAATACGACCTGCCATCCGAACTGATCGGCAAGGCATGGAAGGGCCGTTATCGCGGCCAGACCCAGAAGTGGTTCGCGCTCGGCTTTACGGGCGATGAGCGTGAGATCGACATTCGCACGCCCGCGGGTGGCGCCCACAAAGCGGAATTCGAGGATTGGCGCTGGGAACCGATGGCGCGCTTGCCGGAACTCGTGGTGCCGTTTAAACGGCCGGTTTACGAGCAGGTCGTCGCGACCTTCCGGCATCTGGTGGGGTAGCTGGCGTCCGCTCCATCCATCCCCGGGGTTGACCATTCCACAGTCATCAAACCGTCAATAGCGATGCGCTATGGTTGTATTTTTGTCGGGAATATCAACTAGAAAGCGTGTCTTTTGATTCGACATTGATTCAAAGCGGTGAGGTACTATCGAAGGTGATATGGCTGGTGTTGCGAGGGGGAACGCGATAGCGAGGTCGCGGGCAAAAATACGATGAAGCATAGGAACGAAGTGCAGCTGGCGGCCGGGAACGATTGCATCGAACGCCTCTATGAAGCGGTTCTGGCGATCAAGCGTCATGGACAGGGCGCGCCGCGCACGGTCAAGCTCGCCCAGGAGGGCGTCGCCAAGATGGCGAAGAAGCTGGTTGAGGAAGCGGCGGAAGTGGGGCTAGACGCCGTCCAGGGCAACCGCACGCAAGTCATTCGAGAAAGCGCCGACCTCCTCTACCATCTCACCGTTCTCTGGGCGGAAGCCGGCATCGTTCCGGACGATGTCTGGGAAGAGATGGAACGTCGCGAGAAGCTCTACGGCATCGCTGAAAAGTTGCTCAAGTCGGGCAACCGCGGCTGATTGCAGGGGAAGCCTGCCGCATGGGCTTGTTCCATCGGCTCGTCGTCACAGTTCCCTGATATACTAGGCGTCAGGTCGCCGGCGCGGGGCGAAGCCCTGCCTTCCTTTTGAGGTTGTCGGTGAAGCGCCCGGCTTGAATGTCCCATGCCAACGCCGCGGGGCTGCGCGCGCAGATGCCGGCGAGAAACCACAAGAGAGCGGCGGTCTTGATGGTGGCGAAGGATACGCTGATGCACAAAAGCAGAATGATGTAGAAGGCGACAAATAGCGTGAAGCGCCGCGGTTGGCCTTCCGGCACGCGGATGAACACGAAAAGTGCCCAGACCCCCGCAAAGCCAAGAACGCCGAGCTGCGAGAGGGCGTACGCATAGCCCGAGTCGTTGAAATCAGTGCTTGTGTAAACAAGGCCCATGGCTTCGCCGAGGCCGAGCGTGTTGATGAGCTGCCCGGCGAGCAGAAAACGGCCGAAAATCGTGTTGTCCCAAGCGATATTGCCCTTCACCGCGGCGTAGGTGATGAGGGCGATGATGGCAAGGAAGGGTGCGACAAACACCATGCCAGGGCGAACCAAGGGCGCGACCAGATAAAGCCCCAGTGTAATCCCGCACAGGTACATCCCGAACCGTGCATCACCGAGCACGAGGATCGTCATGATGGCGAGCGTCTTGGGAATAAGGGCCCGGGGCCTGTGGAAGTCGCGGCTCAGCACCCAGGCGAAGGCGACCGCTCCGAAATTGCCGACAGAGACCGGCTCGAGGAAGACCGAGGAGACCCGATGCTCGCCGAGAAATGGCAGAAGCGTCCGCCCCTCGAAGCGCGTGCCGGAGATGAACAGGCCGGATTCGCCTGTGGTCGCTGCAGCGTCGACCGAGCCACGCGAAACGTAATAGCCGATGACGTCGAAATACTTGAGGAAGGTGTCGAGGAACATCCATTCGAACAAGGCCGCGCCGAGTACGACCAGGATCGACCATGTCACCGCCCGATCACCAAGGGCGAGATTGCCCCGCGTCAAGCCGAGGATGTAGAAGACGACCGGTATCATCAGGTCGCGCAGGATCTTTGGATCGATGACGCCGCGGAACAGCATCAGCGCGCCGACATAGGAGAAGATGGCGAGAAGCACGAAATAGAGCGCGGCGGACCGGTCGGCGACCAGGAGAAAGGTGCAGCCGACCAGCATGACCTCGACCAGCATGACCATGCCGGCGCCAGCGCCCATGACATTCGTGTTCACGAAGCACAGAGCGAAATTGAACGAGAGCGCTGCGAGCAGGATGGGAAGCACCAGGGACTGGCGAAAGTCGCTCTGCGCTGGAGCCATGGTCACGGTCTGAAAACTGTTTGCTGCGTATGCAACGCTCATAACGCGAAGCCTGGATGAGAGCTAGAGGCCAATCGATATCCAGCGCCGGTTCGCGCGTCCATCGTTCGGAGGGGACGCTATTGGTGCCGTGTCTAAGCCTCGACAAATACCATGCCGACCGAACGTGGGCGCAGGGCGCGGATCGAAGCCAGCGTCTCGTTCAGGGCGCGCTGGCGGGTGGCACCCTGGTCAACCAGCACCAGGACCATGTCCGCCGAGGCGATGAAGCGCTGCACGGTGAGGTCGTCCTGCGGTCGGGCGGCATCGATGAGGGTGAGGCTCGGGGCGTCAGTGCCCGCGGCGCTGATATCGTCGAGCAGCGCGCGCTGCGAGCGAGCCATTTGGCCGGTGGCGGTCGCGCCCATGGGCAGGATACGAAGGCTGGCGCCAGCCGGCAGCGGGGTGATGACGTTCTCGCCGCTCGCCGCCTCGGTTGCTAGAACGCGCTGGGAGAGCTGTCGGCCACGGGAGTCACCGTCCACGAGCAGGGTGCGCTCACCATCCTGGGTGAACGTAACGGCGAGGTCGACCACGATCTTTGACCGCATATCACCGGCCAGGCCACTGGCATCAGGAGAAACGATCACGACGGTGCGCGCCTCGGAGGGCGGCAGCATGCTTTCCAGCGAGAAGGCAAGCTGGCCGAGCAGAAAGGGTTTCGTGACGGTGAGCCGATCGATCGTCTTCAGGTTGCTGCGCCCACTGCGGATCGCAGCCGGAAAGTTGAACTGGCTAGCGGGCGCGTGGCGCCATGCGCCGGGAACACTGGCGAGGACGGGCAGACCACTGGCGGCGGCCGCCTGGTTGGCCTCACGTAGACGGTCGTCGATCTGGTCGAGGCCCCAGGCCAGCGTAGTGCCGAGCCCTGCGCCGAGCAGCAGGCCGGCGGCTATGATCAGGATAGGCGAAGCGCCGCTACGGTCGCGGGGCAGCACGGCATCACTGATGACACGCGTGTTGCTGGTGTCCACGCCCTGCTGCTCGCTCAGCTCCTTGCTGCGCTGCAGGTAAGAGGCATACACGGTGCGGGACGAATCCGCCTCACGCTCCAGCTCCCGAAGCTGCACGCTCGTCTCGTTGGTGGAGAGCACATTGTTCTTGAGCGCGGCGGCTCGCTTTTCGAGGTCGGCAACTGTCGCCTTGGCGCGCTCGAGGTTGGCGGAGGTGGCTGTCGCCACCCGGCCAATTTCGGCGCGCATGAGCTGGCGAATCTGCTCGGCCTGGGCGGCGATCGCCTTCATCTGGGGGTGCTGCGGCAGCAGCGACTGGCCGAGCTCGGCCTGCTGGCGCATGAGGGCCGCATACTGCTCCTTGAGGGCGGTGATGCTGCTGGCCTGCAGCGTCTCGGGCAGGACGAGCGCGTCGATGGCGCGATTGTTCTGGATGGACTTGATCTGATCAACGCGCGACTGCAGTTCAGCCACCTGCGCCTGGGCCGCCAGCAACTGCGTGTTGAGGCCGCGCAGGTCCTGCTCATCGGCCCGGCCGCCATCGATGCCGATGATGCGGTGGTCCTTCTTATAGGCCTCGACCTTACCCTCGGCGACAGTCACGCGCTCGCGGAGTTCCGAGAGGCGTGCAGCCAGGGCCGCGTTGGCGCGGCCAACGGCCTCCGCCCGGGCGCGCTGTTCCTCACCGATATAGACCTCGGCGACGGTGTTGGCGACGTGCTGGGATGTCTGGGGATCTTCCGTCACGACGCCGATGTCGATAACGAAGGAACGATCACCGCGGCGCACGGTCAGGCTCTTCTGCAGCGCCTTGAGCGCCTTGGAAAAGCGATCCTCGCGCTCGCCCGAGCCAAAGATCGACATGACCTGGCTGCGCAGGCCAGCGGGACGCGCGCCGAACAGCGGGTCGTTCTCGAGGCCTGCCCGATCGATCACCTTTTCCAGCACACTGCGGGATTCGATGACCTGCCGCTGGCTTTCCATGGCGATCAGGTCGTTGTCGCCAGTCGTCGCTCGATTCGCGATGTCATTGTCCAGGATGCGCAAGCCGCGCGTGTCGATGAGCACCTGCGTGGTCGCGGTGTACTTCGCCGGCGTTACGGCAACATAGCCAATAGCGAGGGCCGTGGTCGTGACCGCGATGGCGCCGATGAGCGGCAACCTGCGGCGCAGGCCTTGGAGGGTGGCCCACGGATCGAAACGGGTCGTGGCTTCGCCGATGAAAGGTTCACTGACCGCGTTCATGGCGCGCAGATTGCCCAAGGGTTCGAAGCGTGAACTCATAACAGCCATGGTTGCCTCACAGGCTCCGCAAGGAGCTTTTCGTCTGGTCTCTCCTGATCCGAGGCTAGAGTTTGTCTCATTTTGAGACGTTCACGCGGTATCAGGAGCACCGACAGCTTCTATTCCGCAAGCGGCAGGCCACGGCTGAGCAATCAGCGACATGAGGTAATTGGCTGTAAAAAATCACTGATATAACAAAATATTAACGGGATCTGCCCCGTTCGGCGTTTCTCCTTCCGTTGGGCGGCTCGTCTGTCCCGGTGCTGGATTCCCTGGAAATTCTCATCGCTTTGGCACAGGCCGGCAGGATGCAGGAATGGTGAGGCCGATCGCTTGTGCCAGTTCGGCCGCCGGGCATAGGGTGCCCTGTGGCCCCTCCAGCCCAAACGGCGGGCTGCTCAGAAGCCAGAGCGTCCAACCCCAGCCGTTGCGCGCAATAGCTGCCGAAACGTCGCTGAGCCAGCGCGCCCGTGATGCATCATCGCTGACCAATGCTCCGGCCGGCCGCATCGCGCCGAATTCCGTGACGACGATCTGCGCCGGATCGATGTCGTTGCGCTGCTGCCATTCCTTCAGGGGCGTGAAGGCCTCGTCGATCGCGGCCCGGCCGGGCGCAGAGGTGAAATACCAGCGGATCGCCTCCTCGGCTGCCTGGCGCTCTTTGTCGCGCTCCGCGGATGGCCAACGGGATGACACGGCGAAGGCGGCATTCGTTCGGGCGAGGGTTTCATCAAGACGCCCGTTTGCGGCTGGATAGGGGACGCCGCGTATCTCAGCGAGGAAGGGCAATGTCCAGGTCGAGCCCTGATGGGTGAAGACGAACGGGTCA
The DNA here is from genome assembly GCF_018398315.1 of Chelatococcus sp. YT9. Taxonomy (NCBI): domain Bacteria; kingdom Pseudomonadati; phylum Pseudomonadota; class Alphaproteobacteria; order Hyphomicrobiales; family Chelatococcaceae; genus Chelatococcus; species Chelatococcus sp. YT9. The sequence goes on from NZ_JAHBRW010000001.1 coordinate 1,906,931, forward strand.
TAGAAGTGCGCGCTGACGAGATTTCGCCTGTCCTTGAAAAGGCTGCCGTCGAGCATGACAAGGCCTTTGATCGTCGACCAGCAACCCCCCGTCAGCAGGAGGGGCAGCCTGATGTTGCCTTTGCGCAGGCCGTGGACAAGGACTTGCTGGTGCGCGGTCCAGTCGGTTCCGCTTTCGGCACGGCATGCCTGTTGCGGCTCGTTCAGCAACTCAAGAGCCACGGGCGGATGCGGAGGAAGCTTGTCGAGCCGGCTCGCAACTTGGCCGGCTAGCGCCTGATAGCGCCGGAACTGCCGGCCGTTGACTCCATCGAGAAAGGCTTCGGGCAACGCCCCGTTCAGGCCGGGGGCCATCAGGGTTGCGATGACACCGAGGCCTGCCGCCTGATGGCTACGCACGGTCCCAATAATGTCACTAAGCAGTCCCTCGCGCCCGGGCTGGTCGGCTTCGAGCAGCGGGCCGAAATCGATCGGCATCCGCACGTGGTCAAAGCCCAGCGCGCGGAGGCGGGGGGGCTCGGCCCTATCGGGCGTGGCGTAGGGCGAGGCTGTATAGGCCAAGTGCCCGGCGCGCGCGATCGTGGCGGGGAAGGCGAACCAGGTGACATTGGTACCGCGCCGGAAGGCCGGCGTTGTCTGGTCCGGCGGCGCGGGCGTGCTGGCCGATGCCGGCGACAGAACCAGCATCAGGCTGCTCATGCAGGCGATGCGGCGAAGCCATGCCGCCCAAGCGGCGAGCAAGGACATGGTCAGTGCGCGACCTGCAGGAGGTCAAGATAGGAATCGACCATGCGCTCGCGCGCGTATTTCGCGGTTACGGCGCGCGCAGCTTCGCGCCGCACCGCAGGCGGGGGAGGATTGCGCAGCATCTGCGCGAGCGCATCCTTCCAGCGCTTGACATCATGAGGATTGGCAAAGCGAATGGGGGCTATTTCGCCGGTCGCGAGCACCTCGCGCAGCACATCGAGATCCGCAACCACCGAGGGCAACCCAACCATCGCGGCCTCCACGGCGGCAAGCCCGAAGGTTTCCCAGACGGACGGAAAGGCGAAGACGTCCGCTGCCGCGAACAGGTCCGGCACATCGCTCGGGGAGACATTGCCGAGCAGGATCAATCGCTCGTGAACGCCGAATTCGCGGGCCAACGCCTCGATGTGAGTGCGCTTCGGACCATCTCCCGCGATCACCAGCGATGCCGCCGGCAAGGCGGGCAGGGCCTTAACGAGGACGTCCTGATTCTTCTGGTCGACGAGGCGTCCGACATTGAGAATGAGCTTGCCGGTCGCCGGCAGATTGAACCGTTGGCGCGCCTCCGCCATGGTCAAGTGAGACTGCGGCGCATCGAGACCGTGTTCGATCAATCGGAGATCGCGACGATAGGTGACGGGGTAATGGGAGAATTCGTTCTGTGTGAAAACGGAATTGGCAATGTTGGCGGTATACCCGCCGGTGGTGCCGACGAAACGGTCCAGCCACCGCACGAAGGGTGCGGTTTCCCCGGGGATGGCCGTCTGATGGACAATCCTGTTTTTAAAGCCACCAAGCCGCCCCGCCGTGCCCACGAGGATAGACGCCGTAGCCTGATAGGCGATGAGCGCGTCGCAGCCGCCCGCCATGATGCGGCGTGCCATGGCGATCGCCGCCACGAGCTTATCCTTTGCAGGCATGAACGGGCGCGGGAACATGATCGCGGTTTCAACCTCAACGCCGTGCTGGACCAGCCCCTGCTCGATCATGTGAGCCAGGGTCTGAATGCCGCCAATCTCGTCGGTATGGAGGATTTGCAGGACTTTCATCACATTCCCTGACAGTCGGTGGCTTGTAAGGGCGCGCGAGACATTGGATAGGATGCGGGGCGGGCTGCCCGGTCCGGTCGTGTCACCCAACGAAGCAAGGTCACATGCTGCTTTTCCTTGCCGCGCGCGTTCTGTCGGCGGTCGGCAATCTGGTCGCCCTCGCCATCTTCTCGCGGATGGCAGGCCCTGTGACCTATGGTGAGTATCTCCTGATCTTCGCCTGGACGAGTATTGTCTACGGCTTCTCCACACAATGGATGCGATTCGCGTTCTTCGGCGTATATCGCCGCGAAGCCGCTGGCGATTATATCGCCTCCTTCAGCGTCTTGTTGAGCGCGGCGCTCATCGGCGTGGCCATCGTGCTCTCCGGGCTGTGGGTTGCGGGGATCGCCACGCCGGGATTCCTCACGGCCGTGTTCATCCTGCTGGTCAGCATGGCGGGGTATGAGGCTCTTCTGGAGATCAGCCGTACGCGCCTGAAAGCAGGCACGGTCGCGGTGCTCATGCTGCTGCGCGCGGGTTTGGTCATCGTCTTCGGCGCGGCCGCGCTGACGATGACCGGGAGCGCCGTCTCGCTCGCCTTGGCTGTCGCCCTGGCCCATGCGGGTGCCGCCATTCCGGGCATCATGGCCATCCGTGACGTCAGGCTCGCGCCGAGCAGGCACGCCATGCGCGCGCTGGTCGTCTACGGTTGGCCGCTCCTCATATCCTTTGGGGTGATGGCAGTCGGCCAAAGCGTCGACCGTCTTTTGCTCGCGCATTTCGATGGCGCGGGGGCGCTTGGTCCCTATGGCGTCGTGGCTGACTTTCTGCGCCAAGCCTTCATGGTGGTTGGCGAATCGATTGCCATGGCGCTTGTGACCGTTGCCAAGCAGCATGCCAATTCGGGCGAGCGGGAAGACGCGGACCAGGTCTTGCGGCATGCCTTCAATGCCTGCATGGCAACCGCCACTTTTGGCGCGGTGTTCTTCCTCGTTTTCGGAGATGTGGTGGTGCGGCTTCTCGTCGGCGAAGCGTTCTATGAGCCGACGCGCACACAGATTCCCCTGTTTGCCATCGCCTTTGGCTTCATGACGATGCGCAACTTCTATTTCGCGCAAGTCATCTATTTCTCGAACGCCAGCCATCTCGAACTCATCGGGTCGCTTGTCTTCGTGGCAACGTCCGCCCTGCTTGCCACTCTCTTGGTGCCTTGGCAGGGCGCCATGGGTGCGGCGATCGCATTGATGTCGGCGCATATCGTTGCCTGTGTCCTCTTCGTGGTCGTCGGTCGGCGGCATTATCGCATGCCGGTGGATAACAAAGGCTTTGTCATCATCAGCCTGATGGCGTTGGCGACCTTGCTGGCGGATGTCGCCATCCAGCACTTCATTGCCGCGCCGACGCTGGCCATAGCGGCCAAGGCTCTGGTTTTTGCCGCTGCTGGCGGCGCGGTCATCCTGCGTTTCAACCTGCTGCACCTCTCTCGCCCTCGCGGGAAAGGGGAGGCATAGCAGGGTCATCCCTGTGTCCAGACTGGCATGCTTTGCGGCGCAAGCCGCTCCCGAGCGACCCGCGCCAGGAAAGCGAAATTGCCCCTGAGATAGCGGCGGGCCATGCGGCGAGGTTCCAGCAGAAGGCGAAAAATCCACTCGCATTGCAGGCGTCGCACGAGCGCCGGCGCTCGTGGCTTCGTGCCCGAGGCGAAATCGAACAAGCCGCCGACCGACAGGCCGGCGCGGCATCCGGTGGCGATGAGGTGACGGCTCATCCAGAGCTCCTGGCGTGGGCTCCCGAGCGCCACCAGCACGAGATCGGCGCCTGATGCCGCGATCTCGCCTGCCACATCGGCGGCCTCCGCATCGGTGAAATAGCCGTGCCGTGTCCCCACATAGTCATGCTGCGGCGCGCGTGCCTGGAAGGCTGAGAGAACCTTCTCGGCAACGCCCTCCGCCCCACCCAGGAGGAAAATGCGGAAGACCCGGTTCGTCTTCTCCAGATAGAGCGGCACGAAATCGGTGCCGTTCAAGTTGTCCGGAAAGGCCTGCCCGTGCAGGACGCGGGTGGCAATATCGAGTCCGATGCCGTCGTTCAAGACGAGCCCGCGCCGGAAGGCGGCGGCCACATCGGCGTTTTCCCAGCACAGATTCGCGTTATGCGCATTGAGAAATGCGACTTGCAGTGGCGCGCCTGCCTGCGCAGCCTCGCAGAGGCCATCGATCTCGGCGATCATGGCGTCGCTGGTGGCGGCATACACGGGGATCCCGAAGATCGGCCTGATGGCATTGGCACGGTCGGCGCCGGTTAACGCGCGCTGTCCGGGAATTGTGCAATGCGCCTGTGCCATTTTAATACACTCCACACACTTCTCGCGGGCCTCGCTGTTCAGATTGCAAAAGCTGAACCAAAAGCCGGCTTCAGTGTGCGACGACTTCGAGCCAAGCAGGATTCAGGTTTTCAGGCAGTCGCGACGATCTCCCAGCGGGTGTGCGTGAACTGGCGCGGCCTTTGCATTTGGGATCAGCGAAGCGGCGGTTGGTCCCAAGCAAACACACTGTCCGCCCTCTCATTTTCCCTGAAGGGGATTGGTTATGTCGCTCGCCACCACCGAAACCGCCGTTTACCAGAACAAGTTCCGCCGCCGTCGCCTCGAGCGCTTTCTCGGCCTGGTCGATGAGGTGCTCAAGACGAAGCGCAGCTGCCGCGTGCTGGATGTCGGCGGTGGAGTCGCCTATTGGAAAGGGCTTGAGGATCTGTGGAGCGACCGGCCTCTCCATATCACGCTGGTCAATCTGACCGCAGAGCAGGTGCCTGACAGCCGGTTCCTGAGCCTTGCTGGCGATGCCTGCAGCATGCCCGGCTTCGACAACAATGCCTTCGACATCGTCCATTCCAATTCGGTGCTGGAACATGTCGGCAGCTTTGCCAACAAGCGCCGCATGGCAGATGAGATCCAGCGCTTGGCGCCGCGCCATTTCGTGCAGACGCCGAATTTCTGGTTCCCGATCGAGCCGCATTTCCGCACGCCAGCCATTCATTGGCTGCCTGAGCCGCTCCGCGTAGCTGCCGTGATGCGCCGGAAGCTCGGCTTCTACCCCAAGGCCGAGACCCGTGACCAGGCCTACGAAATTCTGAGTGACGCGAGCCTGCTGGATGTTCGCGACATGCAGTCGCTGTTCCCAGCCTCGACGATCGAGCGGGAAAAGTTCTACGGCTTCACCAAGTCACTGATTGCTGTTCGCGGTTGAGCCGAGGCAACCGTGGACGGCGGGCGTCAGCGCCCGTGGCCCCGCCGTTGCTTTGCGTGGATCGAGCTACGGGAGGCCCATCCGCGCGAGGGCTTCTTTCACCGTCACACAGGCAAAGCCGCGCGCGGTGACGGCCTTGATTACGTCCACCATGAGCCCAGGCGAGGCACCGATCCAGCTCGGGGTCTCGGTGACGTCATGGGTGTAGAAGATGACCCAGCCGCTTTGCGCGGCAGCGGCATCAAGAGTTCGCGTCAGTTTTTCTCGGGTGAGCGTCCGATCGTAGAGTTCGGTCACCCGGAGCATCGCACGGTCGATGCGGCCGGCATTCACCCCTTCATAGACGCTGCGGCAACTCATGAAGCGGCGCTGCAGGTCGAGCTTCCGAGGCAGCGACTGCCGCCCGAACGGGTAAGCGAAATTCGGCAGGTCGATTGGACCGCAGATGGCGCTCAGCGCTGCGTGATTGGCATCGCACTGCGCCGCGAGCTCTGCCGCACTGAGCTCATCGACCTTTCTATGATCGTGGGTATGGCAGCCGATTTCGTGCCCTCTTTCGTGCAGACACCGGATGTCGTCGGCCGTGGCCAGCTTCCAGAACGTATCTCGGGTACCCAGAAGGCCGGCGGCGACATAGAAGGTGCCCTTGATGCCATGGGCGTCGAGAACATCCGCACCCTTCTGCGCGGCCGAATCGGGGATGTCGTCGAAGGTGAAGCTGACCAGCGGCTGCCGGCTGCGCATTGTGAGCGGCTGCGTATTGAGATGGCGGCCCGCCTTGCTGGACAGGCCCGCGATGATGTCCGCCGGCTTCATCGGCCGCTGGCTCCCTCGTCATTGGCTTTCCGGCCGGCAGTGCCTCGCGTGCGCAGCCGTTCGCGGAGCCGAAATCCCGCGCAATACGCGAGACCCAGAGCAGTCCGCGGCGTAAGCAACGTGAACAACGGGAATGACCCGGTCATCCACGCATCCTTCCAGCGTTCAGTGCCACAGCCGAGATCGATCACGGCGCCGTCGGAACCAGCGAGATGCCGCAGCACTTCCAGCAGAAGCACCGAGCCTATGGACGTCTTGCCAAACCGGGCTCGGTCAAGGCTTGGCAAGATATAGTAGAGGTGATTGCCGCGGCGGTAGCCGAGATGTGTCGCCGCGAGCTGCCCGTCGATAGAGGCGGCCGCCACGGTCCTCAGAGCCTTCGCCTCGGGCCGCTCCGCCAGCTGCGTGAAGAACGCCCGCTGGCCGGGCAGATCCAACACGTCAAGGCCGATCGTGCTGATGTACTGCGCGCTTTTGTGGCGGAGGGTGAAATCGAGAATGGCCGGAAGCGCGGCGCCAGGCGGATTGAAATCCATCGCAACCCTGTTCTGGCGTTGCAGCTTCATGAGCTTGCTTTCGGCCTGCCGCGCCTGTCCAAGACGCGCGGGATCCCTGATATAGGCATCGAGATCCGGGCCTGGCGCGATGTAGGAGCCGCGATCGTCGCTCGCCTGAATTTCGAGATGCATCAGCGGGTTCGGGGTTCCGAGGACGGTGGGCGCGATCTTGCGCAGGTCTAGCGCATCAACGCGCGGCAAGGCGCCGACTGCAGCGCGCCACAGACCGCGGAAGGTATCGGCCTCGAATCGATAGCCGCGGCGGATCACCGGAGCGCCGTAATCGGCGACCCCGCCGTCCATGAACCGCAGGATCCGCGTTCCCCAGCGTATTTCTCGCGCAAAGGCAAAACGGCAAACGGGGCCGTCATCATCGCTGATAGTGACGAGCAACCCCTGCGAGCCGCGTGCCACGCCGATGGTGTCGATCCACAGTTCGAGGAATTCGCGGGCCTGAAAGGCATGAAAATCGAACACCCCGCCGTCGCCCACCGACGGCCAAGCGATTTCCGCCAACTGCTCGCCGGAGTGAACCTCGATTAGAAATGACGCATGGCGCAGGCTGGCAATCGGCAAGGGGCGGCAGATCCATCTCTTGGATGTGAATGGCAAAACGGCCAATCAACTCATGGACGCGGCACGCTCAATAAGACAAGCCCATGATTAGCGCATAATGGAAAATTCGCGTCACGTCAGTTTTACGCGGTGGTGAGGCGGATGCGCCGGGCCAATGCTCCGATTGGCTCGGCTATCCCTAAAAACTCCTCCGCAGAACGATCTGTCCTGTGCTGGAGCCCGCGTTGCCGCAACGTATCGCGGTTGACGTGCCGCCCGAGTTCGCCCGCGATGGCGGCCGCGAGGTCGCGTGGCTCTCGGGTTGGCACCAGCCTTCCGTAGAGGCCATGGTCGAGGATTTCACGGGGACCGTAAGGGCAGTCGATCGCAACCACCGGCGTGCCGCAAGCCAGCGCCTCGACCAGCGAATTGCCGAAACCCTCATAGAGTGAGCTCGATACAGCAAGCTCCGCGCCCTGAAGCCACGCGAAAGGATCCTCCGCATAACCAACAAAGGTGATGCGATCGCCGAGGCCGAGACGGGCCGCGAGTCGCTCCAGCTGAGGCCGCTCCCGCCCTTCACCGACGATGAACAGCTGCCAGTTGATATTCTGCGGCATGAAGGCCATGGCGTGGATCAAATCGCGATGGCCCTTCTCCGCGGAAAGCCGTCCTACGGTCACGATACGTCCGGCTTGCCGCCGAGATGTCGGCGCGGCGGCGGTGAGGGCCGCCGCGACATCCGGTGTGATGACCGGTTTGGTGTGGAGCACCGAGATCATGGCTTCGGGCACGCCGAACAGATCGATGAGATCCCGGCGCGCGCCCTCGGTCAGCGTGATGACATGGTCGGCTAGGCGGTAGAACCGCGCCATCCGATAGGCGAGCCTGTTCTGGATATAGGGATCGTTCTTGATACCGGCCGAGGGGACGCCGACCTCACGCAGGATGACCGCAGGGCGGTGCCGGCGTGAGAGGGAGCGGCCGGCCAGCACGCAGGCAATGTTGAGGCTGGCTTCTGAGCTCAGCACGATGTCGAGCCGTGCATCGCGAAAGGCCCGCCGCAGCCGTTGGATAGACAACCGCAACCGCGGGGCGAGAGCGAGAACCGTGATGTTCGGCTCGAGAAGCGCGAGAAGCGGCCCCTCGCTGCGCAGCACGATGACCGTCACCTTTGCGCCCAGCCGCGCCAGCGCATTCGACAGAAGCACAGCGTCCCGTTGCGCGCCACCCCCAGCGAATCCGCCGATGATGACGCCGATCGATATCTGAGCTGCTGACTGATCCATCGCTCCCATCGGAGGGCGGACATGGAGTGCAATGACCCTGTCCTCCCCCGGCCCCTTCGTCTCTTAGCTTGTGGGGAAGCAGCCTTCAACGCTCGAATGGCGATGGAGCACGTCGCTGACGCAGTCCGGCGCCGTGTCTCGCGCCGTATCGGCGTAAAAGCCGTGTCGCGATCCCGGATAATTCCCCTGGATGCAGGACGTCAGGATTCATTAACGATTCCCGTCCAGCGCGGAAGCGTTTTATCCCCGACCAATCACGGAAAAATAAAAGAAATCAGAGCCGCGACTGCCCGCATGCACAAGCGGCTATCGTTGGCACGCCATCTGCAATTCACACGGCAGAGGACGGTTATTGTTTCAATAAGAGACAAGATCTTGTCCCGACGACTTCGTTAGGGGCAGCGGTATGTCCAAGACAGACATCATTTCGACGCAGGCTGATTTTCCCAGCGAGGGCACGACCCTCTCGCGAAACGTGTTTTCCGCGGCCGCGTTCGCGGGGGACGTTGCGGTGATCGTCGGCGCGTCGTGGCTGACTGGAGTGGTCTACCATTGGATCGCCTATGGCGATTCCGGCCCTTTGGCGCTGTTCCTCAATGCTGGCCTCGCAACGGCGGTGCTGTTCGTCGCTTTTGGCGTGCTCTCGGGCGCATACAATCACACGCGCTATCTCTCGTTCGGCTCGCATTTCACAAGCGTGATGCGCCTATGGACGCTGGCGTTTCTGTCTGTCGTGCTGCTTCTTTTCCTCCTGAAGACTTCCGAAAATTACTCCCGGGGCGCGTTTCTCCTCCTCTACGCCGTTTGCCCGCTCGCGCTCCTCGTTGGCCGCTATGGGATGGTCACTCTGGTGTCCGCCGCCAACAACCGCGGGCTGATCGCCGGGCAGCGCCTTTATGTGGTTGGCGGCCAGAGCGATATCGCGGCTTTCCTCAAGCGCTACAGGCCGGCTGAATTCGGCGTGAAGGTCGTTGGCACCGCGATCATCGGGCCGCGCTCGGGGGAGGCCGAGCACGATAGCGCCGCCAACTTGCGATATGCGGTTGAAAGCGCGCGGCGCCTGAACTCCGACTCGGTGTTCATCGCGCTCCCCTGGTCGGACCTCGCGACCATTGACGAGACGGTCAAGGCTTTCTCCAAGATACCGGCTGAGATTCACCTCAGCCCGGAACGGATCCTCGAGCGCTTCGAGGATGTGAGTCTGGTGCAGCGTGGTCCGCTCTCCAGCCTCCAGCTCGCGCGTCCGCCGCTGGCGCCTTACGAGGTCATTCTCAAGCGCAGCTTCGATATCGTCGTCGCGAGCCTCGCTCTCATCATGCTGTCGCCGCTCATGCTCTTCGTGGCCGTGCTCGTGCGGCTGGACTCCAGGGGCCCGGCGCTGTTCGTCCAGCGGCGCTTCGGCTTCAACCAGAAGGAGTTTCACATCTATAAGTTCCGCACCATGACGACACAGGATGACGGCGACGTTGTCCATCAGGCGACGCGAAACGATCCGCGCGTGACGCGCGTCGGCCGTCTCCTGCGCCGCTGGAACCTCGATGAGCTACCGCAGCTTTTCAATGTCTTGCGCGGGCAGATGTCGATCGTCGGGCCGCGTCCGCATGCGCTGGCTCATGATCGGGAATATGAAGCGAAGATCGGATCCTATGCCCGCCGTCATAACATGAAGCCGGGAATCACCGGCTGGGCCCAGGTGAACGGCTATCGTGGCCAAACCGACACCGACTCAAAGATGGAAAAGCGGGTCGAGTTCGATCTCTATTACATCGACAACTGGTCGCTGTGGCTTGATATCAAGATTATGGCCATGACGGTGTTTCACCCTCATTCTTATCGGAACGCCTTCTGATCACGTCAGTCGGCGTGCTCGGCTTGGCCGCCTGCGTCTTTTCCGTCGCGATGCCTTGCGGGCGACGCGCTCCAGTGGAGGCGGATCAATGAAGCGCGTGGCCCTGCCAAGCCCACTGCTGGAGGGGCTCGGTCTGCGCTGACAACAATGTGCGATCCTTTCTTAGAGAAATCAGGCTCATTTTTGAGGCGCACGCTTTAGGGTGCGTGCGAGCTGAAGAAGATGGATTGCTATAGATATGCTGCACCGGGTGACGGGATTGGGCGATGTGGGAATCCTGTTACCCGTCGGCGTCGTCATCACGTTGTTCTGCTGGTTGGGCGGTCACCGCCGCCTAGCGCTCCAGTGGTGCATCCTCCTGATCGCCGGCATGGGACTGACCGGCCTTGCCAAACTGGCCTTTCATGTCTGCGGCGACATGCTGACAGGCGATCGCATCCGTAGCCCGAGCGGGCATGTGGCGCTCAGCATCATTGTTTATGGTGGACTGGCGATCAGCCTTGCGGGCGGCCGCTCGCGCATCACCAAGGGGGTATTTGCTTTCGGTGGCGCGCTGCTCATTCTTCTGATCGCCTGGAGTCGGGTGCGGCTTGGCTACCATACGCGCTCGGAGGTACTGGCTGGGTTTCTTCTGGGCGGGTTCTGCCTCGCGGCTTTTGCCGCTACATATCGGCAGGAACGGCTCTCGATCGTCAGCTTCGTTCTGATTGCCGTGGTTCTCGCGGCCCTGGCCTATCTGCTGCGCCAGTTTTCGCTCACCCCGGAGCATCATGTCCAGGATCTCGCGGCGCAGATCCAGCAATGGCTTGATGTGTGCCGATAATGGCCGGTGCCGGATATGCCGCGATAGCTCGCTGCAACGCCGCTTCCAGGCACGAGGTCCTGGTGCATGTCACGCGGTCGCGGGTCTGATGGTAACCCGTGCCACACGTGAGCGTGGCCCTGAGGAAAACGCCTGATAGGAGGGTCGGGGGCGCATTATAACGCGTTATCGTTGTTCGGGACGTGTGGGAATGCTCTATATCCCCCCGCGCCACATGATCCACGGCGCAAGAACCGTTTGATGTTTTTCAGAAGATCTCGCGAGATCTTCCTTTTTCTCAATTTAAAATAATTACAAACTGAAAAATGCTGCATTCGACTTGCGGTATTTCATGCCATTTTGTGACTGAATCATATTGCATTTGCGAATGACTCGCTTATAGGTGTAGTCGAGGAATTCAAAATGTCAGATCATCTACGCCTTTCCACAGCGCGCGGCGTTCCCGTGCATTCCGAATTGGCCGCTCTGCTTGAGAGCCCGATGGCGCCTGTGAAAACCGGTTGTGGCTTCCACGACGTGCGGGAAATTCTCCGCGCAGCCGGCCTTCGGCCGACGCGTCAACGCCTGATGCTGGGCTGGCTCCTCTTCTCCAAGGGGCATCGTCATGTGACGGCGGAGCTTCTTTACACAGAGGCCACGCGCGCGAAGGCGGCTGTGTCCCTCGCCACGGTCTACAACACGCTTCATCAATTCACCGAAGCGGGCCTTCTGCGGCAACTGGCTGTCGATGGGACCAAGAGCTATTTCGACACCAACGTCTCGGTGCACCACCATTATTTCATCGAGGACGACCAGACACTGGTCGATATTCCGGATGGGGTGATTTCGGCCAGCGCGCTTGCCGGACCTCCGCCGGCCGCGCCGGAAGGGATGGACCTCGTCGGCGTAGAGCTCATCGTGCGGGTCCGTCGCAAGGACCGTAAGGCGATGCCGCGGCACACCGGCGAAGCCTGATACCGGCCGAAAAATTCAACGGAATATGTTTGCGATGCGCTGGCGCTTGAGCCGTGCATTGCATAGGCGCTTCATACATCGCGGCAATCGTTCTATACCGGCGCGTCTGACGGTAGAGGAATGCGAAATGGCGATGAACAAGCCCCTTGTGATCCTGCTTGCGCTGAAGCTCGGCCTCGGCCTAGGTGTCCCGTCGGCATTGGCGGACGAGGCCTATGATCGTTGCATGAACCAGGCGAACGCGACCACAATGACGTTCAGCGCCTGTGGCGGCGAATGGATGAAGCGTGAGGACGGCAAGCTCAACGCGGCCTGGAAGCGCGTCTTCGCGCAGGCTGACGGCCAGACCAAGACAGACCTGCTCGATGAGCAACGAGCCTGGATCGCCTTCAAGGACAAGGCTTGCGCCTTCTATGCGAATGGCGATTGGGGTTCGGAAGGCCGCGCCATCCAGTACCCGGCGTGCCAGGCTGGCATCATTGCGGCGCGCACGCGCGATATCGACGCGATCGGCAAGTTCCTGGCGCCGAAATAGCCGCGGTAGGCACGTGGGCGCATCGAGCCGACGTGTGGCCGGCATCCAAATAATCCGAACCTCGGAAAGCGATAAAGCTGCAAGCCGCCCATGTGAGCACCGGCCGCTTTAGTGGCACTCATACGGTTGGGCTTGTGCTCTTCTGTTGTGCGCTGTGCACGGTGCCCGCGTGAGCTTGCGCGCGAGAGGACAGCGACAGGGCGGCGAGCAAGAGCCCGAGTATGATGATGGTGATGCCCCATACCTTGTAATAGAAGCCGATGTCGTCGATCCTCACCAAAGTGGGGAGCATATACATGGCCATGCCCATCGTGCTCGTGAGCATCGAGCTCAGAGCCTGTGTGCGGCCGATATGCGCCGGATCGGTCAATGTCAGCAAACGACCGTTGCACAACGACCGGGACAGGCAGAACAGACCGCCCATCACCGCATAGAGGACGAACGAAAGCGGCACCCACTGCGACAGGGCGAATCCGATCATCGCTGCGCCGAGAAGCGCGAGAAGCAGGAATTCGATCCCGCTCCTCCAGGTGCGCCGCTGCAGGCTCGCCGACATGAGCAGAACGAAACCGCCGCCGGTCGACCAGGCGGCCTCAAGCAACCCAAATACGTCGCTGCCGGCATGCAGCGTCTCCCGTACAAAGCCTGGCACGAGCGTATTGGTCATCTGGGCAACAGAGAAAAGAAGAGAAACTCCGATGATGGGAAGGCTAATCTGCGGCGAGTCGAGGGCGTATTTAAGCCCATCGCGCCAGTCATCAGAGAAACGTGTTTGTTTCCGTTCTGGTGGAAGTGACATCCCGCGGGTGAAATATTCACCAAGGAATAGCAGTGCGATAGATAACACAATAAATACGAGCACGCAGGCCGTCTCTCCCCAGATGTGCAATATGGTGCCTGTAGTGCCTGTGCCGAATATGAAGCCGACCTGTCCGACAATGGATAGGCGCAACACGATGTTCATACGCTTGTCGGAGGGAAAGAAGGACTGAAAAACGCCGCCCATGGCGCCGACACTCAGGGCGGGGCCGGCCGCGCTGAGAATGGTGAAGCTGAAGAGGCAAAAAGTCAGCCAAGCCTTGTCCTGAAGACCAGCGAGAAGGATGCTGGCGGCGACGATCCGAAGGCCCTGGCTGCGCAGGATCATGGTGCGGCGGCTGTGGCGATCGACGAGCACCCCGCCGATAGCGGAAAGAGTTATACTGACAAAACCGCCAGTGAAGTAAAGCTGTCCCACGAGCGCAACGGATCCATGCTCCGTCGCCACCCAGGACACAACGATAAGCCCTGTACCAATGAGGTACATAACGAGAAAAGAAAACAGAACATAGCAGTTGAAAGCCCATCCAACACCGCGATTTGCAGTGCCGGGACGTGAATGGAAGGTGTCGTTGTCCTGAGTGTGCATGTCTTAATCGTCGATCATGCGAGTTCGCTCGGGCTTGGGCCCGATGAGCTGATTGCTCCGCACGTCATCGCGCGGAAGCGTTTGATCTCAGAAGACGAATCTGCCCTTCCCATCGCAATGCTAAACCTTGATTTGAATTGTATTCAGATCATCGGGCCATTTCATCTGGAGAATCTATCCAGGATTTTCCGCGAAGATCTCAGTTGTGACTACAACGGAAGAATGAATTCCGTCAAATGAATAATTTGCGTATAAATTGTATCTATAGTTTGATGCTGAATTTGATATACGATTCCGAAGTTTTATTATTGATTGCCGGAATGGAGCGAATATTTTGTTGTCCGGACTTTGCATCCGGAGATTTGGCGAAGTCCGGTTGTCAGTAGGGCTAGCAAAAGGAAACTTCGATGAACGAGGATGTTAACGTGACGTTCGACCTCGATGCGATCGTGGGCAACATCGACATGTGTCTGCAGTCGCCTGAATGCTCGGACGGGCCGAGCGAGAGCACCACTCAGTCATAAGACAGCCTTGATCGGGGCGGCCAGCCAGGTCAATCGGCTGATGCGTGACATGACACATGGCCTGACGAGTGGAGGCTTTTTTGGCGAGCAATGGTCACAGAAGAGGGGAGTGTCGGGAGGGGGCGATCGTTCGCCTGCCTCTGGATGGCTGCGCCGACTTCATCAAGATACTGCAAAGTGAAGGGCGGTGCCCTGCTACTCTAGCACTGTTGCGGGGCTCCGCCTTTTTCTCAGATTATACATTCCTCATCGAAGGATTGCTGGAAGATAACCTCCAGTTCATCCGCGAGCGACTTGATGATGCTACCTGCGGGATTGTCGGTGTCGATGTGCCGCAGGGGATCGTCGCAGATTCAACTGCCGACGCATTGATGGGGAGCATCGTTGCATCCGCCATCGTTTCGGCCTTCATGATGCCTCTGCTCGACCCGCGCAACGGGACACCCTTCACAATCTACACGGCATCGCAGGACAATGAAGCGGCACTGCAAAAGGCTGGCGTCAAGTTCTACGCTCCTACGGAGAAATTGGGGTTCCATACGGATGGAATGCTGAAGAATTCCGCTGTTTACGTGCCGCGTTACATTGGGCTTTACAACATCGTTATAGCCTATAACAAGCCGGGTTGCTTCTACTGGGTTCCATTTGCCGACTGGCCGCAATTTGATGAATGGGCGGGCGTGCTGGGCTGGAACAGGACTTATCGCTTCGCTGCGACGCCAATCGTGTACGCGGGCGCGCTGGACCACGTCGAGAAGGCTGCAGCTCGTATCATCGAAGCGCCTGTTTTCTGGCGGGATGCCGACGAACATCAGCGCGCAGTGTTCATGAACGGGGATCTCTTGGGGCCCGTGGACGACGATGGCGACTTCGACAGTAGCCTCATTCAGCGCATGAAGCGATCCATCGCATGTGACGCCCGTCGCATCGTGTTGCCGCAGCGGCAGCGCCGTCTCTTTCTCATGAACAATACGGCAGGCTTCCACGCCCGGGACCTGTTCGACGCGCCCATCCCCGGCGCGCGCTACACACGCTCCTTCTTGCGGAGTGTCGCGTCTGAAGGGCCGCAGATCTCGGCGTGAGCGGTCCGCGGCCGGCGCGCGAATTGACAACGGGAGGAGAGAGCAGCCCTCTCCACCCGCTCTGCTTACATGTGTCAGTGTTGGTGGCCGCCCTTGTCTGCGGGTGAGGCGCCGATCGCTTCCACCACGAAAGATACGGAAACGGTGCCGGCCTTTTCGAAGGTCAATGTTCCGGCGAAGGGTTCACCCTCCTTCGGCGCTTTCTGCAGGTTGAGAAACATCATGTGATAGGAACCGGGCTTGAAGGCCACCTCGCCTTTTGCGGGGATCTCGATGCCGTTTGGCAACTCGCGCATCGTCATCACGCCGTCCTTCTCGCTCATCTCATGGATCTCCGCGCGGCCAGCTATTTCGGCTGTCGCGGAGACCAGACGGTCGGCGGTATCGCCGGTATTGACGATGACGAAATAGCCCCCCGCCACCTTGGCCCCAGGCGGCGTGGCACGGGACCACGGATGTTTGATCTGCAGGTTCCCCAGCTTGAACTCATGGGCAATGGCGGCAGATTGGGCGGCTGCGGCGATGAGCGGAGCGGCCAAAGCCAGCGCGGCTGCAGCACGGACGGTTTGGCGGACGAGAGACTTCAACATAGGAGAAGTTTCCATTGGATTCGTGGGCCCTGCGTGTAGCGGGCCAGGACTGAAAGGTGGGCGGGACCGGCTCGAGCCTGATCGCCGCCCCGGTCAAGAATTGGATTTCAGGCCTGGCGGGGCGGTGCGCGCGCTCTGCCTGTCACGCGCGGATGCGCATGCGGCGGGGCGTCCTGGACCCATGCATAGGAAGTGTCTATCGCATGGGGAGGGGAGCCTGTGGCCGGAAGAGCAGGCGGCGGCGCCATGCCCTGCCCCAGCATGCTGCATCCAGGCATGCAACAGGCCGGAAGATGCGTGCGGTCAGGCGGAGAGGAGGGTCGCTCCCCGCTAGGGGTGCAGAGGATGGTGGCGGGGCCGGCGGGCATGGCCGTCGCCTGCATGCCCACCATCATGCCCATGAGCAGCATTTGCGCGGCGACGAGATAGGCCATGCCGAGCGCGATCATCGCACTCCAGCCGCCGCCACGCCGTTGCCTCTGCCTGCTCAGAACGGTCCACCCATGTTTGATGCGATATCGGCCTAGCATGCCAATGCTGGGAGGGAAATGACCCGCCCATCGGTTGCGGCACTGTGACCCGACCCGAAGCACTCTCGCTCGATGAAGCTTCGAGCGTCACGCACCGATAGAGACCAGGGGAGAGGGCGTCGTCCACCACCGTCGGATTGAATTATCGACCCGTTACACCAGCTGATGTCCGCAAGTCGCCGGCTCGCCGGCGGAACGTACCGTTTCGCTGGCGCATCCATGGAATGCGCGGGCGAAGGCCTATCGAGGCGCGTTGCGCCGATGGCGAATGCTTGATGCGATCTGACGAGGAAAATCTGGAGCGGGCGAAGGGAATCGAACCCTCGTATGCAGCTTGGGAAGCTGCCGTTCTACCATTGAACTACGCCCGCCTAAAACGCCTTTGAAAATACGGCGCTTCTACCGAAAGCGCCCCCCAGGAATAGGATGTGGGGCACTCCAGGCTCGTGATTGGTACTCTACCGGCCGGTGCCGATCAAGCCCATAGATAGGTAGTTTTAAGCGCCCAGCCCGAGCTCAGCTGAGCTGCATGCCAGCGCGGACCTCCTGCTCGATGAGCTTCCATATATGGTCGACGTACCCGACGAAGGCGCTGCTGCGCTTGACCTCCAGGTCGCGTGGGCGCTGCAGATCGATGGCGATTTCCTCGCGGATCTGACCGGGCCGGGCGCTGAACACGATGACGCGGTCTGAAAGAAAAACGGCCTCATCGATCTGGTGGGTGATCAACACGACCGTCTTCCTCTCCCGCTCCCAGATGTTGAGCAGCTCGGTCTGCATGATTTCGCGGGTCTGCGCGTCCAATGCCGCAAAGGGCTCGTCCAGGAGCAGGATGTCCGGGCTCACAGCAAGCGCGCGCGCGACGTTCACGCGCTGACGCATGCCGCCTGACAACTGATGGGGATAGTGATTCTCGAAACCGGAAAGGCCCGAGACCTTGATGAAATAGCGCGCGATCTCATCGCGCTCCTTGCGCGACATGCCGCCAATGGCAAGGCCATAGCCCACATTGTCGATGACGGTCTTCCAGGGCAGGAGCGAATCGTGTTGGAAGACCATCGCCCGGTCCTTGCCCGGCCGGGTGACCGTCTTACCGCCGACAGCGATGCGGCCGGCGCTCGGTGGCATGAGCCCGTCGATAATGCGCAGCAGGGTGGACTTGCCGCTGCCGCTCGCGCCGACGATCGAGACGAACTCCCCCTTGCCGAGGCTGAGATTGATGTCGCGTAACGCTTCTACGGTGGGGCGGCCGGGGCGCTCAAAGACCTTTGAGACGCCTTCAATGGTGAGCGAGGGTGTTTCGGACATGGTTGGCTCCGCATTCAGGGGCAACGGGAGAGGACGGTGGGGACCGCCAGCCTCACTCGTGCCGCCAGGGCGCCATGCGGCGCTCGATCGTCTCAAACAGGAGGCTGCCGATGACGCCCATGGCGCCGAGCAGGATGACGTAGGCCAGGAGCGTCGCGGTATCGAACGTCTGTCCTGCCGCCAGGATTGCGAAGCCGAAGCCGGCGAAGGAGCCGAAGAACTCGGCGACAACGATACCGACGAGGGCGCGCGCCCAGGCGACGCGAATACCGCTGACCACGTAGGGAAGGGCATAGGGCAGCGTCACGGTCGTAAAGATCTGCCATCCATTGGCATTGAAGGATTTCGCGGCATCGATCAGACCCTTATCCGTGGCGCGGAGACCGACCTCCGTTGTCACGAGCACAGGAAAGACCGCCACGAGCGTCACCAGCACGAATTTTGACGCGAAGCCGAGGCCGAGCCAGGCGATGAACAGCGGGGCCAAGGCAACGACAGGCACCGAATAGAGCGCCATCAGCATAGGCCCGGCGGTGAGTGAAACAAGCCGATTGGAGGCGAGCATCAGACCCCCGGCCACGCCGACCAAAACCGCGACCGGGAACGAGATCAGAAGGGCGAGGCCGGTCGCCGCGCCGTTTGTCCAGACAGCCCCGCTCTTCGTCTCCGTGAAGAGGGCCGCGAAAACTTCGGCGGGCGGCACGAGCAGCAGACGGTTCGTTACGACGGTCGAGGTCAGGAGCTGCCAGAAAAGCAGCACGACGATAACCGAGAGCATGATCCGGACAAACCCGGCCGAACGGGAATCTCCCTGCAGAAAATCGTAGCTTTTTTGCCAAGCCGTCATGGCTGTTGTCCTATCGGGAGACTTGCGGGTCGAGAGACGCCGGACCGGAGCTTCGCTGGCCGGAGCTTTGCGGGCGATCACGGAAACCGTCCGTGGCGAGTTGCAGAAGGCCCTGTGGTGTCAGTTTTTCGAGCCCCAGCACTGGCAGAAGGTTGTTGTCCTGCGAGCAATCCTTCCCCAGCATGACGTCGGCGATCGCGATCACCGCGTCGTGCACGGGCGAGGCCACCCCGGCGAGATGTGCAATGCGGGAAGCAAAGACGATGCCGTATGGAATGTCCTGACTGAGATAGCGATGCGCCATGGACATGGGCCCGCGCGGGCCGCGGCCGTTTGCGTGGAGCGTCGCGTTCATCTCAGCCATGCTGCCGAGCGGCACCCGGAACGACCGGTGGAAATGCTCGTTGACGCTGTGGATCTCGATACCGAAAGCCGAGGCGATGGCGAGGCGCTCGCCATCAAGCGCTTCCATCAGCCGGCCGACCGCCGGCGTCGTCTGGTGATAGGGCGCCCACGTCTCCCTATGCTCGATGCGGCTGGCATTGAGAAGACAAACCGGCACATGAAACACGGGGTTGCAATTTGAAAGCAGGGCGATGGCGAGCGCGTCGGTGCGTTCTTCAAACTGCGCGGGGAGCAGGGCGCGGCAGAGTGCAAGTGCCTCCGGTGCCGCCTCCGTGGGCATGACGGCCGCCTCGATGCGCGCGCGGACGGTGCGAATATCCACATGTCCGATTGCCTCGCGATGGGCGGTGCCTGGGCTCGTGTTCCACGAGACGATCGGCACCACCACACCGCGCGCTTCGAGGAGCCGCGCCAGGTAGAGCGCGCTCAGCGAATGCGCCGCACTGATGATGAAAGGCACGCCCTGTCGCAGGACGGGGGCGACTTGATCCATCACCGGCCGGTGGCCCGCGGCATCCACCACCAGGAGGACGGCATCGGCGCCTGCCACCGCTTCTGACGGGTCCGAGGCAACCGCGATAGCCCATTCACCCGTGAGCGCGCCCGTTGCGGTGACGGTTGTCAGGCCGTGGGTCGAAGCGCCGGAAGGGGACCAGAGAATGGGTTCGTGACCGCGGGAGGCGAGGACGGCGGCCGCCGTCAGGCCCATCGCTCCGGCGCCGAGAACAGCCACCTTCATGGCCGTCGCTCCTCATCCGGAAACAGAAGGCGTATGTCCTCAAGGCTTTCGAGAGCCCGAATCCGCCCCAGAAGATCCTTTGCAAGCGGGACGGGCAGAACTTCCGCCATGTTGGCGAAAAACTTCTTGTCGAGAAGCGCGTCGCTGATCGGATTGATCGGCTTGCCTGTCGAGGCGTTCTGCTGCGCGCAGAATTGCTTACCGTCGCGACGGGTCACGGTGATGCGGGTCGCCTCGGCGGCATCGCGTGCCTCCGCCTCGCTCGCGAAGGTGAGGCCGCTTTGCATGGTGATCTTCGCCATCTCTGCCCGAATCGCGGGATTGACGAGATCATCCGCATTTAGATCGGCCGCCACGAAGTCGCCCCGATGCAGGATGCAACCCAGGGCATAGGACAAAGAGAATTGCGCCTGGGTCACATTCTGGGGATTTTCAAAAGCGAGATTGGCGGCGATATGCGGCGTGACCTCGCACCGCACGGCCGTGACGTCCTGCGCCGACAAAGCATGATCCGCCAGAATCCGCACGAGCGCCTCGGCTGCCGCCTGCACGGACGAGCAGGCGGGATAAAGTTTGTAGGAGGCGCCGGCATCCTGGAAGCTACCGAGCCCGGCAAAAGCCTCGTCGGTCCAACTGCCCGCATTGATGACCCGAATGAAGCCGCGTGGCCCTTCGAAGGCGTCAAGTGGCGCCTGTACGCCTTTGCGCGCCAGCAAGGCGGCTCTCAGCCCGGTTTCACTGGCGCGCGCGCACAACAACGGCTTCATGTCCGAACCAACGCCGATCCGCAGACCGCAGGCCTGCACGGCGGCGATCGCTAGCGCCTGCGCCGTTTCCTCGCGCGGAAGGCCCAACAGCCACGCCGCCGCGCCGGCGACGCCGACAGGGCCGAGAACGCCCGTGTTGAACCAGCCCTTGTAGAACAGGCTGTCGCGATCCTTGCGATAGGGAATGTCGGACAGGCTCTCGGCGAGCGTCCTGACGATCTCTGTGCCGATCGCAAAGGCCGCGAGGAAGCGCTCACCCGAGGCGCTCTCGCTTTCGGCGAGAGCAAACAAAGCGGGGAACAATGCGGCCGGCCCGAAAACCATGCCGCGATTGAAATTGGCGTCGAAGTCCAGCACATGCGCGGCGGTCGCGTTGGCCCGCGCTGCCGCGATGGGGGCTACGCGACGCCTTGTGCCGAAGATACGGGACGGTCCTGGCGCTGCCTCATCCAATACCTCCTCGCGAACGAGCCGCGCGAGCGGCATGCCCAGGCCGGCGTGGATGACGCCGACGACGTCGATCAGCGAGCGGCGCGCTGTCGCCCGCGCCGCCGCAGGAATGCCAGCGGCCGTGAGCCCCGCCATCCAGTCTGCCACGTGCTGCGCGACCGTAACCGGCTGGTCGTGCGGCGTCATCGCGACCATGCTCATGCGGTGCGGGCCGCGTGCTGCGCCTTCGCCTGGCGACCGAAGCCCTTTTCGCCAACCACCTTGCCGTCCTGGTAGATGGTCTTGCCCCGGAGGATCGTGCGTACAGGCTTGCCGACGAGTTTGCGACCAGCATAGGGGCTCCAGCCGCAGAGGCTGAGCACATCCTCGTCACGCACTTCATATTCGGTCTCGAGATCGACCAAGACGAGATCGGCGTGGTAGCCTTCCGCGATATGACCCTTGTCCTTGAGCCCGAAGAGCCGCGCGGGCGTCTGGGAGGTGGCTTCCGCGACGCGTTCGAGCGCGATCTTCCCGTCACGGGCGGCCGTGAGGAACATGCTGAGGTAAAACTGTGCGGATGGCGTGCCGGTATGGGCCTTCCAGCCATCTGTCCAGCCGATTTCCTTCTCCTCGCGCATATGGGGCGCGTGGTCGGTGGCGATGATGTCGATGGTGCCGTCGTTCAGCCCTTCCCAGAGGCCCGGCACATTCTTCTCCGGGACCCAATAGGAGAGCGCATAGGAGCCGAGCCGTTGGATGGACGACCAGTCGCAACCGAGAAAAAGCGCCCACGGATTGATTTCGCAGGTCACCTTCTGCCCGGCCGCCTTGGCCTTGCGGATCAGGTCCACACTACCGGCTGTCTGGGTGTGGAGGATATGGAGATGGCAGCCGGCGGCCCGCTGCAGGCGCAGGAGCGTCGCGATGGCCGTTTCCCAGATCACGCCATCATAGGCGGCGTAGGCCTTGGCATAGGCCAACGCGTCACGCTCCCCGCGCGCCCAGTATTCCTGCTCGATGACATCCATGAGAGCCTGGTCATGCGGATGCACCATCAAGGGGACGCCTTCCCGGGCGCAGGCCTGCATGATCTCGAGGATCTTGCCGTGGTCGTGCACGCCGATGCCGGGCATATGCGGATAGTCGCGGCCGGTATCGACCACCATGAAGAACTTGAAGGCGGCGATGTCCTGTTCGGCTAGGCCGGCGACCTCTTCCAGGATCGTTGGCGCCGGATTGAAATTCCAGTCGACCACGGCATCCGTCTCATAGATGGCCAGTTGGTCCTTCAGCAGCTTCAACGTGTTCGGGGGCGGGTTGACGTTGGGCATCGCCACGGAGGTGGTGACGCCACCGGCCGCGCATTGGAGTGTCGAGGTATAGATCGTGTCCTTGTACTCGAAACCCGGGAGGCTGCCCTGGCGATGGTGCGAATGCATGTCGATGACGCCGGGGAACACCGCGAGGCCTTTTGCGTCGATGATCTCCGCACCGTTCGCCTCAGGCGCGACGTTCCCCTTGAAGATGCCGCTGATCCGGCCGTCGGTGACGGCGATGGAGCCTTCGAAACGGCCTTCCGGCGTCACGACGAGTCCATTCTTCACTAGGGTGTCCATGAGGTTTCCTTTTCTGGGAAGCAGGCGTTTTCAACCTGCGCGCCGCGCAGGCTCCTGCCGGCTTGAGATGGTCGCGAGGACGCGGGAGACGTAGTCGCGCGTGAGGCCTCGCGTGATGAAGACGATGCGTGAGGATGCCCCGCTTGCGGGCCAGCTTGGCAGCTGGAACGGCGGGTGGAAGAGGCGCTGCACGGATTGGACGACGACCGGTTTGTCCTGGCCCTCGATGTCGAGGATACCCTTCACCCGGAGGAGGTCGTCACCATGGGCGATGACCAGCGCGTCCAGCCAATGTGCCACGTGCTCCCAGGCGAGCGGCTCATTGAAGGTCAGCGTGAAGGTCGTGAAGTCGCTGCCATGATGGTGGTGCGAATGTTCATGGGTGTGGGCTCGCCCATGGCCGTGATCGGCCTGGGCATGGTCATGATGATGGTGGTCGTGCGCGTGATGCCGATGGGGCGCGCTTGGGCGCGAATTCTCATCGAGATCGGCGGGGGCGAGGCCCGAAGCCACGAGCCAGGCATCCATGTCCCTGACTTCCGCCTGGGGGTTGAACGCCCCGGGTTCCAGCAATTGTGTCGGCATCACCGGCGCGGCGGAAGACGACAGCAGAACGCGCGCTGAAGGATTGCGCGCCTTCAGGAGCGCCATCAGCTCATCGGGCACTGCCGCAAGATCTGTCTTCGACAGGATGATGTCGTCGGCGACGACAACCTGACGCGCGGCTTCTTCGAAATCCGTGATGGTGCGCTGCCCATGCAGGGCGTCTACCACCGTGATGATCCGGTTGAGCACGTAGCGGCCGGCGACTGGGAAAGTCATGAGCGACTGGATGACCGGGACCGGGTCAGCCACGCCGGTGGTCTCAATGAAGACCCTCGTGAACGGACGGATCTCGCCGCGTGCACGTTTTTCATTCAATTCACGCAAGGTCGTCACGAGATCGCCGGACACCGAGCAGCACAGGCACCCCGTGCTGAGTTCGATGGTGTTGTCGTTACTCGCGGCAATCAGAGTATGGTCAATACCGATCTCGCCGAATTCGTTGACGATGACGGCAACATCGGCAAAGGCTGGATCCCGTAGCCACGAGTTCAATAGGGTTGTCTTTCCGCTGCCAAGGAAACCTGTCAGCAGATTTACGGGAATACGTTCCTGGTTCATCATGTCCATTCCGGCGAGGGCATGCGCGGACCGGGGGCCGCGCATGGGCAGGCCTCAGTTTCCGGCGAGGAAGCTCGGATCGTAATAGTTCTTCAGATCGAACGGCTTTTCGCTTTCCTTGGCGGCTCCCACGGCCTCACTGATCTTCAGTAGATTGCGCAGGCTGTCGGGGGTTACTTCAAGCCCGCGACCGATAGCCTTCTGCTGCTCGACAATAAAAGCGTAGGATTCGGCGCAGATTGCCGGGTCGACCTTGGTGTAGGCAGCAAGAATATCGATAGCCTTCTGCTTGTTAGCTGGATCATAAATCCAGTTGGCGGCGTCGCGTGTTGCTTGTGTCAGCCCGACGGCAGCCTTGCGGTTGGAGGCGGCCCAAGTCTTGTTCAGGATCAGGGGCGTCTGCAGATAGTCTTGCGTGTAGTCCCCAAGAACTTTCATGCCGTCGCGCTGTGCCATCGAGTCGAATGGAGCAATCAGCAGGGAGCCAGCGACCTGGCCATTCTGCATGGCGACGATGCGGTCCTTGGAGTTCGCCATGGCAACAAGCTTTGCGCCCTTGCCGTCGACACCGGCCTCGATCATTAGATAACGCAGGAGATTGGCGGTGCCTCCCTGGACGCCACCGGCGGTCACCGGCTTGCCTTCGAGATCCTTGGCGCTCTCAACGCCCTTGCCGCCGACGAAGCGCAGGATGGAATGTCCAAGGATGGCGCCGGAGATGACAATCGGCGCGTTCTGGTCGATGGCGCGCATCGCGAGATCTGCAACGGCGACACCGGCCTCGACACTGCCGCTTGAAACCGCCTGCAGCAGGGCCGGGCTGGTCGCGGCGACGAGTTCCTTCACCTCGATGCCATGCTTCGCGTAGAAGCCCTGATCCTTGGCGATCGCGTGAAGCCAGAGCAGGGCGCTTGGCGCCAGCATGGCGACGCGCACTTCCTGCTTTTCTTGAGCTCGAACCATTGCCGGAGCAAAAGCGACTGTCGCTGCGAACAGACCCGTCGCAAGTGTCTGCAGAAGTTTCATGTCAATTCCCCATCACTGGTGGCAGGGGCCTCTCCGGGGCCCCTTATCGCCTGCGCAATCTATTGCTGTCGCATAGGAGCAATCAAGCAAAATTGTCGTATATTGTCAATTTTGACGATTTGCGTCTTAGTTGCAAAGCCCATAAAGAGGCTCCACAGACGGAAGTGACGAATTTCCCATGACGCAGAGCAATCTCCTCGCCATCCTGCAACTCTTCGACGGCGATGCCGTCGTCCTGACGGTCGAGGACATAGCGCGCGAAATGGGCATCTCGGTCCGCACGGCCTACCGCAACGTGCGCGAACTCAGCCAGGCGGAGTTCCTCGATCCGGTCACCGGAGCGGGCTATGCGCTTGGTCCCGCTTTCATCCATTTCGACAGATTGATCCGCCAGAGCGATCCGCTCATCCACATCGCCGATCGGCCGATGCAGGGGCTTCTCGACAAGGCCAATCAGGCGGCGGCGGTCATCCTATGTCGCCGTTTCCGCGATCGGATCATGAGCGTCCACAAGGTCGACGGGGCCGCGCCGCATCTGCCTGCCAGCTATGAGCGTGGGGCCGCGATGTCGCTGTTCGTTGGGGCTCCCGCGAAGGCGATCCTTGCGTTCCTGCCGGATCGTGCGCTCCAGGCGCTCTACCTCAGGCATGAGGAGGAATTGCGCCACGCAGATGGCCCCTCGTGGAATGACTTCCGGACGACGCTTAAGGAGGTGCGTCGGAAGGGGGTTTCGGTGACCACCTCGGAAGTGGGGTCGGGGCGGTTGGGCATCGCGGCGCCCGTATTCCGCCGCTCGGTGGTTGTCGCAAGCCTCAGCCTAGTCCTTGACGCAGGGCTTGATTCAAACGCCGAAAAGATGGCCTTCTATTCAGAAGCGGTGATCGAGGCGGCCCAATCGATATCCGCAGAGCTCGACAAGCACGAAGCGCAAATATCGCGTCCATAATACGTCGATAGACCAGAATCCAATTGGTCGCCATAGAGGTCGCCTGTCCTCAGAATATTGAAGATTTCAAGTGATAGCACTTCTATGCTTTTTACGTCTGCAAGCTCTGGAAAATAAAAGCCGCGCATAAAGCGAGAGGCCTAGCGCCCATTCCGCGCTGACGGCTTGCGCGCGGCAGCGCGGGGCTGGGCACCAGCCCCTCTTGCGCGGAGAATGTAAGTTGTATATTTGTCGAACATCATCGAGGCGCTTTTCGAGGAAGGCACTTCGCACAGGCGGGCGTTGCTGTTTCGTCCAATCTCGATTGGGAGCGGGAAATGGCGATGCAACCCGATAATCCGGCGGCCAACGCCGGCTGATTCAGGTGGGGAAAAACCGTGAAAATAACGGATGTCGAGAGCATCATCCTGAGGCTTCCGGTGGTGCGCGCCATTGGGGATGGTTGCCAGTCGGTGCTTCTGATCCGGGTGCATACGGACGAGGGGCTCGTCGGCATCGGGGAGGCCCATACCAATCCGCTCGTCAGCAAGGCGATCCTCGATGCGCCGTTGTGCTCGGTCTCCGCGGAGGGGTTGCGCAGCCTGCTGATCGGCGAGGACCCGCGCGACGTCGGCCGCCTCTGGGACAAGATGTACAAGCACTCGGCGACTTACGGCCGGCGCGGCGCCCTCATGCATGCGATCAGCGGGATTGACATCGCGCTGTGGGATTTGCTGGGGAAGGTCTCCGGACTGCCGATCCACCGGCTGCTGGGGGGGCCGCGCCGTGATGCGGTCCCCGCTTATGCAAGCGATCTGTCCCAGCCCGACCTTGGCGATACCATCGCCCTTGCCCGGCGCCACCGCGATGCCGGCTTCAAGGCCATGAAGTTCGGCTGGGGCGGCCTCGGGCAGGATCCCCGCGCCGATGTCAGGGCGGTTGCGGCGATCCGCGCGGAGATTGGCGACGCGATGGACCTCATGATCGATATCGGCGTGCCGATGCCCCTCGACGACGCCCTCTATCTCGGCCGGGCCTTCGCGGACTCTGGGGTTTACTTTCTGGAGGAGCCGCTGTCGCCGGATGACGTCTCCGGCTTCGCGCGGCTCGTCGCGCAATCGCCGACGCCGATCGCCACGGGCGAGAAGGAAACCACCCAATATCCTTATCTCGATCTGATGGATCGTGGGGGCCTGCGCATCATCCAGCCGGACGTCGCGCGTGTCGGTGGCATCTCGGAGGCGGTGCGCATTGTTCACCATGCCGAGGCGCGTGGCGCGCGCGTGATCCCGCATTGCTGGTCCACGGATATTCTGGTCGCTGCGACTGCGCATGTCTTGGCGGTGCAGCGGGACGCACCCTATCTCGAATTCAACGCCACGGATAATCCGCTGCGGACGGACCTCCTTGTCGAACCCATGCGCGTCGTCGACGGGCTGGTCCGGGTGCCGGACGGGCCGGGCCTCGGCATCACGCTGAATGAAGACACGATCGAGCGCTATCGCTGGAACGGCTGAGGATCTACGGACATGCCCAATATCGCCATTGCTCGTTTGGGGCACGAAGGAAACAGTTTCGCCAGCATCAAGGCGACGCTGGACGACTTCAAGAATTTTGAATGGGCGAAAGGCGAGGAGGCGGTATCGTTCTATCGCGGCAGCAACACCGAGATCGGCGGGGCGGTTGCTTTCTTCGAAACTCATCCCGAATGGCGTCCTACTTATCTGCGCTGCACCTTCGCCACGCCTTCCGGGGAAGTCACGCGCGACACTTACGAGGAGCTTCTCGCGGAGCTGCTTTCCGGGCTGGCAGAGGGTCCGCCCGATGGATCCGGCCGTTGGGATGCGGTCTATCTCGGCCAGCACGGTGCCATGCAGGTCGAGGGCATCGACCACGCCGACCACGACCTTCTCATCCGCGTGCGCGAGATCATCGGTGACACGCCCCTCGGCGCAACCTATGACCTCCATGCCAACATCACGCAGCCGCAGATCGACCTGTGCGATATCGTCGTCGGCTACAAATGCCACCCTCATACGGACATGGCCGAGACGGCGCAGAAGTGCCTGTCCTTGCTCCTCAAGCGTGTAGCCGGCAAAATTCATCCCGTGGGTGTGGTACGGCCGATGAATGCGCTCTTGCCGAGCATCAATGCGCGCACCACTGACGGTCCCATGGCTGAAGCCGCGGCTTTCGCCAGAGGGTTCGCGGAGGGCGCGGGCCTCCTCGATCTGACGATCTACCAGGGTTATGCCTATGGTGATCGGGCGCATGCCGGCGCCTCGGTCGTCGCCTATGCCGATGGGGATGGCGCGGCGGCGGAGCGGGCGGTCCGTGCCACGCTCGGTGAGCTTCGGCGGATCCGTAATCGCCTGTTCATTGCCATGCCGACGGCCGCGACCGGAATGGCGCGCGCACTCGGCATCGCGCGGCAGGGCCAAGGTCCTGTCGCCGTGATCGATTCCGCGGATTATCCTGGCGCCGGCGCCAATGCGGACACCCCCGGCCTGCTCCGCGCCGTGCTCGACGCCCGGCCCGACGTGCCGACGGTGATGGCGTTTTTCTGGGATCCCGTGACCGTCGCCAAGGCGGTTGAGGCGGGTATCGGCGGAGAGATCGAGGTTGCGCTGGGCGGGCGGCTGACACGTGACTTCGGTGCTCCCGTCACGGCGCGCGCACGCGTCACGCGCCTGACAGACGGGCGGATCGTCAATACCGGCCCGTTCTGCAATGGCCTTGCGTTCGACTATGGCCAGACGGCCGTTCTCGACATCGAAGGTATTCAGGTCATCATCACGGAGACCTGCCTGACCGTGACCGATCCCAGTTTCTTCGATCTACACGGCATCGATCTCAGCCGCATCGGTATTCTTGCCATCAAGGCGAAGAACCAGTTCCGCGCGGCGTTCACCAGCGTCTTCCCAACCATGATCGACGTTGATGTGCCGGGCCCCGCGGCGTACGATTTCGCCAGCCTCCCGTTCCGGCGCGTGCCGCGGACGCATTTTCCATTCACGCGCGACGCGTGAGGGCGTTCAAGGTCGCCGTCATTCCGGGGCCTCGCGTCAGCGAGCAACCCGGAATCCATGAACACGAGGCCTGACAGGAGGACGCGTCGGACTGTGTCCTCTCCCGATTGATCGTCGTGTTCATGGGTTCCGGGCTCGGGCCTTTCGGCCCGCCCGGAATGACCCTGCGGTCGTATAAAATCAGCGTGACCTAAGGCTCGGTATCGGAAACCAGCCGCGTCCGGGCATTGTCGATGTGATGGCGCATGGCTGTTCGTGCCCGATCGGCGTTACCTTCGACGAGCGCTGAGATAATCGCCGCATGCTCGTCCTGGACGAGGCGGTGGCGTTCCGGGCGCTTTTTCAGCGACAGCCCGCGCGTCATCTTCAGGCCGGCATCGAACAGGGGGCGGAGATTGCGCAGCGTTGCGACGAAGAGTTCGTTGTGGGCCGCTTCAGCGATCGCCTCATGCAACTCGATATCGATTTCGCTTCCCACCTGGTGCGCGCCGATGATGGCCTCGAGCCTTTGATTGATCGACTGGATATGCGCGAGATCCGCCTCGGTGCGACGTTGCGCGGCGTGGTAGGCCGCCTCGCCTTCAATGGCGATCCGCAGTTCGAAGAATCGCAATACGTCGGCGACCGCGCCCTTCGGCGCATAGTCGAAGAACTCCGAGTTCGGCCGGCGCTGCACGTAGGTGCCGGAGCCTTGCCTGGCCGCGACGAGCCCATCGACCTGCAGCCGGGACAATGCCTCGCGCACGATGGAACGGGAAACTCCGAAGACGTCAGACAACTGATTCTCTGAGGGCAGGCGAGCCCCTTCCGCATACTCGCCAGATACGATGCGCTGGAGGATCTGCTCGTAGAGCTGGTCTCCCAGGCGCAAACGCTGCGCCGGCCGATATTTCGCAACATTACTGCCCATCTCGGCCTCGTCACCCGACATATGTTTCGACATTGCTTCCTTTAGCACTCCGGTCGCTTGACTCGGGATTCATGCAAGCTATAAATACATCTGACATTTATACAAGTGGGGAGCGGCATGAAGATTGATGCGGTCACCTTTCACGATCTCGCTCGGTCCGTTATCGCCGTTCCTCCGCTGGCCCAAACGTCCGCGCTGACCTTGGCGAAGTCTGCCAACGCCGCCCTGATCAAATATCTCGAGCAAGGCGGGGTCTCGACTTTGATGTATGGCGGCAACGCCAATTTTTACAACCTGCCCGTCAGCGCCTATGCCGAAACGCTCGCCTTTCTCGTCGAAGCCGTCTCTCCACAGACGTGGATCATTCCGGCGGTCGGGCCGGACTTCGGCCGCATGGTCGATCAGGCACACATTGTGCGCGACCTCAAGTTTCCGACCGCGATGGCGCTTCCCGCCTATGCCGGCAGCTACACCTCCGCCGGGCTTGCCACGTCGCTGCGCTACTTGTCGGACAAGATCGGCGCGCCAATCCTCATGTATGCCAAGCATGATCGCTGCATTGCGCCATCAGATCTCCGGCGGCTCGTGGATGACGGTGTCGTCGGCTGGGTGAAATATGCGGTCGTGCGCCGGGATCCCGCTGAAGACGATTTTCTACGCGCGCTCGTTGAGGTCATCGATCCTCGGCGCATCATCAGCGGTATTGGCGAGCGTCCGGTCATCACCCATTTTGAGAGCTTTGGCCTGTCGAGTTTCACCTCGGGCTCCGTGGCGGTCGCCCCGCGCCTGTCGAGCGCGCTCTTGGCGGCGCTCCAGGCCGATGATCGCGCCGCGGCCCATGCCATTCGAGAGCTTTTCATGCCGCTCGAGGATTGTCGCGACGCCTTTGGTCCGGCCCGTACAATCCATGATGCGGTGACGCTCGCGGGTGTGGCCGATATGGGGCCGATCGCGCCATTGCAGAGCAATCTCGACGAGGCGGAGCGGGCTCAAGTCACTGCGGCAGCGCGCGCCCTTGCCAATCATGACGTCGCTGCCATGGCAGCCTGAGCGGGACCATCGATATGCCGGCCTTTTTCGATCAGCACGGGCTACGTCGCGTCATCAACGCATCTGGCACCGAAACGGTGCACGGTGCCAGCCGGTGCTCGCCGGCCGTCATCCAGGCTGTCTGCGATATTCTGCCGAGTTGGGTCGAGATTGCGGACCTGCAGCGCGCGGCCAGCGACACGATCGCCGCCGTCACCGGCGCGGAGGCTGGCATCGTCACCGGCTGCTCCGCGGCAGGAATCGCGATCTGCGTGGCCGCGGCGATGACCGGCCCGGATCTCGCTAAGGTCGAGCAACTGCCCGACACGACCGGGATGAAGAAGCGCGTGGTGCTGCAGAAGGGCCACGAGGTCAATTTCGGCGCGCCCGTCAGCCAGATGGTCAGGATTGCGGGCGCTGAGGTCGTGGAGATCGGGACGGCGACGTCCTGCGCGGTCTTTCAGCTGGAGGCGGCGCTGAACGGCGAGGTCGCCGCCGCTCTCTATGTCATTTCCCATCATACCGTGCAGAGCGGGATGATCGATCTCGCCACCTTCTGCGCGATATGCCGGAAGCGCGGCGTGCCGGTCATCGTGGACGCGGCGGCGGAATATGACTGGCCGGCGATGATTGCGGCCGGAGCAACGGCTGTGATCTTCAGCGCGCAAAAGGCGGCCGCCGGAACAACCGCCGGGATCATTGCCGGCGAGGAGGCTTTCATCCGCGCCTGCTACTATCAGGACCGTGGCGTCGGCCGGGTCATGAAGGCTGGCAAGGAAAGCATCGCCGGGGCGATGGCTGCGCTTGCGCAATGGCAGGCCGCCGATCGCGCAGTGATCAAACGAGGCGAAGAGGAGCGTCTGGCGTTGGCCGAGACGCTGCTGACCGGCATTCCGGGTCTACGTCTGGAGCGCCAGCCCGACCCGCCGGGCAATCCCTTCGAGCGGCTCATGCTGCACGTCGATCCGGCGGTGGCAGGCCTGAACGCGCATCAACTGGGGGAGGCTCTCGCCGCAGGCGATGTCAAAGTGGTGCTGCGCTCGCTTCATGCCGATCGTGGCTATCTCCTTTTCGACGTTCGCCGGATCGATGATGCGGAGCTTCGCCTGGTCGCCGACAAGATCCGTGCAATTTTGACCAGTGCCACTGACGCTGCCGGCACGTCTTCCGTTCCGTCAAAGGGGGACGTCGCGCGCCGCGCGCTTGAGGCTTGGCCCGCTCGATCAACCGGGAAAATGCCAGCTGATACCGCCTGAACCATAGAGCCTGACCTCGCGGAGTTCGATATGGCTTATGATTTGCTGATAAAGAATGGCCATGTCATCGACCCCGCCCAGGGTCTCGATGGCCCCCATGATATCGCCTTCGTCGATGGCCGCGTTGCGGCTGTCGCTTCCTCGATCAGCGATGCCTCGGCGAAGGAGGTGCGCGATGCAGATGGGCTCTATGTCGTACCCGGCTTGATCGATCTGCATACTCATGTCTATTGGGGGGCGACCTTTCTTGGCGTCGAGGCCGACCGCGTTGCCCGCGCATCCGGCATGACGACGGCGGTCGACGCAGGCAGCGCGGGCGCGGGCAATATTCGTGGCCTCATTGACCTTGTCGCGCCTCTTTCCCCAGTGCGGATACTCGCTTTCATCAATCTTAGCCTCGTCGGCATATTTGTCGGAGACGGCGTGCACGTCGGGGAGGCCGAGGACCTTCGCTTTCTTGATATTCCCCTCTGTGTGCAGGCCGCCAGGGCCTACGCTGATCATGTCGTGGGCGTGAAGATCCGCGTCGGCGCATCGACCACCGGTGCGCTCGGCGCTATCCCGTTGCACATGGCCATACGGGCGGCGGAGTTGGCCGGCAACTTGCCCGTCATGGTGCACATCGGCGCAGGCATGCCGCCCCGCATCGAGGATATCGTCGATCCGCTGCGACCCGGCGATGTGCTGACCCATTACTGCACGCCCAAGGAAAACTCGCCCCTGACCAGGGGGGGGCAGCTTCGTGACTGCATGATCGCCGCCAAGGAACGCGGCGTTATCATGGACGTCGGGCATGGGTCCGGCTCTTTCGGCTTCGATGTGGCTCGCGTCATGTTGGAATCCGGCCTCGCCCCGGATGTGATTTCCAGCGATGTCCATATGAAATGCATCGATGGACCTGCCTATGACGTCCTCGCGACGATGTCGAAGTTCCTAGTACTTGGCATGCCGCTTGCGGAGGTGATCCGCGCTGCCACGGCGGCGCCTGCCGCCGTTTGTCGGCGGCCCGATCTCGGCACGCTGCGACAGGGCGCTCTCGGCGATGCAACGCTTCTCGAAATTCGCAAGGGTCCGGTGGTGTTTACGGATAGCATCGGTGGAACGCTGCAAGGGGATCGACGTTTCGTGCCGCGCGGCAGCGTCATATCCGGCCAATGGTGGCATGACGGAGCCGCTGCCGCTTAAGACTTCGGCATACACATACTCAAGACTATGGTCTTGTGCAGACATCAAAAGAAAAAACAATCAAACTCAATACAAACATGAGGGGATACCAAACCATGTTGATTTCACGCAGAGGATTGATCGCGGGCGCCCCGGCGACGGCCCTGATGTTGACGAACCGCAAGGCTTTCGCGCAGACCGCCGGTAAGAAAGGCGGCGACATCATCGTCGGCATCAACAGTCCCATTCCGTCGCTCGACATCATGGGCACCACTGACGATGTCGGGCGGATCATCAACCTGCATCTCTACGAAGCACTCGTGACACGCGACGAGAAATTGCAGCCCTCGGCAGGTCTCGCGGAATCCTGGGAGATCTCTCCCGATGGGCTGACCTACACCTTCAAGTTGCGCAAGGGGGTGAAGTTTCACAACGGCAAGGAGATGACCGCGACGGACGTCAAGGCGTCCATCGAGCGCTACCAGCGCATGAGCCTGCGCCGACGCTATCTCGACCAGATCGCGGAGGTCAGGATCGTCGATCCCGGCACTGTGGCGATCAAGCTCAAGGCGCCGCAGCCGCTTTTTCTGAACAACTTCAGCCAGCCGGAAGTTCTGGTGGCGATCCTGCCGGCAGAAGATGGCGACAAGGACCCGGGTAAGACAAGTTTCATCGGCACAGGCCCTTACAAGCTCGTCGAGAACAAGGCCGACAGCCACGTGAAGCTGGCACGTTTCGATGACTACGCGCTTGATACGCGCTATCCCGGCCCGAGCGGCTACGGCGGTCGTAAGGACGCGTTGTTCGACACGCTGACGTTCCGCATCATCGCCGAACCGTCTGCCATGGTCGCGGCCATTGAGACGGGTGAGATCCATCTCGCCGACCTCGTGCCGGAGCACGCGGTTCCCGGCCTCAAGAACAACAAGGCGCTCACGGTCATCAACCGCATGCCGACGGCCATGCAAAATCTGGCCCTGAACATGGCCGTTCCACCCATGGACAAGTTGCCGTTCCGGCAGGCTATCACAGCCATCCTGGATATGGACGAAATCCTTGCTGGTGCGAGCGACGGTAACTATCGCCTCAATCCTTACCTGCAATATCCGGGGTATCCCCTGTATCCGGAAGGCATCAAAGCGCCTCTCTATAATGTGAAGAACGCAGAGCAGGCCAAGAAGCTGGTTGCGGAAGCGGGGTATAAAGATGAAGTTATTCAGATTATCAGCGCAAGCACCTTCCCCTGGCATTCGAATACCGCGCTCATCATCTCGGAGCTGCTGAAATCGATCGGCATCAAAACGCAGATCGAAACGATGGATTGGCCGGCGGTGGTCGCGTTGCGCGTGAAGAAAACCGGCTGGTCGCTCAACCCGGGCCAGTTCGGCACCGGCCCCTGGCTCGGCGATCCGGTTCTGTCGATCGGCGACCTCGGCGGGAAGACGTCCCCGAACAATGTCGAGGATCCCGCCCTGGCGCAGATGGTTGCGGATATGCAGCTAAAGCCCACTGCGGAAGAACGCAAAGAGGCGTGGTACAAGGCGCAACAGCACATTCTCGACAATGTTCTGTCGATCAAGCTGGGCGACATTGGCCAGACACAGGTGCGCAGCAACAAGGTTGTCGGCTTCACGCCGTTCCGCACCACGCGTCTGTGGGGCGTCAGCTTTGCATGAGAAAGTCAGCCTGAGCGAGGCCGCCGACATTTCACCTGTTGTGGCGTCTCAAACGCAAGTCTCATCTGAGGTGTCCCCAGTGGAACCCCGGCAGCGCTTCTGGCGCTCCCGGGTCTTCCGCCAGTTGATTGCACATCGCAGCTTCGTCTTCGGATTTACGATCGTTGCATTTGTGACCCTGGTCGCGATCATGGCGGGGTGGCTCATCACCCATGATCCTCTCCGCATCCAGATGCGCTTCCGCTTCCAGCCACCCTTCAGCGGACAGTTCTGGTTCGGAACCGATCATCTCGGACGCGATCTCTATAGCCGCCTCGTGATGGGCGCGCGCGTGTCACTGCGGATCGGCTTCTGGGTCATGATCGTCTCCGGTGTACTTGGAACGATCGTTGGGGCGTGCGCCGGATACTTCCGCGCGTTCGATGGCATCATCATGCGCTGCATGGATGCCTTGATGGCATTCCCCTCGATCATGCTGGCGATTGCGATCGCCGCTGCGCTCGGGCCTTCCGACCTCAATGTCGTGCTCGCCCTCTCCGCGATCTATGTTCCGAGCACCGCGCGGATCGTCAGGGCGTCCGTTCTCGTCGTGCGCGAGATGAGCTACGTGGAGGCGGCGATTTCCTCGGGCGTGAGGCCCCTCGTGGTGCTTCTGCGTCACGTCCTGCCGAACAGCTTCGCCCCGCTGATCGTGCAGCTCAGCTTCATCTTCGCCTATGCCGTCCTCGCCGAGGCGGTGCTCAGCTTCCTCGGCGTCGGCACGCCGCCCCCCACACCTAGCTGGGGCAACATCATCGCTGACGGGCGCGCCTATATTCGCGAGGCCCCTTGGATCACCCTCATCCCAGGGCTTGCCGTGACCTTGACCGTGCTTGCGCTCAACCTTCTCGGCGATGCGCTTCGCGACGTGCTCGATCCACGTTTGAAAGACAGGGCGGACGCATGAGCGCGCATGAGGTTTCCATCATCAAATCCGCCCTTGCTCATTGTCGGCGCCGAGGGAGCGTGGAATGACACGCTATGTTCTGCATCGCCTGATCGCATCGATCCCGGTGATCTTTCTGGTCACGCTGATCGCTTTCTCGATCATGCAGCTCGTGCCCGGCGATCCCGCCGCGGTAATCGCCGGCTCGAATGCCACGCAGGAGGAGGTCGAGCTGGTGCGCCAGCAACTCGGGCTGAACGAGCCCTTCCTCGTGCGGCTGATGCATTGGTACGGCTCGCTGTTGCAGGGGGACCTTGGCCAGTCGATCCTGCTTCAGCGCAGCGTGACGAGCGCCATCATCGAGCGTATTCCCGTGACGGTGTCGCTGACCCTCTATGCCATGGCGTTGACGGTGACCTTCGGTGTTACGGCCGGCGTGATCGCGGCCGTTTACCGCGGCAGCTGGGTGGATCAGGCCTGCATGGCGAGCGCCCTGCTCGGCGTGTCCCTGCCAAATTTCTGGCTGGCGCTGATCCTGATCTTCGCCTTCGCGGTGGGGCTCGGCTGGTTTCCCACCGGCGGCTATGTTCCCTTCAGCGAGGATCCCGCTGGTTGGCTGAGGGCGCTTACTTTGCCTGCCTTCACGCTAGGTTTCCTGCAGATGGGCCTCCTCGCGCGCATCACGCGGTCAAGCATGCTGGAGGTCCTCAACCAGGACTATGTGCGGACCGCACGTGCGAAGGGCCTGCCGAGCTGGCAGATCATCAACAGGCATGCCCTGCGCAATGTCGTTGTGCCGGTCGTGACCGTCATCGGCATCATCACTAGCCACATGGTGAGCGGCTCAGTGGTCATCGAGACCGTTTTCTCGCTGCCCGGGATCGGGCGGCTGGTGATCCAGGGCATCCTGCGTCGCGACTATCCTGTTATTCAGGGCGGCCTGCTCGTGACCGCAGTCGCCTTCGTCCTGATCAACCTGATCGTCGACGTTCTTTATTCGCGGCTGGATCCACGCATTCGCCTCGCCGCGCGAGCGTGACGAGGCGCTGTTGATACCGCCGGCCTGTCAAGCCGCGGGCTTGGCGGGCGGGCGGCGCGGCTCGCCGAGGGTGTGCATGAGCCGGTTGGCCCAGCCGAATATGGCCGCGGACAGCACGAGGTCGGCAATTTCCAAGGCTGAGAGGCCACAGTCGCGCAGCACGGCGGCATCCTCGTGGGTCACGGCCGGAGGCGTCTCGGATAGCTTCACCGCAAAATCAAAGATCACCTGCTGGTGTTCCTCCAGTTCCGCGGCTGCCCCATCGGCGAAGATCCGCTCGATGACATCCGTGCGTTCCGTGAGGCGGTTGAATTGAGCCGCGTGAACCGAGGCGCAATAGACGCAGTGATTGACGATCGAAGCACCGACCGCGCCAAGCTCGCGCTCCGCGCGCGACAGACCGTCCCGGCCGTACATGATGGCGTTGAATAGCGGCGAGCGCACCGCGAGCGATTCCGGATCATGCGCCAGGGTCAGCACATAATCGGACACCTTCTTGTTGGACGGCGTGACCTTCATTGCATCAAGCTGTTCCGGCGTCGCCTCCTCCAGCCGCACCGGCGTGAGATAAGGCACCCATTGCAGGGGCTCGGCCGTGAATTCATGAACGGGGCTGTTCTGGACTGGTTCGCTCATGACATCTCCCCTCACAATACGCCCTGAAGGCTGCGGAAGCCTGCGATGACGCGGGCCTGATAATTCACAAAGGCGGTGAGCTCGGACAGCCTCACGATATCCGACTCTTCGACCCCCGCGGCCCTGAGCGCCTGGATGTCGTCGCGTGTGGCGGCTCTTGGTTCCCGGGTCAACAGGTCGGCATGGCGGACGATTGCCGCGAGGCGCCGATCCCGCGGCGCGGCCTCCGGCGTCGCCACTGTGGCAGCGAGGTCGGAACCGGCTCTTCCTGCCTCGACGAGCAAGGTTCGGTAATGCCCCGCCAGTGCATCATCGCCTAGCCATACGGCCATGCGGGCGGCGAGCGCCGCGCGAACGGCATGGCTCAATCCTCCGGGTGCCTTGGGCCGCAATACGGCGTCATGACTCGCGTCGCTCAACTTCATGATCTCAGCCCTTGCCTTCAAGGCTTCCGCGAGGGGAGATCCTGCCGCGATGCCGGCGATCCGTTCGATGATGTCTGTCTGCATGGCGATGCTGCTTCCCATAGGACGGCCGATCTGTGCGGTCATTCCACGAGCACGGTTTCGGCCCGATGGCCCTTGCCTCTGCGCGGCTCGTACCGCTGGCGGCCAGCATGCGTTACGTAGATTTACATTGCCATATAATCCAAAAAGTGGATAGTGGATTTTCCAGAGCGCTGTCCGTACCGCGCAAAAAGCGAGTACTTGATAATAACCATAGATTAAATAATATGCGATCTATGAATTTTGAGACCTTAGACCTCAGGCAATTGGATGCTTTCGCAGCCGTTATGTCGGCCGGAAGCATCACCGGAGCGGCGCGTCTGCTTGGGCGCTCGCAGCCGGCCGTGACGCGCCTGATTCAGGAGCTCGAGGCCAACCTCGGCTTTGCGCTGCTGCACCGGAATGGTCCACGTATCACGCCGACCAATCGTGGCGTGCTGTTTCACGAGGAGGTCGAGCGCCTGCTCGTCAGCCTGAAACACATGCGCGAACGCGCCATCGCTATCAGCGACGATGCGCCGCTCGCGATCGAGATTGCTGCTATTCCGGCCCTGGCGGCTGGTCTTGTGCCAAGAGCGTTGGCGGTTATCGACGAGGCGCTCCTGCCAAGCCAGGTGCATGTGCAATCCGCGCCGGCGGAACGGGTCGTGCAATCCGTTCTGGCGCGTTCCGCCGATGTCGGGGTGGCGAGCCTGCCGCTGGAGCATCCCGGGCTTGATATCCAGTGGATCGGCGAAGCGCCCTGCGTGGCTGCGGTGCCGGCGGGGGATCCGCTCGCGCGCGGCGAGGTGGTCCGTCTCGCCGATCTGGCGGGCCGGCGTATTGTCACCATGGCGAATCCCTATCGGTTGCGGCGGCGCATCGATGAAGGATTGAGGGAGGCTGGCGTAACGCCGTCCGCCATTCTCGATACCAACGCGTCATTCACGGCGCTCGGTGTCGCGCGGACCGGCTTCGGAGTGGCGCTCGTCGAGCCGGCGACCGCCTACAGCCTGCCGATCGAAGGACTGGCGATAAGGCCGCTCGACGTCCACATCCCTTTCGTGTTCGGCATCGTCACGCCGCTTGCGAAACCACTGACACCAGCCATCGAGGCCTTGATCAGCGCCTTCGATGTGGTCTCCGCCGCGCTCGTGCCCGGATTGAAGCGGCTTGATCCCGGGGGGCGTGAGAGCCTCGCTGACGTCCTCTATGGTCACGACCGCCCGCCAGCGGGGGAGGACCGTGATCCATCGGCTTCCCGCCAGGAAGGGACGGACCTATGACTGCGACCGCAGGCGTGGCGGACACCACCGCAGTGACCGCCGGAACTGATGCGATCGGGCTCGAGGCCCTGGAGGCCCGCCTCCGGCAGGATCTCGCCTGGCTCGAACTGCCCGCCAAGGCTTGGGTGCCTGAGCGTGTGGTTGAGGGTGAGACCGTGCGCGACGTCGTGATCGTCGGCGCGGGCATGGCCGGGCTCGTCGCCTCGGGCATGCTGAAGCGCTACGGCGTCGCGAACCATGTGCTCTACGACAAGGCACCGGCGGGCCGCGAGGGGCCATGGATTACCTATGCACGGATGCAGACGCTACGTTCGCCGAAGCAGCTCACCGGCCCGGCGATGGGCCTGCCGGCATTGACCTATCGCGCCTATCACGAAGCGCGCTTCGGCGTGGCGTCGTGGGAAGCATTGGACAAGATCCCGCGCGAGATCTGGATGGACTATCTCGTCTGGTATCGCCGGGTGCTCGACCTGCCGGTCATCAACAAGACCACGGTAACCCATGTGGCGGCGCGGCCTGATGGGCTTCTCGATGTGGCGATCAACCACGGCGGGCAGTCCGGGCGCGTTATTGCCCGCCATCTTGTGCTGGCCACCGGCCGCGACGGCCTCGGCGGTCCCTATGTTCCCGACTTTGTCGAGCGGCTTGATTCTCGTTTTTGGGCGCATTCCGCCGACGACATTGATTTCGCGGCGCTGAAGGGCAAACGCGTGGGTGTTGTCGGTGCAGGCGCCTCGGCGATGGACAATGCCGCGACAGCGCTCGAGGCTGGCGCCGGACGTCTTGATCTCTTCATCCGCCGCAAAGACATCCCGCGCATCAACAAATTCACGGGCATCGGCAGTCAAGGCGTCGTCCATGGCTTTGCCGGCCTGCCGGACGCGTGGAAATGGCGCTTCCTGCACACGACGCTGTCGGCGCAGACCCCGCCGCCGCGCGACAGCACCCTGCGGGTGTCACGCCACCCCCATGCCTATTTCCACCTTGGCAGCCCGGTAACGGCGGTGCACGAGAAGGGTGATCATCTCGAAGTCGTCACGCCTAAGGCTAGCTACGACGTCGATTTCATGATCTTCGCGACGGGCTTCAACGTCGATCTTGGCCTACGGCCGGAACTCGCCGCCTTCGCGGCGCATATCCGCTTTTGGGGGGACCGCTTTGTTCCGCCCGAGGGCATGGCGAATGCCGAACTCCAATACTCACCCGATCTCGGCCCAAGCTTCGAGTTCCTGGAGCGCGAACCCGGCACATGTCCGGCGCTGCAGCATATCCACGCCTTCAATTTCCCGGCGACACTCAGCCATGGCAAGCTCTCCGGTGACATTCCGGCGATCAGCGAAGGCGCGGACCGGCTGGCGCGCGGCATCGTGCGTGCGTTGTTCGTTGAGGATCGCGAACAGCACTACGCCAATCTCGTGGCCTTCTCGACGCCGGAGCTCCAGGGCGACGAATGGGTCGACGCGGACCGGGCGAACACGGCAGATGAGGGGCTCGATCATGCAGCCGAATGAACCACGCCGCATTGACCTGAACGGCGCCACGTTTGTTTATGACGTAGCCGGCGAGAACAACGACGAGACGATCGTCGTGCTCCATGGCGGTCGCGGCATCGGCGATCACACGGGGGACTTCAAGGCCTTCCTGCCGCTCGCCGACAACTACAGGCTCCTCGCCTATGACCAGCGCGGCTGCGGGCTGTCGTCCCTCACGCCGCCTTACAATTTCGAGCAATACGCGGATGACCTCGAGGCCTTCCGCCAGACCCTCTGCGGCGGGCGGCGCATCATCCTGATCGGCGGCTCCTTCGGCGGCATGATCGCGCTGACCTATGCGGTCAAATATGGTAGCCGTGGCCTCTCGCGCCTGATCTTGCGCGGCACGGCGCCGAGCCACCACCATGAGGCCGAGGCGGTCGAGAATTTCAAGGCGCGGCTCCACAAGGCCACCAGCGCCTCGCTCGGCATGGTGGAAAAGATGTTCTCCGATAAGGTGGTCGATGACACCGAGCTGAGGCTGATCTGGCTCGCCCTGCAGCCGCTCTATTTCGAGAAGTTCGACCCTGACGCGGCGCTGGAGCGCACCCGCGTCATGCATCTCCACGCGGAGACGCACAATGCGCTTTTCACCCAGAAAGACTATGATCTGCGGGACAAGCTCCCCGACATCGACGTGCCGACCCTGGTCATCGTCGGCGGCGCGGATTGGATCTGTCCTCCGAGCCAGTCGCGGATCATCGCGGACCGGGTGCCGAATGCTGAGCTTCTAGAGATCGAAGGCGCCAATCATGCCGTGCATGTTGAGGCCAACGCGCGCGTGCTCGCGGGCATTCGCGACTTTCTCACCAGGACCGCCGCGTGATCCGCTATGTCATCGGCAAGCTCGGCGAGGCGCTCGTCGCCGTCTGGGGCGTCGTCACGATCGTCTTTTTCGTGACGCGCCTCCTGGGGGATCCCGCCGCCTTGCTGCTGCCGGTCGGTGCCTCGGCGGAACAGCTCGATGCCTTTCGCGCGGCACTCGGGCTCGACCAGCCGCTCTGGCAGCAATATCTCAGCTTCCTTGTTCAAGCCGTGCAGGGCGACTTCGGCCAGTCCTTCCTGTTCAACCGGCCCGCCATCACGGTCGTGCTGGAGCGCATGCCGGCCACGATTACCCTGGCGCTGACGGCGATGGTCTTCGGCGTGATGATCGGCGGGGGGGCAGGCGCCATCGCCGCGACCCAGCGCGGCAAGTTCGCCGAATTCGCGGTGATGACGCTGGCGCTGCTCGGCCAGGCGACGCCAGTGTTCTGGCTTGGGATCATGCTGATCCTGTTCTTCGCGGTCGATCTCGGCTGGCTGCCGACGGGCGGCTACGGCACCCTTTCCCATCTCGTCCTGCCGGCCTTCACGCTCGCCGTCTTCGTCAGCGCCTCCATAGCAAGGCTTCTGCGCTCGAGCCTCCTCGATTCGATGAAGGAAGACTATGTGCGCACGGCCCGCGCCAAGGGCCTGCCGCCCGGCCAGGTGTTCGTCTGGCATGCGCTGCGCAATGCCCTCATCCCGGTGGTCACCATGGTCGGCATCCTTTCAGGCGAGCTGCTCGGCGGCTCGGTGGTGACGGAGACCGTGTTCGCGTGGCCAGGCGTCGGCCGACTCATCGTGCAGGCTATCGAGTCCAAGGATTTTCCCGTGGTGCAGGCGGGTGTCGCGGTCATCGCGACCGTGTACGTGAGCATCAATTTCCTGGTCGACCTGCTCTATGGTGTGCTCGACCCGCGCATCCGGAGGAAGGAGCCATGAGGGCCTTCCTGCGTGCGCTCGTGCAGAGCCGTGGTGGGCTCTTCGGGCTCGTCATTCTTCTGGTCCTGATCGCCGGTGCGCTCCTCGCGCCCATGCTCGGTCTGCCGGATCCGGTCCGTGGCGACTTGCGCGCCCGCATGGCGGCTCCGACCTGGACCGGGCTCTTCGCCCCGGGCGCCCATCCGCTGGGCACCGACCAACTTGGCCGCGACATCCTGAGCCGGATCGTCTACGGCAGCCGCATCACGTTGACGATCGGTGCCTATGCCGTGGTGCTCGGTGGACTCGTCGGCGTCATGCTCGGCATAGTGGCCGGCTATTGCGGCGGCATCACGGACCGGCTGCTGATGCGGCTCGTCGATATTCAGCTCGCCATTCCCCTTATGCTGCTGGCGCTCCTCGTTGTCGCGGCGCTTGGCCCGAGCCTCACCAACCTCGTCATCGTGCTCGCGCTGACCAGCTGGATCCGTTACGCGCGCATCATCCGCGGGCAGGTGCTCGCGTTGCGAGAGCGTGAATTCGTGCAGTCCGCACGGACCATCGGCGCCAGCACCGCGCAGATCATGCTGCGGCATATCCTGCCGAATGTCCTGACGCCGGCTCTTGTCGTCGCCACGCTCGAACTCGCGCGCATTATCATCATGGATGCGGCGCTCAGCTTCCTCGGGCTCGGCGTGCAGCCGCCCGCGGCGAGCTGGGGGCGCATGCTCGCCGAGGGGCGGGTCTACATCTCCACCGCGTGGTGGGTTGTGACCTTTCCGGGCCTCGCGATCATGCTCACCGTGCTGAGCGTCAACCTGCTCGGCGATTGGCTGCGCGATTATTTCGACCCGAGGCTGAGGACCTGACGACATGAACGCGATGTCTCACCAACCCCGTCTGGAACGCCTGCGCCAGCGCATGGAGGAAGCCGGCATCGACGTGATGCTGTGTTTCAAGCCGGAGAACAGCTTCTATCTCACGGGATTCAACCCGATCATCTACAGCCACCCGGTGGTGGCCATCCTGCCCCGCGAAGGCAAGCCTTCGATGCTGGTGCATGCGCTGCGCGACGACCACGCGCGCGCGTCGACCTTTCTCGAGGACATCCGCCTGTACGGTGCCTGGTCCACCAAGGTCACCATGGGGCCGAGCTGGCTTGAAGCTCTCAAGACCATGCTCAACGAGGCCGGCTTCGCCGAGGCAGTTGTCGGCATCGAGGAAGATTTCATCCCGATGACGCGCTACCGCGAGTTGCAAGGCATCCTGCCCGGCGCCCGCTTCGCCGATGTCTCCCGCCTCGTCTTCGAGACACGGCTCGTGAAGGACGCGGAC
Organism: Chelatococcus sp. YT9; assembly: GCF_018398315.1. Taxonomy (NCBI): domain Bacteria; kingdom Pseudomonadati; phylum Pseudomonadota; class Alphaproteobacteria; order Hyphomicrobiales; family Chelatococcaceae; genus Chelatococcus; species Chelatococcus sp. YT9. The sequence continues at coordinate 1,950,721 of NZ_JAHBRW010000001.1, forward strand.
GAGATCGCCCACGCCCGCGCTGCTGCCGCCATCGCCGATGTGGGCATGAATGTCGCGGTGGACGCGGTCGGGCAGGGCGGAAACGAGCGCGAGATTGCGATCGCCTCCATGGCCGCCATGAACCGGTTCTGGACGGACAACTACCCCGATGTGGAGGTCTGCGATTTTGGCAGCCTGGAGGGCGGCGCGCAGAATGGCCTTTGGACCTGGGTTCTCACCAACGAACGCATCTTCCTGAATTGCGACAATCCGACCGTGCGCAAGCCCGTTAAAGGCGAGCCGGTCTTCATCGACATCTGGACGATCGTCAACGGCATCCACGCGGAGAACGAACGCACGGTCGCGGTTGGCACCCTGCCGGATGAGACGAAGCGGGCGATCGATTCCATCATTGCCATCCGCGAGAGCATCGTGCCGTTGATCAAGCCCGGCACGCCGATCGCCGAACTCTACGCGCAGGCCCGTCGCGGGCTGGAAGAGCGCGGCTATGGCCGCTTCCTGCCCGGCCGCATCGGCCACGGCATCGGCCTCGGCGCCCATGAGGGCCCGTCGCTCGATTCCAAGACGACCTATCCGCTGGAGGCGGGGATGCTCTTCACACTGGAGCCGAACCTGCGCATCCCGGGCGTCTGCGGCACCCAGATTTCGGACACCGTCCTCGTGACGCCGACAGGCTGCGAATTTCTAACCCGTTCGCCCAACGGCTTCCTTGAGGCATGAAGAAGAGGGAATTGTCATGGGTCACTGGTCAAGGATCATTGGTGCGACCGCGGCGACCATTGCGGTCAGCATTCCCGCCTTTGCGAGCGCCGCGACGCTCACCATCGCGCTTGGCACCAACGTCAACACGCTCGATCCCCACATGTCGGCATCCGTCGGCACGGATCTCAGCGTGCTCAGCCACATCTATCCCTCGCTCGTCATCCGTGGGCCGGACCTGAAGCTTCAGCCGGCGGTGGCGAAATCCTGGACGCAGGTGGACGATCTCACCTGGCGTTTCACGCTCGTCGATAATGCTGTCTTCGCCAACGGTGAGAAGATCGGCGCCGAGGCGGTGAAGTGGAACCTCGACCGGGTGCGGGATCCCAAGGTCAATGCCCGCATCAAGGCCTGGTTCGACCTCGTGAAGGACGTCAAGGTGGTGAGCCCGAGCGAGATCGAGGTGACTACCTCGGCGCCCTATCCGGCTTTCGCCGACCAGCTGTCCATGTTTTTCCTGCTGGCCCCGCAATGGGCCGCGAGCCACAAGCCCGCTACCGAGACACTGTCCGGCGGGCGCTATGAATTGGCCGAGAACGTGCCGGGCGATCACATTACCCTGAAGGCCAATACCAAATGGTGGGGCGAGAAGCCGGCCTTCGACACGGTGGTCTTCCGCAATATTCCGGAGAGCGCCAGCCGCGTCGCCGCGCTTCTGGCCGGTGAGGTCGATCTCATCACCGGCATTCCGCTCACCGAGGTCAAGCGCATCAAGGACAGCGGGAGTGCGGAGGCGGGCTCCGTGCCCAGCACGCGCAGCCTTTTCATCAAGTTCAACACGCAGAAGCCGCCCTTCGACAACAAGGCCTTCCGGCAAGCCCTGAACTATGCCGTCGACAAAGAGGGCATCGCCCAGGCCATATTCGACGGCGCGGCGGAGGTTTCGGCCTGCCAGGTGCTATCGCCCAACTATTTTGGTTTCAACGCGGAGCTGAAACCCTACGCTTATGACCCGGACAAAGCGCAGCAGCTCCTCAAGTCGTCGGGCGCCGACCTGAGCCAGCCCATCGCGCTCGATGTGCCGACCGGTGTCTATCTCCAGGGCACCGAGGTCGCGCAGGTCGTCGCCGACCAGCTCACGCAGATCGGCCTCAATGTGAAGATCTCGGAGATGGACTTCAGCACCTACATGAACAAATATCTGCGTTCGCGTGAGCTGGCGCCGATGTCGGTGCTGGCCCAGGCTTGGCCGACCATCGACGCGGATGGCCTGCTCACGCTCTTCGCGCCGGGCAACCAATATGCCTATTGGGACAATGAAGCCTTCGGCAAATTGCTCGAGCAGGGCCGCTCGACCACTGACAAGGCCGCGCGGCAGGGCTTCTACAAGCAAGCAACCGCGCTGATGTGCGAGGAGGCGCCGGCGCTTTTCCTGTATGTCCAGCCGGCCACCTATGGCACATCCAAGCGCGTGACGTGGGCCGCGCGCGGCGATGACTGGGTACGGTCCTTCGATCTGAAGCCCGTGCCGTAGCGAAGGGCCCCGTCCAACCTCGGAGCAACGACATGCACCTCTTCGGTACGCATTTCGGCACCTATGAGGTGGTGCATGACGGCGAAGGCCGCGCGGAACTGCGCGGCTTTCGGCGTGACCCGAAGCCCTCGCCGGTCGGCGCAGCCTTTCTCGAGCTCGCCGATCATCCCAGGCGCCTCCGCCAGCCCATGGTGCGGCAAGGCTGGCTTGCCGCCCCGGATGGCGCGCGCGATAGGAAGGGCCGTGGGCGCGAGCCCTTCGTGCCGGTGGACTGGGATACGGCCGCGAAGCTCGTCGCGGGCGAGATCACGCGCATCCGGGAGGCCTATGGCAACGAGGCGATCTTCGCCGGCTCCTATGGATGGGCAAGTGCTGGGCGATTCAACCACGCGCCGAGCCAGCTCAAACGCTTTCTCAATTGCTGCGGCGGCTTCGTGTCGTCTGTCAACACCTATAGCTATGGCGCGGCCGCAGTGCTGCTGCCGCATATCATCGGCCCCGCCTTCGTCGGCGCCACCGACGCTGCGCCCAGCTGGGATCTGATCGCTGCCAACGCGCGGCTTGTCATCTCCTTCGGCGGCTTCCGCGTTACCAACGCTCAGGTCGAGGCGGGCGGCACGGGCCAGCATCGTGCCGAGCGCTGGTTGGAGCGCATCGTGGCAAATGGCGCGCGCGTTGTCGTCGTGAGCCCGGTGCGCACCGATGTGCCCGAGATCGAGGGGCGCGAGCAGATCGAATATGTCGCCATCCGCCCGAACACCGATACCGCCGTCATGCTGGCCATGGCGCAGGTTCTGCTGGCGGAGGGCCTTGCCCGGCTCGATTTCCTCGATCGTTACACCGCTGGCTTCGACATTTTTGCCGCCTATCTCACCGGTGCCAGTGACGGCATCGTCAAGACACCGGAATGGGCTGAGGGCATTTCCGGAATGCCGGCGGAGACCATTCGCGAGCTCGCCCGTGCCTTCGCCGAGGCGCCAGCCCTCATCAATGCGGCCTGGTCGCTGCAGCGTGCCCGCTATGGCGAACAGCCTTATTGGGCGTCAATCGCGCTCGCAGCAATGGCGGGGCAGATCGGTCGACCCGGCGCGGGCTTTGCCTTCGGGTTGACGGCCGTCAGTTCCGTCGGCCAGCCGATTCGCCATCTCAGGGGTCCGGCCCTCCCGCAAGGGCAAAACCCAGTCGAAGCCTTCATTCCGGTCGCGCGGATCACGGAGCTCCTGACCCGCCCCGGTGAACGCCTTGCCTACAATGGCCGCGAGCTTCCGCTGCCGGATATCCGGCTCGTATGGTGGGCGGGCGGCAATCCCTTCCACCACCACCAGGACCTCAACCGGCTCGCTGAGGCGTGGCGCCGGCCGGAAACGGTCATCGTCAACGAGAGCGTGTGGACCGCCACCGCATGCCACGCCGACATCGTGCTGCCCGCGAGCCTGCCCTTCGAGCGCGACGACATTGCCGCCTCCTCACGCGACAGCTGGCTGGTGGCGAGCCGGCGGATCGTGGAACCGCCGCCGAATGTGTTCAGCGATTTCCGCATTTTCGTGCGCATCGCCCGGGAGTTGGGCGTGGAGGAGGCCTTCACCGAAGGTCTCGACGAAAACGGTTGGCTGCGCCGCCTCTATTCCGGCTATCGCGAGCGGCATCCCGAGCTGCCGGATTTCGAGACCTTTCAGGCGGAGGGCTTTGCTGGCCTCGATCTCGGGGAAGAGGCCGCCGCGCCGGGCGTCCCCTTCGCCGACTTTATCGCCGATCCGGTGGCGCATCCCCTCGCGACCCCGTCCGGGCGCATCGAGATCGCGTCGGGCGCCATCGCCGGGTTCGGTTATCCAGATATCGCCGGCCATCCCGTCTGGATGCCGCCGGAGGAATGGCTCGGCGCGCCGCTCGCCGAGATCTATCCGCTGCATCTTCTATCGCCCCAGCCGGCGCACCGCCTGCACAGCCAGCTCGAGCTCGTCGGCGAAAGCCAGCGCGCCAAGCTGTCCGGCCATGAGGTCGCGCTGCTCAATCCTGCCGACGCGGCGGCACGCGGCATCGCTGACGGTGATATCATCGAGATTTTCAACGCTCGTGGACGCAGTCGGGCAGGGGCGCGCCTCTCCGCCGAGGTGATGGCCGGGGTCGTGGTGCTGCCCACTGGCGGCTGGTTCGATCCGGTGGATGAGCCGGAAGGCGGCCGCCTGGACCGGGGCGGCAATCCCAATGTTCTGACTTCGGACCGGCCGACCTCCCAGCTCTCGGGCGGTCCTGCGCCGAATAGCTGTCTGGTCGATGTGAGGCGGGCCTGATCAACGTCCGATCACAGCGGTTACGTCGGCGGAAAATGTCTAAGCAAGAAAAGGCTCTGACGATTTTCTGAAGCGGATTTGGTCTGGCGGATGGACATGCGGGATAGGGGCGGGCAGGTTGTCACCATAGGATTCGTATGGTCCGATGTTGAAAGCCCCTCCTTCTGCAAAGGTTAATCCCCGCCAATGCCTCATCGTCCAGGAAAAATGAAGCTCTGGCGGAGGTCCCGCGTCGTTTGGGGTAATGCAGCACAATGGAAGCCACGGCTCGTTTTCTGGGCGGGAGCGATATCCATTGGGGTTTTCGGAGTCATCTTCGCGAAAGCTGCCGATTACGCACAGGATATATTCAACGCCATTCGTGCATCCGGCGAGTGGGGCTATCTCTTTCCCCTCGTCCTCACGCCCCTCGGCTTTCTGCTATGTGCCTTCCTGACGTTGAAGGTCGCACCAAATGCGCAGGGTAGCGGTATTCCGCAAGCCATGGCCGCGCAGAATGTCGCGACGCCCGAGGGCCGTTCGCGGCTGCTTTCGTTCCGGATCGCTGTCGTCAAGGTGGCGCTGACGCTGCTCGGGCTGGGTTGCGGCGCCTCGATCGGCCGGGAAGGACCGACCGTGCAGGTGGGCGCTTATATCATGCAGCTCTCCGCGCGGTGGGGCGGCATGAACAACGCGCGCGGGCTCATTCTCGCTGGTTCGGCGGCAGGCATTGCGGCGGCTTTCAACACGCCGCTGGCGGGTATCGTGTTTGCCATCGAGGAAATGAGCCGCTCTTACGAATCCCGGGCGAACGGGCTGGTTTTGAACGCAGTGATCCTTTCGGGTCTTGCTGCGCTGGCACTCGTCGGCAACTACACCTATTTCGGCAAGACCCATGAAGTGATGCTGCAGGCACACGACTGGCTGCTCGTGGTCGCCTGTGGCCTGGCCGGCGGGCTCCTGGGGGCCGCTTTCAGCCTCGCTGTTCTGCGCTGCACGCTCCGATTGAAACGCTGGGCCCAGCCGCAGAAGATGGTCCGGCTGGTGTTGGCGGCGGGAGTCTGCGGCTTCCTGGTCGCGATCGTCGGTGTCGTGTCGGACGGAAGCGCCTTCGGCTCCGGCTATGAGCAGGCGCGGAACGCCATCGAGGGGCAAGCCGCGCCGCCACTTTATTTTCTCAGTAAGCTGCTGGCGACCTTCCTCTCCATGATGTCCGGCATTCCTGGGGGGATCTTTGCACCTTCTCTCTCGGTCGGTGCAGGTCTCGGCAGCAGCATCGCATTGCTTCTTGGGAGTAAAGTCGGCCTCGGTGCCCTGTTCGGCATGGCGGGTTACTTTGCCGGTGTTGTCCAGTCGCCGATGACAGCGTTCGTCATCATCCTGGAGATGACGGAAAGCTATGACAACATCCTGGCGTTGATGACGGCATCAGTCCTGGGCTACGTGACATCTCGGCTCATCTGCCCTGAGCCGCTCTACCATGGCCTCGCGCGTAACTTTCTGGCGGAAGATCTGCGAGCCACCCGTGCCGAGGAGCGAGCGCCGGCTAATGCTTACGCCAGCGCCTCAGGCGCTGGCGCCAACGCTCGGGAGCGTTGAGGATGAAGAAGAAGCCGATGATGACGATGGCTCCGATCACGAGCGAAACGGCGATGACTTCCCAGGTATTCAGGATATAGACTTCTTCCATCATCGCCCCAATTCAAGTCGGCTCAAGAATGAGCTGTAGGCGATCACTCTAGAGCATCGCAAGGCGGAGCGGAAACCTCATTCCGGAAGGCCCGACGCGCAGCGTACGCATGCGTTTTGCCGCCATGGTTTGACCTATCCCCTTGACGGGCCTTTTGGAATCCTGGCAGGAGCCGGCGAACCGGCTTGCGGCACGCTGGCCAAGTTTAGACCTACCCTAAGCGTCGCTCAATGACCGCCTTGATGAGAAGGGTGATGAGTGCGATCACAGTCAAGGTGGAGGCTGCCGCGAAGGCGCCAGCGGCGTTGTAGTCGTTGTAGAGTAGCTCTATCTGCAGCGGCAGGGTGTTGGTTTCGCCGCGGATGCGACCCGAAACAACCGAGACCGCGCCGAACTCGCCGATGGCACGCGCGCTGCAGAGCACCGTGCCGTAGAGAAGAGCCCAGCGGATGTTTGGCAGCGTTACGCGGCGGAAGATCTGGAAGCCGGTCGCGCCCAGCGTGGCGGCTGCTTCCTCCTGCTCCGAGCCCTGTGCCTGCATGAGCGGCAGGAGTTCGCGCACCACGAAGGGGCTCGTCACGAAGAGCATGACGAGCACGATGGCCGCTGGCGTGAACATGATGCGGATGTCGTGATCGGCCAGCCATTCGCCGAACAGGCCTTGCGAGCCATAGACGAGCAGATAGGCGACGCCCGCCACGATCGGTGAGATCGAAAAGGGGATCTCGATCAGGCTGATGAGGGTCTTCTTGCCGGGGAAGCGGAACTTCGCGATAGCCCAGGCCGCCGCGACCCCGAAGACCATGTTGATGGGGACCGCGATCACGGCGGTGACGGCGGTAAGCCAGATCGCGTGCAATGTTTCCGGCTGAAGGATGGAGGCGCGATAGGCCGCGAAGCCGCGCGCGAGGGCTTGAGCGAAGATCACGGCCACGGGCGCGACGAGGAACAGGGCCGTGAAGGCGAGCCCAGCAGCGATCAGGAGGCGCTGCCCGGACCGCGTCGCGCGTGCATTGGCGCCGACGGTCGTGGCCTGTGGAACGGCACGCGGCGTCTCCAGGGCAAGCATGCTCATGATGAAGCCTCCCGGCGGCGCAGCCACCGGGCTTGCAGCGCGTTGGTGGCAAAGAGGATGATGAAGGCAAGCGCCAGCAGCACCGCCGCGATGGCCGAGGCTGCGGGATAATCGAACTCCTCCAGGCGGATGAATATGAGGAGCGCTGCGATCTCAGTCTTGAAGGGCAGGTTGCCGGCGATGAAGATGACGGCGCCGAATTCCCCGAGTGAGCGGGCGAAGGCGAGAGCGCAACCGGTGAGATAGGCGGGCGCGATCATCGGCAGGATCACCCTGCGGAAGATCGTGAAGGGATAGGCGCCGAGCGTCACCGAAGCCTCTTCGATCTGGCTGTCGAGAGTCTCCAGAACCGGCTGCACTGTGCGGATGACGAAGGGCACGCTGGTGAAGGCCATGGCGATGGCGACGCCCGTAATGGTGTAGACGACCTGGATGCCGGCCGGCTCCAGCCACTGACCATACCAGCCGGTGCCGGCGAAGAGCGTCGTCAGCGCGACGCCCGCGACGGCCGTCGGGAGAGCGAACGGAAGGTCGACGAGCGCATCGACGAAACGCTTGCCCGGAAAATCATAGCGCACAAGGATCCAGGCCATCAGGAGGCCGTAGGCAGCGTTGATCAGCGTCGCGATGAGAGCGGCGGTGAAGGTGAGCTGGAACGAGGCGAGAACCCGGGGGCTGCTCAGCACCTGCCAGAAACCATCGATGCCGATCTCGGCCGATTTGAGGATGAGCGCGGCCAGCGGCAGCAGCACGATGATGCCGAGATAGGTCAGCGTCAGGCCCATGGTGATGCCGAAGCCCGGCAGCACACGTCGCGCCTTGACGGGCTTCGCGGAATGCGGAGGGGTAAGCCCCTGCCCATGGGAGCCCAGTCCATGCTGGCCTTGTCCATGGGTGTGATGCAGGGTGCCCGCCACGGTTGCTGTCACGGCCTTGTTCCTTCGCAAGTCTCAGCGGTTGACGAAGACCTTGTCGAGGATGCCGCCTGAGGCGAAGTGCTCCTTCTGCACCTTCGCCCAGTCGCCGAACACGTCTTCGACTTTCACGAGGCGCACCTCCGGGAACTGCCCCTTGTATTTCGCGACGACGGCCGGCGCATGCACGCGGTTGAAGAAGCCCGCGAGGATTTCCTGACCTTTGTCGGTGTAAAGGAACTCCAGGTAGGCCGTGGCGACCGCGCGCGTGCCCTTGCGATCAACGACCTTGTCCACGACGCTGACCGGGAATTCGGCGAGAAGGCTGACGGGAGGAACGATGACCTCGAAACCCTTGTCGCCATACTCGCGACGAATGCCATTCACTTCCGACTCGAAGGTAATCAGGACATCGCCAAGGTTTCGCTCGACGAAGGTCGTCGTCGCGCCACGCCCGCCCGTGTCGAAGACCGGCACATTCGCGAAGAGCTGGCGTACGAAGTCCTGGGCCTTGGCTTGGTCGCCGCCATTCTTCTCCAGCGCATAGGCATAGGCAGCGAGATAGGTGTACCGCGCGTTGCCGGAGGTCTTCGGGTTAGGGAAGATAACCTTCACATCACTTCTGATGAGGTCGCTCCAATCCTTGATGCCCTTGGGGTTACCCTTGCGCACCAGGAAAGCCGGCAGGGAGTAGAATGGCGAGGCAGAGTTGGGCAGGCGCTTCTGCCAGTCGGCGGCGACGAGATTGCCCCGGTCGTGCAGGATCTGGACGTCGGTGACCTGGTTGAAGGTCACGACATCGGCCTGAAGGCCCTCCAGGATGGCGCGCGCCTGCGCCGACGTGCCGGCATGAGACTGCTTGATCTCGACCTTCTGGCCGTTCTTGGCCTGCCATTCGGCGGCGAAAACGGGATTGATCGCCGCAAACAGTTCGCGCGCGACGTCATAGGAAGCATTGAGGAGTTCCACCGGCTGGGCCGGCTTGGCGTCCTGTGCCTGCGCGGCGGGCATGATCGCAAGCGTAAAGACGCTCGCCGCGAGCGCGAGAGCAAGGCCGAGTGAGCGTTTCATGGAAAGTAACTCCGATCAGGGCCGGCGACCAGAGCGCCGCAGCCCGCTTTATCGTCAATGGGTATGGGCTGCCTGGGCGACCTTGCCATTCGGCACGGCCGCAGATTGGCGTTTCGGCGGATGGAAGATGCGGCCGCGCCGGATATTGACCCGCACGGCGTCGCCGCGGGTAAGGGCGCGCTCGCGGGTCGTCTCGCGCGCAAGCTCCACCTCGACCAGCTTGTCGGTTTGCGGCAGGGCGACCTCGTAGCGGATAAGGGCGCCGCTCGGCACGATATCCCTGATGACGGCGGTCCCGGCGGCATCCGGGAGGAGGTCGATCTCATGCGGGCGCACGAACAGCACGGCTTGGCCGTCGCCGAGCGCCAGCCGGCCGACGCGGCTGGTGTCCGCGCCCGCGACATGCACATGGCCGTTGCTGAGTTCGGCGGGCAGCTCGTTCACTCCGCCGAGGAACCGCGCGACGAAAGGGCTCGCCGGCTGTTCATAGATCTCGTCAGGGGTGCCGACCTGCTCGATGATGCCTTCGCCCATCACCACGACGCGATCGGCGAGCTCAAAGGCTTCCTCCTGGTCATGGGTCACGAAGATGGTCGTCATGCCGAGCTGCTCGTGCAGGCCGCGCAGCCATCGGCGCAGATCCTTGCGAATGCGGGCATCAAGCGCGCCGAAGGGCTCATCGAGCAGGAGCATCTTGGGCTGGATGGCGAGCGCCCGCGCCAAGGCGACACGCTGGCGCTGGCCGCCGGACAGCTGCGCCGGGTAGCGGCCGCCGTAGGCGCCCATCTGGACGAGTTCCAGGAGTTCGACAACGCGCCGCGCGATGTCGGCCTTCGGGGGCCGTGTCTCACGCGGACGGATGCTCAATCCGAAGGCCACGTTTTCAAAAACGGTCATATGCGGAAAGAGCGCATAATGCTGGAAGACGAAGCCGATCTGGCGTTCCTGCGGGCTCAGTCGCAGCCAATCACTGTCATCGACGAAGACCTCGCCGGACTGCGGCCAGTCGAGGCCTGCCAGAATGCGCAGCAAGGTGGTTTTGCCCGAGCCGGAGGCGCCTAGCAGCGCGATCAACTCACCATCGGCAATCGATAGGTCGACGCCCTTCAGGACCGGCGTTGTCCCGAACTGCTTGAAGATATTGCGAATTTCGATGCTCATGCCGTCCGCCTGACCAATCCCCTGATCTGCGGCTTCAGGGAGCGCGCCAATCGGCAAGACGATTTCACGGCAGCTTATGCGCGTCAATCATAAAATACGCGGTTGCATGTAAAAATAAAACTAAATACGGAATAATTTCGTTCTTTATGGTGGCGGCCCTTCTCCGAGCCTAGTCACCCATGCGGAAATGCTTGGAGAGCTTCAGGCCCTGTGCCTGGTAGTTGGAGCCGGCACCGGCGCCGTAGAGCACCCGCGGGCGTGCCGCCATGCGCTCATAGACCAGCCTGCCCACGATCTGGCCATCCTCGATGATGAAAGGGACATCGTGGGAGCGCACTTCGAGCACCGCCCGCGACCCTGCGCCGCCGGCACCCGCATGGCCAAAGCCGGGGTCGAAGAAGCCGGCATAGTGAACGCGAAATTCGCCGACCAACGGATCGAAGGGGACCATCTCGGCGGCGTAGTCCGGCGGCACGTGGACTGCTTCCTTGGAAGCCAGAATGTAGAACTGGCCAGGATCGAGAACCAGCGAGCCTTCGCCATGACCATGGAGCGGCTCCCAGAAATCACGCACGGCATAGGCGCCGATCCTGTCGACATCGACGAGGCCGGTGTGGCGCTTAGCGCGATAACCGATAAGCCCGCCCTTGTCGAAGCCCGACAGGTCGACACTGACGGCCACGCCGTCCTGTATCGACGGCGCGCTTGAGGTCACGACGCTTTCCCGGTGGTGAAGCGCGGTGAGAGCGGCGTCGTCAAGACGGCTTGCACCCGCCCGAAAGCGGACCTGCGAGAGACGTGCACCGGTGCGGACGAGCACGGGGAACGTGCGCGGCGAAATTTCCGCATAGAGCGGACCTGCATAGCCTGCATCGATGATGTCGAATTCGCGAGAGCCGTCCACAATCACGCGGGTAAAGACATCAAGGCGTCCGGTGGAGCTTTTTGGATTGGCGGAAGCTGCAAGTTCCGCGGGCAGGGCAAGGCCCTCCAGGATCTCGGCGATATAGACGCATCCTGTCTCCAGAACGGCGCCCTGCGTCAGATCTATCTCGTGCAGGGCAACGTTTTCGAGCCTTTCCTTGACGCGCCTTCCCAAGCCGGGCAGGAAGCTTGCCCGTACGCGAAAGGCCCTGCGCCCGAGGCGAAGGTCAAGACTTGCCGGCTGCACCTGATCGTCCGCAAATGGAACCGCGGTGGTGATCACGCCAGCCTTTTCCAGCTCCAGGATGGCTTCGGCCGGCTGAATGCCGGGTAGGATCTTAGGAGCGGGCATGGGTGTCTCGGCTAAAGGCTTCGTTGCGGTCCATAAAATGACCTCCTGCCCTTAGAGCAAGAGGGCTCGCCCGGCAAAGCAAAATGCGCCTTTCGTGGAGCGGCTGCGAAGTTGCCGCATTGCAGCGGAGTTCACTTTCACGGGATTGACGCTCGCCCACACACGGGCTTAACCAAGGGCGGGCCATCCCCATGGGCCCTGTGTTCGGGCGCCGGCTTACCTCTCGAGGCAGCGTCCCAATCGGAGGCGCAGCCATGTACGAAACGGTCACCCGCAACATTCGTGTCGGTGTCGTGCCGCGCTTTCTGGAGAAGGAATCGTTACCGGCTAAGAAGCGCTTTTTCTGGTCCTACACTATCGAGATTACAAATCTGGGGCAGGAGACGGTGCAGCTGATGGCGCGACATTGGCATATCACGGATGGTCTGGGCCGCCAGCACGAAGTCCGTGGGGAAGGTGTGGTCGGGGAGAAACCCGTCATCGAACCGGGTGAGACATTCAGCTATACCAGCGGCTGCCCCTTATCCACGCCGCACGGCACCATGCTCGGCACTTACCAGATGGAAAGCCAGGCGGGTGAGTCCTTCTCCGTGAACATCCCGCTTTTCCCGCTTGAGAGTCCCTATATCAAACGTGTCATGCACTGATACCTGGGCTGTCCATAGCGTCGCGGAATTCGTGTTCCGCCGCATGAGCTTCATACCGTGAAACCAGTTACGATGATCGGAAGACGGGAATGACCGGAAGACGTTTGGCTCCGCTGGATCTCTTGGCCGATCTCGTGGCCTTCGACACCGAGACGCCGAAGTCGAACCTCGCGCTCATCGCCTATGTCGAGGACTATCTCGCAAGCTGGGGGGTACCCTTCGTGCGGCTGCCGAACGCCGACGGCGACAAGGCCGCGTTATTCGCAACGATCGGGCCTTCGAGCGACGGCGGTGTCGTCCTGTCCGGCCATACGGATGTGGTGCCTGTCGCTGGCCAGACATGGACAAGCGATCCCTACCGGTTGCGCGTAGAAGAGGGGCGGGCCTATGGACGCGGTGCCGTCGATATGAAGGGCTTCGTCGCGCTGGCGCTTGCCCATGTGCCGGATTTCATTGCGGCCGATCTCACGCGGCCACTACACCTGTTCCTCTCCTATGACGAGGAGACCACGTGCCTCGGGGTGGTCGACGGCATCAATCGCTTCGGCATCGATCTCCCCCGGCCAGGCGCCGTGATCGTCGGCGAGCCGACCGACCTCACCATCGCGGACGCTCACAAGAGCGTCGTGACTTTCACCACAACCGTGCATGGCAAGGAGGCCCATTCGGCTAAGCCGGAGCTTGGCGCCAGTGCGGTGATGGCAGCTGGCCTCCTCGTGGCCGAGCTCGTGCGGCTGGCGGATGTCTATGCCGAGCGTGGGGACGCTTCCGGGCGCTTTGATCCGCCGTGCTCCACCATCCATGTCGGCACTATCGCGGGCGGCACAGCTCGCAACATCATGGCCAAGGAATGTCATTTCCACTGGGAATTCCGCGGATTGCCCGATCTTGATGGCGGTGAGATTCCGGCCCGGTTCGCAGCCTACGCGGATACGGTGCTTGCGCGCATGCGCCGCACCGCGCCGGAGGCGTCCATCGAGACCGTCTGCCACGCCGACGTCCCCGGATTGCGGCCGCTCCCAGGTTCGCCGGCGGAAGAGCTCGTCAAGGCCGTCACGGGGCGCAACAGCACGCTCACTGTGTCCTACGCGACGGAAGCGGGGCGCTTTCAAAATGCTGGTGTGCCGACGGTGGTTTGCGGCCCGGGTTCCATCAACCGCGCCCACCAGCCCGACGAGTACATCACGTTGGCAGAGCTCGAGGCCGGGGCCGACTTCATGCGCCGGCTCGCGACCAAGCTGAAGGGCTAAGACTGGCGACGTCAAGCGGGCTGGTCAGCGAGTTCCGCCGGTTCGATCTCGTAGTGACGCGAGCAGAATTCACAGGTGATGCCGATACGGCCATTGTCGCCGACCATATCGTCGCGGTCCTGCTGTGAAAAGCTGCGCAGGGTCGCGAGAATGCGAGGACGCGAACAGCGGCACTCCTCGTGTACCGGCTGGCCCTCGAAGACCCGCACGCCACGCTCGTGGAACAGCCGCAACAGCAACCGCTCGCTCTGCAACGCCGGATCGATCAATTCGTGATCTTCGGTCGTGTCGGCGAGAAGCTTGGCTTCCATCCAGCCATCGTCCTCGAACGCCTCGGTGAGCCCCACATCATGCCCATCCGGTGCATCACCGGGATGAAGATCGGCCTGTCGCTGGCGGTCGGACGAGGAGGGCAGGAACTGCACCATCAGCCCGCCGGCTCGGTAGCGCATGCCTGAGCCTTCCTCGTCGCTGGTGAAGGCTTCGCCGACGGCGAGCCGCACCCGGGTGGGGATCTGCTCCGACTGGAGGAAATACTGGTGCGCGGCTGCCTCGAGGTCGTCGCCCTCGAGGGCGACCACACCCTGATAGCGCGACATCTCGGACCCCTGGTCGACGGTGAGTGCAAGATGCCCGTTGCCGAGCAGGTCACCGGTTGCCAGGGTCCCTGTCTCGGCCAGACCTGCTAGACGCTCGGCGTCGAAACGCGCGCAGGCCCGCAGCCGGTCCGGCGCGTCGAAATCGACGACTAACATGTCGATGACGCCGTCGGTGCGCGTCTGCAACTGAAAGCGGCCATCGAACTTCAGGGCAGAGCCGAGAAGAGCCGTCAACGCGGTCGCCTCGCCGAGAACGCGAGCCACGGCCGGCGGATAGGCGTGGCGACGCAGAATGGTATCGAGCGCCGGGCCGAGCTTGACCACCCGGCCTCGCACGTCGAGACCCTCGACGGCGAAAGGCAGAACCCGGTCATCCGCGGTTTGAGCACTCACATCAGCCATTATTGAACGGCTCCCATACACCAGGCCAGGATGCCCTTCTGGGCATGCAGGCGGTTTTCTGCCTCATCGAACACAACGGATTGGGGACCATCCATGACTTCGTCGGTCACCTCCTCGCCGCGATGGGCGGGAAGGCAATGCATGAAGATGGCGCCTTCGTTGGCTGCAGCCATAAGTTTGGTGTTGACCTGGTAAGGCTGCAAGAGGTTGTGGCGGAACGTTTCATCCTCATCACCCATCGACACCCAGCAATCGGTGATGATGGCGTCGGCTCCCTTAACCGCAGCGAAGGGGTCGTCCGTCAGCATGATCTCGGCACCCTCGCGCTTGGCCCGCGCGATGAGATCAGCCCGCGGCGCGAGTTCAGGAGGCGTCGCGATATTAATGCTGAAATCGAGCCGGGATGCAGCTTCCACCCACGACGCGAGGACGTTGTTGGCGTCCCCCGTCCAGGCGACGGTGCGCCCCTTGATGGGGCCCTGGTGCTCCTCGAAGGTCAGGAGGTCGGCCATCACCTGGCATGGATGCGACAGCTTCGTGAGCCCGTTTATGACCGGGACCTCGGCGAATTCGGCGAGCTCCAGCATGGCGTCGTGATCCAGGATGCGGATCATGATCGCATCGACATAGCGTGACAGCACGCGTGCCGTGTCGGCGATCGTCTCGCCGCGGCCGAGCTGCATTTCCGCGCCCGTCAGCATCAGAGGCTCGCCGCCAAGCTCACGCATGGCCACGTCGAAGGACACGCGGGTGCGGGTCGACGGCTTGTCGAAAACCATCGCCAGCACCTTCCCGTCGAGGGGGCGGGTCGTCTGGGGCTGGCCCTTGCGGCGCGCCGCCTTCAGGGACGTGCTCGCCGCGAGAACCCGACGCAGCTGATCTCCGGAAAAGTCCGCAAGATCGAGAAAATGCCGAGGCGCGGAGCTGGAGATGATCTTTGGTGCATTCGTCGAGGAGGTCGTCATGGCGCCAACTCCGGTTGGCCTGCATCGGCCTTGGCGTGAGCCTCCGACACAGCCTTGGCGGCGGCTTCGATGCGCGCCAGGGCTTCCGAAATCTCAGCGTCCGTGATCGTCAGGGGCGGGATCAGCCGAACGACATTGCTGCCTGCCGCCACCACCAACGCTTTCTCCGCGCGGGCCGCATTGACAAAGTCGCCGTTCGGCGGCGTGAGCTTCAGGCCGAGCAGCAGACCCTCGCCGCGGATCTCGGTGATGACGTCGGGATAGCGGTCCTTGAGCTCCGCGAGGCGTTGCTTGAACAGCAGGCTCTTGCGGCGTACCTCTTCCAGGAACCCATCCGCGAGTATGACATCGAGAACGGCATTGCCGACGGCCATCGCGAGCGGATTGCCCCCGAAGGTCGTTCCGTGTGTGCCGGCCGTCATGCCCTTTCCGGCCTCGGCCGTCGCGAGGCATGCGCCCATGGGAAAGCCGCCGCCGATGCCCTTGGCGACAGCCATGATGTCGGGCGTGACGCCGGACCACTCGTGGGCAAACAGCTTGCCGGTGCGGCCAACGCCCGTCTGGACCTCGTCCAGGATCAGCAGCAGGCCTTTGTCGTCGCATATCTGGCGCAGACGCTTGAGATCGGCGGTAGGCACCGACCGAACGCCGCCTTCTCCTTGGATCGGCTCGATCAGGATCGCGGCGGTTTCATCGGTGATCGCCGCCTCGAGGGCCTTGAAATCGCCAAATGGTACTTGGTCGAAGCCTTCGACCTTCGGGCCGAAGCCCTCCAGATATTTGGCCTGGCCACCGGCGGCGATGGTCGCGAGTGTCCGACCGTGGAAAGCGCCTTCGAAGGTAATGATGCGGAACCGCTCGGGATGGCCGCTCACCGCGTGATATTTCCGCGCCATCTTGATGGCGCATTCCAGGGCCTCCGCACCGGAGTTTGTGAAGAAGACCGTGTCGGCGAAGGTCGCGTCGACGAGCCGCTGCGCGAGCCTTTCACCGCCGGGGATGCGATAGAGGTTCGACGTGTGCCAAACCTTGGACGCCTGCTCAGTCAAGGCTTCCACGAGATGCGGATGGGCGTGGCCGAGTGCGTTCACGGCGATGCCCGCGCCGAGGTCGAGATATCGTTCGCCTTGTCGCGTCATCAGCCATACGCCCTCTCCCTTTTCGAATTCGATGTCGGGACGCGCATAAGTCGGCAGCAACGGCGAAATCACGATTTCAACCTCCGCAAGAGGAAAGTTTCCAAAAGAACCATGGGCAGACATCACCGATATCGGGCCCGTGTCTCGGAAAATCAAAGTGCCGCCCACGGAGGGGCGGCACTCCATCAATTCTAAAGGTCATGTTTTCCATGTCAATTCAAAGACTGTGATACCTCTCATCAACGTCCGAGCCGCCGCGGACGGGCTGGCCGGATCGGATGGGAAAGGATCTCTGCGCGCCACCTGCAGGATTTGATATGTGCCGGAACCGAAGACGCTTTTCCCCTTGACTCTCGGACGAGGTTCTTGGGGAAAACGGCGGGTGTGGCAGGGGGACTCTTGCCCCCGAGTCGGGGCATATTGTAGTTTCGCCTTCAACGACTACGACATCTCGTGTAGCGGAACTTATCATTCGCGTTCGTTGTCACCATGCAACGGGGTTGGGCTCGTGTGGAGCTGGCCGCGAAAGATAAGGGATTCCATGCACTGCAACTGCTGACGGAGAAGGCGATGACCGACCCGAGCCAATCTTGGAGCGATGAGCGTGTAGAGCTCTTGCGCAAGCTCTGGTCTGATGGCCTCAGCGCCAGTCAGATCGCCGCCGAACTCGGCGGTATCACCCGCAATGCGGTGATCGGCAAGGTGCACCGCCTCGGCCTGTCAGGCCGCGCCAAGAGCACCGCCAATTCCGCTCCCCGTCCCCGCAAACCGGCCCGGCAGCCGGGTGCTGCCGCGCCGGCTCCCGCCGCTTCCGCGCCAGGCCCCGTGCGCACTAGTGCCGCGCTGGCTCCTCAGCCCGTCGCCGAAGCGGCTCCCGTGCTCGTTCGCCTGCCTCAGCCCCGCGAGGAAGTGGTGATCCCTATGTCTGAGAGGGTCACCATCATGGAACTCCGTGAATCCATGTGCCGGTGGCCCATGGGTGATCCAACGACGCCGGAATTCCGCTTCTGCGGCGCCCGGTCCGAGCTGGGTATGCCCTATTGCTCGCACCATTCGCGCATTGCCTATCAGCCCGTCGCCGATCGCAGGCGGGATCGTAAGCGGGCCTGAGGTCTTCGGCTGCCCGGTGACGCGGATAGCTGGCAAACATTCGAGCCCTTGAAAGGCCGCTGCGATGTGATCGCGGCGGCCTTTCTCATTGGGTCGACAGGTATCGATCCGCCAGTTCAGCCAGCCTTCGCGAAGGTCTCGTCAAAGGAATAGCCGGCGCCACGCACCGTGCGGATCGGATCAGGTCGGCGCATGCGGTTGATCGCCTTGCGGAGGCGCCCGACATGCACGTCGACGGTCCGCTCGTCGATGTAGACGTCGTGGCCCCACACCCGGTCGAGCAACTGCTCCCGGGTGAAGACACGGCCCGGGCTCTGCATCAGGAACTCGAGCAGCTTGAATTCCGTCGGCCCGAGATGGAGCTCCCGGCCGCCGCGCTTGACCCGGTGGGTCTCGCGATCGAGTTCGATATCGCCGGCAATGAGTTGCGCCGCAACCTGACCCGGCTTGGCGCGCCGCAGCAGGGCCCGCACGCGCGCCAGGAGTTCCGGCACGGAGAAGGGCTTGACGATATAGTCGTCGGCGCCGGTCGCGAGACCACGCACACGCTCGGTCTCCTCGCCGCGCGCCGTCAACATGATGATCGGCAGCCGCTCGGTCTCCTCGCGCGCGCGGATGCGGCGGCACAGCTCGATGCCGGAGAGCCCTGGCAGCATCCAGTCCAGCAATACGAGGTCCGGCACCGCTTCGCGCAGCCGTATCTCCGCTTCGTCGCCACGGGCGACGCTGTCGACTGTATAGCCCTCGGCCTCGAGGTTATAACGGAGGAGCAGCGTGAGCGGCTCCTCATCCTCGACGATCAGAATACGTGGTCCCATCGAAAGTCCTATGGTTCCACTGTTGTCCTGGCCCCCCGGTTCACAGGATCAGTGGGATCAGTTGCTAGGATCGGTTGGCGCCTTGGTGAAGCTGGAGGTATCCCCCTTCGGGCGGTCGGCAGCCAATGTGACGCCTGTCGCCAGATAATGGACCGTCTCGGCGATGTTGGTGGTGTGATCGCCGATACGCTCGATGTTCTTGGCGAGGAACAGAAGGTGCGTGCAGAACGTGATGTTGCGCGGATCTTCCATCATATAGGTGAGCAACTCGCGGAAGATCGACGTGTACAGCGCATCGATGCGATCATCGCGCTGCCAAACGTCAAGGGCTTGCGCGTCATCTCGCTGCACATAGGCATCGAGCACGTCCTTGAGCTGCTCCTGCACGAGATCGCTCATGTGTTGTACGCCGATCACGAGCTTCTGAGGCTGTGTTTCGCCGCTGATGGCGACGACACGTTTGCTCGTGTTCTTGGCAAGGTCCCCGATGCGCTCGAGATCGGCGGCCACGCGAATGACCGAGATCAGTTCGCGCAGGTCGACCGCCATGGGCTGGCGTCGCGCGATGGTGAGCACGGCGAGTTCTTCGATGTCACGCTGCAACCCGTCGAGGCGGGCATCAGCGGAGATGACGGACTGGGCGAGAGTGCTGTCGCGCTTGACCAGCGCCAGCGTGGAGTCCGTGAGCATCTTCTCGGCGACGCCCCCCATCTCGACGATCCGGGTCCGCAGTTCGTCGAGATCCTCGTCGAAGGATGAGACGATATGTTCAGGCATTGCCTCAGGTCCCCTAGCTTTGGCCATCAGGATCAGCCAAACCGGCCGGTGATGTAGTCCTGCGTACGCTTGTCTTGCGGTGCGGTGAAGATCTTCGAGGTATCGTCGAACTCGATGAGGTCGCCGAGATACATGAAGGCCGTATACTGAGAGACGCGCGCCGCCTGCTGCATGCTGTGCGTCACGATGGCGATAGTATAGTCGCGCTTGAGCTCGTCGATCAGCTCCTCAATCTTGGCCGTCGAGATCGGATCGAGCGCAGAGCACGGCTCGTCGAGCAGGATGACTTCCGGCTTCACCGCGACGGTGCGGGCGATGCACAGGCGCTGCTGCTGGCCGCCGGATAGGCTGAGCCCGCTGGCGTCGAGCTTATCCTTCACCTCTTCCCAAAGCGCGGCCCGGCGGAGCGCCGATTCCACGCGGTCGTTGAGCTCGCTCTTGGGGAGGTTCTCGTAGAGGCGCACCCCGAAGGCGATATTGTCATAGATCGACATCGGAAACGGCGTAGGCTTCTGGAAGACCATGCCCACCTTGGCGCGCAGGAGGTTCAGATCCTGCTTGGGCGAGAGGACATTCTCGCCGTCCAGAAGCACTTCGCCCTCGGCACGCTGTTTCGGATAGAGGTCGTACATCCGGTTCAGGACGCGCAGCAGTGTTGACTTGCCGCAGCCGGACGGGCCGATGAACGCGGTGACGATGTTCTCGTAGAGGGGCAGGTTGATGCCCTTCAGCGCAAGCGAGTCACCATAAAAGAACTTGAGGTTCTTGACCGAGACCTTCTCGGATTGGGGCTTTTCCGTAGCAGTGGTCATCTTTGTTTCCCCGGCGAAGAGAGCGTCCGTGCCGTGATGCTGAGGGCGAGAACAGCGAAGGTGATGATGAGGGCGCCGACCCAGGCAAGTGCCTGCCAGTCCTTGTAGGGGCTCAGGGCGAACTGGAAGATGACCGAGGGAAGGCTGGCCATCGGACCGTTGAGATCCGTGCTCCAGAACTGGTTGTTGAGAGCCGTGAAGAGAAGCGGCGCGGTCTCGCCGCTGATACGCGCCACGGCGAGCAGCACGCCCGTCACCATGCCGGCCTTGGCGGCACGATAGGCGATCTTGCGGATCACCACGTGGCGGGGCAGGCCAAGCGCGGATGCCGCTTCACGAAGCTGGTTGGGCACGAGGTTGAGCATGTCTTCCGTGGTGCGCACGACGACCGGAACCACGATGATGCCAAGCGCCACGCCGCCGGCCCAGGCAGAGAAGTGGCCCATGCGTGCCACCATGATCTCATAGACGAAGAGGCCGATAACGATGGAGGGCGCGCTGAGCAGGATGTCGTTGATGAAGCGTATCACCATCGACAATTTTCCATAGCGTCCGTACTCGGCCATGTAGGTACCGGCGAGGATGCCGAGCGGCGTGCCGAAGAGCGTACCAAGGAAGGTCATGATCAAGCTGCCGACTATGGCGTTGATCAGACCGCCCTGGCTGCCCGGCGGTGGCGTGTTCTCCGTAAACACCGCGACGGACAGGCCGCCGAAGCCTTCCCACAGGAGCGTGCCGAGGATCAGTACCAGCCAGCCGAGGCCGATGGCTGCGGCGGCGATGCACAGGCCCATGGCGATCGTGCTCGCGCGCTTGCGCTTTGCATAGGCGGCGGGGTTTTTCGCAACGTCCATGACAATCAACCCCCGGTGCGCTTCTCGATCCGCATCAGCATCAGGCGCGCTGCCGCGAGAACGAAGAAGGTGATGACGAAGAGGATGAGACCGAGAGCGACGAGGGAGGACGTGTAAACGTCACCCACCGCCTCGGTGAATTCGTTCGCGATCGTCGCGGAGATCGTCGTACCGGGCTGGAGGATCGAGGCTGAGATCCGATGGGCATTGCCGATCACGAAGGTGACCGCCATCGTTTCGCCCAAGGCGCGGCCAAGGCCGAGCATGACTCCGCCGATGATGCCAACCCGGGTGTAGGGGATGATGACATTGCGCACGACTTCCCAGCGCGTGCAGCCGAGCCCGTAGGCGGCTTCCTTGAGCACCGCCGGAACCGTCTCGAAGACGTCGCGCGAGATCGAGGCAACGAAGGGCAGGACCATGATCGCCAGGATCAGGCCTGCGGTCAGTGTACCGATGCCGTAGGGCGGCCCGGCGAAAACCGAGGAGAGAACCGGGATCGGCCCAAATAGCGAGATAAGGAACGGCTGTACCGTGCTCTGCAGGAAGGGCGCGAAGACGAACAAGCCCCAGATGCCGTAGATGATGCTGGGGATGCCGGCGAGGAGCTCGATGGCTGTGCCAATGGGCCGGCGCAGCCACGGCGGGCAGATCTCAGTGAGGAAGATCGCGGTGCCGATGCCGATGGGAATGGCGATCAGCATGGCGATGAGCGATGTCACGATGGTCCCGTAAACCGGCGCGAGCGCCCCGAATTTTTCCGTGACCGGATTCCAGGACTGCCCCCAGAGGAAGCTGATGCCGAAGGCCTGGAAGGCCGGCATCGAACCCTCGATAAGCGCGACGATCACGCCTCCGAGAATGACGAGAACGGTGACGGCCGATCCCAGCGTGATGTATTTGAAGGTCGCGTCGCCAACCTTGAAGCGGGTCAGAACGCGGCTCCGGTCGACGGATGCGCTCGATGATAACCCGCTATTCTGCAGCGCCAAGTCTGCCATAGCCCGTTGCCTTTGCGTGGTTGTCATGGAATTCGGCTGCCTTCGTCCCTTGCCGCGCTAGCGGACATTAGGCGAGGTCGAGCATTGTGCGCCAGCCTCCAGAGGCGAGGTGGCCCGTAATCGCGTGGATGTTCCGGAGACAAGCCAGGTTTTCTCGACGGAACCTTATGAGGGCAGAAGAGGCCCCGGTGCATCTCGCCCGACGTGCCGGACTGTCATGCCGGGAGTGGCAGGCACTGAGAGCAAGCAGGCGGGCCAGAGGCCCGCCTGCTGTCTTCAGGGATTTATTTCGAAGCGCTGTAGAGCGACTTGCCGCTGGCGTCCTTGATGTCGGAAGCCCACTTGGCCTTGACCGTGGAGACGACATTGGCAGGCATCGGAATGTAGTCGAGCTCCTCGGCGAGCGCGCCACCCTTGGTGTAGGCCCAATCGAAGAAGCGCAGGGCTTCAGCGGCGTGCTCGGCGTTCGCCGGAACCTTGTGCATGAGGATGAAGGTGGCGGCCGTGATCGGCCAGGAGTCGGCGCCCGGCTCGTTCGTCAGCACCACGGCGAAGCCAGGAACGCTGTTCCAGTCGGCATTGGCAGCAGCAGCCTGGAAGGTCTTGGTGACCGGCTCGACAACCTTGCCGTCCTTGTTGACGAGCTTGGTGTGCGAAAGCTTGTTCTGCTTGGCGTAGGCATACTCGACGTAGCCGATGGAGCCCTTGGTCTGGCTGACGTTGTTGGCCACGCCTTCGTTACCCTTGGCGCCGATACCGACCGGCCATTCGACGGCGGTGGCCGAACCGACCTTGGACTTCCAGTCCGCGCTGACCTTCGAGAGATAGTCAGTGAAGTTGAAGGTCGTGCCCGAACCGTCCGAACGGCGAACCACGGCGATGCCCTGCGACGGCAGGTTGATGTTGGCATTCAGCTTCTTGATCGCCGGATCGTTCCAGTTGCTGATCTCGCCCATGAAGATCTTGGCGAGCGTGTCACCGTCGAGGACGAGCTCGCCGGGCTTTACACCATCGATGTTCACGACCGGAACGATACCGCCCATGACCATCGGGAACTGGACGAGGCCATCCTTCTCGAGCTCTTCGCCGCCCAGCGGCGCGTCGGTCGCTCCGAAGGTGACCGTCTTGGCCTTGATCTGCTTGATACCGCCGCCGGAACCGATCGACTGGTAGTTGATGCCGTTGCCGGTTTCCTTCTTGAAGGCTTCAGCCCACTTGGCATAGACGGGGTAAGGGAAGCTGGCGCCGGCGCCGGAGATGTCGAGGGCAGCCGCAGGCGTTGCGAAAGCCGCAACGGCAAGCCCTGCCACGGCGATGAGTGAAGACAATTTCACGAGAGGTCTCCCAATTGGCGAACGTAGCCTTTGCACCGCATTCGCGGACTGATCTGAAGGCTGAATGAGCGAACGCGGTATCCCTAATGTCTCAACGCCTCGTCTCTATGACGCTTGCGTGACAGTTAAATGACAGCGCTTGAGCTTAGCCGGCTTTGGCTACGTGCGACCGGCCGGGCTCCGCAGCGGCGGAGGTGGGTGGCGCTGATGTCGCAGGCAGGGGCCGCGCCGGATTGCTCGCCAGCGGCAATATCACACGGAAGGTCGCCCCTTCGCCATAGGTGGATTCGATTAGCAACTGCCCCCGATGGCGGTTGACGATATGCTTGACGATCGCAAGCCCGAGCCCCGTTCCGCCCTTCTGGCGGCTGTCGGTGGCGTTGACGCGATAAAACCTCTCCGTGAGCCGCGGAAGATGTTCTGGCGGGATGCCGGGCCCGAAGTCGCGGATCGATACCTCGACCTCGTCACGAGCGCCGGAGCGCTCCGGGGCCTTCGTCACCGTCACATCCACCCGTTCCCCAGATTGACCGTATTTGACGGCGTTTTCGATGAGATTTTCGAAAACGCGCAGCAGCTCGTCGCGATCGCCCTTCACCTCGATCGGCCCTTCCGGCGCGTTGAAGGTGATCGCCACACCTCCCTCACCGGCAAGCGGCGTCAACGTGTCGATCATATGCCGCACGATGCCGAGGAGATCCACCGTCGTGGAGGGCTGCACATGCGCGTGCATCTCGATGCGGGACAGCGACAGAAGGTCGTCGATCAGGCGTGACATACGCCGTGCCTGGTCACGCATGATGGCGAGAAAACGCTCTCGCGCGTTGGCGTCATCACGGGCAGGGCCCTGCAGCGTCTCGATGAAGCCGAGCACCGAGGCGAGCGGGGTTCGCAGCTCATGGCTCGCGTTGGCGACGAAATCGACGCGCATATGTTCGAGTTGCCGGGCCGCGGTGAGATCGCGGAACATCAACACTGCACCGCGCTGCTCGGCGTCTGCGGCGCGGGGCGCCTCCAGCGGTGCGATATGGACCTCATAGCTGCGCTCGATGGGCACGCGCTCGATGAGTTCGACGCTGCGCGTCTCCCCGTCGCGCAGGACGGCTTCGATCCCATCCAGCACATCCGGTGAACGCAGCGCGAAGGAGAGGGGGGTTGCCTCGCGAAGGCCAGGCAACATCGTTTTCGCAGCGGCGTTCATGCCGGTGACCAGGCTGCGTCTGTCGACGACGACGACAGGTTCGGGCAAAGCGGCAAGCACCGCCGCCGGTGGAATGCCCTTGTCCCGCCGTTTGGCCGGTGTGTTAAGACGTTGCTGGATGGGCGTGGTGTTGCGAAACAGCGCGAAGGCCGCTGACAGGGTCAGCAAGGCGGCACCCGTGGTCCACAGGAACGAGCCGTCGCCCAGGATCGCCGTCACGGAGAAAATGCCGATGGCGACGAGGGCCGTGCGGACAGCGATGCCACGGGCGCTGAGAGACAGCGACCTGTCCCGTCTCGCGGTATCTCCGCCATCCGCCATTCTTGTCACCTTCCCATCATCCTTTTTCGCATCCATGCGAAGCAGGACGGAAATAATCTATTATTGGCGAGATGTGTGACAGTTTCACTGGGAAGTCAGTCGCTAAGCCTTGCCGTTGGCGCGCCTGACACGTCTGCGCGCCTCATGAATGAAGAGCATTGTCAGCGCCATGACGAACGGTACCAGATAATACAGCAGCCGGAAGAGAAGGAGCGCACCGAGAACACCTCCCGTTGGCAAGCGGTCGAGGGCGATCAGTATGGTCGCCTCGAAAACGCCGATGCCACCGGGCGCATGGCTGGCGATGCCGAGCATGCAGGCGACGACATAAACGGCGAGAAAAGTCTCGTAGCTGAGGCCGTGTCCGCCCGGAAGCAGAACGAAGAGCACGCCCGCCGCGGCGCAGACATCGCCGGCGCCGATCAGCATCTGGATGAAGGAAAGCCTCGCGCGCGGCAATTCCAGCCGCCATCCGCGCACATTCACCACGGGATGCTTCAGGGTGACCCAGATGAAGTAGGCAGCAAGCGCCGCGAAGCCCGCCACGCCGGCAAGCTGGGTCAGGCTGAGACCGGTTTTCGCAAGAACGGAAACCTCCGCCGCGTGGCGCACGAGGCTCCAGGACAAGACGACGCTCATGCCGAGCCAGAACGTAATGCCAGCGATGACCGTGAGGCTTGCGATCTTTGCGGCCTTGATGCCGTGAGGCGAATAGACCCAGTAGCGGACGGTGCCCCCCGTCACCAGCGGAAAGCCGAGGGTGAACGAGATGGCGTAGCTCGTGAACGAGGCGAAGGCTGTGACGCGATAGGCGATGCGCTCGCCGAGCTGCTTCAGCGCCACGTAGTCATAGCCCGTCAGCAGGAGATAGCTCACGGCGGTCAGTGCTATCGCGATCGTGATCTGTCGCTCGCTCGCGGAGCGGAAGGCCGTCGACAACTCGTCGAGATCAATATCGCCGAGGATGCGCCACAGCACGACGAAGGAGCCCAGGAACAGCGCCGCGCTAAGAACCGTGCCAATGATGGAGAGCCGCCGCCGCCGCCGGTCCGCGGGCGTTTCCCGATCCCGAGACGCGGGAACCGCGGGCACGTTGCGATCGGCTGCGGACGCGTCTGCGGTGCGCTTCGCGGGCGATGCCTCGTCAAGGTCCGCCACAGATTCAGCGTCGTTATCTTGCATGCACCCTTGCCGCGTTCATATTACGGGTAGCCCATGGCCAGGCCGGGGTCCATGGTTCGCCCGCTCGTGCACGTTATGATGGTGGGTCGCGTGGATCGCAAGCCGGGCTGTGCATGGCTCGGTCCCGTTGGCGGCAGAGCCGCTATGCCGCTGTGGCACATCGGAAGGGATGCGCACCTTGCGGCAATGCGCTAAAGAGAAATGGAATTGCTCTATAATTTGCCCGTCACCCGGCAACTGGCTGTCGTGTGAAAGGGCGCCCAAGGACACTGCGTTATGCCAAGCTATCGTTCTCGCACTACGACCCACGGCCGCAACATGGCCGGCGCGCGTGGCCTGTGGCGCGCCACAGGCATGAAGGATTCCGATTTCGGCAAGCCGATCATTGCCGTCGTGAATTCGTTCACCCAGTTCGTGCCGGGCCATGTACACCTCAAGGATCTTGGCCAACTCGTCGCTCGCGAGATCGAGAAGGCGGGTGGTGTCGCCAAGGAGTTCAACACGATCGCCGTCGATGACGGCATCGCCATGGGTCATGACGGCATGCTTTACAGCCTGCCGTCGCGAGAAATCATCGCGGATTCCGTCGAATATATGGTCAATGCGCACTGTGCCGACGCGATGGTGTGCATTTCCAACTGTGACAAGATCACCCCCGGCATGCTGATGGCGGCCCTGCGCATTAATATCCCGGTGGTTTTCGTGTCCGGCGGGCCTATGGAGGCGGGCAAGGTTCTGCTCGGTGGCAAGAAGAAGGCGCTCGACTTGGTCGATGCCATGATCGCCGCCGCTGACGACAATGTGTCCGATGAGGATGTGAAGATCATCGAAAGGTCGGCTTGTCCGACCTGCGGCTCCTGCTCCGGCATGTTCACCGCCAATTCGATGAACTGTTTGACGGAAGCCCTCGGCCTTGCTCTGCCCGGCAACGGCTCGACGCTGGCCACCCATGCCGACCGCGAGCGTCTTTTTGTGGAAGCTGGGCATCTGATCGTCGATCTCGCCCGCCGCTACTACGAGCAGGACGACGCCGCGGTGCTGCCTCGTTCCATCGCGAGCTTCAAGGCTTTCGAGAATGCCATGACGCTCGACATCGCCATGGGCGGCTCGACGAACACGGTGCTTCACCTGCTCGCCGCAGCCCATGAGGGCGAGGTTGATTTCACGATGAACGACATCGACAGGCTGTCACGGCGCGTGCCCTGCCTGTGCAAGGTGGCCCCCGCCGTCGCCAATGTTCACATGGAAGACGTGCATCGCGCCGGCGGCATCATGGCGATCCTCGGCGAGCTCGACCGCGCGGGCCTCATTCACACCGATCTGCCGACCGTACATACGCCGACGCTGTCCGACGCGCTCGACCGTTGGGATGTGGCGCGTACTGAGAGCGAGACGGTGCGCGATTTCTACCGGGCTGCGCCAGGCGGCGTGCCGACGCAAGTCGCCTTCAGCCAGGCGAGCCGGTGGGAAGACCTTGATCTCGACCGAGAAAAAGGGGTCATTCGGAATGCCGAGCACGCCTATTCCAAGGATGGCGGCCTCGCGGTCCTCTATGGCAACCTCGCCGAGGACGGCTGCATCGTGAAGACGGCCGGTGTGGACGAGTCGATCCTGAAGTTCTCCGGCCCCGCGCGTATCTTCGAGAGCCAGGACGCTGCGGTTGAAGGCATTCTCGGCGGCAAGATCAAAGCCGGCGACATCGTTCTCATCCGCTATGAAGGCCCGCGCGGCGGTCCAGGCATGCAGGAGATGCTCTATCCGACGAGCTACCTGAAGTCGAAGGGCCTCGGCAAAGCCTGCGCTCTCGTCACCGATGGCCGCTTCTCGGGCGGCTCTTCCGGCCTGTCGATCGGCCACGTCTCGCCGGAGGCGGCGGAAGGGGGCACGATCGGCCTTGTCGAGGATGGCGACATCATCGAGATCGACATCCCCAACCGCCGCATCCATCTCGCCGTCTCGGACGAGGACTTGGCCCATCGGCGCCTTGCCATGGAGGCGAAGGGCGCTGCCGGCTGGCAGCCCGCGGCCCCGCGCAAGCGTAATGTCACCACGGCGCTCAAGGCCTATGCGGCCTTCGCCACCAGCGCCGCCCGCGGCGCCGTACGCGACGTGAATTCGTTCAAGCGCGGCTGACGCCACCCTTCACCTCTCCCTGAGGGAGAGGTCGCGCCGCAGGCGCGGGTGGGGGACTTTATCGTGCAGTTCCCCCTCATCCTGCCCTTCTCCCCGCCGGGGAGAAGGGACGCCAGCGATAGCCCACCCGCCGGGGCATTCCGATGGGGCACCCTAAGCTCTCCCACCGGGGGGAGGGCCGGTGTGAGGGGACGCGGCAGACGACGAAAAGCTTAGCCTTCCCAGCCGGCACGCCTCTTGCTCCCGTGAGTTTCAGCGGCACCATGCAGCGGTTCCCTTAACCGGCCTGTGCCAAGCTGGAACTGTCCTGTATCACGGAGGCTGCCTTGGCTGGCTTGAATGGACATAGTGGAACCGTGCCGGCGCCGGGCCGCGTTGCCTGGGTCGATATCGCCAAGGGCATCTGCATCATCCTCGTCGTGATGATGCATTCGACGCTCGGGCTCGAATATGCCGCTGGCCGCGAAGGCTTCATGAACACGATCGTCGTGTTCGCGCGACCTTTCCGCATGCCGGACTTCTTTCTGATTTCCGGCCTGTTCCTTGCGCGCGTCATCGACCGCGATTGGCGAAGCTACGGCGACAAGCGTGTGCTGCATTTCGTCTACTTCTACGTGCACTGGTACATTATCCAATTCGGCATGAAGGGCTGGGGCATGGCAGAGGGCAACCCGGTCGAATTCGCCCGGCTGTTCCTGCTCGGCTTCATCGAGCCGCTCGGGACGCTGTGGTTCGTCTACTTGCTCGCGGTTCTGTCCATCATCACGAAGCTCCTGAGGGGTGTGCCGGGCATCATCCTCGTGGCGGTCGCCGCGGCGCTCGAGATCGCACCCGTCGCGACAGGCTGGACCGTCATCGACGAATTCTGCGAGCGCTGGGTCTATTTCCTCGTCGGATATCTCTGTGCGCCGATGATCTTCCGTTTTGCGGCGCAAGTGCCGAAGCACCGTCTGGCAGCCATCGGCGGACTGGTCGTATGGGCGCTCGTGAACGGCTTTTTCGCCTTCAGCGCGAGCCCGATCGAAGGATTGCCGACTTTCGCCAGCTTGCCAGTCTTGAGCCTCGTCCTCGGCATCGCCGGCGCTGCCGCGATCATCACCGTCGCAGCACTGCTCGTCTCCGTCGGCAAGGGGGAAGCGCTGCGCTATTGCGGCGAGAATTCCATCGTCATCTATCTCGCGTTCTTCTTGCCGATGGCCGTGACGCGGGTCCTGCTGATGAAAACAGGCGCGCTCGACGTCATCGGCGTCGGCTGGGGCGCGTTCATTGTTACCACCGCTGCGGTCGTCACCCCGCTGATCTTCGCGCGCATCATCCGCGGAACTTGGCTGGACTTCCTCTTTGTGCGGCCGGCTGCCTTCCGGCTGGGGCCGAAGCCTGTGCTCTCGCCGGCCGAATAGCGGTCCTACCAGCATTCGCTCGGCAGGGGTGCGCTATCGGCTCCTGCCAGCGATTCGTGACAGGCCGATCTCTCCCCCTCAAGGGAGGGATCAAAGTCACCGCCCCTAGCGCCCGCCCGGTGGAAAGAGAGGCCCCCAGGGTCCGCGTGGGATAGAGTTCTGCGACTGGGAGGAGGCGGGCCCGGGTGAGGGCGGCTGAGAGGCATTGTCCGGCAAGGCGGTGCCCCAAGGGCCCGTAGACGGCCCTGTCTCCACTGCTGTATCGGGAGATGCGGGTGGCGCCAACTCCGGCATGCGGCCTCCTGCGAAGCGCACGAGTCGATCGACGCGCGAGGCGATCGAAGGATGCGTCGCAAAGAGATCCGTGAAACCGGAGCGCGGGTTGTCGATACACATCTCCATGACAGCCGAGGGCGCGCTTGGGAGTTCGCCCCGCCCGTCGATCTTGAGCAGGGCGGAGATCATTGCATCCGGATTCTTGGTGAGCTCGACGGCTCCGGCATCTGCGAGATACTCGCGCGAGCGTGACAACGCGAAGCGGATGACCTGGGAGAGCAGCCAGGACAGGGCGATCAGGGCAAGGGCGATGAGAATGGCGGCGAAGGCAGCGCCCCCGCCGCCCTTGCGGTCTCCATTCGAGGAACTGCGTGGCATGCGCGGGCGCGCTGAGCCGAAGGACATGCGGGTGAGGCCGCGAAACAGCAACTCACCGAAGAAGGAGATGACGCCGGCGATCACGACCGCGA
Source organism: Chelatococcus sp. YT9 (assembly GCF_018398315.1). Classification (NCBI taxonomy): domain Bacteria; kingdom Pseudomonadati; phylum Pseudomonadota; class Alphaproteobacteria; order Hyphomicrobiales; family Chelatococcaceae; genus Chelatococcus; species Chelatococcus sp. YT9. The sequence continues at coordinate 1,981,102 of NZ_JAHBRW010000001.1, forward strand.
TCACCATCATCCGGACGTCTCCGTTGCGGATATGCGTGAGCTCGTGCGCCAGCACGGCTTCCATCTCCTGATCGTCAAGCGCTTCCATCAGGCCACGCGTCACGGTCACGGCATATTGCTTCTCGTTCATGCCCGAAGCGAAGGCATTAAGAACAGGGCTCTCCATGATATAGAGCCGCGGCATGGTGAGGCCGCGCGAGATGCAGAGGTTCTCCAGAAGCTGATAGAGCTTCGGCTCTTCCTGCCGTGTCACTGGATGCGCGCCGGTCGCAAGGGCTATGAGCCCCCGGTTGAATTGATAGGCGATGAACAGCCAGACGAGCGCCGCGATCGTCGCCCAGGGAAAGGCCGAGACGAGATCGTTGAAGGCGCGCGCCAGCATGACGTCGAGCGACGGCTCGTCATAGGCGAAGGCCTCGACGATAAGCGCCCCTGCGAAAACCATTACATAAACGAGCAGGAATAGACCGGCGAGCAGGAAGCCGGAGCGGATCCTGTTCGCGCGGATATGGGTGTAGAGGCCGAAGGCTTGCATAAGGCGCGGCCCTGGATGCGACCCGGCAGACGGGTGTCAGAACTTGACGCTGGGGGCGACATCCAGCGTCTGCCGCGCCTCCGGCCCGACATCGAAGAACTCGCGGGGCGTAAAGCCCATCTGCTGCGCGAAGAGAACGGCGGGGAAAGCCTGGATCGAGGCGTTGTATTCGCTGACGGCGTTGTTGAAGAAGCGCCGCGCCGAGGCCAGCTTGTTCTCGACGTCAGACAGATCGTTCTGGAGCTGCTGGAAGTTCGCGCTGGCCTTGAGGTCGGGATAAGCCTCGCCGAGCGCGATGAGCCGCCCGAGAGCGCCGGATAGCTGCTGCTCGGCGGCCGCCTGTTGCTGCGGGCCCTGCGCCGCGATGGCTTTGTTACGCGCCTCCACAACCGCCTCGAATGTCGCGCTTTCGTGCTGGGCGTACCCCTTTACCGTCTCGACGAGATTCGGGATGAGGTCGTGGCGTTGCTTCAGCTGAACGTCGATGTCGGCGAACGCCTGGTTGACGCGCTGCCGGAGCCCGACGAGGCCGTTGTAGGTCGTAATGCCATAGATCACCAAACCGGCGACAATGGCGAGGATCACCCAGCTCATAAGCCCGCTCCCTGTATCAAAGCTCAGCTATGTCTCGGATTCTTATGACATTTTCTAGGGCGATGCGAAAGCCGCGAAAGACACGCTCGCGCTGCGATGAAGTCTTCCTCAGGGATCCGGAAGGCGGCCGTTCGCGCCTTTACCGGTTACCGCCGCGAGCGCATTCTCGAAAGCCTCGATATGCGGGGAGCCAAGCGCTGTTTCATTGGCTTCGAGGATCACGGCGTCCGTTTTGGAGAAGCTGCCGGGCAGGTCGGGCGCCGCCTGAAACGGCACCTTGGACTCAAAGATGCCGCCATCGCGGAAATCGACGATGCGGCTGAAATAGAAGTAGAATTTGCTGTCGCCCAGGGCGCCGTTCATCGCCAGGATGCGCAGGAACTGCCACATGAAGCTCGATCCCACCACCACGAGCCGAGGCGGTGTCCCCTCCGCCGAAGTGGTAAAACGGCCGTGCGGCGAGGGATAGACCGGGAGCGTGACCGGCAGGTTGAGGAGGCGCGCGAGGTCATCCTCGTCGTCGAACGGCCAGCTGTCGACGTCCACATGGGTCAATGTGAGCTGGCGCAGCGGGTTGTCGAGCTGTTCTCCAAGCACTGCGAATGTGTCGCGGATGGCTGGATAGACGCTCAGGTCGTTCCAGTGGATGCCATCCCGGTTGAAAACAGGCAAGCTCTGCGAGGCTTTCGCTGCTTGCGCAAGTTGATGCCCATCGATCACGCCCACGTCATGGTGGGCAAGCGCGGCGCGCAGGCGATCATAGTCGCGGCTGGCCGCAGGCGTGCAGGGTTCTGGTAGCCCATCCGGATAAAGAGCCACCTTGCTCGGGCTGATGATGAAAACGAAAGCCTTGCCTGTCCGCCGGACGGCCGCCGCGATACGGGCGATGCGCGCGGCCTGCGCCTCCGCGTCGATGGGGGTGCCGCGCCCGCACCAGTCGTCGATATAGGTGGTCTCATAGAGCATCCGGTCGCGGCCGATGACGATGCTTGGCACGGTGCTGCGGCCGAGCGCATAGGCGATGCCATTGTTGATGCGGATGAATGTCTCGCGTGGCTGTCCCATGCGCTCCGTGAGGGCGGCCGCGATGCTGGCTTGCAGGGCGCCCGAGCGCAGCGTGGCGAGGCTCGGTTCGATCGGCGGCAGCTCGGGCGTGACGCCGGCCAGTTTGGCGATGGAGAAGCGCTGTGGCCCCTTCAGCGGGATCGCCCGCGCCACCATGGCCGCAGCCGGCGCCAACATGACGAGCGCGACCGCGATCAGGAACCAGTGGCGGGCAATTGACTTCAAGCGTCTCTCCGCTGTCAGAACCGAAAATAGATGAACGGCTTGAACGTCTCCGTAAAGACCCGGCCGAAAGCCCAGATGGCGAGAGAGAGCATCACGAGTTGTTGCGCGACTGGAAGAGCACGCGCCAGAACGTGTCGCCCCAGATGCCGCATGGCGCCGAGCGGCAGGAACGAGAGCACGAGGCCGGCCGCGAGACACAATGCAGTGTCCAGGTGCACGCGCGGGAGGGGCGCGGTCCCATCGGCCCAGGGGGTTGCCATCGCGGCCAGGAAGCCTCCCGCCTGCGCGAGGCTGACGGAGCGGAACAACACCCAACCGATCACGACGAGGAGGAATGTGATCGCGATGCCGGCCACACGTGGCAGCAAGGGCCATATGCGCTTCATGCCGAGATGGTCGGCCGAGACGAACAGTCCGTGGAAGGCACCCCAGAGTACGAAGGTCCAGCTCGCCCCGTGCCACAGGCCGGACGCGAGAAAGCAGATCCAAAGATTGAGATAGACGCGCCAGGGCGGCACGCGATTGCCGCCGAGCGGCACATAGAGATAGTCCCGGATGAAGGTGGACAGCGAGATGTGCCAGCGCCGCCAGAAGTCGCCGAAGCCTACAGCAAGATAGGGCTGGTTGAAATTCTCGCGCAGGCGGAAGCCGAGCATCCGGGCAAGGCCGATTGCCATGTCCGTGTAGCCGGAAAAATCGAAATAGATCTGCACCGTGAAGGCGAGCGCGCCAAGCCAGGCGGTCGCAAAGCCGAGTTCGTTGGTCGGCATGGCGAAGATATGATCGGCCAGGACCGCGACTTGATCGGCGATGAGGACTTTCTTGGCGAGACCTTGCAGGAAACGGTAGGCGCCTTCCTCCAGATCATTGAGCGTGACGCGGTGATGCTCGATCTGGCCCTTCATCTCGTGGAATTTGAGGATCGGGCCGGCCAGCAGCTTGGGAAACAGGAAGACGAACAGGAGGTAGTCGCGGATCGAGCGCGCCGTGCCGCAGACACCGCGATAGACATCCACGAGATAGGTGATCTTCTCGAACACGATGAACGAGATCCCAAGCGGCAGGATCACCTCCGGCCGGGGGAGGTCCATGGTCACCAGCAGAGCATGCAGGTTGTCGAAGAGGAACCCCGTGTATTTGCAGTAGATCAGGAGCCCGAGATTGGTCGCGACACCAAGGGTCAACCAGAGCTTACGCAGGCGCGCCGCGCGGCTGCGGACGATCGCCTCGGCGAAAACCATGTCGATGAGGCTGGAGGCGATCGCCACCAGCGCGAACACCGGCTCGCCCCAGGCGTAGAAGAAAATGCTGGCGACGACGAGGAAGCCATTTCGCCAGCCCGCCGGCAATGCGGCGTTGAGCGCAATTACCAGCGGGATGAAAAGAAAGAGGAAGACCGGTGAGTTGAAAGGCATGGTGCGCGCCGTCGACCGGCGCTGCTAGCGGTCAGGCTGAATGGGAGCGGGAAGCGCCATCAATGCGCCTCCTCCCAGTTCGCGGCCGCGCGCGCATCCACATGCAGCGGCACCTTGAGCGCGACCGCTGGCAGTGGGGCCTGTTCCATCACGCTTTGAATCAGCGGCAGCGTCGCATCGACTTCACCGTCCGGCACCTCGAATACCAGTTCGTCATGCACTTGCAGCAGCATCCGGGCGGACAGCCCCGCGTCCGAGAGCGCCTTTTCCATGCGGGCCATCGCACGGCGGATAATGTCCGAGGCTGAGCCTTGCAGCGGCGCGTTGATCGCCTGACGCTCCACGAAAGCGCGTTGCGACGGGTTCGAGGATTTGATGTCGGGGTAATGGCAGACCCGGCCGAAGATCGTCGTCACATAGCCGTTCTCGCGGCAAAATGCCTTGGTCTTGTCCATGTAGTCCCGAATGCCTGGGAAGCGCTCGAAATACTTGCGAATATAGGCGCCGGCTTCCTCGCGCGGGATGCTGAGCTGGTTTGCGAGGCCAAAGGCCGAGATGCCGTAGATGATGCCGAAATTAATGGCCTTGGCCCGGCGCCTGATCATCGGGTCCATCCCTTTGACCGGCACGCCGAACATCTCGGAGGCGGTCATCGCGTGAATGTCGATGCCATCCGAGAAGGCCTTCCGCAACTGCGGTATGTCGGCGATATGGGCGAGCAGGCGCAGCTCGATCTGGCTGTAGTCTGCCGAGATCAGCTTCATGCCCCGGGTCGCGACGAAGGCGGTGCGGATCTTGCGCCCTTCTTCCGTGCGCACGGGAATGTTCTGCAGGTTGGGCTCGGAGGACGAAAGCCGCCCCGTCGTGGTCGCCGCCAGCGAATAGGAGGTGTGCACCCGCTGCGTCTGGGGGTTCACGTAGCCGGGGAGGGCATCCGTATAGGTTGACTTCAGTTTGGCAAGTTGGCGCCATTCCAGAATTTTCACCGGCAGGGCGTGGCCCTCGGCGGCAAGATCCTCGAGGACGCTCGCGCCTGTGCTCCACTGCCCCGTCGCGGTTTTCTTGGCGCCCGGCAGGCCCATCTTGCCGAACAGAATATCGCCGAGCTGCTTCGGCGACCCAATCGTGAAACGCTCGCCAGCAAGCTCGTAGATTTCCTCTTCAAGCCGCGCGAGGGTCTGGGCGAAGCTGCCGGAGAGCCGCGACAGGATCTGTCGATCGATGGCGATGCCGCGCCCTTCCATCCGGGCGAGAACCGCGAGAAGTGGCCGCTCGAGCGTCTCGTAGACGGTCGTCTTGCCTTCCGCGACGAGACGTGCCTTGAAAACTTGCCAGAGCCTGAGCGCGACATCGGCATCCTCAGCCGCATAGGCCGTCGCCTTGTCTACCGCCACCCGGTCGAACGTAACGGCATTGCGGCCCTTGCCTGCGACGTCGCCGAAGGCGAGCGGGGTATGGCCGATGAATTTTTCGGAGAGCGCATCGAGCCCGTGGCCCGCTATGCCGGATCGTCCGGCGTCCAGCGCGTAGGACATCAGCATCGTGTCGTCATAGGCACTGATATCGATGCCGTGCCGGCTGAAGATCAGCCAGTCATACTTGAGGTTCTGCCCGATCTTGAGGACATCCCGGCTCTCGAGCAGCGGCTTCAGCCGGGCGATGGCTTCGGCGACCGCAATCTGTCCCGGCAGAGGGCCTCCGCCGAACAGCCCATCACCGCCCTCGGCCTTGTGCTGCAGGGGAATATAGCAGGCCTGCCCCGGCGCGACCGCGAGCGAGATGCCGACGAGATCCGCCTGCATGACGTCGAGCGAGGTCGTCTCCGTATCAATTGCCACGCGACCGGCTTCTCGCGCCATGGCGATCCACTGATCAAGGCGCTCGAGCGTCATGACCGTCTCGTAGGCGTCGCGATTGACGGGCGTGGCCAGCGCCTCGCCCGCCCGCTTGGCGGCAAGCTCAGCGGGCGTTCCTAGCCCGCCGTTGCCTTGGCCGGAAGCAGGAGCTGCGCCTGCCGGCGCGGGCACGGCCGCTGCCTGCGAGCCGTTCCCCGACGGTGCGGCCTCCGCGCCCGTCTCGCCGGTCGCTACTCCGGTGCTCGGTCCGCTCCAGATCGAGCCCGTTCCGACCGCGAGCCGAGGGTCCGGTTCGATCTCGGCCGCGTCGACGCCGTAAAGCTCCGAAACACGCTTCGTGATGGTGGTGAATTCGAGCGCTTTCAGGAACGAGACGAGGGGCGCGGCGTCCGGCTCCACAAGGCTGAGATCAGCGAGAGGCGTCTCGACTGCGACGTCGTCCACCAGGGACACGAGCTGTCGGGAGATGAGGATCTTCTCGACGATTTCCGGATTGGTTAGGGTCTCGCGCCGCTTCGGCTGCTTGATCTCGCCGGCGCGCGCCAGAAGCTCATCCAGCCCACCGTATTCCGCGATGAGCTGCGCGGCGGTCTTGATGCCAATGCCTGGCGCCCCGGGCACATTGTCGGTCGAGTCGCCGGCCAGCGACTGGACGTCGACGACCTTGTCCGGCGTCACACCGAAATAGTCCACCACCTCGTCGAGGCCGATGCGCCGCTCGGGACGGAAGCTGCCTTTGGATTGGGTGCCGGAGGCGGGATCATACATCGCGACGCGAGGGCCGATCAGCTGCATCAGATCCTTGTCGGCGGAAATGATCAGCACGTCGGCGCCAGCAGCGGTCGCTTGTTTGGCATAGGTCGCGATGAGGTCGTCCGCCTCATAGCGGTCCTGCTCCACCGGCTTGAGGCCGAAGGCTCGCACGGCTTCACGCATCAGCGGAAATTGCGGGACGAGGTCCTCGGGCGGCTCCGAGCGGTTCGCCTTGTAGAGCGGATAGAGCTCCTTCCTGAAGGATTGCTCCGACTTGTCGAAGATGATGGCGAGATGGGTAGGCTTTGTGCCGACGGCGCCCTCGCGCACGAACTGGAATAGCTTCGTGCAGAACAATCGCACGGCCCCGGTCGGCAAACCGTCGGAACGGTAATTGTATTTCCGGTCCTGATTCATGGACTGGAAATAGGCGCGGAACACGAAGGAGGAGCCGTCGACCAGGAAAACGTGGTCACCGGGCTTCAAAGGGGCTGCATCGCTCATGCCGAGAGGGATACCGCAATGCGGCGTTCCACACCATACGCTTCGGCGTTTTGAGCCAGAGCATCGGCCCGAAAAGGCGTACGCGGTTTTCGAGTCAATCCGGTGCTCAGACAAGGCGATGGAGCGGTGGACCTGATCCCATTGGAACGTCCGCAGCACCAGGCGCGCTCAGCGGTCGTTGGCTGCCATCCACAGCCGCGCCTTCGGCCGGCTCGTGCGGAACTGCCCCCGCTCAATGGCCACGAAGGCAATGGCGGTTATGCTCAAGGTCGTGACCCACCAGGCGATAGCGGTCCCCGCGCCGAGGCAGGCAAGCACGAAACCCGCGGTCAAGGCCGCTGTTATGCCGGGGACGAGAACCGCATGGGCGGCAGCCGCGCGTTGCGCCGCCCAGCCCAGCGCCAAAGCCAACGAAACAGCACCGACCAAACCGAGCTCGTACCAGATCTCGAAAGGCAAGCCTGTCGGCGCGTTGATGGGGATTTCTCCGGCGACGCGGCCGCGCAGGCTCGCATCGAACCCGTATCCGGTGATGAGACGCAGCGGATCAGCGCGCACGATGCTTGTCCAGGCTCGCATCGTCTCCGTCCAAGGGTGGGCTATGCCGAAGGCGAGCTTGACCAAGGGCTGCAGCACGAACGGCACGAAAGGCGCCGCCAGAACAATGCCGGCCATGCCCCACGAAACGACACGGATGCCGATTTTAGGGCGGATCGAGGTCAGCCCGAAGACGAAGGCGCTCAGCGCGAAGGCCAGGACGGCCATCGGCACCGCTCCGGCCACCATGGCGACGGCCGACACGGCGGAGAGCGCGAGGGCCAGCATGTTGCGCTGGCGCGAGACAAGCCAGGCCAGCGCCGGCCAGACCATAAGGGCAAGGCCGGCGAGGCCGCGTCCGAGGCTGGCCGCGGCATCGGGATCGTCATCGGGCTGGCCGACCAGGGTCAGGATGATAGCGAGCACCGCGGCCGTCGCGACGCCTATGCCCGTGAGATAGAGGTTCGACGCGCGCACGCGCTCAGGCAACGCTGCGGTGCCCGCGAGAGCCAGCACGATCGCGCCGAGAATATTGATAAGCTTGTTGCCGCCCGTACTCGGAAAGCGTGTCCAGATAAGCGAGAGCGCGGCCCATCCAACAAGCATCAGCATGGCCAAGCCGGCGCGTGAGGTCACGATGCGACGAACCGTCGCAAGCATGCGGGCCTGACCGTCGAGGAGCGCTGCCATGACGAGGAGGGCGACGCCGATCGGTTCCATGATCACGGCGGCACGGCGCGTCATCAGCGCAGCGACCGGCACCGCAACAACGAGCAAGGCGAAGCCTATGCGCCGCAGGAGGGCTGCCGCGTCTGCCGCTGGGTCGAGTGCCGTGGGTTGCGAACGCGTGACCATGAGTTGCCCGAGTAGAAAGGCGGACCCCCGTTGGCCGCGCCAGAAAGCACGCTAGCCTGCCCGTCGCGCAGAAGCTGTAGGTCGAATGCAACACTTCTGTATTGTTCTAACGGGGAAATTGGCGCGCCTTGAACCGGGACAAGGGCGCCGGATTGGACTATGAAGCACGGCAACACCATATCTTATGTTTGAGGGAGAAGCGTGATGGCTTCGGCGTTGGCAACATCGACGAAACTCGACGATCTGCGGAAGATGACCGTAGTGGTCGCCGATACCGGTGACATCGAGGCGGTGCGCCGGCTGAAGCCGCAGGATTGCACAACCAATCCCAGCCTCCTTCTCAAGGCCGTTGAGACGCCGGCCTATGCCGCGCTGGTCGACGAGGCGCTCGCCTGGGGTGCCAAGCAGAGTTCTCGCGGAGAGGCGCTCGCCGGTGCGGTATGCGACCGTTTGGCGGTGAATTTCGGTGCGGAGCTGGCCGGCATCGTACCGGGGCGTGTATCGACCGAGGTCGATGCGGATCTGTCCTTCGACAAGGAAGCGACGATCACCAAGGCGCATTCGCTCATCGCCGCCTATGAGGAGCGCGGCATCGGCCGTGAGCGCATCCTCATCAAGATCGCTGCCACCTGGGAGGGCATTCGCGCTGCCGAGCAGCTGCAGCGCGAGGGCATCGATTGCAATCTGACGTTGCTGTTCTCATTGACGCAAGCCGTTGCCTGCGCCGACGCCGGTGTGTTCCTGATCTCGCCCTTCGTCGGCCGGATTCTCGACTGGCATGTGAAAGCTGGCGGAGGCCCTTACACGGGCGACACGGATCCCGGCGTGGTCTCTGTCCGCAATATCTTCAATTACTACAAGGCCCACGACATCAAGACGGTGGTCATGGGTGCCTCTTTCCGCAACACGGGTGAGATCGAGGCGCTGGCGGGCTGTGATCGCCTGACAATCGGGCCAGCGCTTCTCGATCAGCTCGCCGCCGAGCCGGGACCGTTGCCCCGCAAGCTCGATCCCGCCCATGTCACGGAGAAGCCGGCGCGGATCGAACTCGACGAGAAGGCGTTCCGGTTCGGGTTCAACGAAGACGCGATGGCGACTGAGAAACTGGCCGAAGGCATTCGCGCCTTCGTCAAGGATCTGAGGACCCTGCGGGCGCTTGTGGCCAAGCGCCTCGACGCTTGAACTGACCGGTGGTGGCGCGGCAGGTGCGATTTTGCACCGCACAGTTGCGCTGGACATCATAATGTCTTGAAATTCGGGCTGTTAACGCCTGTCGGACTGTCGATCTCGCCGCCCGCACCAGCGGGCGGTATTTATTTGGGACCGGTGCGCCAGGCCAAGACCCATCAAGCCCTTCGCCTTTCCGGATTGCGTGTCATGCCTTCAACAGTGTCGCCCGCCGGCGGGCCGCGTCCGAAGTTTCTCGGTAACGCGATCATCCTCGGATTGTTGTCCGCGATCGGTCCCTTTGCGATCGATATGTATCTGCCGGCCTTGCCCGCCATCGGCGAGAACCTCCGTGCCGACAGCAACACGGTCCAGCTCAGCATCATGGCCTTCTTCGTGGCGCTGGGATTCGGGCAGCTGTTCTACGGGCCGGTGTCGGATATGGTAGGGCGCAAGCCGCCGCTCTACTTCGGTATCACTGTCTTCGCCGTCGGCAGCGTCGGCTGCGCGCTGGCGCCCGACATCGTCACGCTTATCGCCTTTCGTTTTCTGCAGGGAATCGGTGCTTGTGCCTGCTCGGCAATCCCGCGAGCGATTGTGCGCGATCTGCATCGTGGCCCCGATGCCGCCAAGCTGATGTCGCTCTTGATGCTCGTGTTCAGCGTGTCACCGATTCTGGCGCCGGTGATCGGCAGCGTCGTCATCAGCATCGCCGGCTGGCGGGCCGTATTCTGGATCGTCGCGGTCATCGCGGCCCTCGGGCTCGTCCTCATCGGCACGAGGCTCAAGGAAACGCGGCCTCCGGCTCACCGTGTCGAAAGCAGCATTGGCGGTGCCTTCCGGGCCTACGGAGCACTTCTCAAGGACCGGCATTTCCTTGGGCTCGTCTTCATCGGCGCCTTCGGCATGTCCGGCTTTTTCGTTTTTCTAGCGAATTCATCCTTTGTCCTCATCGAGCACTATGGACTTTCGCCGACGCTCTACAGCGTTGCTTTTTCGATCAATGCCGTGTCCTTCATCGGCGTCTCCCAGTTCACCAGCATGTTGGGCCGCCGCTATGGACTGCGTAACATCGTGCGGCCCGCCGTGGCGATTTACGCCGTGCTGATGGTATTGCTGTTTGTGCTATTCGCGTTGGGCTTCGACCATCTGGCGATCATGGTCGTGCTGCTGTTCGTTGCCAACGGCGCGCTCGGTCTTGTCATCCCGACCTCGGCCGTCTTGGCGCTGGAAGACCACGGTGCCTTGGCCGGCACGGCTTCCGCGCTCATGGGCACCTTGCAGTTTGCAACAGGTTCAGTGGTAATTGCCGTTGTCGGGCTTTTCGTGGACGGCTCCGCTCTTCCGATGATCGGGGGCATGGCGGCTTGCGCCATCGCCAGCTTCACCTTCGCCTTCGTCACGCTACGGCATGCCTCATCGAGCCGTGCGGCCAATGCCGCGATGAAAGCCCCCGCGGAATAGTCGCGGGGCGCCTTCACTGACTCAATGCCCTGATGCTTGCGCCTTCTCGCGGATCGCAGTCAGCGTGGTTGTCGGCGTGATGACTTCGGGATCGAGGATGAGATGCAGGATCGCCGGCTTGCCGGAGGCCATGGCCCGGGCGAGCGCCGGCGCGAACTGCTCCGTCGTCTCCACACGCTCGCCAAAGCCGCCATAAGCCACTGCAAGGGCGGCGAAATCGGGGCTCCTCATCGAGGTGGCGGAGACGCGGCCGGGATATTCTCGCTCCTGGTGCATGCGGATGGTGCCGTAGATCCCGTTATCGATCACGAGCACGATGATCGGCAAGTCGTATTGCACGGCGGTGGTGAACTCCTGGCCGTGCATCAGGAAGCAGCCGTCGCCGGCGAAGGAGACGACCGTGCGCTGCGGGTATAGCTTCTTCACCCCGACCGCCGCTGGCAGACCGTACCCCATGGAGCCGGAGGTCGGCGCTGCCTGGGTGCCGTAGCGGCGGAAGCGGTGGAAGCGGTGCAGCCAGGTGGCGTAGTTGCCTGCGCCGTTGGTCATGATGGCATCGTCCGGCAGGACCTCCGCCAGATGCTGCATGATGGCGCCCATCTGCAGGCGTCCGACCGTGGTCACCCGGCCGGGGTCGCTCCAGGCGAGATAATCCGCATGGGCTTGCGCCGTCCCGGCCGCCCACGGCGCCTCCTTAGGTAGCGCGATGCCGTCGAGCGCCGCCGCAAAAGCCGTCGGGGAGGCGTTAATGGCGAGCGCAGGCGCATAGACGCGGCCAAGCTCGCCCGCATCCGGATGGACGTGAATGAGTTCCGTTCCGGGGCCGGGGATGCCGAACAGGGTATAGCTCTGACTCGGAACCTCCGAGAGGCGACCACCGACCATCAGCACGAGATCGGCGTCCTTGATGCGGGCGAGAAGCTTCGGATTGACGCCGAGGCCGAGGTCGCCAGCGTATGAAGGATGGTCCGCCGGAAACAGCATCTGTCGCCGGAACGAGCAGGCCACCGGCAGGTTGAACCGCTCGGCAAAGCGGGCGAACCGCGCGACGGCTTCCTCCGACCAGCGGCTGCCGCCGACAATGGCGATCGGGTTCCGCGCCGCCGACAGGCGCTTTTCGAGATCGGCCATCTGCGCGGGCGCCGGATGCGTCTCCACCGCCTCCACATAGGGTGCGTCCGCGACCTCGGCGATGGTCGTCAGCATGTTCTCGGGCAGGGCGATGACCACCGGCCCCGGCCGGCCGGACATCGCCACGTGGAAGGCGCGCGAGATGATTTCCGGGATGCGGTCCGCATCGTCGATCTCGGTCGCCCATTTGGCGATGGGGCCGAAGGCCGCGCGGTAGTCGACCTCCTGGAAGGCCTCGCGCTCACGCATGCCGGTCTCGATCTGGCCGACGAACAGGATCATCGGCGTCGAATCCTGCCTGGCGATGTGGATGCCCGCCGAGGCGTTCGTGGCGCCCGGCCCGCGTGTCACGAAGCAGATGCCCGGACGGCCGGTGAGCTTGCCCTGCGCTTCCGCCATCATGGCGGCGCCGCCTTCCTGCCGGCAGACCGTGACAGGGATCGCGGCGTCATGCAGCGCGTCGAGCACTGCGAGATAGCTCTCGCCGGGCACGCAGAAGATATGCTCCACCCCCTGCGTCACGAGCTGGTCGACGAGGATCTGCCCGCCGGTGCGTGGCTTCAAAGCGGTCATGACTGGCCTCCCCAGTTCGGATCCCGCAGGATCTCTTCGGTCTGCTCTCCGACGGCGGGCGATGGCCGGCGCGCCACCTGCGGCACGCCGTCGATGACGATGGGGGAGCGTACCGAGGGAATGCTCCCACCCGCCGCCGCCGGGTTGGGCAAGTCGACCTTCATGCCCCGCGCCAGCACCTGCGGATCGGCGAAGACATCGGCCACCGTATTGATCGGCCCGGCCGGCACGCCTTGCGCTTCCAGCTGGCCGAGGAGATCGGCGCGGCTGTGCTGCGCCGTGAGCTGGGCGAGGAGCGGACAGAGCTGGTCGCGGTTGGCGACGCGCGCCTTGTTGGTCGCATAGGCTTCCGCATCAGCCAGCGCCGGCGCGCCGAGCACGGTGACGAACCGCCGGAACTGCCCGTCGTTGCCAACGGCGACGATGACGTGGCCATCCGAGACCGGGAAGACCTGATAAGGCACGATATTCGGATGGGCGTTGCCGAGCCGCTTCGGCGAGACGCCGGAGACGAGGAAATTCAGCGACTGGTTGGCGAGCACGCTGACCTGGGTGTCGAGCAGCGCCATGTCGACCATGCCGCCGAGGCCCGTCGCGTCGCGGCGCCGCAGCGCCGCCAGGATGCCGACGGTCGCATAGAGCCCGGTGAAGATATCGACATAGGCGACACCGATCTTCATCGGCTCGCCGTCCGGCTCGCCCGTGAGATCCATGCTGCCGCCCATGCCCTGGATCAAATAGTCATACCCGGCGCGGGCGGCATAGGGGCCATCCTGGCCGAAGCCGGTGACCGAGCAATAGATGAGCCGCGGGTTGACGGCCTTCAGGCTCTCGTAGTCGAGGCCATATTTCCTGAGGCCGCCGACCTTGAAATTCTCGATGAGCACATCGGCTTCCGCTGCCAGCCGGCGGATGAGCGCCTGGCCCTCGGGACTCTCGAAATCGGCCGTGATGGAACGCTTGCCGCGATTGGTGGCATGGAAATAGGCGGCCGAGAGGTCGCCGTCGCCATCCGCCTTGGCTACGAAAGGCGGGCCCCAGCTGCGCGTGTCGTCACCGGCGCCGGGCCGCTCGACCTTGACGACATCGGCGCCGAGATCGGCCAGGAGCTGGCCTGACCACGGCCCTGCCAGGATCCGCGCGAGTTCGAGCACCTTGAGGCCGTGGAGAGGCTGAATTCCGGCAGTCTTATCGTCAGTCGTACTCATTGTCTCTCTTTCGAGCCCTGCGATGTGGCCGGCGGGGCGGCCCCCACCCGACCCGTCGCTGCGCGCCGGGCCACCCTCCCCGGAGGAGAGGGATCGGCGCTCTACTGTCTAGCCTTGCGAATGGCATCCGTTTCATCACAAACGGTGCAGCCTGAGGATCCCTCCCCCTTGGGAGAGGGTGGCGGCGAAGCCGACGGGTGGGGTTCACCCGCAGTCAATGCCGCATAGATCGTGTCCATGACGGCCCGCTTGTCGCGCTCAACGTCGCCATTGGTGAAACGCAAGACGCGGAAACCAAGCGCCGCGAGCTTCGCGTCGCGTATCCGGTCGGCGATATGACCATCGAAACCATGCTGGATACCATCGATCTCGACGACAAGGCTATGCTTGAGACAGGCGAAATCGACGATGAAACGATGGATGGCCACCTGTCGACGAAAATGAAATCCCGCTGGCACGATCTCCTCGCGCAGCCAGTTCCAGACCTTGACCTCCTGCGGGATCATCTGTTGGCGCAACCTGCGCGGAAGAGCCGTGGGAAGATGCGAGCGACGTTGGCGGCGGTGGCCCCCACCCGACCCGGCGCTGTGCGCCGGGCCACCCTCCCTGCACAACGCGGGTGTTCCCGCGTTGTGCGATGAGTGCGCAAGTCGGGAACACCCGACTTGCGCAGGGGAGGGATCGGTGCCTCGCTCTACAGCTTCGCTCATGGCATTGCCCGCATCCAGGCTAGCTCGGATGATCCCTCCCCCTTGGGGGAGGGTGGCGGCGCAGCCGCCGGGTGGGGTCCGAAGGCGTTCAGAAGAACGCTTGGATACCCGTCTGGGCGCGGCCGAGGATGAGGGCATGCACGTCGTGCGTGCCCTCATAGGTGTTGACCGTCTCCAGGTTCTGGGCGTGACGCATCACGTGGAACTCTTCCTGGATGCCGTTGCCGCCATGCATGTCGCGGGCGACGCGGGCGATGTCGAGGGCCTTGCCGCAGTTGTTGCGCTTGACGATGGAGATCATCTCAGGGGCCATACGGCCCTCGTCGAACAGGCGACCGACGCGCAAGCTTCCCTGCAGGCCAAGCGAAATCTCGGTCTGCATGTCGGCGAGCTTCTTCTGGACGAGCTGGGTGGCGGCGAGGGGCCGGCCGAACTGCTTGCGATCCAGCGTGTACTGGCGGGCGCGGTGCCAGCAGTCCTCGGCGGCGCCGAGCACGCCCCAGGAGATGCCGTAGCGGGCGCGGTTGAGGCAGCCGAACGGGCCCTTCAGGCCGGAGACGTTCGGCAGGAGCGCGCTTTCCGGCACCTCGACGCCGTCCATGACGATCTCGCCGGTGATGGAGGCGCGCAGCGAAAGCTTGCCGCCGATCTTCGGTGCGGAAAGCCCCTTCAGGCCCTTCTCCAGCACGAAGCCGCGGATGGCCCCGTCGTGGGCGGCGGACTTCGCCCAGACCACGAAGACATCGGCGATCGGCGAGTTGGAGATCCACATCTTTGTGCCGATCAGGCGGTAGCCGCCGTCAATCTTTTCGGCGCGCGTGGTCATGCCGCCTGGATCGGAGCCGGCATCCGGCTCGGTCAGGCCGAAGCAGCCGACCCATTCGCCAGAGGCGAGCTTCGGCAGGTAGCGCTTGCGCTGCTCTTCGGAGCCGTAGGCATAGATCGGGTACATCACGAGCGAGGACTGCACGCTCATCATGGAGCGATAGCCGGAATCGACGCGCTCCACCTCGCGGGCGACGAGCCCGTAAGCTACGTAGGAAGCGGCCGCGCAGCCGTATTCCTCCGGCAGGGTCACGCCGAGGAGGCCGAGCTCGCCCATCTCGTTGAAGATCTCGCGGTCGGTCTTCTCATGGGCATAGGCCTCCAGCACGCGCGGCTGGAGCTTCTCTTGCGCATAGGCATGGGCCGTGTCGCGGATCATCCGCTCGTCGTCGGTCAGCTGGCTTTCGATCAGGAAAGGATCGGCCCAGTCGAAGGAGCCCTTCTTGTCGCTCATTGTTACGCCTCGTCAGATCACGATGGGTGGGGCGGTGCGGAGCTTGCCGGCTCACGCATCCACGTCGAAGGTCACGCCCTGCGCCAGCGGCAGGGTCGTGCCGTAGTTGATGGTGTTCGTCGCGCGGCGCATATATGCCTTCCAGGCATCGGAGCCTGCCTCGCGGCCGCCGCCCGTTTCCTTCTCGCCACCGAAGGCGCCGCCGATTTCCGCGCCCGAAGGTCCGATATTCACATTGGCGATGCCGCAGTCGGAGCCTGTGACGGAGACAAAGCGCTCGGCCTCGCGGATGTCGAGCGTGAAGATCGAGGACGACAACCCCGCGCCGACCGCGTTGTGCTGGGCGAGCGCGTCGTCGAAATCCGTGTAGCGCACGACATAGAGAATGGGCGCGAAGGTCTCGTGGAGCATGGGGCCTGTCTGGGCGGGCATCTCGACGAGCGCGGGCGCGGCATACCAGGCGTCAGCTCCGCCGATCTCACGGCGCCCCCCGCCATGCACGGTGGCGCCGAGCGCTTTCACCTCCGCCAGCGCCTTCTCCATGCCGTCGAAGGCAGCCTTGTCAATCAGCGGGCCGACGAGCGTGCCTGCGGTGCGCGGGTCGCCGATCGAAACGCTCGCGTAGACCTTGGCGAGGCGCGGCACGAGCGCGTCATAGACGCTGTCGTGAACGAACAGGCGGCGCAAGGTGGTGCAGCGCTGGCCGGCGGTGCCCATCGCGGCGAAGGCGATGCCGCGCAGCGCAAGGTCGAGATCGGCTGTCGGCGCGACGATGGCGGCGTTGTTGCCGCCGAGCTCGAGAATGGCGCGCGCGAAGCGCTCCGCGAGCTTCGGGCCGACCTTTCGGCCCATGGCGGTGGAGCCGGTGGCTGAGACCACGGGCACGCGCGTGTCCTCGACCAGCGCCTCGCCGGCCTCACGGCCGCCGATGACGACCTCAAGCAGGCCGGCCGGTGCGTCGCCAAAGCGCGCTTCCGCGCGCTTGAAGATGGCCTCGACGGCGAGCGCCGTCAGCGGGGTCTTTTCCGAGGGCTTCCACACCACGGAATCGCCACAGACGAAGGCAAGCGCCGCATTCCACGACCAAACCGCGACGGGGAAGTTGAACGCCGAGATGACGCCGCAGACGCCGAGCGGGTGCCACGTCTCCATCATCCGGTGATCGGGGCGCTCGGTCGCGATCGTCAATCCGTAGAGCTGGCGCGACAGGCCGACGGCGAAATCGCAGATGTCGATCATCTCCTGGACTTCGCCGAGCCCCTCGGAAGTGATCTTGCCGGCCTCGATCGTGACGAGACGGCCGAGATCGGCCTTGGCGGCACGCAGTTCCTCGCCGAGGAGGCGGACCAGTTCGCCGCGACGAGGGGCTGGTACGAGGCGCCAGGTCTTGAAGGCTTCGTCGGCGCGGCCGATGGCGGCTGCTGTGGCGGCCTTGTCGTCCTCGCGCAGCGTCGCGACCGTCTCACCGGTGATGGGCGAGCGCGCCGCGAGCCCCGCGGCGGCATAGACGCTGTCTGCAACCCCCAGCCGGCTCAGGAGGGCAAGCACTTCGTCTTTCACGGAGGGGATTGCTGAGGGCATCGTTGGTCCAATCCTGTTGGCTACACGCATAGCGGCGCCTTGGAACAAGGCGCCGTTGCGGAAGCATGGGTCACTCCGTCGCAGGCGGCCCGGAAGATCGCCCGCAGCTTGCGGATCGTGGGAGAACGACGCGCAATCTTCCAGCGAAGGGTCGGCCATACCGAGGCCACACCTCCCGCCATTCTTGCCTGGACAATGACGATCTGCGGCCGGGCTTTCAACCGATATGTTTTCACCAAGTCATGAACGCTTGGAATGATCTCTATCCGTTGTAAGGTCGTTCCATGCACAAGCATCGTCTCTCGATACCACCGCTTGCAGCCTTGACGGCGTTTGAGGCGGCGGCGCGCCATGGCAGCTTCACCAAGGCGGCCGAGGAGCTCAATCTCACCCAGGGTGCCGTCAGCCGTCAGGTCGCGCTGATCGAGGACCAACTCGGGCTGAAGCTGTTCGAGCGGATACGTCAGCGCGTGACACTGACCCCGGCCGGTGCCGCTTATGCCGCAGACATCCGCGATAGTCTTCGGCAGCTTTCGGCTGCGACCATCAACGCCATGGCCTTCCGTGGCACGGGGGGCGTGCTCAATCTCGCCATCCTGCCGACCTTCGGCACGCGCTGGCTCATTCCACGGCTACCGGGCTTCTTCCAGGCCTATCCCGGGGTCACGGTCAATTTTGCGACGCGTCTCGTGCCTTTCGACTTCAAGCCGGAGGGGCTCGACGCGGCTATCCATTTCGGTGATCCGGTCTGGCCGGGGGCGCGCCTCCACCGCCTGATGGGCGAGGTCATCGTGCCCGTCGCCAGCCCGGAGATGATCGCGCGCTTCCGCCTGCGCGAGCCGGCCGACCTCCTCACGGTGCCGCTGCTGCAGCAGGCGACGCGCCCGCATGCCTGGAAGAACTGGCTGCAGGCGCAAGGCTTGCCGACCGAAAGCGCGGTGATGGGGCCGCGCTTCGAACAGTTCGCCATGGTCGCGCAAGCTGCCTGCGCCGGCCTAGGCGCCGCCATCGTCCCGCATTTCCTGGTGGAGGACGAAATCCGCACGGGCGCGCTAGTCGTGCCCTTCGAGCGGCCGCTGATGAGCAGCGAGGCGTATTATCTGGTATATCCGGAAGAAAAGGCGGAGAGGCCGGCAGTTATAGCCTTTCGGGATTGGCTCCTGGCTCAATGCGAGCGAAATGAGTCTTAATGATATATCGTTCGAGGTGTTTTGATATTAAAGAAATACTATTGGTTTATTTTTTGAATTAAGCGAGATTCTGATTTATTTTTTTGCTAGTAGGGCCAATTATTGCGATTGGATTCGTTATGCCGAGTGGCGCTTCCCATATTCCGCTCTTATTCCAGCAAGGACGAGCCATTTCTTATGGAGCCATAGATGTCCGCCAGGGCGAGGCGGGGAGCGCACTGGCATTGCAACTGCGCCACGCGTTGGCGGAGGCCGTACCCCTCGCATTGTCCGCGGCAGCCGGCACGGCGGTGGTGGGAGGAGGTGGCAATATGGGCGCCCTGCTCGCCGGCCACGGCGGCGATGGGACGAGGTTTGTCGGTCGCGCACTGGGTAGCATGGCGATCCAGCCTCTTTGGGGCATGTCCCGAGCGGGAATCGTATCGCCGATAAGTGCCCGGATGACATCCATGATGATGCCGACAGATCGTCCCCTTCCTCGGCCCAATGTGGATGCCGACCACATCCTCTTCGGGGTCGCGCTTTTTACGGAGACTGCAAAGGCTGTCCTCGTTGCCGCATTCATTCCTGCAGGCGCGCCTATCGCAGTCTTTGTCACGATCGATCTGGGCGTGACCTTTGCCTCAACAGCGATCGCCCATTTCGCGATGGCCCGCTACGATCAAAGGGTGGAATGGCCGGAGCCGCCTCAGGGCGTCAGCGGCAGGACCATACTATGGGGCATGGCGGCCGGGGTCGTGGACGCGTTGGTCACAGCGCTGGGCGCCGGATTTACCTACCTTGTGCAATCCCCCGGAACGATGTCCCGCTGCATGGTGGCTGGAATTGTGGGCTGCGGTGCCACAGGTATCCGAGGCTATATGAAGGATGGCCTGATGCGCCTTCGCAACTGGGGGCCGAGCACGTCTACACCCGCCTACGCGGATCTTTGAAGGGGAATCCGGCTCGGCGCGGGCTCTACAGAAGACCGCGTCCTGCCAGATTGCGCATCAGATCGGCGAAGCCGAAGCTCCAGGGCTCGCAGCGATCCGTATGGCGAATGCGGTTGACGAGGCGGCCGAGCTGGGGCGTGGCGATGGTGACGATGTCGTCTTGCTTGTGCGTGAAGCCCTTGCCGGGTGCGTCGCGGTCCTCCACAGGCGCGAAAAGCGTGCCGAGGAAAAGCACCGCGCCGTCAGGGTAGTGGTGATGCTTGCCGAGCATCTGCCCGACGAGGTCGGCGGGGTCGCGGCTGATCTTCTCGATGGTCGAAAACCCATCGAGCCGGAAACCCTCCGGCCCCTCGACGGTCAGCGTCACCGCCATGCGGCGGACGTCGTCCAGCGTGAAGCTGGCATCGAAGAAGCGCAGGAATGGGCCAATTGCGCAGCTCGCGTTATTGTCCTTCGCCTTTGACAGGAGAAGCGCCGACCGGCCTTCCACGTCGCGCAGATTGACGTCGTTGCCGAGCGTCGCGCCGACGATGCGGCCGGTGGATGCGACCGCGAGCACCACCTCTGGCTCCGGGTTGTTCCAGGTGGACATAGGGTGAATGCCCGCGTCCATTCCGGTGCCGACGGCCGATAACGGTTGGGCCTTTGTGAAGATTTCCGCATCCGGACCGATGCCGACCTCCAAATACTGGCTCCAGGCGCCCTGGGCGAGCAGGACCTCCTTGAGACGCATGGCCTCGGGGGAGCCTGGCTTCAGCTTGGCAAAATCGTCGCCGACAAGGCTTACGATCTCGGAGCGGATCGCGGCGGCCGCATTGGCGTCCCCGCGGGCGCGCTCCTCAATGACACGCTCCAGCATCGACACGGCGAAGGTGACACCAGCCGCCTTGATGGCCTGCAGGTCGATGGGGGCGAGCAGCCAGGGTTCGGAGGGATCGCGCCCGTCAGGGATGGTATTCCTCAGCAGGGCGTCTAGCGGCCCGAGCGGCTCACCATCGGCCCCGCGCAGCGCGGCGGCAGGGTCGGGTGCCTCGCACAGGTCGCGCATGGTGGGGAATTCGGCCGTTATGTCGATGAGCTCACCATCTCTGATGGCGACAACAGACGGGCCGCCCACGTCCGGGCGGAAAACGCGCCCGGCAAGCGCCGCTTGACCCGCATCGTCCGGGAGGGTGGATGCAAGCGTGACACGGCTACGCATCGCCGCATCATGTGTCGAATGCCCGGGGGTCGCTGTCATCACTCATTCCATCCCATGCTGACCGGCCGGTGTGCCTGGTTGAGTTTCCGTTCCGGCTTTCGGCGCTGCTCACTGCCGCGATGCTCTGGGCATCCATGCGGGGATCGGCTGTCAGGGTCAAGCGGGAAGGATTTTGCGGTGCAGTAACGTTGGACGAAGTAGCGCGGGTTGCTCCTGCCATGCGTGAGGTGCAACCCTGCCCCCCAAAAGCCATATTCGGGCAGTTTTTGGGCCTTTTCTGCTGAATTTGAGCGCTTGGTGCTGCAACGCACTAGAAGTTTGTGCGTCGCAGCATTAAACATGAGTCGTTGTTTGCCGCATCGCTGATGAGGGCGGTGCATGAATGTTTCGGAGTAGGATCGTTGAAAGCGAGAACAGAGCAGCCCCCACGCATTTTGCGTCCTCGGCATGAGCCCCCGACCATTCGGGAAGCCTTCGAGGCTGCGATGGACCTGGCCGATCGCTTCGAAGATCGGGTCAGCATTGCCGCCGGCCTCATGGGGTGTAGCGAGGAAGAGGTTCGTGAGCAGGCCGTGGCCTTCAAGGCAACAGTGTCTCGTCCGCGGCTCTCCATCTCCGTTCCCCAGGCGCCGTCTGCGCGGTCTCGCACCATGGCACCTCGCAGGGAGGTGATCGTGGAGCGTGTCCGCCCACGTATGATCATGCGCTGAGCCGCGGATATCTGACGCCTCTGCATCCCTGTTTGCAGAGGCGTATGGTTCGGTGCTGCCCGCCCTACATCAATTGGCGGGAGGGCGGCGCCTACCAGAATTCATCCCGCCAGTCGCAGCGCCCGTCGGCGATCTTGAAGTCCGGCGGATCGCACGGGTTCGTGTCACGTGGACACCATGGACGGCATTGCTGCGGCACCGCTTGGCGGTTGCGGTAGACCTTCTTCTTCTTTTTCTTTTGTGCTTGGACCAGCATTGCCTCGCCGCCGCTCCCTTCGGCCAACGCCGGCCAGGACGGGCTCGCCGCGGCGTGCTTCCCCACGCCGAGCCCGGCTCCGATAAGCACAACGGCCGCCAGGATCATCGTGATTGCACTACCGCGCCTGACGCGGCCTCGGCCTTCGCTTGGCTTGGACATCCTGCCCCTCCTCCGGACAGCGTGTGTCACACACGAGGACCATCGTTAACCCTTAAGGCGGGGCGAACGTTCCGGCCAAGTTGGCGAGGCCGCGTTGTGAGCGGTCCTGGCGCCAGGGAGCAAGGCCGCGCAGATCCCTTCCCAAGCAGATCTGTTCCCAAGCAGAACCCTTCCCAAGAGGCGCCGCAGGCTTAGGGTGGGATCGGCTGGCGCAGACTTCGCCGGAAGAAGGCATGCCTGAATGGTCGGCGGAGCATCGCTCCGGGGTTCGTGACCCGCCCGACCGCGGTTGTGCGAGCCCACCCTTCCCCACACAACGCCGGTGTTCCCGGTTGCGCGATGAGTACGCAAGTCGCGAACACCCGACTTGCGTAAGGAGGGATCAGCGGCGGCCGGGAATGCTACACATCCGTCTGCCCGTCCTCGTTACGCTCAGAGGGGTCAGCCTCACGCCTCGATCGTGGTCCAGCCTCCGTCGTTGCGTGACGAGGCGACTGCGGCCTCGATGAAGGCCATGCCC
Organism: Chelatococcus sp. YT9; assembly: GCF_018398315.1. NCBI lineage: Bacteria > Pseudomonadati > Pseudomonadota > Alphaproteobacteria > Hyphomicrobiales > Chelatococcaceae > Chelatococcus > Chelatococcus sp. YT9. Next base: position 2,003,525 of record NZ_JAHBRW010000001.1, read on the forward strand.
GCAAATCCGTCCACGATAGTGGGAAACTCCACCTCGGTGGGTAGGGCGGCGCCGGCCTGCCGCGCACGGATGGCGCGCGCGACCTCTGTATAGATCGTCGCGAAAGCTTCCAGATAACCTTCCGGATGGCCAGACGGCACGCGTGTCACGCGCGCGGCCGACGCATTCGCCCCAGGCGCCCCGCGCGCGATGATGCGCGGTGGCTCGCCGAGCGGCGACCATCTGAGCTGATTGGGGTACTCTTGCGCCCATTCCAATCCGCCCTTTTCGCCGTAGATGCGGATGCGCAGGCCATTCTCGTTGCCGGGCGCGACCTGGCTTGCCCAGAGCGTGCCACGCGCGCCGCTGGCGTAGCGCAGGCTGACCTGGACATTGTCGTCGAGCCGCCGGCCGGCAACGAAACTGGTCAACTCGGCGCTCAAGGCGACGGGGGTGAGGCCGCTCATGAAATGAGCGAGCTGATAGGCGTGCGTGCCGATGTCGCCGATCGCCCCGCCTGCGCCGGACTGCGCCGGGTCCGTGCGCCAGGCGGCCTGCTTTTGGCCGCTTTGTTCGATCGGCTCGCTCAACCAATCCTGGGCATATTCCACCTGGATGACGCGAACGGCGCCAATCTCGCCGGCCGCGATCATGGCACGCGCCTGCCGCACCATGGGATAGCCGGAATAGTTGTAGGTGACGGCGAAGATCAGTCCGCTTTTTACGGCGGCGTCCCGCAGCGTCCGGGCCTCCGCGAGGCTCGTCGCCAGCGGCTTGTCGCAGATGACATGGATGCCTTGCTCGAGGAATGCCAGCGCGGCTGGCGCGTGCCGGTGATTCGGTGTGACGATGGAGACGGCGTCGATGCCATCCGGCCGCGCTGCTTCCGCTCGTGCCATCGTTGCGAAATCAGGGTACGTGCGGGCGGGGTCGAGCCCGAGCGCCGCGCCCGACCGCAGGGATCTCTCGGCCGTTGAGGAGAGGGCACCGGCCACGAAATCATAATCGCCATCGAGCCGGGCCGCTATGCGATGAACCGCGCCGATGAAGGCGCCCTCGCCGCCGCCGACCATGCCGAGACGGACGCGGCGAGGAGCGGCTGTGTGATTCGTTTGTGCCGCGTCGATCATGGCTTCAGCCCCAGGAGCTTACGGTTGGTAGCCTTGTCGCTCTGGCTCGCTGCGAAATCATCGAACATGCGCTCGGAGCGCTTGATCATGTGGCTGAGGATGAAGGGCGCGCCTTCGGATGCGCCCTGCTCGGGATCCTTCAGCGCGCATTCCCATTCGACAACGGCCCAGCCCTCGTAGTTGTACTGCGCGAGCTTCGAGAAGATCGAAGCGAAGTCCACTTGCCCGTCGCCTGGCGAGCGGAACCGGCCGGGCCGCTCCACCCAGCCCTGGTACCCGCCGTAGACACCGGAGCGGCCGGTGGGGTTGAACTCGGCGTCCTTCACATGAAAGGCGCGGATGCGGTCGTGGTAGATGTCGATGAAAGCGAGATAATCCAGCGCCTGCAGCACGAAATGCGAGGGATCGTAAAGGATCGAGGCGCGTGGGTGATTGCCGACGGCCTCCAGGAAGCGCTCGAAGGTGATGCCGTCGTGGAGATCCTCGCCCGGATGGATCTCATAGGCGAGGTCGACACCGGCATCCTCGAAGGCGTCGAGGATGGGCTTCCAGCGGCGCCCGAGCTCCGTGAAGGCTTCCTCCACGAGCCCGTTGGGGCGCTGCGGCCAAGGATACATATAGGGCCAGGCGAGCGCTCCGGAAAACGTGGCGTGGGCATTGAGCCCGAGATGCCGAGAGGCTTTGGCGGCCAGCTTGAGCTGCTCGACGGCCCACGCCTGGCGTGACTCCGGCTTGCCACGCACCTCCGGCGGGGAAAAGGCGTCGAACATCAGGTCGTAGGCCGGATGAACGGCGACGAGTTGCCCCTGCAGATGGGTCGACAGCTCGGTGACGACGAGGCCATGCTTGTCCAGCAGCGCGCGGATGTCGTCGCAGTAGGCTTGCGATTCCGCGGCCTTCTTCAGGTCGAAGATGGCGACATCCTTGGTAGGGATCTGTACGCCGGCATAGCCGTGGCCTGCCGCCCATCCGGCGAGCCCGTCGAGCGTGTTGAAGGGCGGACCGTCTCCGACAAACTGGGCAAGAAAGATGGCTGGGCCCTTCATGATGTCGTCCTCCTGCGTTGGAACGGGCGGTCAGCCCGATTATTGCCCGGCGTCCTTCACGCGGATGATATATGCCCGCGCAGGCGTTGTTGCCTCTGGGTGAGACGATTGGGGCCCGTCGAGCCCCGGATGACGAAACGCGTTTCCATCAGGATATCCGGCGTCGTCACCGGTGGCTCGTCCGACAGCATCGCGATCATCTGCGCCATGGCCTGACGACCGATCTCGAAACGCGGCTGATGAACGGTCGTGAGCGGCGGTTCGAAGGCATCCGCCAGCACGATATCATCGAAACCGACGACGGAAATATCGGCAGGTACGTGAAGGCCACGTGCTCTGAGTTCGCTGATCGCGCCGACGGCCATCTGGTCGCTGGCTGCGAAGACGGCGGTGAAGTCGGTGCCAGCCTCGAACAATCGCCGCACGGCGCGGCGTCCCGCAGCAAGGCTGAAATCGCCATTGATCACGAGCGCATCGTCGTGGGCGATGCCGTGTTCGGATAGCGCAGCCCGATAGCCCGCGAGCCTGTCGAGCGCCAGTCGCTCTGGCATTGGCCCGGTGATATGGGCGATACGCCCGTGGCCGAGGCTGATAAGATGGTTCACGGCTTCGCGGGAGGCGGCGATATTATCGATCTTGACGGTCGGCAGGGCGACGTCGGGAAAGGTCTCGAGCGCGATCACGATCGGCGGCAGGCGCGGGATTTCAGCCTTCAGCGCTTCCGGGAAGCGTCCGATCATCAGAATGAGGCCGTCGGCGTGGCGTGCGCGCACGGTGTCAACATAGTGCTGGATGCGCTGGTCGTCGTCGCGGGCGTCCCCCATCAGCACGCTGTAGCCGGCCTCGACAGCCGCTTCCTCCACGCCCTTGTAGATCTCCAGGTAGAACGGATTGGAGATGTCGCGCACCAGGAGGATGACGGTGCGGCTCGCCCGGCTGCGCAGGTTGCGCGCCTGCGAATTCGGCACGAACCCCGTTGCCGCGACGGCCTCCATGATGCGCTGGCGCGTGTCCGGCTGCACTTTGTCCGGCCGTTGCAAGGCGCGGGACACGGTCGCCGTCGAAACGCCCGCGAGCTTCGCGACGGTGGCGAGGGTCGGCGTAGCCTTTGCCGGTGTGCCCTTCGTTGATGCGGCCATGGCGGTCTATACTCTCAAGCGGCCCTGGCGTCCGTAGAGCAACATGAGCACGATGAGTGTCATGCCGAAAATGATCTGCCGGCCGTAGTTTTCGAGCTGCAAGGTGGTCAGGACGCTTTGCAGCAGGACGAGCGCCACCGCTCCGAGCACCGTGCCGATGTAGCCGCCAGCGCCGCCCGCCAGCGATGTGCCGCCGATGACCACGGCGATGATCGACGACAAGACATACTGATCGCCGACGCTGATGAAGGAATTGCCGGTGTAGCCGATAACGCAGACGCCCGTGAGGCCGGCAAAGAAGCCTGATAGTCCGTAGAGCAGGCAGCGGATGCGGTTCACCGGCAGGCCGACCAGCATTGCAGCGCGCTCGTTGGCGCCGATGGCATAGACGGCGAAGCCGAAGGCGGTGCGCCTCAACAGGAAGGTGAGGCCGATCGCGATAATCGCCCAGACGAAGAGAATGCCGGGCAGGCCCAGAACGAGCGGGCGATTGATGAAGGCCATCAGCGCCGGCGCGGCGTTGCCCGAGGGGATGCCTTGTGAATAGACGACTAGGCCGCCCTGGACGATCGCCGTCATCCCGAGCGTCATGACGAGCGGTGGAATACGCACCAGCGTGACGCCGAGGCCGTTGACTATGCCGATGAGGAAGGTCACGGCCGTTGCCGCGAGGACCGCGGGCAGGATCGCCGCGTTGGCTCCGGCCATGATGTTGCCCGCGATGACCGCGCCTAGCGAGATCATCGGCCCGACCGAAAGGTCGATGCCCTCGCGGCCGCCGAGAATGACGAGATTCTGCCCGGCCGCGACGATGCCGAGGATTGCGGCGACGGTGAGCAGCCGCACGATCTGATCGCCGCGCGCAAAGCCCGGCGACAACGTCTCGCCGATGGCGAGCAGCGCGAGGATGGCGATGGCCGCGAGCGTCAGTGGGTTGGTGAGGACGGATTTCAGTGTCATCGGCGTGTCACCAGGACGCCGCCGGCGAGCGCCGCGAGCACGATCAGCCCTTGCACCAGCGTCTGCCAAGCAAAGGGCAGGCCGGCGAAGAAGATGACATTGCCGATCATGCCCAGGACGAGCGCGCCGAGAATGGAACCCACCGGCCCGCCTGAGCCGCCGGAGAGAGCCGTGCCGCCGAGCACGACGGCTGAGATCGAGGACAGGGCCAGGCTCTGCCCAAGCAGCGGGTCGCCGCTCGCCGTCTCGCCGGTGAGGCACAATGCCGCGAAGCCCGCGAAAAGCGCGGACAGGACGAAGGCGCCAATGCGCACGCGCGACAGGCTGAGGCCGGTCTGGAAGGCGCCGACGCGGCTGCCGCCGACCGCCGTCAGATGGGCCACGAAGGGCCTGCGCCCGAGGACGAGGGCAAAGGCGAGGCCAGCAAGGAGGATCCACAGCACCACGGGCAGGCCGAGAAGCATTGCGCTGTAGCTGCGCCAGAACGCCTCGGGTACGGGCAGGCCGGCCTGCGGCATCACGAACAACGCCGTTCCCGCGAAGACGATGCCGGTCGCGAAGGTGGTGACGATGGCCTGCAGCCTGAGCACGGCAATGAGGACGCCGTTGATGACGCCGCAGACGACGGCCGTGACAAGGCCGGCGGCGAGGCCCGCGACAATGGGCGCGACCCCGTCGCCGCCAACTGCCGCGATGGTGCTGACCGTGACCACGTTCACGAGCGCCGCAATCGCGCCGACCGAGAGGTCGATATCCCCGCCGAGCACCACATAGGTCTGGCCGATGGCAACCAGCGCGAGCGGCAGGAAGGTGGTGAGGTTGGATTGCAGCACCGAGGGCTGCACGAAGCTCGGCTGCAGCGCCGTGTTGACGGCTACCAGTACGGCCAGCGCGATCAGAGTCAGGAGCCAGGGCCGAGAGCGGATCACGGCGCTCATGCCGCTTCTCCGTAGGCCGCTCGCGTAAGGTGGAAATGATCGAGCGTCGGACCGGCGAGTTCCGCGACGATGCGGCCGCTGTTGAACACGAGGACGCGGTCGCACCATTCGATGAGCTCGGCATCCTCGGAGGAATAGATGAGGATGCTGGCGCCCTCGTCCGCGAGCTTGCGCATGATGGCGAGGAGATCGCCCTTCGCGGCGAGGTCGATGCCCTTGGTCGGGTCGTCGAGCAGGAGCACACGCGGGCCGGTGGCGAGCCAGCGCGCGATGAAGATCTTCTGCTGGTTGCCCCCCGAAAGCGTGCCGATGGCGGCATCGAGCCCGGCGTATTTGGTGTTCAGGCTGTCGGCGTGCCGGGTCGCCAGCGGATCGAGCTCGGACGGCCGCACCAGCCGGCGTCGTTCGCGCACGAGAAGCGCCGCCACCAGATTCTCAAAGATGGAGCGGCCGGTGAGCGCCGCATCCCGCCCGCGATCGCCGGAGACATAGGCGAGGCCGCGCCCGATGGCGTCGGCGGTGCGGGTGATGACGACCGACTCGCCGGCGACGGTGACGCGGCCGGCCGTGAAGGGCAGGGCGCCGAAAAGGCCTTGCAGCAGGGCCGACTGGCCCTGCCCCTGCAAGCCGCCGAGACCTACGATTTCACCCGGCCGAAGCGAGAGGGACACATCATGGACGCGCGCGTTGCGCACGCCTTCCGCGGTGAGGCGCGGCGCTGCTGCCGCAGGCGGCACGCGCTGGCTGGCGGCGGGATGGATGCGCGCATCGCCAACCATGTGGCGCACCACGGCGTCGCGGTCGGTCTCGGCCGTGACGAGTTCCGCCACCGTGACGCCGCCGCGCATCACGGTGATGCGATCGCACACCGCGAAGACCTCGTCGAGGCGGTGGGAGATCATCAGCGTGGAGATGCCTTCCGCCTTACGTGCCTTCAGGATCTCGAACAGGCGCGCAGACTGACGCCCATCGAGAGCAGCAGTTGCCTCATCAAGGATGATCAGCTGGGGACGGCGGGCGAGGACCTTGAGGATCTCGACGATCTGGCGCAAATCCGGCGTCAGCTCGGCGACAACAGCCTCGGGCGTGAGCTCGGGCCCCACGACGCCGTCGAACAGCCGGATCAGTGTCTCCGCTTCGCCCTGTAGGCGACGGCGATCGACGAAGCCCAGGCCTGTGCGCGGCTCGCGGCCGAGGCCGATGTTGGCTGCGACGCTCAATTGGGGAATGAGGCTGAGTTCCTGGTAGAACAACGCGATGCCCGCCTCTTCGGCATCGCGCGGATTGCGGAACTGAACCGCCCGGCCACCGACGGCGATGGCCCCGGCATCGGGAGCGACAGTGCCAGCGACCACCTTGCAAAGCGTGGACTTGCCGCAGCCGTTGGCGCCGAGGAGGGCGTGAATCTCGCCCGCCTCGACCCGCAAACGCCCGTCCGCCAGCGCGACGACCGCGCCGAAGCGCTTGCCGACGCGCTCGGCGACAAGAAGCGCCGCGTCTCTCCCGCCTGTTGCGGCTTGGTCCGACGCCATGACTACTTGAAGTACTGCTGGGCTTCTTCGGGGGTGACGACGGCCGTCACGGACCAATATCCCGGCTTGCCTTCGGCTTGTTTCAGCGCCTCGGCGAGGTTGCTGTTGTCCACGAAGGGGATCGGGATATAGATGGCATTGCCATACTGGCCCTTGAAGACACCGTCCTTGAACTCCTTACCCATCAGGCGGTGCACAGCCACGTTGAGCGCGGAGGCCATGACGCCGGGCGGGTTGACGGAGGCGCCGGAGTTCAGCTTCTGCTCGGACCAGCGCGTGAGGAAGTCCTTGCGGATCTCTCCAGTCGCTGCAATCTGGTCCTTCTTGCCCGCGGCCTCAATGGCGCGCCAGGCGCCGTCGGCCATGCCGTCCTGCACCCAGACACCGTTGATATTGGGATAGGTGGCGAGAAGGTTCTGCATCACCTGCTGGCCCTTGGCCTGGTCCCAGTCCGCATTGGCCTGGTTCAGCACCTTGATGTCGGGGTGCTTGGCGAAGACCTCGCGATAGCCGGCGACGCGCATCTCATTGGCCGGGTGGCCGGCGATGCCGTTGATGGTGACCACGTTGCCCTTGTTGCCGAGCGTCTTCGCCAGCCATTCGGCTGACTTCACCGCCCAGTCCTTCTGGTCGATGCCGACATAGATCGCGTCCTTGGAAGACACCTCCGCATCCGTCGACACGACGAGGATGTTGCGCGCCTTGGCCTGCGCGAACACGGGGTCGAAGGCCGTTGGGCTGTTCGGGTTGATGATGATGGCGTTGACGCCTTGGTTGATGAAGTTGCGCACATGGCCGATCTGCCCCTGCACATCGACGGTCGCGCTCTGCACCACCACCTCGACATTGACGCCCTTGGCCTTCCACGCCGCCGCGGCCGCCTGCGCCTCCTCGATCATCTGGGTGCGCCACTCGCTGCCCACCCAGCCGTTGGACAGGCCGATCTTGAAAGACTGCTGAGCCTGGGCCGTGGCCCCGAGGGCCACCATGGTACCCATGGCAACGGCGCCGAGAATTGCCCGGCGCGTAGCAGAACTGCTGATCATCATCTCCTCCCGATATGTCCACTGCGGAACCTGAGAGAAGGATGTAATCGATTGCATCCGCCGTCAAGGCGGCTTGTCTACCGACTATTGGCGGAGAGCCGAGCTAGGCCCCTGAGCGCAGACGGAAAGGCCAGCACCACTCCGCGCTGGAAAATCAGGATGCCGTTGCCGGCTGCTCGACGGTGACGACCGTGAGTTCATGCTGGCGGCCATCGCGGGCGATCCAGGTGATCGACTGCCCGGGCGAAAGGCCGATGAGAGCCGTGCCGATCGGCGTCATGATCGAGATCTTGCCATCCGCGATATTGGCGTCACCGGGATAGACCAGCGTCACACGGCGCTTCTCGCCCTCGGCCGTCTGGTATTCCAGCGTTGAGCCCATGCGCACGGCGTTGCGCGGCACGGATTTGTCCGCGACGACCGAGGCGCGGTCCATTTCTGCGAGAAGTTCTTCCGCCACTTCGGGAATCCGGTCGAGCGCGGCTGTAGCCAGGCCGACGAGGCGTTCATATTCCGCCTCGCTTACGACAATCTTAGGCTTGCGCCGCTTCTTGGCTTGGGTGCTGGACATCGGTCTGAAGATCCTGTGGCTTGAGATTCTTAAGTTGAAATACGGCTCCATGCGCAACGCGCCTTGGATGACCCGTAACATCATGGACAATGAATGAGAGGGGGCCCAAATCCGGGCCGTCGCACCTGCGGTTCCGTCAAAGCGCCCCCCGGAGCTCGGGGCGCGCGGGGCCGAGCTCGGGGGCTAAAGGCCCGCGATCGGGCAAACCCGATGAACGTTGACGAAGAGAGTGGCGCCGGTGCTGATCATGGGCTTAACGTTGGCCCGTTCGCGCCGGAAGTCAAGGGAGCGCGCTCGCAGTGGCAGGGGCGACGGCAAAGGCCACGCCGGGCTGTTGGTAAGTCCGTCCGCATCCCGTGCCCTCGGCCACAATTTGCCCTATGCTTTCTCAGTGTGTGTGCCTTATGGGGTCGATATGCGACGCAGGACATTTTGTGGGCTTCTTGGCGGGGCCATCGCAAGCGTGGTGGCTCTGCGCCCCGACAGGGCCGCCGAGGCCTGCACGCGGGTACTGTGGAACGACAACGCGCAGCTGGTTGTTGTCGGCCGCACCATGGACTGGCCGGAATCCACCGAGCCCATTCTCACGGTCTTCCCGCGCGGAATGGCACGGGACGGCGGCCGGCTTGGTCCCGCGACCGTCGTGGAAGCAAACCCCGCGCGCTGGACCTCGAAATACGGCAGCCTGGTCACCACGGTCTATGGTATCGGCAGCGTCGACGGGCTCAACGAGCAGGGGCTTGCCGGGCATCTGCTGTATCTCAACGCGACCGACTTCGGTCCGCGCGATCCTGCCAAGCCAGGGCTTCAGGCGGGTTTATGGCTGCAGTTCGCACTCGACAACGCGGCGACCGTGACCGAGGCGCTGGCGCTGCTCGAAACCATCCAGCCCGTGATGGTGGAGGCCCGCGGTCGCAAGGCGACCGTGCATTTGGCGCTGGAGGACGCGACGGGCGACTCCGCGATCATTGAATATATCGATGGCAAGCCCGTCGTTCATCACGGCCGCGAATTCCGCGTGATGACCAACGACCCGACCTATGACCAGCAACTCGTGCTGCTCAAGACGATGTCGGAGAAGAGCGACTTCGCGAACCCAAGTTCCAACACGCCTCTGCCGGGCAATGTCTCGCCGACGGATCGCTTCCAGCGCGCGGCCTATTACCAGCGTGTATTGCCAGAGCCTAAGAGCGAGCGAGAGGCGGTTGCCTCGATGTTCGCGCTCATGGCCAATGTATCCGTGCCTTTCGGCGCGCCCTACAAGAATTTCGGCGTGTATAACACCGAGTATCGGACAGTCTGCAATCTCACCAACAAGGTCTATTTCTTTCAGCTGACGACAAGTCCCAGCGTCATCTGGGCAGGCCTGTCGCGCTTCGACCTGTCGCCCGGCGCGCCCGTCATGATGCTCAACCCCGACACCATCGAACTGAGCGGCAACGTGGCTGGCCAGTTCAAGCCGGAGAAGGCGCCGTTTTAGGGGCGCGGGCGGACAAGGTCGAGAGCCACATGGATGGCGATACGTGCGATGAAGAGCCTGACGTCCGGATCGGCGGGCTCTCCTTGTGGGTGCTATCCTACGAGCGGCCTGCCCTTGGCTATTATTTTGACGACAACTGGCTGAACGTGTTGATGAGGGTGGAAACGCCCCACGCTCTTGTCGAGAAGGCCGGCGCATTCCTGCGTACGGATGAATTGGCCGCATTCTACGACGAGCTGGAAGTTGTCGACCGCGAGCTTGCCGGATCCGCGGCATTGCAAACTGCGGAAGAGACGCTGGACGTTAAAATCGCGCTCTCTAACTTGGGAGATATCAAGGTTTCGGTTGAATGCGATTTTGAAAATCCCGTTCAGCGGCATCATTTTGTATTTGAGATCGACCAGAGTTATCTGCCGGGTATCCTTGCGGGATTGCGAGGTATTCTCGTGGATTTTCCTGTCATCGGGTCTCCTCCTGATGAGGCGGGCGACACGCAGCGAGACCCCGAACAGGATAAAGTAAAGTAGCGGAGGGCGGCGCCTGTTCAACGCTTTGGACTTGTGGGGAAGTATCTATGACGAATCCGTTCTCCGGCCTGCGCTTTACAAGCTTGCGCGGTGAAGCGAAGGCGACTTTCGCGGAACAGGAGGCCAATTCGGCGGCTCGTACGGAAGCACCGGCATCGACATTGCTGTTCGAACCTCGGAATGAGCTGGAGCGCTTGCTCGTCGAGGCGACGCGCGACCCGGCGCAGCGGCCGCTTTTTCTCCACGCGCTGATGCGATCGTATCTTTATGTCGAACTCCCGCCGGGGATGTCTCCTGACACGTCCACTTTGCAGCCTGGCGCCCGGTTGCAACTGCATATGGTTACAGGGCCTGATGGTAATGCCGTCCCGGCGATCTTCACGTCTGAAGAGCGCGTGGCCGACGCCAGAGGCGCGGTCACAAGTTATCTCGGCATCAAAGCGGAGGACCTGTTCAACCTGGTCGCGGCGACGGGCGCTTTCCTCAATCCAGGCACGCCTTACGGTCTCTATTGGACCGCATCGGAGTTGGCGAGGCTTCTCGGGCGCCCGGACATACGCATCGTCGAGACCGAGACGCGGGTCATGCTCGGCGCGCCTGAGGTGCGGCCGGAGCAACTGATAGCAAGTCTCACCCGGGCGTTCAAAAACGATGCGAGGATTCGTGAGGCGTGGCTGGCGCTTGCCTATTGGCCCGCGACCAATGAGCGATCATGGTTTCTCGATGTGCGGTCCGACATTTCGTGCAAGGCTTCGTATGAGGAACTGCGTCCGCTGATCGGGGAGGCAATTCAGCAAGCGGGGCCTCTCCAGTATCCGGTCGACACAGTCGTCGACCAGCCACCCGCACCTCATGGCCAGGGCATCAGGATCAAGCCGGCTCAAGTGCAGTGAAGGGCGAGCCGTGAAGGTAGCCCGCTCAACCTGCCACAGCCCCCGCCCCCGCGGCCCGGCCCGCGACGCGGCCGAGGGTGACGGCGGTGAGAAGGCCGTTGCCGGAGAGATAACCGGCGGCCTTGGAGCCCGAGACGCCGCAGGCGGCGCCGCCCACGGCAAAGAGGTTCGGCAGCGGCCGGCCCGCGCCGTCGAGCACACGCGCATCGTCGTCGACGACGAGGCCGCCCTGGGTGTGGAAGAGCGCGCCGGTCACCTTCACCGCGCAATAGGGTGCCGTGAGGGCGGGCACGCCGGTGAAGTCGCGGCCGAAGGCATCGCGGCCGGCTCCTGCCTGGGTAGCCGCCGCCTTGGCCTCCGCCGTCGCGGCCATGGTTGCGGCCAGCGCCTCGGCCGGCACGCCCATGAGCTCGGCGAGCGTGGGCCAGTCGTTGGCGGTGACGATGGCGCCCATGGCCTCGGCGCGCTTGTAGTCCTCGAACTGCCGGGTGATGTCGGCGATGCGGTGGTCGAACACCGTCCAGGCGAGGCCCTGCGGCTGCCGCAGCACCTCGGCCGCCTGTTCCGAATACCCACGGGATTCATCGCAGAAGCGCTCGCCGTTCAGATTCACCTGCACGCCGCCTTCGGTGATTGTCGCCCAACTGATGAGGATTCCGGCGGGATGCGCGACGGAGCCGTGGCCCTGGTGGCCGGAGAGATGGCGGGTGGCGGCGCCGAGCGCTTCGCCCCAGAGAAGCGCGTCGCCCTTGTTGCCCTCGTGGCCGAAGTAAAGCGCCTCCGCGAGGGAAGGGATGTGCTCCTTCACGAGATCTTTATTCCCGCCATAACCGTTGCAAGCGAGAATGAGCTGGTCGCAGCCGACTTCATCACGTGAGCCGTCAGGCCTGACGAAGGCGAGGCCCGTGACACGGTTGTTGGCGTCGGCGAAGAGCGTGGTCACGTGCGCTTCGCAGAGAATGTCGATGCCAGCACTCTCGGCGGCGCCACGCAGGGCATCGATCAGCTCCTCGCCGGAGCGGGTCGGCAGGCCGTGCATGCGCCGCGCGCTGTGGCCGGGGTAGCTGAAGTCGGCGATCACGGAGAAGGGCAGGCCATAGGTTGCGCCGAGCCATTCGACCGCAGGGCCTGCTTCCCGGGTCACCAGCGCGACGAGGCCGGGGTCCGGCTCGTTCTTGGCCTTGGCCATCACGTCGGTGGCGAAAGTCTCGGGGCTGTCGATGATGCCTGCTTCGTTCTGCCAGCGGGTGCCGGCGGCGGGAATGAGGCCCGCGGACAGTGCGGTCGAGCCACGCGGCAGGGCGTCGCGTTCGAGCACAAGCACATCGGCGCCAGCTTCCCGTGCCGCCAATGCGGCGATGAGGCCGGCGGCGCCGGCACCGATGACGACGACCGGTACCGCGAACTCGAAGGTCTTGTCGCCGTCACGGATCACATCACTCACGGAAGCCTCCCAGCATCAGCCTTGAACGGACAGGAACCTGTCACATATCTAGGATATTAATCTGTATTAGAATTAAAACAAGATTTGCCTTGGAGGGGCAATTGGGCGTAACCTTCCCGAGGAGAGGCAAGAAGGACAAGGCCGATGGCATTGGTCGCGACCCCGCGCGCACTGTTTGATAAAGTTTGGGACGCGCATGTCGTTGTTCATCGCGAGGATGGGCAGAGTCTTCTCTGGATTGACCGACATTTCCTGCATGAGGGGTCCTTTCACGCCTTCGACAAGCTGAAGGGGCGCGGTGCCGAGGTATCCCGGCCGGACCTGACCTTCGGCATCGAGGATCACTACGTTCCGACCCGTGTGCGCGATCTCGCGAAGATCGATCCGGCAATCCGCGACATGATCGAGCGGCTGCGCGGCAACGCATCCCGCCATCATCTCAAGTTGTTCGGGCTGGACGATCCCGGGCAGGGTATCGTCCATGTGGTCGGGCCGGAGCAGGGCTTGACCCTGCCGGGGCTCACCATTGTCTGCGGTGACAGCCACACCGCGACACACGGCGCGTTTGGCGCCATTGCTTTCGGCATCGGCGCCTCCGAGGTGGCGCATGTGCTCATGACGCAGACGCTCTGGCAGAAACGCCCAAAGCGCATGCGCATCAGCGTCGACGGAGAACTCGCGCCCGGCATCGTCGCCAAGGACATCGCGTTGTCGATCATCGCGGCCATCGGCGCGGACGGAGCGGCTGGGCACGCCATGGAATATGCGGGCTCATCGGTCCGCGGCCTGACGATGGAAGGGCGCCTCACGCTCTGCAACCTGTCCATCGAGGCCGGCGGGCGCTGTGGTATGGTGGCGCCTGACGAGACGACGATCTCCTATCTCAAGGGGCGCCCCTTTGCGCCTCAGGGCGCCGATTTCGACCGCGCAGCGGAGGATTGGCTCAAGCTCGCCAGCGACGCCGACGCGATCTTCGACAAGGAAGTGAGCCTCGACGGCTCGCAGATTGCGCCGATCGTCACCTGGGGTACGAGCCCCGAGGACGCGCTGCCGATCACCATGGCGGTGCCGGATCCTGACAAGGCTGGCGATCCCGGCCGCGCGGCGCATATCCGCGACGCCATCGACTATATGGGGCTGAAGCCCGGCCAGAAGCTCACAGACATCCGGGTGGATCGCATCTTCATCGGCTCCTGCACCAACAGCCGTATCGAAGACATCCGCGCCGCCGCAGCCGTATTGGCCGGCCGCAAGGCGCAGGTGCCGGGCCTCGTTTCGCCGGGTTCGGCCCAGGTGAAGCGTCAGGCGGAGGAGGAGGGCCTCGATCGCATCTTCATCGAGGCGGGTCTGGAGTGGGTCGATTCCGGCTGCTCGATGTGCGTCGGCATGAATGGCGACCTGGTGGCGCCGGGCGAGCGCTGCGCCTCGACCACCAATCGCAATTTTCGTGGCCGGCAGGGGCCAGGCTCCCGCACCCATCTCATGTCGCCCGCCATGGCCGCGGCCGCGGCTGTCACGGGCCATCTCACGGACATGCGTCCGCTTTTGAAGGGGCGCAACTGATGGAAGCCTTCACCAAGCTTAGCGGCATCGCCTGCCCGCTGCCGCTCTCGAGCGTCGACACGGACCAGCTCATCCCCGCCCGCTTCATGAAGCGGTCGCGCGCAGAGGGTTATGGCGGCTATCTCCTGCACGACCTGCGCTTCGACGAGGCTGGCGCGCCACGGCCGGACTTTCCCCTGAATGCGCTGGAGCGCCAGGGCGCGCAAGTCATCGTCGCGCGACGCAACTTCGGTAGCGGCTCCTCCCGCGAGGCGGCGGTCTATGCGCTCGTCGACTATGGCATCCGCTGCGTCATCGCGCCGAGCTTCGGTGACATCTTCGCTTCCAACTCGGTCAACAACGGGCTGCTGCCGGCCAAAGTCGCCGAGGCCGACGGCGAGAGCCTGATCGCGGCGCTGGAGGAGGGAGCGCGCGACATGCTGGTCGATCTCGAGGCCTGCCGCATCGTGGTCGGCAATCTCTCCGTGCCTTTCACCGTTGATCCTGTATGGCGCACGAAGTTGCTCAACGGCTGGGACGATATCGACCTCACGATGAGTCAATCCGACGCCATCAAGGCTTTTGTCGCGGCTGATGCGAAGAGCCGACCCTGGGCGATGCCCAGGCGGGGTGAGTGACATGGGGCAGGTCTCTCCGGGTTTGGCCTCCACACCTTTTTCCATCGGCGGGCTCACGCTCAAAAATCGCATCGTCCTGCCGCCGATGCAGCAGTACCAAGGTACGGCCGAGGCCTTCGCAACGGCTTACCATGTGCATCACTACGCGCGGCGCGCGCGGGGCGGCGTCGGGCTTGTCATCATCGAGTCGACGGCCGTCGCGCCGGAAGGGCGGCTGATGGCCGATGACATCGGCCTGTTCAGCGAGGCGCATGTGCCGCCGGTCGCCGCGATCGCGGCGGCCGTGAAGGCGGAAGGCGTGCCCATCCTCATGCAACTGAGCCATGGCGGCCGAAAGTCGCGTCCCCATCCGGGATCAAGGCTGATCGCGCCGAGCGCCATTCCCCATGACGACGACTATGGGATGCCGGAGGCCATGAGCCTCGACGATATCACTCGCGTTGTCACCGCTTTCGCCACGGCTGCCCGCCGGGCGCTTGCCGCCGGCTTCGACGGCGTGGAGCTGCACGCGGCCCACGGCTACCTCCTGCATCAGTTCCTCTCGCCGCTGTCGAACAGACGCGACGACGCCTACGGTGGAGACCTCGAGGGGCGGAGCCGCATCGTCGCCGATGTCATTCGCGCGGTGCGGGAGGCTATCGGGCGTGACGTGCCGGTCACGATACGCGTATCAGCGAGCGACTATAAGGAAGGCGGGTTGACCGCCGAGATGATCGCGGAGGCGCTCACAGTGCTCGTGCCGCTTGGCCTCGACGCCGTGCACGTGTCCTCCGGCGGGCTCTCCCCGGAACCGCCGCCGAGCACCGGGCCGGGCTATCAGGTTGGGTTTGCCAGTACCATCCGCGAACGGATCGCCGTGCCCGTCATCGCCGTGGGCAACATCAGGACGGCGGTCCAGATCGAGGATATCCTACGCCAAGGACATGCCGATCTCGTGGCGATTGGCCGGCCGTTGCTAGTGCACCCGGATCTCGGCCGCGTGTTGTGAAACGTCGACTCGGCCGCGCTTGACAGGTGGCGGAGATGTGTCATGTATAATACAGGTTTCTGTATCTATAATAGAACAGAAAGAAGAGCGGGATGGCCAGCGTCGAGCCTCTGAAAGCGCGCAGACTTTATTTGCTGCTGCGAGATCGCATCATCAGTGGCGAGGAGCGTCCGCAAACCCGCCTTCCGAGCGAGCCTGCCCTGGCCGAGCAGCATGGCGTTTCGCGCGTCACGGTGCGGCGGGCGCTCGACAAGCTGGCTGACGAAGGTCTCATCGAGAGGCGTCCGGGCTCCGGCACCTTTGTCAACGGCAGCAAGGCGAATTTCCCCGTCACGGCCGATTTCGCAAACCTCCTGTCCCATCTGGTGGAGATGGGGCGACGCACCGAGGTCAAGCTTCTGTCCTTCGGCTATGTCGCGCCTACGCCCGTGCTGGCGGAGGCCCTTCAGCTTGCCGCAGGGGAGCGCGTGCAGCGCTCCGTGCGGCTGCGTGTCATCGACGGGCAGCCGTTCTCCTATCTCGTGACGCATGTGCCCGAGCGCATCGGTGTCTCCTATTCGGAAGCTGACCTTGCTTCGAAGCCCCTCCTCGAATTGCTGGAGCGCTCCGGTCTTGAGGCTGAAAGGGCCAGTCAGATGATTGGCGCGACATTGGCTGGACCGGAGATCGCCGAGGCCCTTGGGCTTGAGATCGGAGCGGCTCTCCTCGCCCTCACCCGTGTGGTCTACGGGCCGTCCGGGGAGGGCATCGAGCATCTGCAGGCCTTCTATCGGCCGGATCGCTATTCCTTCCAGATGGATCTGGTGCGGACAGGGGCTGCCAACTCGCGCTCGTGGACGCCTGTCGAGCGCGCACGAAAAGGTGATGCCAAGACAAGGCCGGAAGCCTTGGCGCGGCAGGAAGCAAAGCCCCAGATGCGACGCGGGGAGGTACCACGCAGGACGAAGGCCTGAGTGTAGCCTGTCTGTGGTTGTGCGTTCGAAGCAACCAAAAAGCAAGGAGGCCGCCACCGAGGGGGGCGGTTGTCAGAGGAGAAATGGTGATGACATTGTTCAGCAAATCCATTAGCCGGCGCGGCGCTCTCAAGGGGGGTATCGCCGCTGCTGCCGCGATCGCTGCACCGTCTGTTCTGCGCGCGGCCGAGCCGCCGCCGGTGAAGGTCGGCATCCTGCAGCCGGTTACCGGCGCGCTAGCCATGGACGGCGAGTTCGGCCGCGCAGGTGCCGAGCTGGCGATCGCTGACATCAATGCGGCCGGCGGCATCAAGTCGCTTGGTGGCGCCAAGATCGAGATGGTGTTCGGCGACGCGCGCTCCAACCCGGAGGCGGGCGTGCAGGAAGTCGAGCGCATGCAGAGCGAAGGCGTTGCGGCCATCGTCGGTGGCTTCGCGAGCCCGATCTGTCTTGCGACGACCCAGGCGGCCGCGCGTTACGACTTGCCTTATATCGTCGACGTCGGCGTGTCGGATCAGATCATCCAGCGCGGCCTGAAGAACACGTTCCGCTTCGCACCAGGTTTCGGCATCTGCACGCAGGCTGCCATCCAGAACCTGGTGCGTATCAATGACGCGGCCGGCAAGCCCGCCAAGACCATCGCGCTCGTCCATGAAGACGGCCTGTTCGGTTCCGGCCTTGCCAAGCTCATGCAGACGGAGCTGCCGAAGCACGGCTTCGAGATCATCGAGACGATCGCCATCCCGACGCCTTCGCGCGACCTCTCCAACGTGGCATTGCGCCTGCGTTCGCTCAACCCGGACCTGATTATCCCGAGCACCTATTATGGTGAAACGGTGCTTCTCGCCCGCACCATGCAGCAGCAGCGCGTGCGTCCTAAGGCGGTGTACGCGGTGGTGAACGGCGCCGCCTCGAACATGCGCTTCGTCAAGGAGTTTCCGGAAGCCGCTGAGAACATCATGGACGTCAATCACTGGCACGATCCGCGCAACCCGAAGAATGCGGACCTGCAGAAGCGCGTACTCGATGCCGGGAAGCAGTGGAACTATAATACGCCGCTCAATTATTCCTGCGTGTTGCTGCTCGCCGATGCCATTGAGCGTGCGGCCTCCGCCGATCGCGCCAAGCTGATCGAGTCGATCACTGCTTCCACCTTCGACAAGCACCTGATGCCCTATGGCCCGACGAAGTTCGAGGGCGGTCAGAACCAGGGCGCTGCCCCGGTTTCGACGCAGGTGCAGAAGGCGACTATCCGCGTGGTCTATCCTGAGGCCTTCTCGGATGCCAAACCGGTCTTTCCCGTCCGGGGCTGACCTTCCTCCGGGCGACGTCTCTTTCGCGTCGCCCGCTCTCCCTTATTGTAGGCGGATCGCTCGATGTATTCCCTTCCCATCGTCGCGGAAGCCATGCTCAATGGCCTTCTGACCGGTGCGGTCTATGCGCTCATCGCGCTTGGTCTGACGCTGGTTTATGGCGTCTTGCACATCATCAACTTCGCGCATGGTGCATTCCTGACCTGTGCGATGTTTGCTGTTTGGCTGGCCCATAGCATTCTGGGGCTAGACCCTTATCTGGCGATCCTGCCGCTTACCTTGATCTTTTTCGCGATCGGCTATGCCGTTCAGCGCTTCGTCATCGGCCCGGCGAGCCACGGCGACGATGGCAATATCCTGCTCATCACGCTCGGCCTCTCGATCATCATCGAGAACGCGCTGCTCGCTGGCTTCCATTCGGATACGCGCTCGCTGAGCACCGATTATTCGTTCAATGTGTTCGAGGTCGGCCCGCTGCTCATATCGCAGGCGCGGCTTTTCGGTTTCATCGGCGCGGTCATCGTCACGGGGCTGCTCTGGCTGCTGCTGGCGCGCACCGATACCGGCAAGGCGATCCGGGCCGTCGCCAAGGAGAAGCTCGGCGCGCGGCTCGTCGGCATCAACGTTTCGCACGTCTTCGCGGTGACCTTCGGCATAGGCTGCGCCACGCTCGCCATTGCTGCCTGTCTGCTGATGCCCACCTTCTACGTCAATCCGCGTGTCGGCGGCGCCTTCGTGCTGGTTGCCTTCACGATTGTCGTTCTCGGAGGCATGGGCTCGATCACCGGCGCGCTCATCGGCGGTCTCTTCATCGGTGTCGTGGAAAGCCTCTGCGGCTTGTTCCTGGGCGAGAGCCTCGGCCAGATCGGCATCTTCCTCATCTTTATCCTGGTGCTGCTGTTCCGGCCCACCGGTCTGTTCGGAGCACGGGCATGACACGACGCGGCTATCTCCCCATCATCCTCATTGTCGCGATCCTCGCGCTGCTGCCCTTCGCGGTCACATCGAACGTCGTTCTCAACTTCGTCGTCTTCGTGCTGATCATCACGCTGGCGGCGCAGGGCTGGAACCTTCTCGGCGGCGTCGGCGGGCAATCCTCCTTCGGCCATGCGGCCTTCTTCGGCACCGGCGCCTATGTGTCGGCCATCCTGCAGGTGCGCTTCGGCATCAATGCCTGGGTGGCGACCGCGGTCGCTGTCGCCTGCGGCGCGGCGGTCGGCTGGATCATCGGCTTCCTGTCGTTCCGCGCCGGGCTGCGCGGGTCCTATTTCGCACTTGTCACGCTCGCCTTCGCCGAGGTGCTGCGCATCCTGGCCAATGCGGCGGGCTTCACGGGCGGCGCCGCCGGCATGCTGATGAAGCTCGACGTCGGCTTCTGGAACATGCAGTTCACGAGCCGGGCGGCGTTTCTGTGGCTGGCGCTCGGCTTCGTTGCCGTGGGGCTCATCGTTTGCCAGATGATCACCAATTCGCGCTTCGGCGCGCAGCTCGTCGCCGTGCGTGAGAATGAGGAAGCCGCGCGCGCGCTCGGCGTTGACGTGTTATCCGTCAAGCTCAAGGCGATCACCGTGTCCGCGGCGCTCACCGCGGTCGCCGGCTGCCTTTACCTGCAATACTTCCTCTATATAGACGCGAATATTGCCTATGGCCTGTGGATTTCCGTCGAGGCGCTGCTGGCGCCCATGGTCGGCGGCCGCGGCCTCGTGCTCGGCCCGATCATCGGGGCCTTCACACTCCATGGTCTCGGCGAGGCGAGCAAGCTTCTTGCCGGCCGGGTGGCGGGCATTGACCTTGCTGTCTACGGCGCGGTGCTGATCCTCGTGGTGGCCTTCGCGCCTGGCGGCGTGCTCGGTCTCCTGCGCAAGCTCCGCTTTCGGCCGCAGCCGGTGACAAAAACCGCCGAGGAGACCGCGTGATGCTGGAGGTCAGGGATATCACGATGCGCTTCGGGGGCCTCACGGCCGTCGGGGGCGCGTCACTCAAGGTCGACAAGGGCCGCATCGTCGGTCTCATCGGCCCGAACGGGGCCGGCAAAACGACCTTATTCGCCATCATCGCCGGCTTTCTCGATCCGACCGCCGGACGCGTCTTCTTCGAGACCAGCGATATCACGCCGCAGCCCGCCCACGAGCGGGCAAGGCTCGGCATCGCCCGCACTTTCCAGATCGTGCAGCCTTTCGCGGGCCTCGACGTGCGAGAGAACATCGCGGTCGGCGCCTATCTGCGTCATGCACGCTCAAACGAAGCGCACGAGAAGGCCGAGGCGGTCGCGCGGCGCGTCGGGCTTGGCGCTGATCTCGACAAGCCGGCGGCGAGCCTCACAGTCGCAGGTCGCAAGCGGCTCGAGCTGGCGCGGGCCTTGGCGACCGAACCGAAGCTTCTGCTGCTGGACGAGGTGCTGGCGGGGCTCAATCCCTCCGAAATCCGCGATATCGTGCCCGTCATCCGCGCCATCCGCGATGACGGCGTGACGATCCTCATGATCGAGCACGTCATGCAGGCGGTGATGAACCTGTGTGACGAGGTCTATGTGCTGGCGCAGGGCAAGATGATCGCCCAGGGCACGCCGCGCGAGGTTTGCGTCGATCCCCATGTTGTCGAGGCCTATCTCGGCAAGGGAGCCGCCGCGCGTCTGCGTGCCGAGGAGGCAAGCCATGCTTGAGATCTCTGGTCTGCGCGCCGGCTACGGCGAGGTCGAAGTGCTGCGCGGGATCGACATATCCGTGCAAAGCGGCGAGATCGTCGCGGTTCTTGGCTCCAATGGCGTGGGCAAGACGACCCTGAACAAGGTTCTGTCGGGGGTTCTTGCTCCCCGGGCCGGATCGATCACGTTTGAAGGCCAGCCGCTGACGGGCGCCAACTCTACCGCCATTGTCGAGGCTGGGCTCATCCATGTCCCCGAAGGCCGCAAGATCTTCCCGAACATGAATGTGCGGGAAAATCTGGAGCTTGGCAGCTACCGCCGCGCGAAGAACAACCGCGCCCGCAACCTGGAGCGCGTCTTCGAGACCTTCCCGCGTCTGCGCGAGCGTATGGCCCAGGCGGCCGGCACGCTCTCCGGGGGCGAGCAGCAAATGGTCGCCATCGGCCGCGGCATGATGGCGGAACCGCGTCTTCTCATCCTGGACGAGCCCTCGCTTGGCCTGTCGCCGCTCCTCGTCGAGGAGATGTTCACGCTGATCCGTAAGCTCAACGCGGACGGGATGCCGATCATGCTGGTCGAGCAGAATGTGGTGCAATCGCTCGAGATCGCGAAGCGCGCCTACATCATCGAGAACGGCGTGGTCACCATGGCCGGCACGGCCGAAAGCATCGCGAGCGATCCCGAGCTCAAGCGCGCCTATCTCGGATTGTAAGGAAAAGCCAAATGGGCATCGTTACCCCCAACGTTGTGCCGGCGTCGGTGCTGCTTGCCGAGCCGCAACCGGCCTGGCTCGTCTGTTTCGCGGAATTCGCGAAGGCGCTCGACTTCGACGACCTCGACGAGGCGCTCGTGGCGCAAGCCAAGCTCGTCGTGCTGGACTGCATCGGCGCGGTCGCGGCCGGCATGCAGGAGCCGGAAACACGCGCGCTGGTGGCGCGTCTCGCGCGCCGGGGCGGACATGAAGGCGCGGCCGCAATCGGCGCCGGACGTCGCCTGCGCGCCGATGATGCCGCCTTTGCCAACGGCGTCGCCGGCACCATGCTGGAACTCGACGAGGGCAATTCCTTCGCGCGCGGCCATCCCGGCATCCACGTTCTACCGGCGGCCCTCGCCACACGGCCGCTCGCCGAGGTCAACGGCCGTGACTTCCTGCTTGCCTTCATCCTCGGCTACGAGGTGGGCGCCCGCATCGGCGCGGCGTCGCGCCTGCGCACAACCGTGCATCCGCACGGTACCTGGGGCACCGTGGGCGCCGCCTTCGCGACGGCCTATCTGGAAGGGGCCGATACGGACGCGCTCGTCGCGGCCATCAATGTCTCCTCGACGCTCAGCGTCGGCGCGAGCCTCCGCGCGATGCTGGAAGGCGCCACCGTGCGCAACAGCTTCGCCGGCATTTCCGCCCGCAATGGCCTCACCGCCTGGGACTTGGTCGCAAGCGGCTTCTCGGGCGAGATCGACGGCGTGCGGACCGTCTACAGCGGCATCCTCGCGGAGGGCTTCAACCCCGACGTGATGGTGGAAGAGCTTGGCGCCCGCTGGGAGATCCAGCGCAACTACTTCAAGCGGCACGCTGCCTGTCGTTTCACCCATGGAGCGCTCGACGTGGTGGCGAAGCTTCTCGCCGAGCACGGCCCGATCGATCCCGCCGACATCGCCGGCATCGACGTGGTGACCTATGTCTGGGCAGCGCAGCTCGACGGGCCGGCGCCCGCCAATATGCTCGCTGCAAAATTCTCGCTCCCCTTTGCCGTGGCCACCACGATCGCCCATGGCAGCGCCTCGGTGCCCGCCTTCCGCGCGCCTGCGCTGGGCGATGCGCGCATCCTCGAGCTGGCCAAACGGGTGAAGGTCGACGAGGACCCGGCGATGAGCGCCATGCTGCCGGACAAGCGCCCGGCGCGGGTCACCATCCGCCTGGCCGACGGCCGGGTGCTCAGCGGCGAGACCTTCACCAACCGCGGCGATGCGGTGGACCCTTACCGCCCTGATGAAGTCATTGCCAAATTCATGGAGCTGGCCGTGCCGGTATGGGGCGAGGGCCACGCGACCCGCATCAGGCAGGCGATCGACGCGCTGGATGAGGCAACCGGCCTTGACGATTTGGATGCGCTGCTCGCGGAGCCGGCGCTCGAGGATCATTGATATGACTCTGAAGCAGAGACTGACGGAGAAGGCGCCGGTCGTTGCCCCCGGCATCTATGACGCGCTGACCGCATCGATCGCCGCCGCGGCCGGTTTCGAGGCGCTGTATCTATCGGGCGCGGCGATTGCCTACACGCGCCTGGGCCGCTCGGACATCGGGCTCGTCTCGATGAACGAGGTGGCCGACGTCATCACCCTCGTTCGGGATCGAGTGCCGACGGCGGTCATCGTCGACGCCGACAACGGCTATGGCAACGCCCTCAATGTGCAGCGCACCGTGCGCCTGTTCGAGCGGGCCGGCGCCACGGCCATTCAGCTCGAGGATCAGACGCTGCCGAAGCGCTGCGGCCATCTGCAGGACAAGAGCCTGATCAGTGCCGGCGAGATGGCCGGTAAGGTCAAGGCGGCCGTCGATGCCCGCGTCAGCGAGGAGACGCTGATCGTGGCGCGCACCGATGCGGTGGCGGTCGAAGGCCTCGAGAGCGCGATCGAACGCGCGCATCTCTACGCCGAGGCCGGTGCGGACGTGCTCTTCGTCGAAGCGCCGCGCTCGAAGGAGCAGCTGGCGGCGGTGACTGGCGCGCTCGGCGGCACGCTCCCGCTGCTCGCCAATATGGTGGAGGGCGGCGACACGCCGCTTGCCAGCGCCGACGAACTCGGCGACCTCGGCTTCAAGATCGTGATCTTCCCCGGCGGCATCGTGCGCGCGCTCGCCCGTACCGCGCAGGATTATTACAGCTCGCTGAAGGCCAATGGCACGAACGACCCGTTCAAGGAGCGGATGTTCGATTTCAACGCCCTGAACGCGCTGATCGGCACGCCCGAGCTGCTGGCGCTCGGGCGCACCTACGAGGATTTCAAGAAGGAACCCGCGGCATGACGAGTATCGATCCTGTCACCCTTGCCGTGCTCAAGGGGCGCCTGGAGCAGATCGCGGATGAGATGGACGCCACGCTCTATCGCTCGGCGTTCAACCCGATCATCGCCGAGGCGCGGGATGCCTGCCACGGCCTTTATCATGCCACGACCGGCGCGACGCTGGTTCAGGGCACCAACGGCCTTCCCATCTTCGTCGGCGCCATGGCTTTTGCGGTCAAGGCCGTGATCGACAAGGTGGAGCGCGAGGGCGGCCTCGCGGAAGGCGACACCTTCCTGTTCAACGATCCCTACGCTGGCGGCACCCATCTCAACGATTTCCGCCTCGTGCGGCCGATCTTCCGGAACGGGGAGCTGTTTTGCTGGCTCGCCTCCGCCGGCCATTGGCTCGATATCGGCGGCAATGTGCCGGGTGGCTACAACCCCAAGGCCACCGAGAGCTTCCAGGAAGGCGTCCGCTTCCCGCCGGTCAAGTTGTTCTCCGCCGGCAAGCTGAACCAGGATATCGTCGATCTGCTCGCCGCAAATTCCCGTGTGCCGACGTCCAACTGGGGCGATCTCAACGGCCAGCTCAATGCGTTGGATCTTGGCCAGCGCCGCTTCGAGTCGCTTCTTGACGAGTACAGCCCGGCAACTGTGTCGGCGGCCTTCGAGGCCTTCTCGGATCGCGCCGAGGCGCTGATGCGCAGCGCCATCCGCGCCCTGCCGGACGGCCGCTATTCCTTCGAGGACGTGCTCGACAACGACGGCATCACCGACGACGTGCTCACCGTCGCTCTCGATCTCACCATCGCCGGCGAGACGATGACGCTCGATTTCTCGCGCTCGTCACCGCCGGCGCAGGGGCCGATCAATATCTCCTACGCAACGACCGCCGCAGCCTGCTACGTGGCGCTGAAGCACATCTTCACGGATGTGCCGGCCAATGCCGGCTGTCTTCGACCGATCGACTTCGTCATTCCGCCGACCACCTTGCTCGGCGCGACCGCCCCGAAGCCCATGGCCGGCTACACCGAGACAATCCTGCGTCTCATCGGCGTGGTGCTCGGCGCGCTCGCCAAGGCTGATCCCGAGCGCGCGACCGCCGCGCCTTTCGGCACTATCAACGCGCTTTCCTTTGCCGGCCACCGCCCAAATGGCGAGCGCTGGGTGATGTTCTCCTTCTTCGGTGGAGGCATGGGCGGCAACCCGGAAACGGATGGCCTGAACCACGCCAACAACCCGATCTCGACGGCAACGATTCCGCCACTCGAAATTCTCGAGGCGAGCTACCCGGTGATGTTCCGGCAATGGGCGCTCCGGCCGGATTCGGCCGGCCCCGGCACCCATCGCGGCGGCTTCGGCGCGATCTACGAGGTGGAGGCGCTGTCGGACGCTGAAGTCTTCCTGCTCGGCGAACGCGGCAAGGTCGCGCCCTTCGGCGTGCTCGGCGGCGGCCCGGCCGGGCTCAACCGCTTCACCTGGGAGGCCGAGGACGGCGAGCATTCGCCGCCGCTGGTCTCGAAGGTGACAGGCGTGCCGGTGCCGGCCGGACGCGCCGTGAAGCTGCAGACACCGGGCGGCGGCGGCTGGGGCAGCCCGCTGGCGCGTGACGCCTCACTCGTCGCGCGGGACGTGCGCCTCGGCTACATCAGCGCCGAGAGCGCTCGTCGGGATTATGGGGTCGTCGTGAGCGGCGACGGTGAAGTCGATGAGGCGGCGACGGCCAGCCTCCGCAAGGGAGCCGCGGCATGAACGCGTCGGTCAAGAATCGCGAAGGACGCATTGTCGGCGTCGACGTGGGCGGGACCTTCACGGATCTGTTCTTCTATGATGAGCCGGCAAAGGTTTTTCGCACGGCGAAAGTGCCGTCCAACCGTGGTGACGAGGCCGTCGGCTTCCTCAACGGCCTGAAGGTGTTCGGCGCGATCGCCGATCTCACGTCCGTCGTGCACGGGACCACTGTCGGCACGAATGCGCTCCTGGAGCGCAAGGGGGCGCGCTGCGGCCTCATCACCACCCGAGGCTTCCGCGATGTGCTCGAGATGCGCCGGCGCGACCGGCGTCACACCTGGGGCCTGTGGGGGGATTTCGTCCCGGTGATCGACCGTGACCTCAGGCTTGAGGTCAACGAGCGCACGCTGGCCGACGGGACGATCCGCGAGGCTCTCGACGAGGACGCCGTGCGTAAGGCGGCGAAGGAGCTCGTCGCCGCTGGCTGCGAGGCGCTCGCCATCGTTTTCGTCAACGCCTATGCCAACCCCGAGAACGAGCAGAAGGCTTTGGCCGTTGCCGCCGAAGTCTGGCCGAACGGCAATATCGCCTGCTCAAGCCAGATCCTGCCGGAAATCCGCGAGTTCGAGCGTACCTCGACGACGGCGCT
Organism: Chelatococcus sp. YT9; assembly: GCF_018398315.1. Classification (NCBI taxonomy): domain Bacteria; kingdom Pseudomonadati; phylum Pseudomonadota; class Alphaproteobacteria; order Hyphomicrobiales; family Chelatococcaceae; genus Chelatococcus; species Chelatococcus sp. YT9. The sequence continues at coordinate 2,029,668 of NZ_JAHBRW010000001.1, forward strand.
GAATGCCTATCTGCAGCCGGTGGTCGGCAGCTATCTCGGCAAGCTCGATGATGCATTGAAGTCCGAGGGCTTTGGCGGGCGCTTCCACATCGTGCAGTCGAACGGCGGCGTGATGTCGACCGAGACGGCGCGCCGCCTGCCGGTGCGCACCGCGCTCTCCGGTCCCGCGGCCGGCGTCATCGCGGCAGCGGCGATTTCGGAAGCTGCCGGCTTCCCCAACGTCATCACCGGCGATCTCGGCGGCACTTCCTTCGACGTCTCGCTGGTCGTCGGCGGCAAGACGGCGCTCGCGGCCCAGACCACCATCGATTTCGGCCTCGTCATCCGCACGCCGATGATCGAGATCACCACCATAGGCGCCGGCGGCGGCTCCATCGCCCATGTCGATGCAGGCGGCATGCTGCAGGTCGGCCCGGAAAGCGCCGGCTCGCGGCCCGGTCCCGTCTGCTACGGGCAGGGCAACACACGGCCGACGCTGACTGACGCCAATGTGGTGCTTGGGCGCATCAACTCAGACCGGCCCATCGGCGGCATGCTGAAGCGTCTCGACATCGAGGCGGCGCGCGCAGCGATCGACGAACATGTGGCGAAGCCGCTCGGGCTTGACGTGATGGTCGCGGCAGAGGCGATCGTGCGTATCGCCGATGCCAAGATGGCCGGTGCTATCCGCCTCGTGTCGATCGAGCGCGGTCATGATCCGGGCAAATTCGCCGCCGTGCCCTTCGGCGGCGGCGGGGCGCTGCATGTCGGCGCGCTGATCAAGGACGTCGGCCTCAAGGCCGCGCTCGTGCCGCGCTATCCGGGGGTGACCTCGGCACTCGGCTGCGTCATCGCCGATATCCGGCATGACCAGGTGCAGACCGTGAACCTGAGCCTCGAGGGCATCGACGCGGCGGCGCTCGACAAGCGCATGGTGGCGGAGGCGAGCGAGGCGCAGGCCGTCGTCGAAGCGGCTGGCCTGGCGGTCGACCGCATCGACGTGCTGTTCGAGCTCGACATGCATTATGTCGGTCAGACGCATACGGTTTCCGTGCCGCTGCCGGTGACGATCGCGAACGGCACGACGGGCGTCGGCGAGGCGGTGATCCGCACGGCCTTCGAGGAGGCCTACCGCAACTCGTTCAGCCGTCTGCTGGATGGAGTGCCGGCCCGCATCGTCAACCTGCGCACGGCCGCCATCGGCCGTCGTCCACGCTTCGACCTTGCGGCTCTTCGGCCGAGCGGTGACGCCAGCCTCGACAAGGCGCGGCTCGGCTCGCGCAACGTGTGGTTCGATGGCGCCTGGCATGAGGCGGCGATTTACGCCCGCCTCGACCTGCCGGTCGGCACCGTGGTGCGTGGCCCGGCCATTCTGGAACAGCCTGATGCGACGACGGTCGTCGATCCCGACCTCACGGCGCGCATCGACGACTACGGCAACGTCATCGTGGAGCGCGCATCATGAGCCATGCCGACATTCCGCTGTCGAAGACGGCGCTTTTGACGGTCGATCTGCAGAACGACTTCATCCATCCGGATGGTGCCTATGGCCGGGCGGGCCAGGGCGCGCCGGAGATCGCGGCGCTGCCGGCCCGCATCAAGCCCCTGGCCGACCTCCTTCGGCAAAAGGGCGGCTGGTTCGTCTCCACGCAGTTCACGCTGGTGCCAGCGAAGGGCGGCGAGCCCCTGATCTCGCCGCACCTGAAGGAGCTTCGCCCCTTCCTCAAAAAGGGTGATTTCCTGCCCGGCGCCTGGGGCCACAGCCTCGTGGACGAGCTGCAACCGGCAGATCTCACCGTCGAGAAGATCGCCTATTCGGCCTTCTACATGACGCGCATGGAGTGGGTGCTGCGCAAATGCGGCATCGAGAAGCTCATCATCGGCGGCATCGTCACGAATGGCGGCGTCGCCTCCACGGTGAGGGATTCGCATGTGCGCGACTTCTCAACGGTGGTGCTCTCGGATGGCAGCGCGGCCTTCAACACGGCAACGCATGAGACGGCCATCGCGGCGCTCAAGCCCGTGTGCCGCGTCGCGACCATTGCCGAGATGATCGAAGAGATCGCGGCGGCCTAGGGCCCAGGCCTTTTTTACGAATACCGCGCCGGCCGCGACCGTGGCCGGTTCCCCCTAGAATAATATCGGGAGGCCATGGATGCCCGTCGTCGAAACAACCGTCATCGAAGGCTATGATGCCGCCACCAAGTCGCGGCTGTTGAAGGGCATGACCCGCGTCGTCCGTTCCGTCATGGCCGCCCCGCCGGATGGCGTCGTCACCATCCTGCGCGAGGTCTCGCCGAGCGCCTATGCCCGTGGCGGCGTCTCGCGCGTGCCCGGACCGCCGCTGCCGCCGGCGACCGAGGTCGCCGCCCAGCTCGCGGAAGCGCTCGCAAAGGGCGACGCAACTGCGGCTTCGACGCTGGTGACCGAGGATTTCATCGCCGTGGACAGCGAGGGGCGCAGCACCGGACTCACCGATGCCCTAGCGGCCGCACAGCAGGCCGGCAAGCGCTACGAGAGCTTCGTTGAAGCGCTGACGGACGACGGCAGCCTCGTCTTCGCCCATGGGACGCTCGCCAGCGGAAAGCGCTTTATTGACCGCTTCCGGCTGGCCGGGCCAGTGATCGCCGAACAGGTGAGCTGGTAAGGCCATGGCGCAGGTTCGCCCCACCGGCGAGGCGGCCGTCCGAGAGAGCGCCGATGTGGTCATCATCGGCGCCGGTGCCGCCGGCCTGTGCGCGGCCCTCGCAGCTCGCGACGCAGGCGCCTCGGTGATCGTGCTGGAGCGCGACGCGGCGCCCTCCGGCAATACCGCGCTGACGCTCGGCATGCTGCCGGGCGCCGGCACCCGTTTCCAACGCGAGAAGGGCATCGAGGACAGTCCCGAACTCTTCCTCGCAGACATCATGAAGAAGGCCAAGGGCGAGACCGACGAGGCGCTGGCGCGGGCTGTCGCCGAGGCCTCCGGCCCGGCCGTGGAATGGCTGGTCGACGCTCACGGCGTCAGTTTCGAGCTGCTCGACGATATCCTCTATCCCGGCCATTCCCGCCATCGCTACCACGTCCCCAAAAGCCGGACAGGCACGGAAATGGAGGAGGGGTTGCTGGCGGCGGCGCGCAAGGCCGGCGCGGTCCTCATCACCTCCGCGACGGTCGAGACGCTCTATGCCGACAGCGATCGCCGTGTGACGGCCGTGGGCTACCGTGATGCCGAGGGCGCCGAGCAGATCATCGGCTGCCGGGCGCTGGTGCTGGCCACCGGCGGCTACGGCGCCGACCCCGCTGTCGTTGCCCGGCACATCCCCGAGATGGCCGAGGCCGTCTATTGCGGCCACGACGGCAGCCAGGGCGAAGCGCTCGACTGGGGCGAGGCTCTCGATGCCGCGACGGCGGATCTCGGCGGCTATCAGGGCCACTGCGTCGCCAACGGCCCGAAGCTGCCGCTGACATGGGCGCTCGTGATCCGCGGCGGCTTCCAGGTGAACCGCGATGGCGAACGCTTCTCGAACGAGATGAGCGGCTATTCCGAGCAGGCCTCCGCCGTGCTCGCCCAGCCCGAGGGCACGGCCTGGACGATCTACGACCGGCGCTGCGAGGAGCCGGCGCTCACATTCCAGGATTATCACCGCGTCCTGGAGAGAAACGCCGTCGTTACCGCCGAAACCGTGGACGAACTGGCTGACGCCATCGGCGTGCCGCGCGCAGCGCTCAAGGCGCGCTTCGCGGAGGTGGCTGCTTACGCCTCGGGCGAGGCGCCGGACCCCTTCGGCCGCGACTTCACGGGCAACCCGCCGCTCAAGGCGCCCTATCTCGCGGCGAAAGTGCGGGGCGCGCTCTTTCACACCCAGGGCGGGCTCGCCGTCGACACCGAGGCGCGCGTGCTCGGCCGCGATGGCGCGCGCCTGCCCAATCTCTTCGCCGCCGGCGGTGCCGCCCGTGGACTCTCAGGCCCCTCGTCCTGGGGCTATCTCGGGGGCAATGGCCTTCTGACCGCCGTCGTGCTCGGCCGCTTCGCGGGCGCGGGCGCGGCGCGGCTCTCGTCATAATTTCAGGGAGATCAATCCATCATGGCCAGGGTACTGGTGATCGTGCCGTTTCCGATGGATGCGGGCAATCTCGAAAAGCGCAAGGCGCAGCTCAGCGCCGTGAAGCTCGGTCCGGATATCGAATTTGACTTCAAGCCGGTGCGTATCGCGCCCGTCAACTACGTCAGCCAGCAGGATTCCGTTCTCGCCGACATCGGAATGCTTGAAGCTGGGCTTCAGGCCGAGGCCGACGGTTATGACGCAGTCTGCATCGACACCGTCAGCGATTCCGGCATGGCGCAACTACGCTCCGTGCTCAACATCCCTGTCATAGGCGCGGGCCGCCATGCCATGCTCACCGCCCTGATGCTAGGCGACCGCTTCTCCATCCTCGCGATGTGGGACCGCTGGCGCCATCTCTACGCCAAGACTTTGGCCGAGCTCGGCCTTGGCGCCAAATGCGCCTCGGTGCGCTCCGCCGGCTTGCAGCCCAACAACCAGAGCCTGCTCGCCGGCAAGGAGGATGAATTCTTCCCCGCGCTCTACGACGCAGCCATGCGCTGTGTGGAGGAGGACGGCGCTGATGTCATCATCCTCGGCTCCACTACCATGCATGAGGCGCATGCCTATCTCGCCGAGCGCTTGCCGGTTCCGATCATCAATCCGGGGCCGCTGACCTACCGTCTCGCCGAGACGGCGATCCGGCTGAAGCTCAGCCACAGTCGCATCACCTTTCCATCGCCGGCAGCCCCAGCGACCGCGCGCCTTGCCGCCATGGGCGATGCCGCAGCGAGTGTTTGAGGAGAGAGCGATGTCCCGCATCCTGATGATTGTCGCCGCCGACCGCGCCGCCCCGCTCAGCGGTGAGGCCGAGGTCGAGCTCCGCGTGGCGCCCGGTATCCCGGCCGCGCCGATCAGCGCGCATGACTGGGCGCTTGCCGATCTCGCGGTTCTCGCCGCCGGGCAGAACGCCGAGGCGGAAGGCTTCAGCGCAGTCTGTGTCGGCGAGCCCGGTGATTTCGGCGCCAACGCGCTGCGTTCCGTGCTCGACATTCCCGTTGTCGCCGCCGGCCGCAGCGCCATGCTCTATGCCCTGACGCTCGGCGCGCGCTTCGGCATCATCGCGCCGCCGTCCGGCTATACCCGCGCCAAGAAGCTGGCGCAGGAATATGGCCTCAGCCTCCAATGCACTGGCGTGCGCGCCTATGCGGAAACGGCGACCGAGGGCGCGATCCTCACGGCCGCCAAAATGGCGATCGACGAGGATGGCGCAGAGGTGCTCGTGCTCGGTGAGCCGGTATCTCCGGAAATGAGCGCGCGGCTAGCGTCGGCGCTTCCTGTGCCACTGGTGGAGCCGGCCTCATTGTCCGTGATGCTGGCGGAAAGCTTTCTTGGTCTCGGTCTTGGCCAAAGCCGCCGCACCTATCCCGTGCCGCAGGCGCGCAAGCCGGACCTGATCGCAAAGCTCATCGCCGCAGGAGAGGGCGCGTGACCGGGCTCACAGACCAGCTTCAACCTGTCGCGACCCAGCCGTCGGACAAGGCAAGGGCGCTCGCCGCGCTTGCCTTGTCGCTGAGACTCGCGGACGTGCCCGCCGGGGTCCTCCATCACGCCAAGCTTATCGTGCGCGACACGCTGGGTGTCATGCTCGGCGGCTCGCAGCTGCCGGAAATCCGCAATCTGGCGCGCCTCGCACCGATGCTCGCGCCTGGCAAGGCATCGCTCTTCGGGACAGACCTGACAGCCGCAAGCCACATCGCGGCGCTCGTCAATGGCGCGGGCGGCGTCTCCTTGGAGCTCGACGAGGGTAACCAGTTCGCCGTCAACCACCCCGGTGTGCACATCATTCCCGGCCTTTGGGCTTTAGCGGAAGAGGAGGGCGCTTCGGGTGCGGACTTTCTCGAGGCGGTCATCACCGGCTACGAGATTGCCGTGCGCATCGGCCGCGCCACGAAGCTGCGCGGCCCGGTGCACCCCTTCGGCACCCATGCCATCGTGGGCACAGCGGTCGGCGCCGCGCGGCTGATGGGCTTCGACGCGGCGATGACGGCGCGCACCATCGAGCTGGCGGCAGGGCTGCCGATCGCCTCCTCGCAGATGGCGGCGAATACCGGCGCCTCGGTGCGCAATCTGTTCACCGGCTTCACCAATCACAACGGCTTGCTCGCTCCGCGCTTCGTGCGAGCCGGCTTCTGCGGCGAACCGGGCGCGCTCGCGAGCGTCTTCGGCGCTATTCTGGGTGAGCGCTTCGAACTCGATGTCGAGCCGCGTTTCACCGAGTTCTTTCTGACGCGCAATTATTTCAAGATCTACGCCTGCAGTCGCTGGAACCATGCGCCCATCGAGGCAGCGCGTGACATGCGCGTTACTTACGACCTGAAGCCGTCCGATATCGCGTCCGTAACGGTCCACACCTACGATCCGGCGACCCGGCTTGGCGGTAACACGGTTGCGAACGCATATGCGGCGAAGCATTCGATTGCTTTCAACGTGGCCGTGCAGCTCATGCACGGCAGCAATGACGCGGGCGTTTACACCGACGCCATCGTTCATGATCCCGCGATGGTGGCGCTCATCGAAAAGGTCGGCGTCAAGGAAGACCCTGCTCTGACCGCGCTCCTGCCCGGCGTCCGGGCGGCACGCGTCGAGATCACGCTCAAGTCTGGCGAAACCTATTCGGCCCGGTCCGACGTACCGATCGGCGGGTTTGACAATCCGCTTCCCGAAGCGGAGCTTCGTGCCAAGTTCCGTCGCCTCGCTGGCCTCGCCCTTCCGGAGGAGGCGATCGACAGTCTGGAGCGAATGGTCGCCAGCCTGGAGACGGCCGAGCGGATCGAGGCGATCTGAGGCTTCCGCAAGATGCCCCGCTCGCTGCTGTCCTGCTCCGCTGCCGACGGCGCATCACGCGTGGCTACGCCACCAGGGTTGTGCGGCGCTGCATGGCGTCGCACCTATGGTGTGAAAGGCAACAGGGAGACGGACCATGGACATCAGAAGGAGCGGGTCTCAACCGTCCGGAAAAGGGCCGGACGAGTATTTCACCGGCGCGGTTCGCATCGATCCACTGCTCAGTCCGCCGGAGCCGGCCCGTGTCGCGGGGGCCCTCGTCACCTTCGAGCCCGGGGCGCGGACGGCTTGGCATACGCATCCGCTGGGACAGACGCTGATTGTCGTGTCCGGCTGTGGCTGGGCCCAACGCGAGGGCGGCCCGATCGAGGAAATTCGCCCGGGTGACGTGGTCTGGTTCCCGCCCGGCGAAAAGCATTGGCATGGCGCCACGCCAACGACGGCCATGAGCCATATCGCCATCCAGGAGAAGCTCAACGGCTCGCCTGTGGACTGGATGGAGCATGTCACGGACGCGCAATACCAGAAGTAGCGCCTGATGCTGGTTCCAGGGAAGCGCGGCAAATCAGAGCGAGAGCGAGCCCGCTCACGGCCAACGCCGGACGATGTGGTGTCCGCTCAGAAGCGGTAGGGAAGCAGGCGGTCTCTAGCCGGAACGTCCGACCAGATATCTTCGAGGCTCGCGAGAACCTCTTGGCCGTAGGCGGTGTAGGGGATTTCCACCGAGACTAGCCAAGGAGCGACCCATTTATTGAGGGGGCTTCCATCGATGCTGACGAGGGAACAGTCGCGGGGCACGTCGAGCCCGCGTTCGAGGGCACGTCGGCGCACGCCATAGGCGATCTGGTCGCTCACGCAGAGGATCGCGTCCGGCATTTCTTCCGCAGAGAAGATCTGCTCCGCGGCTTCATAACCGACCTGCAGGTGCGATAGTCCCGCCCCGTCGCCTTGGATCACTGAGGCGGCCGGGCGGCCTCGCTCTGCCAGCCGATCCAGAAAGCCTGCAACACGGTCCCGCGTCGCGGAGGAGCCATGCCGGGGAAAGGCGACGGCGGGCGCACGCCTTCCGTCGTCGATGAAGCGATCCGCGACGGCCGCGCCCGCCCCGCGATCGTCGATTCCGACGAAGGGGCTCAGGCCCGAGGGGGCCCGGCGGGTCACGAAAACCATCGGCGCGCCTGCCGCGGAGAGCTCCGCCAGCCCCTTACTCGGCACAGAGGCAACCATGACGAAACCGCGAACGAGCTGTGCGCGCAATGCTCGCAGGTAGTCGTCCTGAAGGTCGGCGCGGTCGTGGGTGTCACACAGCATCATGACATAGCCGGCGCTTCGCAGCGCCGCCTCCGTCGATGAAGCGATTGTGGCCATCGCCGGGTTGTCGAGATTGGCGACGAGCATCCCGACGACCTGGCTCTCACGCCGGCGCAGGGCACGGCCAACGGGGTTCGGCCGATAACCGACGGCTTCGATGGCATCGCGGACGCGGGCGACGGTCGCTGCCGATGCCCGGCGCGTTTCGCCGTTCACGATCCGCGAAACCGTGGAGACCGACACGCCCGCCCGCGCGGCGACCGTCGCGAGTGATACCTCTTCCGGCATTATCCTCCTCGAATCTCTGGAATCCGTTGTTTCATCCGAGCCGGTGCTTGTCGAGTGCGTAGACGAGGCATTGACAGTTTTGGCAAACGTTTGCCAAATGGCGATAAGGGGCCAAACACGGCCCGAAGCACTTGCTCATTCGGCCCGCATTCTGGCCGGCGTGCGTGAGCAGCTTCAACGGCGACGGTCGCCGCGCCGAACGGCACAGGGAGGAAAACGACCATGCGCTTCATCACATCGCTCACATTGGCATTATTGTCGGCCGCGGCTGTCGTTGGGCCGGCGCAGGCGCAGACCGCGACCATCCGCATGACTTGGTATTCGGATGGCAACGAAGGCGAGGTGATCTCCGATCTGCTCAAGCGCTTCGAAGAGCAGAACAAGGACATCAAGGTCGTTCTCGACCAGGTTCCGTTCAAGGCGATCAACGAGACGCTGCCGGTGCAGGTGGCTTCCGGGCAAGGGCCTGACATCGCTCGCGTCGTCGATATGGGCGGCCTGTCGCGCTACTATCTTGACATGCGCCCGTATCTGAAGGACGCCGCCTATTGGGACCAGAATTTCGGGCCCTTCCTGGAGTGGATGCGCCCCGCGGGCGATACGCAGTCCATCCCCGGTTTCATGACGCAGCTCACCGTCACCGGCCCGTTCGTCAACAAGACGCTGTTTGATCAAGCGCAGGTGCCCATGCCCGGCGACAAGGCAACCTGGGAGGATTGGGCCAAGGCGACGAAGGACGTGGCCGCGAAGGTGCAGGTGCCGTTCCCGATCGCGCTGGACCGGTCTGGCCACCGCTTCTACTCGCTGGCGATGTCGCAGGGCACCAAGGTCTTCGGCAGCAACGGCGAGCCCGAGGTGGTGGACGAGGGCTTCAAGCGTGCAGCCCAGCTCGTCTATGACTGGCACGCCTCCGGTGTGATGTCGAAGGAGCTGTGGGGCTCGGTCTCTGGCACGGCCTATCGCGGCGCCAACGACGAGTTCAAGAACGCCCAGGTCGTGATGTACCTGTCCGGCTCCTGGCAGACGAGCCAGTTCGACAAGACCGTCGGCGACGCCTTCGACTGGGTTGTGGTGCCAAATCCGTGCGGGCCGGGCGGATGCAGCAGCATGCCAGGCGGGGCCGGACTGGTGGCTTTCAAGACGACCCAGCACCCCAAGGAAGTCGCCCGGCTGATGGACTATCTGGCGAGCGAGCCGGTCCTGTCGGAGTTCTATTCGCGCACGCTGTTCGTCCCCGGCCATCTCGGGCTGGCGAAGAAGGGCGTCGCGTATCCCTCCGCGAGCCCGCAGGCCGCGGCGGCGTTGAAGACCTTCACCAAGAGCGCCAGCGAGATCTCGCCGCTTGCCTATCGGACGCAGGGCTATATCCATAGCCGCATCATCTTCAATGCGGTGATCAGCCGGCTGGGCCAGGCCATCGCCGGCGAAACGACGCTCGACGAGGCCTACAAGCGCATCACGGCCGATGTCGCGCAGCAGATCGCCGAACGGACGAAGAAGTAATAGCGGCGTGATGGCGGAGACTTCCACGCCCTCCGGGGAAAGGGACGGGCTGCGCGGCCGTGCCATGACGGCGCTCGGCGCGGTTGCGGGCGCCCTCGCCGCGTTGCCCCTGCGCCTCCTCGACGGGCCGATGAAGGCATGCCAGCGCCTCATCGGCGCGGGGCGCATGCCCTATGTCTTCCTCATCCCGAATTTCGTCTTCTTCGGCCTGTTCGTCTTCCTGCCGATCGCGATCAACGTGGTGTTCTCGGTCACCGGCGGCCCGGCGCTCTTTCCCTCCGAGCGGCCTTATGTCGGTGCCGGGCAATACGCTTATCTCTTCGACTGCGGCTCCTATCTCGACCCGAACACCTGTCGCGAGGATCACTTCTGGCGCGGCGTCGCCAATACGGCGAAATTCGTCGTGTTCCAGGTCTCGGCGATGGTGCTGTTTTCCCTGATCACCGCTCTCGTGCTCAACATGAAGATCAGGGGGCGCGGCTTTTTTCGCGCCGTGTATTTCTTTCCCGTCCTGCTGTCGCCGGTGGTCGTCGCGCTGATATGGAAATGGATCCTGCAGCGCGACGGGCTCCTCAATGCGGCGATCACCACGCTCGGCGGGGAGAAGATCCTGTTCTTCATCGACCCGAGCTGGGCGATGTTCTGGGCCGTCTTCGTGTCGGTCTGGGCCCATATGGGCTTCTATACACTGATATTGCTGGCCGGCCTCCAGGCGATACCGTCGGATCTCTATGAAGCGGCCGAGATGGATGCGACGCCCCGCTGGCGCGTCTTCCGCCGCATCACCCTGCCGCTGTTGTGGCCGAACATGATCGTCGTGATCGTGCTCGCGCTCATCAAGGGCGTGCAGACCTTCGACGAGGTTTTCGTCCTCACCGGCGGCGGGCCCGGTACGGCAACCCTCATGGTCGTGCAATACATCTACGAAACGGCCTTTTCCAACCAGGTCCAGAATTTCGGCCTCGCGGCGGCGGCCTCGGTCGTGCTCGGCCTCGTGCTGTTCCTGCTGACCCTGGCGCAACTCGTCCTGGCGCGGCGGAAGGAGAGCTGAGATGACGGCAGTTTCCCTCTCCGGGCTAGCAGGACGGCGCCGCGGCGGGCGCGGCGCCCCGCTCCACTGGACGGATATCGCGGCCTACGCCTATCTCGCGCTGGGCGTCCTCCTCATGTTCGGCCCCGTGGCGTGGCTGGTACTGTCATCCTTCAAGACGCAAAGCGCGCTTCTCGAATTTCCGCCCTCGCTCCTGCCGTTCACGCAGCAGGAGATCAGCGTGCCCGGCCAGCCGCAGCCGTTGCCGTTGTTCCGCGTCACCTTGCCGGATGGTTCCGTGCGGGAGCTCGTGCAGGTGCGACGCATCGGGATCATGGCGCAGATGGTGGATCCGAAGGATCCCTCGCAGCGGTTCAGCATTCCGATCGACAAGCGCGAACCCGTGCGCAAGGTCGCCTTTGCCGTGGAGAACTACACCGAGCCGCTGCAGCAGTTCGCCTTCCTGCGTTTTCTCGGCAATTCGGTCTTCGTGACGGTGGTGGCGACCCTGATCACGCTGCTCATCAACTCGATGGCGGCCTATGCGCTGGCGATCTACGAGTTCAAGGGCAAGGGCGCCGCGATGCTGGCGGTCATCGGGACGTTGATGATCCCGATCACCATCATCCTCGTGCCGGTCTATCTCGTCGTCACGGAGCTCGGGCTGGTCAATTCGCTCTGGGCGGTGATCCTGCCGGGCGCGGCGACGCCGACCGGCGTGTTCCTGCTGCGCCAGTACATGCTGACCCTGCCGCGCGACCTGATCGAGGCCGCGCGCATGGACAAGGCCTCGGAATGGCAGATCTACTGGCGCATCGTCATGCCGCTCACGCTGCCGGCCTTGTCGGTGCTCGCGATCTTTTCCGTGATGTGGCGCTGGAACGAATTCCTCTGGCCGCTGGCCGTCCTGACCAAGACGGAGGTCTATACCCTGCAGATCGGGCTCAACGCCTTCCAGGGCGAATTGCAGACCCAGTGGCACTATCTCCTCGCGATGACCGTGGTGACGCTGATCCCCGTCACCCTCGTCTTCGTCTTCCTCCAGCGCCTCATCACGACGGGCATCGGCTCGACGGGGATGAAATGATGAACCGGGGCGTCTTTCATGGCTGAACTCAGGCTCGCCGGCGCACGTAAGTCCTTCGGTCCGGTGGACGTCCTGCACGGCATCGACCTTGCGGTAAAGGACGGCGAATTCGTCGTGTTCGTCGGCCCCTCGGGCTGCGGAAAGTCGACGCTCCTGCGCGTCATCGCGGGGCTGGAGACCGTCACGGACGGCGAGGTCTATATCGACGGCGCGCGTGTGACGGATCTGCCTGCCTCCGAGCGGGGGCTCGCCATGGTGTTCCAGTCCTATGCGCTCTATCCGCATATGAGCGTCAGGAAGAACATGGCCTTCGCGCTCGAGAACATGGGCATGAAGCCGGCCGAGATCGAGGCGCGGGTCAGCCGCGCGGCGACCATGCTGCGCCTCACCGACTATCTGGAGCGCAGGCCCAAGGCGCTGTCCGGCGGGCAGCGCCAGCGCGTCGCCATCGGCCGCGCGATCGTCCGCGACCCCAAGATCTTCCTGTTCGACGAGCCCCTGTCGAACCTCGACGCCGAGCTGCGCGTCGCGACCCGTAAGGAGCTCGCGGCGCTCCATGCCGAGATCGGCGGCACGATGATCTATGTCACCCACGACCAGGTGGAGGCCATGACCCTCGCCGATCGGATCGTCGTGCTCCGCGCCGGGCGCATCGAGCAGGTCGGCACACCGCTGGAGCTCTACAACAGCCCCTGCAACATCTTCGTCGCCGGCTTCATCGGCTCGCCGCGCATGAATCTTTTGCCGGCTACAGTGACGGGAGGCAACGACGGATCCATGCGCGTCAAGCTCGGCGACGGCGACATCGCCCTGCAGCATCCGGCTGCCGGCCTTGCCCCCGGGACGCCCCTGACCCTCGGCATCCGCCCCGAGCATATCGCGATAGCGGACGGGGAGGGGGACCTCGCCCTGGTGGTCGATCTCGTCGAGCAGCTCGGCGGCGAGACCTTCCTTTACGCATCCGCGCCGGGCCTGCCGCAGATCACCCTGCGCCAGGACGGACAGGCGCGCCTTACGCGCGGTGATGCGATCGGCATTCGCTTCGACCCTGAGCATCTTCATTTCTTCGACGAGGCCGGCGCGACGCTGGCCCGGCCCTGACCGATCCGGAGACAGATCCATGAAAGCCCTGACGCATGGCCGCTATCGCGGCCTGGATGGCAATGCCGCAGTGTTTGACGTCGGCGCGTTCGATGTGGGAGCGTTTGATGTTGGGGCCGGAACCAAGCCGTTGGCAACGATCCGCGTGGCTATTCTCGAGCGCGACATCGGCCGCGTGACGCTGAGGCGCACGGAGGGTTATCGCCTCGACCGGGGCTGGGCGATCGCGCCCAATGGCCTGGAGCCGCCCTTCGAGGGCCGCGCCCGCGATGATGTATCGGGCTTCGCCAATCCCGCCGTGACGGCGCGGGAGGAGGGCGGCACGGTCACCCTCGTGGCGCCCGGCCTGTCCGCCACGGTGACGCTGCACCCCTTCGGCATCGCCTGGCGGCGCGACGGAGAGGCGGAGCCATTCCTGAGCGACCGCCCGACCCAGGCCTATTTCCTGTCCCGCAAGAGCGGCGCGCTTGCCCACAGCATGGCGCGACATGCCGACGAGCGTCACTACGGCCTCGGCGACAAGGCGGGGCCGCTCGATCGCACCGGGCGGCGTTTTGCCATCGACGCGGTGGACCCTTGCGGCTTCGACGCGGAATTATCCGATCCGCTCTACAAGATGCTGCCGTTCTTCATCGTGGATGGGCCGGTCGGTGCGCATGGTGTGTACTACGACAACCTTGCCACCGGTGCGGTTGATCTTGGCTGTACCATCGACAACTACCATGGCCTTTTCCGTTCCTATCAGGCCAATGACGGCGACCTCGACTATTACGTTCTCGCCGGCCCGAGCGTGCCCGAGGTCGTGCGCCGCTTCTCCTGGCTCGCCGGCGGGCAGGCCTTCGCGCCGCGCTGGTCGCTCGGTTTCGCGATGACCAGCATGTCGATTGCCGACGCGCCCGATGCCGATGCGCGGGTATCGGCCTTTGTGGCCGACTGCAAGACCAACGGCATCCGCTGCGACAGCTTCCATTTCGGCTCCGGCTATACGTCGATCGGGCCGCGCCGCTACGTTTTCAACTGGAACCATGATAAGTTCCCGGATCCCACCGCGACGATGGCACGGTTGAAGGCCGCGGGCATGCAGCCGGTGACCAATATCAAGCCGTGCCTTCTCGATGATCATCCCCGCCTCGAGGAAGCAAAGCGCGATGGGATTCTGGTGACTGACGGCAGCACGGGCGAGCCGGCGGTGGCGCAGTTCTGGGACGGGCTCGGCTTCCATGTCGATTTCACCAATCCCAAGGGCCGGGACTGGTGGGCGAACGGAATCCGTAGCCAGCTTCTCGACTATGGCGTCGTCTCCATCTGGAGCGACAACAACGAATTCGAGATCTGGGACGAGGATGCGGTCTGCGCCGGCGATGGACGCCCCTTCGCGCAGAGCCTCGCCCGCCCGGCTCAGGCGCTGCTGATGCACAAGCTCGCCTATGAGACGCAGGTGGCCCATGCGCCCGGCAAGCGCCCCTATGTCATCACGCGCGCCGGCGGCGCCGGCATTTCACGCTATGGCCAGACCTGGACGGGCGATAATGAAACCGCGTGGAAGACGCTGCGTTTCAACCTGACGCAGGGGCTCAACATGAGCCTGTCGGGTCTGTTCAACATCGGCCATGATGTCGGCGGGTTTCATGGCCCGGTGCCGGGGCCCGAACTCTTCTGTCGTTTTGTCGAATTCTGCGCGCTCTGGCCGCGGATGGTCATGAATTCATGGAAAGACAACGGCACGGTCAATACACCGTGGATGCATCCGGAGGTTCTGGCGGAGGTGCGCGCCGTCATCGCGCTGCGGCACAGCCTCATTCCCTATCTCTACACCCAGATGTGGCGCGCCTCCCGCGAGGACATGCCTGCTGTCAAGCCGCTGTTCTGGGATTTCCCGGCGGATGACGCGGCGCGGGGCGTCGAGGATGCCTTCATGCTGGGGCCGGACCTTCTCGTCGCGCCCGTGCTGGAGGAGGGAGCGACGGCGCGTGACGTCTATCTCCCCGCCCATCCCGGCGGCTGGTACGACTGGCACGACCTTACGCATTGGGAGGGAGGCCGGATCGTGAGGGTGGAGGCACCGCTCGGGCGGCTGCCGCTGTTCGCCCGTGCCGGGGCGATCATTCCCGTCGCGGAGGGCGACGAGACGGCAGCCGTCGTCTTCGGAACCTCGGCGGATGGCGCTTCAGGCCTCATCTACAGTGACGACGGCGAGACCGCAGACTGGCGGCGGGATGGCGAGGCGATCACCTTGAGCCTGCGGCCGGACGAGGATGGCTTCGTGCTGGAAGCGCAGGCGCCGGGCGCGCTCAAGGCTATCAGTGTCCGGGCTGTCGGCGTGCCGGGTCTGCGCGTCGCGACGGCCGGGCTTGTCGTGCGCCAGTGAGGTTTGCGTAAACCCCGTCATGAATGGCGCGCGGCCGCGGTTTCGCCGCGCCTTCGTGCGACGGGGCCTTGCCGGTTCGCTCCTTCCCGGACGATGGTACCGTTGACAATTCGGTCCAGCTATTCCGGGAGCGCGTCTTGAATGTTCAGCCAGAGCTTTTGTTGCATGGTCTCTACCTCGTGGCGATTGTCGCGGAGGCCATGACGGCGGCACTGTCGGCCGGACGGCGCAACATGGATTGGGTCGGCGTCTATCTTCTGGGATGCGTGACGGCTCTCGGCGGCGGCTCCGTGCGCGACGTGCTGCTCGGCCATCATCCGCTGTCCTGGGTGCAGCATCCCTCCTATCTGCTGATCACGGGCGGCGCGGCCCTGGCGACCATCGCCATTGCCCGCTACATGCATCGGCTGCGCCATGTCTTTCTTTTTCTCGATGCCGTCGGCCTGGTCTGCTTCACGGTCATCGGTTGCAATGTGGCCATCGGCCTCGACATGCCATTTACGATCGTGATCGCCTCCGGCCTGATTACCGGCTGCGTCGGCGGTGTACTGCGGGACATTCTTTGTGCGGATGTCCCATTACTTTTTCGCGCCGAACTCTACGCCGCGGTTTCCGTGGTGACGGGCATGATCTATGTCGCGGGCCGGACGACGGAGCTCAACCATGGTCTGGTCATGCTCGGCGCCATGTTGATCGGCCTCGCATTCAGGCTGCTTGCTCTTCGCTATAAGTGGAGCATGCCGAAGTTCGTGTATACGCATGATCTGCATTGAATAACAAGGCAATCCGAACAACTAAAGATGGGCGGCATGGGGCAGAGCAAGGTATTTGTTCAAGGCGCTACTCGCAACCGTTCCAGATAGACGTTACGCCGTCGCGACCTCGACCTGTCTTCGCGGAAACGGCCGGAACGCCATCAGGATCAGCATAGCGGTCAAGCCCATGCCCCAGGAGCCGACATACATCAGCACATAGCTGGAGAAGTGGTCGTAGATGAGGCCGCCGAGCAGGGGGCCTGTCGACATGCCGAGGCTGCCGGCCATCGCGGTGCCACCGATGATCGTGCCCATCATTTTAAGGGGAAAGTTCTCCCGGATGATCACGGCATAGAGGGGCATCGTGCCGGCATAGATGAAGCCGACTGCCACCGCCACGGCATAGAAGCCGCCGAGCTGGTCGACGAATGCATAAGCGAGCACGCCGAAGGCCTGCGCCATGAGCCCGATGACGAGGACACGCTGTGCGCCGAAGCGGTCTCCCGCGAGGCCGAAGCCGATGCGGCCGAACATGCCGGCCAGCCCTTCGACGCTGTAGATCGACACGGCCGCGATCATGGGGATGCCGCACGTCACCGCATAGCTCACCGTATGGAAGATGGGACCCGAGTGAGTGGCACAGCAGAAGAAGTTCGCCAGCATGAGGATAACGAACTGGGGGGAGCGGACAGCCTGTCGGACTGTCATGCCCGATTGCGGGCCATCTGCCGCCGCCTCTGCGTGCCCGCCTTCCAGCGCGGGAGGGCGACGCACGAGGAGGGCCGCGGGAATCATGACGCCCGCCGCGATGCCGGCGATGATCAGCATGGCGGTACGCCAGTCATGGATGGTGACCAGCCAGGCGGCCAGTGGGGCCATGGTCATGGGCGCCATGCCCATGCCAGCAGAAACCAGCGAGACCGCAAGGCTGCGCTGCGTGTCGAACCAGCCCGTCACTGTCGCCATCATCGGCGCGAAAACGGCGGCGGTCGCCGCCCCAACCAGAAGGCCGAACAGGAGCTGGAACTCGACCAGGGAATTCGCCCGGCTGGCAAGCGCCAGACTCGCGGCAAGCACTATCGATCCCGTCAACACGACCGGCCGCGGACCGAACCTGTCGGAGAGGCTGCCCCAAACCATGCTGGCCGCTGCCATGGCGAGGAACCCGATCGTCATGGCCGTCGACACGCCGGTGACGGACCAGCCGGTATCCTCCGACATCGGCCGCAGGAACACGGGCAGGGAGAACATGGCGCCGACCGCCATGCAGCCCAGAAGGCCCCCTGCGGCGACTATCACCCAGCGATAGGGATGGTTCATGGTCTCCTCCGGCCTCTCCGTATCGGCATTGGCGCACAATTCGCCCATTGCGTGGGCTGGTCACTGCCGGGAGATCAGCCCTGCGGCTTCCAATCCGCGGAAGGAATGGTGTTCACCATCCAGGGCACGCCGAACCGGTCGACCAAGGAGCCGAATCCGGGCGACCAGAAGGTTTCGCCAAACGGCATGACTGCTTGCCCGCCCTCGGACAACGCTTCGAACCAGCGCTGGCCCTCTGCCTTGTCGTTGGTATGCAGCGTGACATCGAAGCCGTTCTTGGGCTTGTCGATATTGCGCGCCCATTCCACATCCATGTCCGCGCCCATCAATGCCTGATCGCCGACCTCGAGCCAGCAATGCATGAGCCAGGCCTTATATTTCTCATCCGTGATCGGCATGCCTGGAGGCGCATCGCCATAGGGAATCGCTGCGGTGATTTTTCCACCCAGAACCTTGGCGTAGAACTCGAATGCCTCGCGGCATTGGCCCCGGAAGCTCAAGCTGGTCACGATCTTCATGGTCGTCTCCTGTTTGGTCGGGTTCCCGCAGTGCTCAGGCAAGGTTCGAAGGCACACTCAAACGTCGGCCAAGGATCCGAGGTCACCATCGACGCCTCTACCTAAGTTGATATCAACGTAATTTATGGCGGAATGTCAACCGGCTCACTCGGAACAGGCGCAATGAGCGATGCCAAGGCCGCACGTCGCCACCTTTTTCGGGAAATACCGGCGCCCAGCTTTCGATGTTACGGATCAGTTCAAAGCCCCGGCGACCGGCGTGAGACAAATCGTCTCCGATAAGCTCGAGCCGAAATGGTCAAGCGCAAAATCACCTTCTCATGCCGTCGAAGCGGCGGCCGCCAGCAGCCCGATAGGCGTGGTTCGTCCGACGGCGCGGAATTCTGCTGCGTGCCTAGTGTTTAGTCGGCACGGTATTGTGCGGCGTTCTGCTCGACGGGTGTGAACGGTCCGCCAGCCACCAGCGGGAATCCCTTCCCAAAAGCGGCATCGGCGTCACGGCCGCACAACCCGGGCATATGCAAAAACGCCCGAGCGGTTTGACGTCATTCTCGACGCAGACATGACCGCAGATGGTACAGCTAAAACTCAGCGAGTTCATGGTAGCCCTCCGCAGCTTATGGCGGCGGCCGCATAGGTCCGCCAGCCTTGATCCCATAGTAGCCGAAAGGCGTAGTTCCGCCACCACAATAAGCGGTGACTTGACTCACTGCGTATCCATGTCTGCTGCGCGAAAGGGTTGGACGCTGCCTAAACCCGGGAAGAGACGCTCTACACCCCGAAGGGATAGGTCTCGGCGAGCTCGCCGGCGTCCCATTCCGAGCTGCGCTCCAGCGCCTCGACCGCGTGGGTCTCGTCGAAATGCAGCAGCGCGTCGAACTGCGCGGCAAGATCCGCGTGGAAGTAATGGCTGACCCGTTCCGTCTCCGGACGATAAATTACGCCGATCGCGCGCTCCAGGAGCCTTCGCGGTAAGACTTCACTGGCAACGCGCAGATCAATGAGGAAACGCTCCGGAGAGACGGCGTGCAGCAAGGCCTCGTAGCTATCCGCCAATGCGGGACGGACATTCTTGCGCTCTGCGGGTGCGTCCCAGTCGGACGCAGCAGTCACCGTTCCATGATGTGTGGTGAAGCCGACAAGGAAGGCGTCACGCTCGTGCGTTTCGCGAATGAGCTGCCCAAGATTTATCTCTTCCCGCCGGTTGCGGTCTGTCGCTCTCGCGTCGCCGAGATGGGAATTATGCGCCCAAACGATGATCTTGGCGGGCTGCCCATCCTGGCCAAGATGGGTGACGAGGGCCTCGAACGTCTCGGCCATGTGCCGGTCGCGCAGGTTCCAGGTCGATTCCGGCGCCAGGAACAGGGCGCGGTAATAGCCCTCCGCATTCTTGACGAGGCGGGCGTTCTGTTGCGCCGCGAAAAGCTCGTCCGCGAGCGCACTCGTGCCAGGCTGGGTCGGCACGGGACGCCGCTTCAGCATCTCGACCAATTGCGCGACCACGGCGTCCTGGCATGACTTCTCAACCTCGTTACCTGCGATGAAGCCGTAGACTTCCGGGTCCGGCCCGAAATGATCGAAACAGGCGTAGCGATGGCGCGCCGCGTCGGCTGCGGCCGGGTCGATGTTTTCGAGATAGCGCAGCACGGCCTTCATTGCGCCATGCAGGGCATAAAGGTCGAGGCCGTAGAACCCAGCCCTTGATCCGCCCTCGCCGATCGCGTCATTGTGCCGGCGCAGCCATTCGACAAAGTCGACAACCACGCTGTTTCGCCACATCCAGGTTGGGAAGCGTCGGAAATCCGAAAGCGCTTCCTCAGCGTCGAGGTCTCCTCCCACGTTCTGGACGTAGCGGTTGACGCGGTAGGTGTCCGGCCAGTCCGCCTCCACGGCGACGGCTCTGAAACCCTTCTCCTCGATCAGCCGCCTCGTGATCCGCGCCCGTTCCTCATAGAATTCGTGCGTCCCATGTGAGGCTTCGCCGAGCAGCACGAAGCGTGCCTCGCCGATGGCCTCGAGAAGCCGGTCATAATCGCCAGCCTCGCCGGAGAGCCGAACAATGTGTCGGCGCAGCTCGCCGGCTGCCCCATGCTCCGAGAAGCCATTGGACCCGCTATCCGAGGAAGCGCGTCCGCGGGCGGAGCGGGCGAGGAGCGCGCGAACCTCGTCGTCGCTCGTCTGCGAGAAATCCTTGTACCACTGACCCACGCCGAGGAGCGGCTGCGGCGTCGTCGCGCAGACGACCTCGTCCGCTTCGGCCTTCATCGCTTCGCAGGTGTCGGGGCTGCCGACTGGAACCGCAGCCACGATGCGGGCGGGCGCGCTATCCCGGAGCGCTCTGATGGCTGCCAGCATGGTCGATCCGGTCGCGAGCCCGTCATCCACGAGGATGATGGTTCGTCCTTTCACGTGGAGCGGAGGCCGCCCGCCGCGATAGAGGCGCTCGCGGCGGGCGAGCTCCTTCTCCTCCTTTGCGGTGACCGCGTCGATGATGTGAGATGGAAGTGTGAGGCCATCGACGACATCGTCATTCAGGACACGCACACCCCCCGTTGCGATCGCGCCCATTGCCAGTTCCTCGTAGCCGGGAACACCCAGCTTGCGCACGACAAAGACGTCCAGTGGCGCATTCAACGCGCGTGCGACCTCAAAGCCAACCGGTACGCCCCCGCGCGGCAGCGCCAGGATGATGACATCGTCACGTCCGGCATGGTGAGAGAGCTTGCCGGCAAGGTGTCTTCCGGCTTTGCGACGGTCTGGAAAGACGATAGCCATCATCATGGTCCCAACGCGGCCGGTCGGCCCGGCCCTTTGTCAGACGGCCGGGTACCCGGCTTTTCTTCGGCACCGGCGCCGCGCGTGTCGCGCGTCATCGCCTCGCTCGCTTCGCAGCGCGGGTCGTATGCCCGAGGGAGAAGAGGGGCCGGGGGCCGCTCTCAGATAATCACTGTGGCGCTGATAACGGAGAAACAGTTTTAAACTTCAAGGGTTCCGCTGTTCGCGCGATTAGCACGGAACGATGGGAATGCGGATACGTTCGCCGAAAGGCGAGTTTATCCGGGGCGCGGGGCGAGACGTATCGCACCGCCTGGATCGGTCGGAACAAGCTCTCCGGGGCGTGGGTGCAAAAGCAGATAGGAGCGCCACGGCTGGACCCGCCGGTTGGCCGAAGGCTCGTCCTTCCGGGGCCCACTGCCTTGTCGCCGCATTGCCCCAGCGGGAGTGGCCGGAGGGCCTGCGGACCGGCCGGATGCCTCTTGGTGAGATTCCGAGGGAGAAGGCTGAACCATCACAGGAGATCACCGATGGCGGATCACCATCATACAGGTCAGCACGATCAGAGGGGTAAGCGAAGCTATGTCATGCTGGCGGTCAATTTCGTGCTCGGCCTGGTCGTCATGTACATCGCCATGTTCACGATGATCGATGGCTGGCAGGACTTCCACAATAACATCAACATGCTCTACATGGCGCTGACCATGGCCGCTCCGATGGGTATCATCATGCTCGCGACCATGAGCGAGATGTATCCACGCCGTGGTCTCAACATAGTCCTCTATGTCGCCTTCGCCGTTTTATGCGCGGCCTCCTTCGCCGCCACGCGCACTCAAGCTCTGGTCGGAGACCGGCAGTTCGTAGCGTCGATGATTCCGCATCATTCCGGCGCGATCCTCATGTGCCGGCAAAGCCGCTTCACCAACGAGGAACTCGCGCGCCTTTGCGAGGGAATCATCCGGTCGCAGAGGGAGGAAATCGACGAGATGAATCGGATCAGATCGCGGCTGGAAACAGGGGCGTCCTGACGACAGCTTCAATCGCCGAGTTTGTCGTGATCGATGATCAGGTCGATGACGACGCCATGTGGGTCCCAAGTGGTGGTGAGACGGCCAAGCTGTCTCGCCGAGGCGTTCACCAGCCGGCTTCCGAAGCCTTGATATTCCGGCTTTCTGACTTCGGGGCCGCCGAGCTCGCGCCAACGAATGCCCACGCCCTCCTCCTGCTTGGAGCAGAGGATTTGGACCGTGCCCTGTGCTGCCGCCAGGCTGCCGTGTTTAGTGGCATTGGTCGCAAACTCATGCAGGAGCAAGCAAAGAGGCGTCACCAATTCCGCTGGTATGGTCGGATCAAACCCGACGATCGAGAAACGCGGCCCCGCGCCGTCAGCGCTGCCATAGGGAGCTAGGATTGTCCCGATGAGGGCATGCAGGGCGGTCGGGCGATCATCTCGTGCCAGGTCGTGAGAGCCCGGCGACATCGTGAAGGCATGCGCGCGGGCCAAGGCTGCGAGGCGCTCTGTGACATTCGCCACAAGCTCGGCCGGAGTTGCCGCCGACTTTGCGCTCAGGCCAACCAAGCTGCCCGTCAAGGCGAATGCGTTCTTCACTCTGTGATCCATCTCGCGAAGCATGAGCTCTCGCTGCTCCTGGACGCGGCGGCGGTCCGAAATGTCGCGCGCTATCTTGGATGCACCGAGGATTTCGTCGGCGTGATCCCGAATGGGCGACACCGTCAGCGAGATGTCGACCAGCGTGCCATCCTTGCGTCGACGAAGTGTCTCATAATGCTCCACCCGCTCGCCAGAGCGAATGCGCGCTAGGATCGTTGGCTCTTCGTCCTGACGATCCGCCGGCACGAGAAGCATGACGGAGCGGCCGATGACCTCTTCGCTCCGGTAGCCGAACAGGCGTTCGGCACCACCATTCCAGTCCGTGATGATGCCGTTCACGTCCGTGCCGATGATGGCGTCATCGGAGGAGTCGACGAGCGCGGCCAGCCGTCTCGAGGTGTGTTCGGCTATGTTGCGTTCCACCGCGAAACCGAGCTGGCGTCCAATCGTCAGGGCAAGATCATGCTCGCGATCCGTAAACACGTGCGGCGTGTCGTAGTAGACCATGAATTTGCCGATGAGCGCGTGCGCGCTGGCGAGTGGAATAAAGGCGAGAGCCTCAATCCCTTCTTTGAGGATCGTCGCCTTTAGCTCGTCAGATTCATCGGCATCGCGGGCGTTCCCGACATAAATTGGCGCAGCATCACGATCTTCCCGACCCCATGGCGAGTGTCCATCGACCGCGACCCGGTAACCTTCCGACAACCCGCGTGACGCGACAAAGCGCATGACACCGGCCGTATCGAACAAGAGAATGGAAGCGCGCGAGCACCCCAGCGCTGCGCAGATCGCATCCAGGGCAGCATCGTAAATCTGCTGGAGCGACTGGGCGCGAAAAAGATGCTCTGTGAAACGATAGAGGATGGTCAGTTCGCGGGCGGTATGCACCATGTGGGCTTCGACGGCACCGCTCTTCGCTTCGGTGTTTGAGTTCATCACCGCCCCCGCACGCGCGCCAGATCCCAGGACCGGCAGATACGCGCTTGTGCTGATTCCGCACCCTATTCGGAAAGAGCGCTTTTGGACAGGCGAATGTCGCCTCGCGAGGGGACCGATTTCGGTCCGCATGGACCAAGCCGTGCGTTAGTCAGCCCCAACATCCGTCCCCTGGGCAGATGCGGATCGACTTCGACATGATCAGAGATCTGGCGCGCCGCACCGGGCGAAGATGATAACTACATCTACGCCATAGCCCTCCTTTAAGTCGGTTCGAATCCCACTGTACCAGCCAACATAGTCTCCCGCGCCACCATAAGCCGCAACGCATGACCTATCCGCCACGCGGTCGGTTGGCTCACCCCGACGATTTCCGCCAAATGTAGCGAGGACATGCCTTTGTCCGATTGCATCAACAGCCACATGGCCTTCAGCCAAGCACGCAGGGGAGCTTTGTCGAATGCAGAGGCGTGTGCGTTGTCAGGGTGAACTGAAACCGGCAATCGCCGTTTGAGCATTGATACAGCCCTGGCCGGGCGCGTCGCTTGCCCATGCCCCACCGGCAATCGCGATCGAACTCTTTAGCCGGTGGCGGACAGACCCGACCATCCGGACATACCATGCCTTTCAACAATCAGCGGCAATGTTCCGCGTCGCGGAAGGCTGCAACCATCTCGTCGACGGTGCGGACGCTGGGCAGCGTTCGATCATCGTAGCAGGCATCCGCGTCTCCTCGGCGACGCCGAAGAATCGCATGCAAGGCCAAATATTTCAACGATACTGCTATCTTTGGTTGATAAAGGCCACGTGTCGCCGCGAACAGTTGTTTTGTTCCCCCCGTGAACGAGGACACCCATGGCCATCCGTGTCATGCGCCGGATCGAGATCGGCGGCCCGAAGGCGCCGAACAACATGGGCTGTACCGCGTCCGCGCCGGCCGGCCATGGCCCATCTACTCGAAGTGATCCGGCTGTCGTGCATCCGGGTAGGCGGACAAGCCGGATAGAGCGAGCGATGGTCGAGACGATCAGACCCGCTCCAACGCGACCGCCACGCCCTGGCCGACGCCGACGCACATGGTCGAAAGCGCACGTCTGCCGCCGGTCAATGAAAGTTCCAGTGCCGCCGTTCCGGTGATACGCGCGCCGGACATGCCAAGAGGGTGGCCGAGCGCAATTGCACCGCCATTGCGATTGACGTGCTCCGCGTCCTCGGCGATGCCGAGTTCGCGGAGCACGGCGATGCCTTGGGAGGCAAAGGCTTCATTGAGCTCAACGATGTCAAAGGCGGCCGGGCTAAGGCCGAGTCGCGCGCAAAGCTTGTTCGTTGCTGGAACCGGACCGATCCCCATGATGCGAGGTTCGACGCCGGCGACAGCACCGCCCAGGACACGGGCGATCGGCTTCAGGCCATATCGCCTTGCAGTTGCCTCGGTCGCTAGGACAAGCGCTGCTGCACCGTCATTCACCCCGCTTGCATTGCCGGCGGTGACGCTGCCGCCCTGGCGAAATGGCGTCGGAAGCTTTGCCAGGGCATCCAAGGTCGTGGCGCGGGGATGCTCGTCGCGCTCGACAACGACAGGAGTGCCCTTGCGCTGCGGAATCGTCACGTGTGTGATTTCCCTTGCCAGCCGCCCATTAGCCTGCGCCTCTGCTGCCTTCGCCTGCGAGCTCAGTGCGAAGCGGTCCTGATCTTCGCGGCTGACCTCGAAATCCTCGGCAACGTTCTCGCCGGTCTCCGGCATCGAGTCGACGCCGTACTGGGCCTTCATCACAGGGTTGATGAAACGCCAACCAATTGTTGTGTCGTGAATCTCGGTATGACGCGAGAAGGCCGCATCGGCCTTGGGCATGACAAAAGGTGCACGCGACATGCTTTCGACACCACCTGCGATCATCAGTCTGCCTCGCCTGCCTTGATGGCGCGCGCCGCATACACAACGGCGTCCATGCCAGAACCGCAAAGACGGTTGATGGTCGCGCCAGGGACGCTCGCCGGTAGCCCGGCCAGCAGCGACGACATGCGGGCAACGTTACGGTTGTCTTCGCCGGCCTGATTGGCGCAGCCGAAGATCACGTCATCGACAGCCTCCCAGTCCACGCTGACATTGCGTGCCATCAAAGCCTTGAGTGGAATCGCGCCAAGGTCGTCAGCGCGTAGGGAGGACAGCGATCCGCCGAAGCGGCCGATAGGAGTGCGGATATAGTCGCAGATGAAGACGTTCGTCATTTGCAAACTCCGGCAGATCAAGATCAACGATAGTCAAGAAAATGTGCATCTCGGTGCCGGTCAGGCCCTGCAATTCGTCAAAGCTCATGCCGGAAAGCTTCTCTCGCAGCGCGAAGAACAAGGACACGACGTCAAACGACAACCTTTATGGGCATGGAAACGAAGATCTCCACTTCGTCTCCTGGAACAAAAGCTGAATCACCAGGCGCCAAGCACTTAAAGCGGTGTTCTCCGACTTTAACCACATAGCGGATGCGCGAGCCTAGGAACACGCGTGTCTCCACGCGACCGGGTAAGGCTTCGCTTCCGCCGCCCACGCCCCGAAGCTCGCATTCCTCCTGCCGCAACGCTATCGTGCCGCTGTCCGCCGAACCGTCGACATCGACCGGCAGCCTGCCAGCTCCCTCGATGTGTGCCCAAACGCGTCCAGCGTTGCGATGCAAGTCGACTGGGATCAGGTTGGCCGAGCCGAGGAAGGATGACGCAAACTTTGTTTGTGGCTGCCTATAAATTTCGTTAGGCGATCCAATCTGCTCGATCTGACCGTCGCGCATGAGCACGACATGGTTGGACAGGCTCAGCGCCTCTTCTTGATCGTGCGTTACGAATATAGTCGTCACGCCGATGCGCTGATGCAGCTGGATGAGTTCCACCTGCATGTCCTCGCGGAGGCGGGAGTCCAAATTTGACAGGGGCTCGTCGAGCAACAGCACGTCCGGATCGGAAACGATGGCGCGGGCGAGCGCCACCCGCTGCTGCTGGCCGCCGGAAAGCTGCGAAGGCCACCTTTCGGCCAGATGATCGAGCTGGACCAGCGACAACGCGTTCTTGACCTTTTTGTCCTGCTCGTCGCGGGTACCGCGCTTACGCACGCGCAAGGGGAAGCGAACGTTTTCCCTGACAGTCAGGTGCGGGAACAGTGCGTAGGACTGGAACATCATCGCCAGATTGCGCTGCTCGGGCGGAATGTTCGTAACAAACCGGCCGCCGATCGAGATCGAGCCCGCGCTCAGGGCCTCAAGGCCTGCGAGGATGCGGAGCAACGTCGTTTTGCCGCAACCGCTCGGTCCCAGCAGGCTGACGAATGAGCCCTGCTCAATCTTGAGCGAGACGTCGCGCAGGGCTTCAAAACTGCCGAACGACTTGCGGACGTTGTTGATTTCGACATAGGCCATAGGATGTCCTTACGTGCTCGCAAATCGCTGTAGCCCGACCAGCCGGTCCGTCAATGCGATAAGCGCGACCGTCACCAGGATCATGAGCGCGGAGGCGGCGGCAACTGTGGGGTCGGTGTTGTATTCGAGCTGGTTGTATATCTGGATGGGTAGCGTCGTCAGATCGGGAGTCCGCAGGAACAGGGAGAGGACCGCCTCGTCGAAAGAGATGTTGAAAGCGAAGAATGCGCCGGCGGCGATGCCTGGCATGATCTGCGGCACCACGACCAGCCACAGACGCTGCAGCGCCCCGGCCCCCATCGTGCGCGCGGCTTCCTCGAGATGCGGGTTCAGTTCCGAAAGGACCGCGAGCGTTGTACGAAGCACGTAGGGGATGGCAATCACCGAATGGGCAATCCACAGCGCCGCAAACGACGCCTGTCCGAACACCGCACTCCACGCCATGAGCATGCCGAGCGCGAAAACGATGGTGGGAAGTATCAGGGGTGAGAGGAACAACAGCCCGAAGAGCTGGCCACCCGGCAATTGCCGCCGATGAATGGCGATGGCGGCCGAGGCCCCGGCCAGGGTAGCCGTCAGTGTGACGGCGACCGCCAGTTGCAGGCTGATGATCGTGGCGTCGCGAAATGCCTCGGACGACAATACGGCCCCATACCAGCGCAGACCGAAGCCCTGCGGCGGGAAAATGACGAACTGTCCTGGATTGACCGACACCGCGATGACGATGATCAGTGGGGCGAAAAGTAGGATCAGCACCGCCACGACGAAGACGATTGCCGCCGCAGAAACGAAAGCCGGAGTCGACTTAACCACGCGCGTTTCTCCTGCCTAGGTACAGCGTAGGAACGAGAAGTAGCAGGACGCCCGCAAGCAAGATGACGGATTGCGCGGCAGCAAACTGCCATTCGAATGTCTTGGTCGCCGATTCAAAAATGGAGGTTGCAACCACAGGAAGCCGTACGCCCCCGAGCAGCGCAGGCGTGATGAAGGAACTAGCCGACAGGGCGAAGACCAACAGCGAACCGGCGATGACGCCCGGGATCGAAAGCGGCATTACCACCGTTGCAATGCATTTGAAAAATCCGGCTCCGAGCGTGCGCGCCGCTTCCTCCAGCTTCTTGTCGAGCTTGAGCATTACGCCGAGTATCGACAGCGTCATGAAGGGCAACAGCACCTGGACCATGCCGACGACGATGGCGGTTTCGGTGTGAATGATCGTGAAGTTGCGCCCAGTCAGTCCCGCCGACCAGAGCAGGTCTGGAATCACCCCTCCGCGCCCCAGCAGGATGATCCAGCCGTATGTGCGCACCACGACGCCGGTCATGAGCGGCAGCATCACCGAAATGGTTAGCCAGAAACGAATTCCCGCCGACGCTCGAGACATCAGGTAGGCGAGCGGAAATCCGATCAGCACGCAGCAGATGGTCGTCAGCGCTGACACGCGTATCGTGCGCCAGGCGATGCTTAGGTAGAACGGATCGGTCAAGAAGCGGACGAATTGTTCGCTCGACAGCTCACCCCCGGCGTTGCGAATGCTGAGCAGCAGCACCTGCGCTATGGGTAGGGCGAACCCGGCCACCAGCAACACCGTGGCGGGAACGATGAGTGCCAGATTTTCCAGTTGTGAACGCGGTTGCATCTGTCTGCCTCGAAGCCGAAGATGGTGCGAACCGGGCCCGCACCATCTTCCGACCTTTTTGATCGAACTCTATTTTCCGATGAGCTTCATCCAGCGTTCCTTCCAGCCCGGAAGATTAGAGGCGACGGTCAGAGGGTCGACGCGGATCAATTTCGCCACAGCGGCCTCGCCGTAGACGACTTCCTCTGCGGCCGGTCCTTCGAGTTTTGTGGTCCTGTTGCTGGGGGAGTAGCGCATCTCCTCGGCCCAGCCCTTCTGAACCTCAGCGGAAAGCTCCATATCGATGAACTTCTTGGCCAGATCCTGGTTCGGACGGTTGGCCACGACGCTCGCCGTGAAGTAGGAGGCCGGAATGCCTTCTTCGCCAAAGACGAAGGAAACGGGCAGGCCAGCCTTGCGCATCACATAAGCGTAGTCCTGGCCAAAGGCGGCCAGCCAGGTATTGCCCTGCGCGAAGTTCTGCATCAGTTCATTGGGCGAGAACAACACGGTGGCGCGGTCCAGCAGGTTCTTCACCGCCGTCATGCCCGGCGTGACATCGGTCAGGTCGCCGCCGAATATGCGATTGTACATTAGGAACGCCAGCAGGCCGTAGCCATTGGCCATGTCGACCACGATGATCCGGTCGCGGAAGCGGTCGTCCCACAGATCCTTCCATTTGTTCGGCGGCGGCGACACCTGCTCGCGATTATAGACCAGTCCCATCGCCGACACCGAGATCACCGGGCCTTCGCCGCGGTCGAGACCGGTTGTGGCGAACGGATATAGATCCTTCGCGTTCGAGAGTTCCTCCTGCCGAATCGGCGACAGCAGCCCTTCCTCGGCGGCGATCGCCTCTAGTCCAGCGGTCAGGTGTACGACATCGAATTGTGGCGAGGCTTTCTGCGCCCGCAACTGCGCCAGCGCGTCTGCCGCGAAGATGGTGACGACTTGCACATCGACGTCATACTTCTTCGAGAACGGCTCAATGACGAGTTTACGATGGATTTTCTCGTAGTCGCCACCGAAGGAGGTGACGACGAGCTTGTCTCTCGCGAATGCCGGAAATGCTGCAAGAACCGACAGCGTAACCGCACCCAGTCCGAGTAAGGCAGATGAAAGTTTTCGATGGCGCTTGATCATATATTCCTCCCATTATGGGATGATCAAATGATTGGGTGTGCGGGAAAAGTCCAATCGCGTTTGGCGCTGGCATCGATAACGGGGCGGCATTGTTTCCGGCACATTTTTGCCGGCGCACCCGGTCCGTCGCTGCGTGATCGTGCTACGCGGTATAGTGTGCGTCAGCATCCAGCCGGACAGCGACGCCGGTCAGTTCGCGTGACAGCGGCGGGTAGATGGCCATAACCTTGGCGTCGTGCCCGGGAACGATAAAGTCGATCGCAACAGCGCTTTGCAGCAACTGGTCATAGGCCGCAAGCGTGTCGGATAAGTCGTGCATGATGTAGAAGGGCCGGCGTGTCGTAATGTTCTCGTAGAACACCGCAGCATCGGAAGCGATGACCACCCATCCGCGTCGCGTGTGCACGCGCACGAACTGGAGGCCAATCGAATGGCCGCCGACAAGGTGTGTGGTGATGCCGGGCGCGATCTCGGCTTGGCCCTCATAGAGCATCAAGCGCTTTTGGAAATTGAGTTCCACCAGATGCTTGATGTCTTCTAACTCGAATCCGAGCGCGACCCTGTCTTCCCTGACCGAGGGTCCCGTGGCGTGCCGGAACTCAGAGAGCTGGACATGAAACGTGGCGTGGGGAAACTTGTCGAGATTGCCGCAATGGTCGTAGTGGAGGTGGGTGAGAACCACATGGTTCACATGCAGCGGATCGATCCCTGCGGCACGCATTCCGTCGACCGGGTTGCGCAGCAGGCGGCGTCCGCGCTTGGTGGCGGTATGGTGCGAATAGCCGGTGTCGATGACACAGATCAGATTGCCACGGCGCGCAACCCAGACGTAGTAGTCCATGTCGAACACTGTTTCGTCCGTTTCCCCGATGAAGACATCACAGCGCTTCACCCGGCGCGTGGCATAGCGGATCGCCAGCAGTTCATATTCAGGGAGTTTATTGAGCATGATCTCGCCTAGGGGACACGCCGATGGCGCGCGGGCTGTATTGCCTGCGCGTCATCAGCCGGATTGATGGACCGATCAGCTCTTCGTCACGCGCCTCTTCCAATCCTCGACCCAGCGGGGGAGATTCTCGGCGATACCCAGCGGCTCGAAGCGGACCAGCTTTGCAACCTCTTCGTCGCCGTAGACGAGAAGCTTCGCCAGGTTGGGATCGAGCTGGACCGTCTTGTTGCTGGGCGAGTAGCGCATCTCGCGCGCCCACATTTCCTGGACCTCCTTCGACAGTTCGAAGTCGATGAACTTGCGAGCGAGATCCTGGTTGGGCCGCCCAGCCACCAGGTTTGCGGTCAGGAACGAACCAGCGGTCCCTTCCTCAGGCTTGACGAAGTCGACCGGCAGGCCGGCCTTCGACATCACGTATATGTAGTCCTGGGAGAATGCAGAGAGCCAACAATTGCCCTGAGCGACACTGGCCTGGAGCTCGGGCGTGGTGGAGACCAGCGTCGCCTTGTCAAGGATCTGCTCGACAGTCTTCAGGCCCGGCTCGATGTTGTTCAGGTCGCCACCGCTCACCTTATTGATCATCAGGAACGACAGCAGGCCATATCCGTTCGTCGCAATGTCAACGAGCACGCGGTTGTCCGGCGCTTTGCCGCTCCACAAGTCCGACCATTTGGTCGGCCGCTCCATCTTGTCCTTGTTGTAGAGCAGGCCAACGGCAGCCACCAGCATCACCGGGCCTTCGCCACGCGCAAGGCCGGTCGCTCCGAAGGCATAGAGATTCTTTATGTTGGGCACTTCATCGGCCGTCATCGGAGTCAACAGACCTTCACGGGCGGCGATCGCCTCGTGCCCGGCCGAAAAGTGGACAACGTCGATCTGAGGGGCAGCCTTCTGCGCCCGCAAAGACGCCAGCGCGTCGGCGGAATAGCTGGTGACCACCTGGACCTGAACGTTGTACTTCTTCTCGAATGGCTCAATGACGTTCTTGCGATGGAGCTTTTCGAACTCGCCACCGAACGAAGTAACGACCAGTTTTTCCTGCGCCGCTGCGCTGCCACATGCGAGCACGATGGCAGCAAAGAGCGCGCCTGCGCGTAATCCTTTTTGTATATATTGATTGTCGATCATAACGTCTCTCCTCCTGTTTAGTATTCTTGTCTACCATGTCTATTATTTGGGGAACCAAGAGCGATTCGCGATTGTCTAGATGGTGCAATGATATCGACTGAAAGCTCAGGCATCCGACGCAGTCGTCAGGAGGAGGCCTCTTCGTTTCCTGCGCCGATTGCCTCTGCCCATGCCATCAGGCCGTGCTGGAAGCAGGAATGGCCGGCGGGCGAGATGAGAAGCTCGAGGCCCTCGAGGATTTCGCGTGGCTCGTAGCCGCCATCGATCGCTCTGCGCACCTCGTCCGAGATCTGGCTCGTGGGCGCCTTCAGGACCGTGAGGATGACGGCGCTCAGGAGCGCCTTCGTGCGCGCATCGAGCGCCCGCGGCGCGTCGTAGACCGAATGCCTCAAGGCATCCAGCGCGGCGCGCGTGTTGGGATCGATCAGATCGTCAAGATCGGGATATGCCATTGGGAAGTGCCCATTCTGAATCGCGGCTGACGGTATCGCCCGGCCCGAGAAGGCCGGCAGGACGTCCCCGTTTCTCGGCTGCACGCCGCGCAGCGCCGACATCGCCCGCAGGAACGCCGCCTGGCCCGCCTGCCACCCCACCACCAGCATGACGTCCACCATTTCTTCGAGGGTGACGCCGAGGCGGAAGGCTTTGGAGATGTGGGACTGGACCAGCGGCGTCTGCGCGTTGAGCGCGACGAAACCCGCAACGACCAGGATCTCCTTCGTACGTGCGGAAAGATTGCGCTGCTCGACATACATGGCCAGGCCCACCGCATCGATGAGCTTCAGGACGGGAAGGTCGTATTCGGCCAGGACGTGGTGGAACGGATGGACGTAACCACGCGATCGCGCGAAAGCAGACAGGAAGGCCTGCTTCTCGGCCTCTTGTGATTCGGTGTGGATCGTCGCCATTTATCGCCGCCGATGTAGGTCCGCAATGAATGCGCTGTTCAGGCCGGTGAAGGCCAATACCGATTTTCAATCGAGGCGATGCCGACGACGAAGACGTGGGCGCGCAATGCCTCGCGGCTATTGCAAGGATGCCGACACGGTCATACCAGCCGCGCCCGCAGGCGTGATAGCAATCCGCCCAGAATGATGGGGAAGCGAGGCAGTAATGGCAGGTAGCCAGCGCGGCGTGACGGGAGACGACACCCCGGCTCCGTTCGCGGTCGTCACCGGGGGCGCGCACGGCATCGGACGCGCCATCGCAGACCGTCTCGCCGACCATGGCTATCGCGTCATGGTGGCCGACAGGGACGGGCCGGGGGCGGTCCGTGCCGCGTCCGAGCTGGCGGGACCGCAATCGCATGCAGCCTTCGAACTCGACATCGGCCTGCCCGAAACCGCCGCGCGACTGGCGGCGGAAATCGAGGCGCTTGGCGCCGTTCCCCGCCTGCTGGTCAACAATGCCGGCCTCTCCATACCCGGCGCGCTCCTGGACTATCGCGACGAGGAGTGGGACCTGCTGATGCGGACCAATCTGACCGGGACGTTCCGGGTGACGCGCGCGATCGCGCCGATGATGCCGCCGGTCACCAACGGGCGGATCGTGAACATCGCGTCGGTACTCGGCATCACCGGCGTGGCGCGGCGCGGTCCCTATGCGGCAACCAAGGCTGGCGTGCTCGCAATCACGCGGACACTTGCGCTAGAACTCGCGTCGCGCGGCATCACGGTCAACGCGGTGTGCCCCGGGCTCGTCGACACGGCCGCGTCGCGAGCGATCCATACACCGACGTCGCGCGCGGCCTGGCTGGCGCACATTCCGATCGGCCGGTTCGTCACGATGGACGAAGTGGCCGATGCGGTTGCCTTCCTCGCATCGCCCGGTGCGGCGGCGATTACCGGCCAGGCTCTGGCGGTCGATGGCGGCATGAGTTGCGGCCACATGCTTCGTGAATTTGAGGAGGGTTGACGCTGTGGCGCAGACATTGGACGGACAGGTAGCGATCGTCAGCGGCGGCGCGAGCGGCATAGGGCGAGCCATCGCCACGCGGCTGGCGATAGACGGAGCCCATGTCGTTGCCTGCGACCGTAATGGCGCAGGCGCGGAGGCCACCGCGTCCGCCCTGCGCGGCACCGGGCTTTCGGCGATCGCGGTCGCGAGCGACATCTCCAAGCCGGACGAGGTGTCCGCGCTGTTTTCGGGCGTTCAAGAGAAATTCGGCAGGCTCGACATCATGGTTAACTGCGCCGGCTTTGCCATCATGAAGCCGGTCGTGGAAATGACCGTCGAGGAATGGACCAGCCTGGTTGCCACCAACACGTTCGGCTTCTTCCTGATGGCGCAGCGGGCGGCGAAGATGATGCTCCGGCGCCGGTCCGGCCGCATCGTCACCATCGCCACCGGCGCGTCCATGACGGGGATTCCCGGGCGTGGCGGCTACGGGGCCTCCAAGGCCGGGCAGAATGCCCTGACGCGCACCCTCGCGCTCGAACTCGGACCGTCAGGTATCACCGTCAATGCGATCGCACCTGGTCCGATCGATAGCGAACTGACGCGCCAGATCCACTCCGATGAGATCCGCGCCGCCTATTCGAAAAGCGTCGCCCTCAAGAGATATGGCCAGCCCGAGGAAATTGCCGCTGTCGTGGCGTTTCTGTCGTCGTCCGAGGCATCCTTCATCACGGGCGAAATCATTGCCGTCGACGGCGGCTTCCTGTCGGGTAGGGAACTGCTCTGAACTCGCTTGTCCTCGCATACGCCTGACGGCGGCGGCGACGAATCACGCATGAGTCATCCATAGCTTACCGACGGGCGTGAACCGAAGAGGCCGGGTTGCAGGACCTCAGGCGACGTTGCGAAGGTGCTGACCCTGCTCAACCAAGGTCGCCCTCGTAGGCGGGCAGCGGCTGGCGGCCGCGGATCATATCGGCCGCCTTTTCTGCAATCATGATCGTCGGCGCGTTGGTGTTTCCGGCCACGATCGTCGGCATGATCGAGGCATCAACCACCCGCAGGCCCTTGATGCCGCGCAGCCTCAGTTCGGCGTCGACGACCGAGGCCTCGTCCCGGCCCATTCGGCAGGTACCGACTGGATGGAACGCGGTCGCGCTACTGTTGCGAATGTAGGTCTCAAGCGACTCGTCATTGTCGACGCCCGTGCCCGGCTGCAGCTCCTCGCCGGCATAGTCGCGAAAGGCCGGCGCCTCGAATATGCGGCGCGCAAGGCGGAAGCCACGCATCAGCGCGTCGACGTCGGCGCGTTCCTTGAAGAATTGCGGATCGATCTGCGGATGGGCGGCGGGGTCTGCGGGCATCAGCGTGATCTCGCCCCGGCTCTTCGGCCGAAGCAGGATGATGGAGGCTCCAAAACCATGGCCCATGCCGACACGCCCGTTCGGGCTCTTGGAACCCGCCATGAACGTATACTGGATATCGGGACGGTCTAGGCCGGGCTGCGTCCTGATGAAGCCGGCCGCCTCCAGCGCGTTGCTGGCCAAAAGTCCACGGCGGAACAGGATGTAGTCGAGGCCGCTCCACACGAGGCGCGGCAGCACTTTCCACGAAATTCCGTAGGGACCGGTATGGTCCGTACGGTACTGGATCGAAATGGCCGCGTGTTCCTGGAGGTTTCGGCCGACGTCGGGCGAATGCCTTATCGTTTCGATGCCGTAGCCGCGAAGCCGTTCGCCGTCGCCGATGCCGGATCGCATCAGGATCGCGGGCGACCCGATCGCGCCGGCCGACACGATGACCTCGTTGCGCGCATTCAGGCGGCGTGTCTGGCCGTGCTGCTCGATCTCGACGCCTACAGCGCGACCATCCTCGATGATGACCCGCCGCGCGATCTGATTGAGAAGGAGATTCAGGTTGGGCCGGGAGGCCGCTCGGTTGTAAAAGGCACGCGCCACCGATTCCCGCCGGCCCCTGCGCTGGGTGACTTGACGATAGCCGAACCCTTCCGGGTCGGGGCCGGAAAAATCGTCACAGAACCTGAACTGAAGCGAAAGCGCCGCGGTCACGAACGTCCTGCTGACATCGTTGAACGATCGCAGGTCGCTGACCCGCAGTTCGCCGCCAGTGCCATGGAACGGCGACGATCGCCACACCTCGTTGTCTTCCGATCGGATAAAATAGGGAAGCACGTCGCGATAGGACCAGCCGCTGTTTCCGGCCTCTGCCCAGTCGTCGTAGTCGCGCGGGTGGCCGCGCATGTAGACCATGCCGTTGATCGAACTGGAGCCGCCGAGCACCCGGCCCGCCGGTATCGATATCCGGCGATTGCCGGCATGTTGCTGCGGCACCGTGCTGTAGAGCCAGTTCAGCCGCGGATGGCGGATGAGGCCAGCCACGCCGAGCGGGATGTGGATCAGCGGATTGCGGTCGCGCGGACCCGCCTCGACAATGCAGACCGTTGTCTGGGCATCCTCGGTCAAGCGGTTCGCCAGGACGCAACCGGCCGAGCCGGCGCCGATGACGATGTAGTCGAATGTCTCGCTCATGGATGCGTATCCCTGGTAAAATAGGATGCGGCCCGCTTGAAAGCGGGCCGCGCAAATGTGCCGGGCGCTATTCGGCCGGCGCCATGCCCACCTTCATGGCGGGCAGGCTGTCGTCCGCACCATCATCGGTCACCGCGCGAAGGAATGCCGTTTCCCGCATGCCGTAGACGGTGATCGCGCAGATGACGCAGGCGGTGATGATGAAGGCCACCGGCGCGAGCTGCGATCCGGTCGCCGACACCGCCGCTGTCACCGCCATGGGAGTGAAGCCGCCGAAGATCGCCAGCGCAAGTGCGTAGCTGCTGTTGATCCAGGTGATCCGGCGTGGCGGGAACAGTTCGACGATGGTCGTCGGACACGCCGCCGATATGAACAGCAGGGACATCGACATCGCGAACTGGCCGATCAGGTAGGAGCTGAACGTATGCGCGGTCGTCATGTTGAGGAAGACTGGGTAGCTCAGCACGATCAGGCTCACGCAGCCGATCATGATGGTTCGCCGCCTGCCAATGTAGTCCGACAGCAGACCGACAAGCGGGACGCACAGCGTGTATATGATAAAGATCGCGGTGCTCGCCATCAGCGCGCTGCGCTGGTCGATGCCGAGCACGCGCTGGGCATAGGTCGGCATATAGAACAAGATCAGGTAATACGGTGCGGCCCACGTGCCGGCGAGAAGGAACAGGCGCACAGCCTTGGCCCCCAGCGATTCCGGCGGCTGGCCGGACGTGTCGATGCGAACGGGGCGCAGGTGCTGCTCGGGTGCTTCGGGCGCATTGCGGCGAAGATACAAGCCGATGATCAGCAGGACGCCGCCGATCAGGAACGGAATGCGCCAGCCCCAGCTCATCATGTCTTCGGGCGTGAGCATCGCACTCAGACCGAAGCCGATGCCGGAACCTAGCAGCGCGCCGATGGCGCTGCCCATCTGATTGAAGCTGCCGAACAGGCCGCGTCGACCGGGGCCGGCCCACGACACCATGTAGGATGCCGACGGACCGAACTCGCCGCCGCCGGAGAAGCCCTGCGTCATGCGCAAGATCAGCACCAGGATTGGCGCGAGGATGCCGATCTGCGCGTAGCTCGGCACCAGGCCGAGACCGATCGTAGCCAACCCCATCAAGCCGAACGACAGAAGCAGCGCAGCCTTTCGGCCACGCACGTCGGCGAAGCGCCCCAGGACGACCGCACCAACCGGACGCGACAGGAAGCCCACCCCGAACGCCGCGAATGTGGCCAGGAGCGACGCCGTCGGGTCAGCCGAGGGAAAAATCTGAGCGGCTATGTTCGTTGCGACGAACGCGTAGACGCCGAAATCGTACCACTCCAGCATATGGCCTGCAGCGGCCGATAAAACCGCCTTCCGGCGTTCTTCAACATTCATTGTCAATCCTCCCGATAATAAGTATTGGCGTGCCCCCCCCTCGCGGCCTCATAGTCGCTACCGTCCTCCGCAATCTACAAGACGTCTTGATACCGAAGACCGGCGCGCCTCAACGGAGCCTGCCATCATTCGTCCCGCATTACGAAAGCGCCGGGAGCAAAACAGCGCTCCAGATTAGCCCGAGGTTCGGCCGCGTATTCCGTGGGAGCGATCGCTAACGGCGGTCGCGGGCTCAACGCGGGCAGCGTTGCCGTCGGCGGTTCGATGTATTGCGGACATGTGCGCTCCTCCCGCTGAACCTTTACCGGCTCCGTCGGATCGTCCCGGCAGCAACTCTAGGCTTATGCGCTTGCCGACATCAAAAACGGATGCGCGATGGAGCGTATCGCAAAAGAGTATTGTTATAAGGACCCGCCATGGAGGATTCTGGACAGGACAGAGGAAAAGACGATGAGTGTGACAGTCGAAGACAGAGTGGGCGGGCTTACGGAGGGCAGCACCGGCCGCCTCGCCCGCTTCGTCCTTGAAACCGACTGGGGCATGATTCCCGAGACGGTCCGGCACACCGGCGTACGGTGTCTCGTCAACATCGTCGGCAATGCCCTCGGCGGCGTGCAGGATCTCGCTATACAGCGGTTGATTTCCACATTGAGGCCGGTCAGCGGACCGCCGCAAGTGGCGATTATTGGTCGCCGTGAGTTCTTCGATCCGCCCAGCGCCGCTTTCATAAACGCCGCCAGTTCCAACGTGCTGGACTTCGACGACACGCACTTCCCGTCGGTGATCCATCCGAGCGCGCCGGTCTATGCGCCGCTGTTTGCCCTGCTGCAGCACGACGCCGTCTCGGGCCAGAAATTTCTGACCAGTTTCATTCTCGGCATGGAGATCGCCTGCCGACTCGGCTGCGCCGTCTCGCCCCAGCATTATCACCGCGGCGCTCATATTACCGCCACCTGCGGCGTCGTCGGCGCCGCAATCGCGTGCGGCAAGATGAGGGAGCTCAATATGGAGCGCCTGGTCTGGGCGATGGGCATCTCGGCGACTTGCGCGGGCGGACTGGTCGAAAACCTCGGCAGCACGGCCAAGAGCGTCGGCGTCGGCGGAGCGGCGCGCGATGGCCTGATGGCCGCGCTCTTCGCCGAGGCCGGCATCGATTCGTCGCCTATCGCGATCGAGGGACCGCGTGGCTTTTTGGCCGTGGGGGCTGACAAGCCGGACCCAGCCATGCTTACTCGCGATCTTGGCGAGGATTGGGAAATCGAGCGGAACGCACTGAAGGCCTATCCGAGCGGCGTTGTACTCGGGCCGGTTATCGATGCGGCGCTCGAGCTGGCGGGGAAAGTCGACCTCGCGCAGGTGGCAAAAATCGTCGTTACCGGGAATCCGCTTCTGCTCGAGCGCGCCGACCGCGCCCAGGTGGAGACGGGCAG
The DNA here is from genome assembly GCF_018398315.1 of Chelatococcus sp. YT9. Taxonomy (NCBI): domain Bacteria; kingdom Pseudomonadati; phylum Pseudomonadota; class Alphaproteobacteria; order Hyphomicrobiales; family Chelatococcaceae; genus Chelatococcus; species Chelatococcus sp. YT9. The sequence continues at coordinate 2,068,624 of NZ_JAHBRW010000001.1, forward strand.
GGAAGCCAAGCTCAGCATCCAGCATTCGGTGGCCTCCGCGCTGCTTGGCCGGGCGATCGGCATCGGCGACTACACGGATGAAGCTGTCGCCAGGCTGGATGTCAGGCGTCTGCGCAGCAAGGTCAGCGCCCGCCCGTCGGCCGATTTCGCCCTCGACGCCGCCCGGCTCGACGTGGAGATGCTGGACGGCACGACCGTCAGCGCAACGGTCGATCATGCGCGCGGCAGCCTGACCCGGCCGATCAGTGATGACGAACTCAGCGAAAAATTCCTGAGCCTGGCCCGATGGGGTTCGTCCCAGGTCAAGAACGACAGGCTTCTCCATACGCTCTGGTCCGTCGACAAACTTGCCGACATGCGTGCGATCACGCGGCTCTGCACGGCTGCCTGAGCCGCCCGCCGGCCTTTCAACATTTCCCAATCGAAAATGCGTCCTTCGCTTGGACGCGCGCAGCATAGGAACATCAGATGGAAAACAAAAACATCATGCAGGCAAAGGTTTCGCAATTCCTGAAACGCCGGCATCAGCTCTTCATCGACGGCCGTTGGCAGGACGCGGTGTCCGGCAAGACCTTCCCCGTCCACAATCCGGCCTCCGGCATGGAAATCGCCAACGTCGCCGAAGGCGGCCCCGAGGATATCGATCTGGCGGTAGCGGCCGCGCGGCGGGCTTTCGAGGGTTCATGGGCGGCGACCACGCCGTCGCAGCGCGCGCGCCTGATGTGGAAGCTGGGCGATCTCATCGACAAGAACGCCGAAGAGCTCGCCTACATCGAAAGCCTCGACAATGGCAAGACGGTCAGCTCGGCCATGAAGGTCGACGTTCCGGACGCGGCGGAGCGCTTCCGTTATTTCGCCGGATGGGCGACGAAGATCGCAGGCGAGAGCCTGAACTCAGTCGGCCCGGTGAACTGGCACGCCTACACGCTGCGGGAACCGGTCGGCGTCGCCGGCCTGATCGTGGCGTGGAACTTTCCGCTGTTTCAGGCGGCCAACAAGATCGCGCCGGCGCTGGCGGCCGGCTGCACGGTCGTGCTGAAGCCGGCCGAGCAGACGCCGCTGACCGCGTTGCGGCTGGCCGAGCTGGCGCAGGAAGCCGGCTTCCCGGAGGGCGTCATCAATGTCGTCACCGGCTACGGACGCGTGGCGGGAGCGGCTTTGACCGCCCATCCGGATGTCGACAAGATATCCTTTACCGGCTCGACTTCGGTCGGCAAGATGGTGCTCGACGCAGCCAAGGGAAACCTGAAGCGTGTCACACTCGAACTCGGCGGCAAATCTCCGGCGATCATCATGCCGGACGCCGATCTGGACCGCGCCATACCGGCTGTCGCCACGAGCATCTTCTTCAATTCCGGTCAGGTCTGCTCGGCCGGCTCCAATCTTTTCGTTCACAAGTCTGTGCATGACCAGGTGATCGAAGGAATCGTCAACCACGCGAAGAAGCTGAAGGTCGGCGCCGGCACTGAACCCGGGACGGAATTGGGGCCGGTCGTGTCGGAAGCCCAGTTGGAACGCATCCTCGACTATTGCGAAGGCGGCGTCAAAGCGGGGGCCGAAATCGTGATGGGCGGCGCACGGATCGCGCGCGATGGCTTCTTCGTCGAGCCCACGGTTCTGGCCCGCACGACGCGCGACATGGCGGTGCGCCAAGAAGAGATATTCGGGCCTGTTCTCGCAACATCCTCGTTCGACGAATTGGACCTCGACAAGATCGTCGACGAAGCCAACGCCACGATCTACGGGCTTGCCGCCTATGTGTGGTGCAAGGACATCGGCATCGCGCATCGCCTTGCCAGACGGCTGAAGTCCGGCCTTGTCAACATCAACGGAGGCATGCGCGACGCGTCTGTTCCGTCCGGTGGGTACAAGCAATCCGGCTGGGGCCGCGAGCACGGGAAGGTTGGCGTCGAGGCCTTCACGGAGATCAAGTCCATCGTCGTCGGCCTTTGAAGGCACGTCCTACCCGGTCGGATCCGCGATCCGGTTCGCGCCTTTGACGAACCCCGCCTTTGGCGGGGTCAGACTGCTGACAAACCCCGTCGATTTTCGGCGGGGTTTTTCTTTTTGGAGTGGCGGCGCTGGGATTTGGCCGTTCAGGATGAATTGGCAGGAGGTGTCGGCCTCAGGCGGGTCTGGGAAGCGACTTGGGGCTGAGGGCCAGGGCCATCTTCTTGATGTTCTGGGCTGTGGCGGCAAGCAGGCACTGGACGCGCACGCGCACCAGACTTCGGAAGCGGGCGTAGCGATGGCCGTGCAACTGCTTTGCATCGGCGAAGGAACGTTCGACCGTCTCCTTGCGACGGCGGTAGATGGCCTTGCCCCATGCGGTCAGCCGGTTGGCGTCGAGGTGCGCCGAAGCATCGGCCCAGACGTGACGGACAATGGTGCGCTGCGCCTTGGCGTTTGAGGTGCATGAAGCCAGCAGCGGGCAGGTGCGGCAGATCGCCGGGTCGGAGTGATAGTGGCGGTAGCAATTGCGATCGGTGGTGGCGTAGGCAAGCAGCTGACCCCGTGGGCAGCGATAACCGTCGGCCTCTTGCTCGAAGGCGAAGGCGGACGGCCCCATCATGCCAGGCTTGGGTGGGGTTGGCCGACGATAGCCGGTGACGCCGCGCACCCTGCGATCCTCCAGGCCCTTGGCGATACCGGCGGTCGCATAGCCGGCATCCAGCCCGACCGCCGCGACATTGAAGTCGAAGCGCTCCACCTGCCGGTCGAGCCGCGACAGGTAAACCACCGAATCGTGGACGACCGGCGTGGCAAAGGTGTCGGTGATGATGGCGTGTCTGGCGTCCACCGTTCGGTGGTCGAGATAGAAGAAGCCTTTCGGCTTGCCCTCGCGCACCATGTAGCCAGCCTGTGTTTCGGCGTGCAAGTTTGACCCCATGAGGCGGGGGATCGGCGTCCAACTTTGACCCCCTTGAGCCGGTTTCGGTGAGACTGCCCGTCCTGGTTTCGGATGGGCGGGCGGGGGATGAAGGGCGTGGATACGATTGCGCGGATCCGGCGCGAGTTTTCGATCCGTGGGAAGACGATCAAGGAGATCGCCCGCGAGCTGCATGTCTCCCGGAACACGGTGCGGAAGGTGCTACGCTCGGGTGCGACGTCGTTCGAGTATGAGCGGAAGGTTCAGCCGCAGCCGAAGATTGGACCCTGGCGCCCTGAGCTGGATCGGCTGCTGATGGCGAACGACGGCAAGCCGGCCCGCGAGCGCCTGACGCTGATCCGGCTCTTCGAAGAACTGCGGGATCTCGGCTACGAGGGCGGATACGATGCCGTGCGTCGCTATGCGCGAGGCTGGCGCCGCGAGCAATCCGCCGTCACGGCCGACGCCTATGTGCCTTTGAGCTTCGCGCCCGGCGAGGCCTATCAGTTCGACTGGAGCCACGAGATCGTCGTCATCAATGGCGCGACGACCCAGGTGAAGGTGGCGCATGTCCGGCTTTGTCACTCGCGCATGCTGTTCGTGCGGGCCTATCCGCGCGAGAGCCAGGAGATGGTCTTCGACGCCCATGACCGGGCCTTCGCCTTCTTCAAGGGCGCCTGCACGCGCGGCATCTACGACAACATGAAGACCGCGGTGGAGACGATCTTCGTCGGCAAGGAGCGGGCCTATAATCGCCGCTTCCAGCAGATGTGCAGCCATTACCTGGTCGATCCCGTCGCCTGTACGCCGGCCTCGGGCTGGGAGAAGGGGCAGGTCGAGAACCAGGTCGGGCTCGTGCGCGAGCGCTTCTTCGCCCCACGGCTGCGGGTCAAGAACTACGACGAGTTGAACGCCTGGCTGATGGATCAGGTGCTCCGCTACGCCAAGGCTCACCGCCATCCCGAACAGCGTGACCGCACGATCTGGGAGATGTTCGAAGCCGAGCGCCCGAGCCTGGTGCCTTACGCGGGGCGGTTCGATGGTTTCCACTCACTGCCAGCCTCGGTGTCGAAGACCTGCCTCGTGCGCTTCGACAACAACAAGTACTCGGTCATCGCGAGTGCGGTCGGGCGTCCCGTCGAGATCCGCGCCTATGCCGATCGGGTCGAGCTGCGCCAGGACGGGCGTATCGTCGGCGAGCATCCCCGCTGCTATGGCCGCGACCAGACCATCTACGATCCTTGGCACTATGTCCCGGTGCTGGCTCGCAAGCCGGGAGCCCTGCGTAACGGCGCCCCCTTCAAGGATTGGGTCCTGCCCGGCGCGATCGATCGGGTCCGGCGCAAGCTCGCGGCCGTTCAAGACGGCGATCGGCAGATGGTCGAGATCCTGACCGCGGTGCTGAGCGACGGGTTGCCCGCCGTCGAAGCTGCCTGCGCGGACGCCCTTCGGCAGGGCGTCCACTCCGCCGACGTGATCATCAACATCCTGGCCCGGCGCCGCGAGCCCGCGGCAGCGATCACGATCATGACGCCCGATGCGTTGCGCCTGCGCCATGAGCCCACCGCCGATTGTGCCCGCTACGACAGCCTCAGGAGAGCCGTGTGATGGAACGCTCGGAGATTCTCGCCACCATGGGCGAGCTCAAGCTCTATGGCATGAAGGCCGCCTTCGACGAGATCATCGCCTCGGCGGTGAAGCGCCAGCACGAGCCGCAGCGCGTCGTCGGCGACCTGCTCGCAGCCGAGATCGCCGAGAAGCAGGCTCGTTCGATCAAGTATCAGATCACCATCGCCAAGCTGCCGCTCGCCAAGGATGTCGCCGACTTCGCCTTCGACGGCACCCCGATCAACGAGACGCTCGTCCATGATCTCGCCGGCGGGAACTTCCTGGCTCATCAGCGCAATGTCGTCCTGGTCGGAGGCACCGGGACCGGCAAGACCCATCTCGCCATCGCGATCGCCCGGGCCTGCATCCGTGCCGGAGCTCGCGGCCGCTTCTTCAACGTCGTCGATCTCGTCAACAAGCTCGAGGCCGAAGCCCGCGCCGGCCGCCAGGGCCGCATGGCCGATTATCTCGCACGCATGGACTTTATCGTCCTCGACGAACTTGGCTATCTGCCCTTCGCCCAGTCCGGAGGACAACTGCTCTTCCACCTGGTCAGCAGGCTCTACGAGCAGAGCTCCGTCATCGTCACCACGAACCTCGCCTTTGGCGAATGGCCGTCCGTCTTCGGCGACGCCAAGATGACCACCGCGCTCCTCGACCGGCTCACCCATCACTGCGACATCGTCGAGACCGGCAACGAGAGCTGGCGCTTCAAGAACAGGCTCTGAGTTCCCCGCACACCACCGATCCGGAGCCGGCGCGGCTGCGCAATCCAGACCAGCTCCGCCGCGCCGCCTCCTCACCGCGCAGCATACTCAAGGGGTCAACATTGGACGCCGATCGGGGGGCAACTTTGCGGGCCGTTTGACAGCCAGCCTCAGGGTCGGTCCGCGAGACCTTCGTCTCCTTGACCGTCGGCTGCCGCTCCTTCTCCTTCAAGGGCTTCTGGCCATGCAGCGTCCGTTCGGCCTCGATCGCCCGGTCCAGATCGGCCCAGTAGTCGGCGCGTGATTTGGCGATCATCGCAAGGTCGTACTTGCCCTTGTTGGCGTTGGCCTTCAGATGCGTGGAGTCGGTGTAGAGCACCGTGCCGTCGACCAGGCCGGCCCGGATCGCCTGCTCGACAATGCGATCAAAGATGCCCTGCGCAATCGCCTCGTCCTGGTAGCGGCGGCGACGGTTCTGGCTCAGCGTCGATGCGTCGAACACCTTGTCCGTCAGCTTCAGCCGCAGGAACCAGCGGTAGGCGACGTTGACCTCGATCTCGCGCACCAGCTGTCGCTCCGAGCGCACCCCGAACAGGTAGCCGATGAACAGTGCCTTGAACATCAATGTCGGATCGAGGGGCGGACGGCCATTGTCGGCGCAATAGAGCGGCGCCGTCAGATCATGGATGAACGAGAAGTCGATTACACCATCGATCCTGCGCAGAAGGTGGTCGGCGGGAACCAGCTGATCAAGCGTCACTATCTCGAGCGCGGTCTGTTCGGGAGCGGGTCGCTTCAACATGACCCACTGAATCAAAAACCCCCAGCTTATGCCAGCGGCTTGTCAGCAGTCTGAATGGCCCGGCGTGAGGCCGGGTTTTTTGATGTGCGCCAGGCGGTTCTTGCCGCCCGGTCCCACGTGGCTGGTGGCCGCCGCTTCGTGGTCGATCTCGATCTGGAGAAGTTCTTCGACCGGGTGAACCACGATGTCTTGATGGCACGCGTGGCGCGCAAGGTCATGGACAAGCGAGTGCTGCGGCTGATCCGCCGCTACCTGCAGGCCGGGTTGATGACGGGCGGGATCGCGACAGCCCGCAGCGAAGGCACGCCGCAAGGCGGTCCGCTTTCGCCGCTCCTGTCGAACATCCTGCTCGACGATCTCGACAAGGAACTGGCGCGGCGCGGCCACGCCTTCTGCCGCTATGCCGACGACTGCAACGTCTATGTGCGGTCGCAGCATGCCGGCGAGCGTGTCATGGCCTCGCTCACCCGTTTCCTTGCCGAGCGGCTGAAGCTCAAGGTCAACGCTGCCAAGAGCGCCGTTGACCGACCGTGGAGGCGACCTTCCTCGGCTACACCATGAGTGCTCAGGAGACGCCGCGTCTGCGGATAGCGGCATCGAGCGTGGCACGACTGCGCGACAAGCTGAGAGCGGCCTACCGCGCCGGGCGCGGCCGTGCCCTTGGCGCCACCGTCAAGACCCTTGCCCCGATCCTGCGCGGCTGGATCGCCTACTTCCGGCTGACCGAAGTGAAAGGGGTTCTCAAGGAACTGGATGGCTGGCTGCGGCGCAAATTGCGCTGCATCCTGTGGCGGCAATGGAAGCGACCGCGGACCCGGTTCACGCGGCTGATGCAGCGGGGCCTAGTAGAGTAGCGCGCACGTGACTCGGCCAACAATGGCCGCGGTCCCGGGTGGAACGCCGGGGCCCGCCACATGAACGATGCCTTCCGCAAGGCCTTCTCCGACCAACTCGGGCTGATCTCGCTCCAACAGGAACTCAGACGCCTAAATCACGCTTCATGAACCGCCGTGTACGGAACCGTACGCACGGTGGTGTGGGAGGAGGGAGACCGCAAGGCTCCCTCCTACCCGATTGGGTGCGGTGCGGCAGGTCTCGGGGAGGATGCCTTTGTGATCGCCGCCACAGTCGCTCGTTCGCGGCCTGCCTCAGCGGATTGCCTCAGCATGACGCGCCAGAACAGCCCCGCGCATGGGCCGAGGGCTGCCGACGGACAGCGCCCGATGGTCCGGGACAGCCTTGCGTTTCCCGTCAGTAGAAGAGCGACGGCAGCCAGAGGGCCATGCCGGGGAAGACGATGAGCAGGAGGATGAAAAGCAGCATGATCACCACGAACGGCAGCGATCCCGTGATGACGTCCATGAACGGCCCCTTTCCGCGCAGATTCTGCACAACAAAGAGATTGAGGCCGATCGGCGGCGTTATCATGCCCAGTTCGATCAGGACAACCACCAGGATGCCGAACCACACTTGATCAAAGCCGGCAGCAAACATCAACGGCGCCACGATCGGAACAATCATCACCGTCAGCGACAAGGACTCCATGATGCAGCCGAGGAGCAGAAACAACACGACGACCGCAAACAGAAGCATCATCGGCGACAGGCTGAAGTCGCCGATCACCGTCTCGATGGCCGATATGACCCCGGCCGTGGACATGGCGAAGTTCAGGAAATAGGCCGCGATCACGATGAGCATGATCATGGACGACGTTTTGATCGAGGCATCTATCGCCTCGAAAAGCGTTCGAACGGTAAGGTTCCCGAAGGCCATGCCGAGCAGGATTGCACCGGCCACCCCCAGCGCGGCGGCCTCGGTCGGCGATGCGAACCCCGCGTAGATTGAACCGACCACCAGTCCAAACAGGAAGATTGGGGGCAGCAAGTCGGGTAGCCGTCTGACGCGCTCAGCCCATGAGATAGGCTGGCGCTCACCACCATAGGACGGCCGGAACAGGCAGACAACGGCGACGCATGTCATGAACAGAGTCGCCAGAGCCAGACCCGGCACAATTCCGGCGAGATAAAGCTGCGGGACCGAAGTATTGGTCAGGACGGCGTAAATGATCAGCGTCACCGAAGGCGGGATCAGAATCCCAAGCGTGCCTCCGGCAGCGATGGTCCCCAGGAAGAGTCGCTCATTGTACCGGTAGCGCCTAGCCTCAGGCAGCGCGACAGTGCCAACTGTGGCTGCCGTTGCGATGCTCGATCCTGCGGTGGCGGCAAACATGGCGCAGGCGGCTACGTTCGAATGCATGAGCCCTCCCGGCAACCAGGACACCCACGCAGCCAGTCCATGGTACATTCTGGTAGCCAGACCGGAACGCAGTACGATCTCCCCGAGCAGGATGAACAAGGGGATGGCAATCAAGAGAAATTCGCTGCTCGCCGACCAGGCCACATCCCCCAAGGCCGGCATCAACGACAGCGTTGATGACGAACCGATGATGAGGGCGCTCGCGCCCAGTACGGCGGCAATCGGCAATGACAGGGCAACCAGCACTACGATCGATAGCGGAAGAACGATCCCCATATTTATATCTCCAAGTGACGCCGCATTCCGCCGATCATATATTCTTACGAAACCCCAGCTCGATCGTTCTCTAATTCTTATGAAGACTAGAGTGCTTGGAGCGCTTCCTTCGACTCCACTTCGGCTTCTTCCTGGACCGATAGGATGCCGAACACCTGATGGGCTTCCTGATCCTTCCCTTGAAGAAGAAGAACAACGCACTTGAGGAAGATCAGAATGCAGACGACAAGGAAGAACGCGAAACCAACGACCCAGATGCCTTGTGGAAGCCACAGGGGCACGACAATGTTGGAGTTCGACGTCGCGCCGAAGCGCCACGACTCCATCACGGTCATGCCGCCCCAGCGAGTCAGCAGAAAAGCCAGCACAGCAAGAGAGAGGGAAGCGACGGCATCAAGAATGGCGCGAGCCTTCAAAGGCAGAAGGACGTAAAGGAAATCCACTCTTATATGAGACCGTCTTAGCAGGGCCAGCGACAACCCCCAACTGATGCTGACGGCAAAAGCATAGGAAGAAATCTCATCCGCCCCACCAAGCGTCACCGAAGAAAAACGCCGCAACACGACATCGACCACCACCATCAACGCAGCGAAGAAAAGCGCTATCCCACCAATTCGTACGGCGACGAGAGAAAGCGATTCCGATTTCGCCAAGGCGAAAGAAAGTGCGCGGTCAATCGAGTCAAGCATTTTCGTGTACACTCCAGTGCAAGCGGACGGGACGGAGCAGGGGCCTAGCCTCGAGGCATTCAATTGATCAGGCCGGCGGCCTTGCCGATGGTTTCGTTGAAGGAGGCGAGGCACTTTTCGCCGCAGCGGGAGGCCCATTCAGGGATGAATTTCTCCTTCGCCAAAGTCTGCAGCCGATCGCGGTCGGCATCGGATCCATCGATCACGATCATGTCACCTTTGACGCCCAGCACGCAGTTGTCTTTGCCGGCTGAGCAATCGACGCCCTGCTGTGTGTGTTCGGCGACGGCATCCCACATCACCCCGTGGATACCCTTCTCAAGCGACACCTTAATCATGCTGCGCTGGTTATCGGTCAGACCGTCCCACCATGGCTTGTTCGCTACGTAGACCATCTGCCCCCAGCCGATTGCGAGGTTGAGCATGTGTGTGGTGACATCGTCGATATGCGCCTTGTTGTTCGGCAGCGAGCCGCCCATGGTGCAGTCGATCATCTTGTTCTGGAGTCCGGGAATGACCTCCGCGAACGGCATGAAGACGGGGGTTCCGCCGAGCGCTTCGACCAGAGCGGCCGGCGACTTGCCATTCACCCGCACCTTCTTGCCGGCAATGCTTTCCAGGCCCGTCATCACGGCGTTGCAGAAGAACATCTGGCCCGGATTGGAGCCGATGGCGAGGAGCTCGACACCGAACTTCTCCGCGAAGATCGGCTTCAGGAACGCCAGCGAAGCCATACTGACTTTGCGCGCCGAGGCCACGTCCGGCGCCAGCCCTGCGATGTCGACGCCTTCCAGCGCCACCTCGTCGCCGGTGTTGTAGCCGAGCAGCACCGAACCCATCTGGACGACGCCGCGTCCAGTCAGCCGCAGCACCTCGGGACCCTTGAGGCCCATCTCGGTCAGGGACTTTAGATCGGCTTTGATCTCGCCGTTGGTGTCCTTGGGCATCTGCTCGAGGAATAGTTCGCGCTCGAACTGTTCGTAGATCGGCGTACCCTTGAGCGATCCGGCCATGTTGAACGTCAGGGGTTCGGCCGACGCCTTGCTCGCAAAGACCGACAACCCAAGAAAGGCGGCGAGGCCTGCGGCGCGTGCGACGGCGCCCCAACGGTGGCGCCTAACGGCGTTCGCGCGTATCATATTGCTCACGATCATAGTCCTCCCATGTTGGTCCGCTTAATGCGGATATGAATTCCTCAAATGTCGCGCGGCCCCCTCCTGACGCGCGTCGATTCTCAAATGTCCGCCTCCATGGCGAAAACGACGTCATCGTGCGACCGCAAGCCGACCGTGAATCCGTTGCCGATCGGCCCGGGCGCGTTCTCCTGCCGGAAGGCGCGCATGACCCCCTCATAGACGACGACGCGACGGGCGATCTTCCACCGGCCGTCGCGCTTCTCGAAGCGATCGACATATCGGCAGGCAATGGTGACGGTCTGGCCGGGCATCGGCTCATCTCCGGCAACCGGCTTCAGCCACTGGTAGAGGATGCAATAGGTTTCCGCCGACGCGGACGACCCGTTCACATTGACATTTGGAAAGCCAAGGAGGTGCATGGACGCCTCGAACTTCTCGTGATGGGGACGGGCCCATTCGATGAAGTCGTCGACCTTGCCCTTGAAGACGCCGTGATCGTCATATGCGTCGTTGTGATAGGCCGAGCGCATAAGGTCGAAATCTTTGCGGTCCGAGCCCCGGCCGCAAGTCTGGATGACTTGGCGTATTTCCCGCTCGTCCCTGAGAAGTTGCAAGAATTCCTGATCGGCCTCTGTCGTCACGCATGTCCTCCGATGGCCTGACGGTCCGGCGATTTCTGACCGTCGGAGCGAGGAAAAGGCTATTCAAGAAGCGCGTGGAATCCCAAGATTGATTAACGATACATGTGATGCTCAACAAGCATCGCATGTGCAGGGTCGATCGACCAGCAAAGATGGTTCAGCTTTCGTCCGCGGCCTGGAGCGAACCGTCCAGCCGCTGCGGCAGCTTGAGGAGCTGCTCGATCAGCAGTTCCTCGACGGTGTGTATGCTCATCGATGTAGGCCGCCTGACGTTTACGCCGGAGACGATCTGGCGCCGTATCGGCGGGTCGGTCAGGCGAACACCGACCAGCCTGCCTTCTGCAACCTCCTTGTGCACCATCGAATACGGAAACACTGTGCAATACAGGCCGCGAAGCACCATCTCCTTGAGGACTGGGATGCTGTCCATCTCGACCTCATAGTTGGGCGAAATGCGATACGCGGCGAACCACGGTTCCAGAACGCGGTGGAAGCCGTTGGTGATGGCAAGCGGATAGTGGACGATGTCCCTGAACGGCACGGCGGCGCCTGCGCCGGACATGAGCTTGGCCGTGCCAACCATCACCATGTCCTCTTCGATCAGCTTCCGGTACTCAACCGACTTGACGGGACCCGGATCGGTCAGCAGCGCGATGTCGATGCGTTCCAGTTCGAGCCATTCAGCCAGGAATATGCTAAACCCCTCGATGATCTTGAGGGTGAGACCCGGATATTTTGCGCGGGCCTCGGCGATCAGCGTCGGCGCAATCAGGTAGGACAGCGACGGCGGCAGTCCCACGACGACCGTCCCAAACGGGCCCGCGGACGTGTCGGACAGGCTTGGCTTGATCGCGCCGATGTAGCGCAGGATGTAGTCGGCCATCTCCTGCAGACGGCGGCCGGCATCGGTCAGCTCGACGCCGCGAACCGTTCTCAGCAGCAGCTTGACGCCTAGCTCATCCTCGAGCGCGATGATCTGCCGACTCAGCGCCGGCTGCGCGATATGGAGCTTCTCCGATGCCTTGGTGAAGCTCTGATGCTGCGCGATCGAGGCAAAGTAGCGAAGCTGTCTGAGCTCCATCGTTCACATCCGCCTGGCGATTGCCCCCTCAAGCTCCGTGCTCACCCGACCACGAGATCCGCGCCGGCCTCAGCCGGATTCCTCGACCTCGACCAGCACGCCCTGCATGGCAGACGGCTTGAGGAAAGCCATGCGCACGCCCATCACGTTTAACGAAGGTTGGCCGAGCAGTTCGGCGCCTCCAGAAGCCATGCCGGCAAGCGTATCATCAAGATTCGCCGTCGAGAATGCCAGGTGGTGCAATCCGCCGCGCGGGCTCTTCTGCAGATAGCCGGCCAGCGGACTGTCGGCCTGCAGCGGCTGCAGCAATTCGATGTAGACCGCGCCGAGGTCGATGCGACGTAGCCGCACCCCTTGCGTTTCGTTCTCGAAGACCGGACCCGCCGCAATGCCCAGCACGCGCTCCCAATGCGCAGCGGCGGCGTCGACGTCCGGCACCGCCAGGCCGACATGGGAGATGCCGGAGACGGTGCCGGTCATGCGGACACCTGTTCTTCGGCGCCTGCCGTCACCGCCGCACCGAGTTGGTAGAGCTTGCGCCGGGAATCGGCATCATAGCCGAGCTCGGCCAGAATCTCGTCCGTGTGCTCGCCCAGCAGAGGCGGCGCGGCGCGCAGCGTCTGCGGCGTCTCGGTCAGCTTGAACGGGAAGCCTAGAAGGTCGAGTGATCCGGCCGTCGGATGCTCGAGGCTCACCACCATGTCGCGGGCGATCGTGTGCGGATGCTTGAGGGCGTCGGCGACGCTGTTGACCTTGCCGCAGGGAATGCCCGACAGCTTGAGCTGCGCCATCCACCATTCGCTGGAATGGCCCTTCATGGCCTCTCCCACCGTGCTGTCGACCAATTCGCGGTTCCTGACTCGCGCCGCGTTGGTCTTCATGCGCGGGTCGGCCGCCCACTCCGGCTGCTCAGCGAGCACGGACAGGCGCTCAAACTGCGAATCGTTGCCTACCGCAAGCGCGATCTCGCCGTCATTTGTGCGGAACGTGCGGTAGGGGACGATGTTGGGATGACCGTTGCCGAAGCGGCTCGCTTGCTTGCCGGAGAGGAGGTGGTTGGACGCGACGTTGGCCAGGAGGGAAATGCCCGTCTCGTAGAGCGAGGCGGTAACGGCCTGCCCGTACCCCGTTATCTCCCGCGCCCGAAGCGCGCTCAAAATGGCGATGGTGGCATACAGTCCGGTGGTTATGTCGACGATGGCGACGCCATGCTTCATGGCCTCGCCGTCGACCGCGCCGGTGATCGCCATCAGTCCGGTCTCGGCCTGGAGGATGAAGTCGTATCCAGGGTCTGCCGCGCGCGGACCGGTCGGTCCATAACCGGTGATCGAGCAGCGGATCTGGCGCGGGACGCTGGCGCGCCTCCAATCTTCGCCGAAGCCCCAACGCTCCAGCGTGCCGACCTTGTAGTTCTCCACCAGTATGTCGGCGTTCCGCATCATCCGGTCGAGTATCTCGATGCCCTCGTCCGTCTTCAGGTCGAGCACGATGCTGCGCTTGTTGCGGTTGACGCCAAGATAGTAGGCGGCCTCGCCGCCGGCATGCGGCGGCCCCCATCCGCGCGTTTCGTCGCCCAGCGGCGATTCGACCTTGATCACCTCGGCTCCCATATCGCCCAGCATCATCGTGCAGAGCGGCCCTGCCAGGACGCGCGTCAGGTCGAGGACCTTGAGGCCGGTGAGAGGACCATTCATGCGGATGCTCCATCGTTGACGAAATCGAAGATCGAATGATTCTTGTCGGGGAGCGGCGGCAGCACATCGAGCCGATGCCTGCGCCTGACATCCCAGGAAATGCCGGCAACGGCCTCGCCGGCGGTGACGCCGTGGGCGGTCGCGGCAAGCGTCATCTCGCCATCGTCGAAGCGGAACAGCGCTCGCGGGGTGACCAGGGCAGCCGGTCCGGCACCGCTGCCCGGCCTCACCGCGCGTACGCCGGATGCGGGATGGCCGGGACTGGTGATGTAGCCGACCTTCTCGACGAAGCGCTTCGGCTCATGCGGCATCAGCAGCACAGTCCGGCGGGCTAGCATCGCGATGTCGTGCGCGCCGCCCGATCCGGGAAGCCGCACGGCCGGATTGTCATAAGCACCGATGGCCGTGCTGTTCAGGTTGCCGCGGCGGTCGATCTCGGCACCAGAGAGCATGCCCACGTCTATGCGGCCCTGCTGCAGCGTCGCGAACACGTCGAGCATCGTGCCGATCATGGCAGCTCCGCGCGCCACCGAAGGGCTGCCGGTGGACAAAGGCGGCTTGTCCGGGTCGGCGCCGATGACGCCCGATTCGAAGATCATAGTGATGTCGGGGGCATGGCTGCGCCGCGCTATCATCGCCGCAAGCCCAGGAGCGCCGATACCCACGAAGACGACCTCGCCGTCGTGGAGCTCCTGCGCGGCGTGCCAGGCCATCGTCAGCGTTTCGGCGTCATAGGACATGCGCCGGCACCCCTGCTCTGTCCATCAGTTCCGCGCGGCGCTCGGGGTCGGGCAGCCCGCCGCCGGCGCGGATCGCGGCCAGATAGGCGTGGACCTTGCTGGGGTCGCGCGATAGCCGGTCGAACGCCACGTAGTGCTCGTCGTCGCGGTCGTAGAGGCCCTTCACGTAGGACGGCCACGCCCCGAATGGCGCATGGACGACCGCGGAGACACGGTGGGCCGGGAGGATAGTGCGCTCGGGTTCGGACCTGATCACCGCGTCGTCGACGATCTCTTCGACGGTAACGACCACGGATTTCGCCGCCCGCGCTCCCGCCAATGTGTCGCCCATGATGCCGTCGGCTTGTACATTGCCGTGGCGGTCGGCGCGCAAGGCGTGGACCAGCGCGACATCGGGCGTCAGCGCCGGCACGGCGGAGAGCGTCCCACCCGTGAACGGGCAGACGACCGGCTTCCGGTCTGCGCGCTCGCCCAGGTCGCCTTCCGACAGAACATGCGCCGGCAGGAACGGAACGCCGAGAGCGGCGGCCTCAAGCTGGAGCAGGAGCCCGAAATTGCTGGTTTCGGTCAGCGCCAGCCGGCCCTCGCGTATCGCCTTGCGACAGATGTGCGAGATGCCGACGCCGGGATTGCCGAACCAGCCGACGACGATGCGGTCGGCCGCGCCCGCCGCCACCAGCAGGTCGAACAGGATGTCCGCGCCGGTGCGGCAGAGCGTCAGCCCAGTTATGCCCTGCCGGATGATCTCGCGGCCAGCGGCAAAGGGAACGCCCTGGCCGAAGCCGCCGACGAAGACGAGCGATCCCGCCGGCACGAAGCCACGGATCGCGTCGCCTATCGACAGGACCTTATCAGTCATCGAGGCCTACTCAGGCGCCTGCGCGCTGGTTGCGGTCGTTCGCGAAGTCCGACAGGTAGCGATCGAGCGCCTCCTTGTTCTGCTTCCGGAACTTCATGAAATCGGGCTTGCGCTTGTCGAGGAAGGCCTGCATGCCTTCGATGCTCTCATCGGTGCCCCAGATGTTCGCCAGCAACTCCATGCCCTGCTGCCAGGATGCGTAGAGCGTGTCGGACTCGTGGTTGAGCGACTTCTTGGTCGCACGCAGCGTCTGCGATGAATGGCCCTTGATCTTCTCGCACCAGGCCAGCGTCTCTGCCTTCAGCTTGTCCTGCGGCACAACTTTGTTGATCAGACCGATCTGAACGGCCTCCGCAGCGGTGAAGGTGCGGGCCAGGAAGATCATCTCGCGAGCCAAGCGCTCGCCAATGATGCGCGGGATGTACTGGGTAGCGCCGACGGTCGGGCAGGCGCCGACCTTGGCTCCGGTCTGACCGAAGACCGCGTTTTCAGACGCGATGACCAGATCGCACCACAGGGCAAGCTCGTGGCCGCCGCCCATGCAGTAGCCATTGACCATGGCAATAACCGGGATCGACAGGCCACGGATCGTCATCGCCAGCCCGAGCATGCGGTCGTTCCACATATGGGCGTTCTGGCGGTTGAGCTTCATCATGGCCGTGAAGTCGCCGCCGGCCGAAAAGGCCTCGGCGCCGGCTCCGGTGATGACGGCGCAGCAGATAGTCGGATCCTCGCGCGTCGTCGACAGGGCGTGGATCATCTCGTCCAAGCTCTGCTCGCGGAATGCGTTGCGGAAGCGCGGGCGGTTGATCGTGATCCAGGCAACGTTGTCCTTCACCTCAAAAAGGACATCGCGATAGGTGTCCGGGGTCGCTGCGGTGATGCTCGGCGCCATTGCTGTGCTCATTGACGCATCCTTCCAGTGTTCGATGGTAAAACTCTCCAGATCGATACAGATGTCTGAAAAGGCGCGGAAAGACTGAATTGCGATCAATCCAATGCCCCTGTGCGATAGGGGCGCGCGGTATTAGCAAAATACCGAAACGGCATTATTGTCCCGCACGGCGAACGTCCAACATGCGTCGCGGCAAACGGGGCGCGCTACCCGGTTGCCACAGTGCGTTTTCTTGCCGGGGAGGCCCAATCGTTGACAAGACCAATTCTCTTTCGCAATGCCACGGTGATCACGATGGACCCCGCGCTGGGGGACATGCGCAATTGCGACGTTCTGGTGGAGGACGGCAAGATCGCAGCCGTGCGTCCGAAAATCGACGCACCCGTCGCCAACGTCATCGACTGTACGGACCAAATCATCCTTCCGGGCTTTATCGACACGCACCGCCATACCTGGCAGTGCCTGCTGCGCAACACCGCCGTGGACTGGAGCCTGGGCCAGTATTTCGGCGGCGTCCGCGGTGTGATGGGATACCACTACACGGCCGACGACATGTATGTAGCCAACTATTGCGGCGCGGTCGAATGCCTGCATGCCGGCATCACCACGCTCTACGACTGGTCGCACAACAACAACAGCCCCGACCACTCCGACGCCTCCGTGATCGGTCTGATGGATTCGGGCATCCGCGCCGTCTACGGCTACGGCAACTCCAACGCCGAATGGATTCCGGTCAGCGAGAGGCGGACGGATTTCGAGGACGTGAAGCGGATCAGGCAGCGGTATTTCTCGTGCGACGATGGTCTGATGACAATGGCCTTTGCCGCGCGCGGCCCACAATACACGACGCTGGACGTGGCCGAATTCGATTTCCTCACGGCCCATGAGCTCGGTCTCCGGATCACCGTCCATGCCGGCAGCGGGCATTGGGGCAAGAGGCGGCCGGTCGACCAGTTACGCAGCCGCGACCTGCTCTATCCCGAGACCGTCTACGTGCATTGCTGCACGCTGGCCGACGAAGAACTCGACATGATCGCGGCCAGCGGCGGCTACGTATCCTCCTCGCCCGAGGTCGAATTGAACATGGGCCACGGCTGGCCCGTGACGATGCGGGCCCTGCGCGCCGGCTTGCGCCCGACGATTTCGATCGACGTGACGACATCCATCGGCGGCGACATGTTTAGCGCAATGCGGGCGATGATGGGCAATGCGCGGGCGCTGGTGAATGTGCAGGCGCTGGACAATGACGAGGTCCGCGACCGGCCCATCGTCACAAGCCGCCAGATTCTCGAATTCGCCACGATCGACGGCGCCCGCGCCTGCGGGCTGGAGAACAAAGTCGGCTCACTGACGCCCGGCAAGCAGGCCGACCTGATCGTCATCGAGACCGCGTCACCGAACATGTTCCCGTTGAACTATGCCGTCGGTGCAGTGGTCGAGGCCGCGAGTCCGGGCAATGTCGTAACCGTTATGGTTGCCGGCCGCTTCATGAAACAGCACGGACAGATGTCCGGTATCGACCTGACCGCCACCAAGCGGCGGATGGAGGCCGCAAGGGACGGACTGTTCGAGCGAGCTAAAATTCCGGCGGACGGCTCCTGGTTTCCAATTCCACATGTCGGCGGAACGGACGGCAAGGTGCACAGTGCGAAATAGCTTCGCCAGCACTGAGGCTTCTTCAAGACCGGTTGGGGGTTCGTTCTAAAGCGACAATGCAGTCCAAATGCCTCTTTCGACGGATCCATGATCCTCAGGATTTAGGCGAAGTTCACTTTGAGCGGTTTCTCGAGCACCGTTTCAAACACTGGAGCCCCGACTCGGGCGACCGATCAGCGCCCGGAACTCACGTATTCGTCGCCCAACGTCTTATCCTTCCTGCCGGCTGCATCGCCGCCGCAGCGTTGGCAGAACAGCCGCTCGCCGCCAGTATACTGGGCGGCGGCGCCGGCCGGCAGCAGCCCAATCGCCGACAGGAGCGTGACCGATGGCACGTACGCATGGTGGTAACGACGGCTTGTTTCAGGGGGTGAACTTCGACCCGGATCATGGGATTATTCGCAATCTGAAATGATAGATGATCAGCTCATGGCCGGAAGGGGCCACGATCCCCTGGAGACCAGCCAGTCGAGGCGGCGTGCTGGACGCACGCGCGGCGCTACTTCCACGACGAGTTGCTGGCCAATGGCAGCCCGCTGGCGCGCGAGGCGATCGAGCGCATGCAGCCGCTGTTCGCCATCGAGGCGGAGATCCACGGCCAGCCGCCGGCGGCGCGCCTCACCGCCCGCCAGGCCCGCTCGGCGCCGGTGATGGCTGACCTGCACGCCTGGCTGGAGGCGACGCTGCGGCGGATCTCCGGCAAGTCGGACCTCGCCAAGGCCATCCGCTACACGCTGGCACAGTGGGGCGCGCTGACGACGGTACTGCGCGACGGCCGTGCCTGCCTGCACAACAACGCCGCTGAGCGGCGCATGCGCCCGCTCGCCCTTGGACGGAAGAACTACCTGTTCGCCGGATCGCTCGAGGGCGGTAGGCGTGCCGCGATCATCTACACCCTGGTCGGCACCGCGGAGCTGAACGGCTGGGATCCGCAGGCGTATCTGCGCGTGCTGCTGGACCGCATCGCCGACTACCCGATCAACCGCATCGGCGAACTCACGCCCTGGAACCTACGGCCCAACCCGGCCTGACCACCGTCAAGCCGCCGACGCCGTAGCCGTCGATGCACGCTTACCATGAATCAGACAATCCGCGTCAGAGGAATCCCCCCCAAGCGACATGCGGCAATCCGTCCACACCACCTAATCCCTCGAAAGGAAAACATGCCGTCAACTCCGAAGAACGTGCGAGCCAACATTGAAACAGCGCAAGGTGGACAACCGTCCAACCTCCACTAGTAGTTTTGCGTTAAGCACAGCTTTGGCGGTTATCGCGTCACTAGAGGGCAATCGGCGTTATTTGGCGCATTTGGTGTGATGCGCACGCCGCACCCGAATGTCGCGACTGAACGCGCTGAGAGAGTGTGTTACTAATGTGACGCATCAGTCCCGAAGCAAGATAGACTTCCGACGTCTTGTTGACGAGCGTTTCGATCGCTAAAGTTCGCCGTTGTCCCGCGCGACGATCAAACTTGCGTTCGCGCTCACTAAACGAGCGGCTCTCATGGACTGATCAATCTTCCATGGAAGTGTATGTGTTAATTTCCACTGAGAACTGACCCAGTCCAGAGCGGATTTTCCATCGAGAAGTGACCCATGTTTTCACCACGTCTCACGCGGCCTACGCGGGGGACAGCGGAGTGATCGACATGGAGTTATTGAGCGTCATCCGACGCTGGCACTATCGGGATCACCTCTCGATCCGAGAGATATCCCGTCGTAGCGGCCTCTCACGGAACACCGTGCGCAAGTACCTGCGGGCGAACAGCATTGAGCCACAGTTTCAGGCTCCTGACCGGCCGAGCAAACTTGATCCCTATGCCGACAAGCTCGCAGCGATGCTGCGGGTCGAGGGCGGCAAGTCGCGCAAGCACAAGCGCACGGTTAAGCAGTTGCACGCCGATTTGGTGACGCTGGGCTATGGGGGGTCGTACAATCGGGTCGCGGCGTTTGCCCGGGACTGGAAGGCCGCGCGGTTGCGCGAACAGCAGACCAGCGGCCGTGGCACTTTCGTGCCTTTGGCTTTCGTCCCGGGTGAAGCGTTCCAGTTTGATTGGTCGGAGGACTGGGCAATCATCGCCGGCGAGCGCACCAAGCTCCAAGTCGCTCATTTGAAGTTGTCCTACAGCCGCGCCTTCACGCTGCGAGCCTACCTACTGCAGACCCACGAGATGCTGTTCGATGCCCACAACCACGCCTTCCGGGTGCTGGGCGGCGTGCCGCGGCGAGGCATCTACGACAACATGAAGACGGCGGTCGACAAGGTCGGCCGGGGCAAAGAGCGCCAGGTCAATATCCGCTTCTCAGCCATGGTGAGCCACTTCCTGTTCGAGGCGGAGTTCTGCAATCCAGCCTCCGGTTGGGAGAAGGGGCAGATCGAGAAGAACGTACAGGATGCCCGCCATCGGCTGTGGCAACCCATGCCGAACGTCCCCACGGCGCGCAACCCGGCTCGATCGCCGATGTGTGGGCTGAGGAGATCCGCCACCTGATGCCGATGCCGCGGCCGTTCGACGGCTTCGTCGAACACGCCAAGCGCGTTTCCCCGACCTGCCTCGTCCACCTCGAGCGCAATCGCTACAGCGTGCCGGCCTCCTTCGCCAACCGCCCGGTGAGCCTGCGGGTCTATCCCGACCGGATCGTCGTCGTCGCCGAGGGACAGGTGATCTGCGAGCATCAAAGGGTGTTCGCGCGCTCCCATGATCGCCAGAGCCGGACCGTCTATGACTGGCGCCATTATCTAGCCGTGGTCCAGCGCAAGCCCGGCGCCCTGCGCAACGGCGCCCCCTTCGCCGAGATGCCGCCGGCCTTCCGGTCCCTGCAGCAGCATCTGCTCAAGCGGCCAGGCGGTGACCGCGAGATGGTGGAGATCTTGTCCCTGGTCCTCCAGCATGACGAGCAGGTCGTGCTCGAGGCTGTCGAACTCGCTCTCAAGGCCGGCGTGCCGACCAAGACCCACATCCTCAACCTGCTGCACCGGCTGATCGACGGCACGCCGCTGAGCACGCCACCCATCCTGGCTCCTGCCTCTCTCACGCTGACCACCGAGCCTCAGGCCAATGTGGAACGCTATGACGCCCTGCGTCGAGCCAGGGAGGCACGCCATGCGTCATGATCCGGCCAGCGGAGCCATCGTCATCATGCTGAGAAGCCTCAAGATGCACGGCATGGCGCAAGCCGTCGCCGAACTCACCGAACAGGGGTCTCCCGCCTTCGAGGCTGCCATGCCGATCCTCTCGCAACTCCTGAAGGCCGAGACCGCCGAGCGGGAGGTGCGATCGACCGCCTACCAGCTCAAGGCCGCGCGCTTCCCGGCCTATCGCGACCTCGCCGGCTTCGACTTCACCAGCAGCGAGGTCAACGAGGCGCTCGTGCGCCAGCTCCATCGCTGCGAGTTCCTCGACGACGCGCACAACGTCGTCCTGATCGGAGGGCCGGGCACCGGCAAGACCCACATCGCCACGGCTCTTGGCGTCCACGCCGTCGAGCATCATCACAGGCGGGTCCGCTTCTTCTCCACCGTCGAGCTCGTCAACGCCCTCGAGCAGGAGAAGGCGCAGGGAAAGGCCGGCCAGATCGCCAGCCGACTCGTTCACGCCGATCTCGTCGTCCTTGACGAGCTCGGCTATCTGCCGTTCAGCAGCTCCGGCGGCGCCCTGCTCTTCCACCTGCTGAGCAAGCTCTATGAGCGCACCAGCGTGGTCATCACCACCAATCTCAGCTTCTCCGAATGGGCCAACGTCTTCGGTGACGCCAAGATGACAACCGCCCTGCTCGACCGGCTCACGCACCACTGCCATATCATCGAGACTGGCAACGACAGCTTCCGCTTCAAGACCAGCTCGGCAAAGCCACCGAAACCCTCAAAGGAGAAGTTCCGAAACTTGACCTCGACCTGACCTGAGACCACCACCACCCCGGGTCAATTCTCGGTGAAAATCCAGGGACAGTTCTACGCGGAAATCAACAGGCAGAACCTTCTGGCAATCGAAAACGACATGCGTATCCATCGCTGCACCTCATGCTGCCTTTCGTGTGCCTGAATCATCCCGATCATCAGCAACCTCGCGTTCAAGCGCGAGCAGCGCCTGCTCGACCTCGTCGAGGCGCGACGGCCGGTCGTTCTCGGGCATGCCTTCGTTGGTGGCCTGGTCGATCAGGTACTCGGTCCAGGCCCAGTTCATCAGGATCGCGCGCTTCGCCTCCAGCGTCAGCGTCGGATCGCTGACCACGTTCATGGGCGTCGTCCAGCTTTCAGGACCGGACGGGTCGTTGCGGTTCGCCACGCCGTCGAGCGCACGCCCGTAGGTCTCCCGAAGGGCGGCGAGCCCGAGCCGGTCGAGCGTCGCGTCCGAGAAAGCGTGCGTTGACTTTCCGACATACGCAGGCTTCTCATCAACGCGCTGGCTGCGGCCATTGCCAGTCGTCTGCCCGGTCGGTGGCTGGACCACATAGGTCAGACCCTGCCGCTCGGCGTAGCGGATGGCCGATTGCAATGTCGGGAAGCTGAGCTCGACCTGGGCCAGCGTATCGCCGCCGCCCGTATAGCCCATCAGCGGCTCGATGAAGGGCGCGGTGCGCCGCTCGAAGACCAGCCGCCAGCCCTTCGTGCGGGCCCTACCGGAGGTCGTCACCGCGCGGGACGGCTTGTAGATGCGCGCAACCGCGTCATCCGGGAAGACCGAGCGCCCCATCGAAAGGGCCTTGTGCCGGTTGTCGTTCGACGGCCACCCCTGCGGAATTGAATTTCCAGTTGATCTGTTGATCTGTCTCGTCATCTCCATTGTTCATCCCTCCCTCTCTGGCGAAGGATGCAGCCGACGGCGGCCAGATGGCCCGCCGCCGGTGCCTGCCATGCGTCAACTCTTGATGGCGATGCGCTTGACCTGCGACTGCGCCTTTTCGCTCTTGGGCAAGGTCACGGTCAGAACGCCGTTTTTGAACCGCGCGTCGACCTGGTCGTCCTTGACCTCGTAGCCGAGCGGGATGCGGCGCTCGAAGCGGCCATAGAAGCGCTCGGAGAACTGTCGGTCCTTGTCCTCCGTCTCGGAGCGCTTCTCGCCCTTCAAGGTCAGCACGCCGTCGTCGAGCAGGACTTCAATGTCCTTCTCTTCCAGGCCTGGCATTTCGGCGGTCACCTTGATCTCTTTCTCGCCGTCGGAGATCTCCACGTTCGGCCAGCCGCCGCTGAAGGCGGAAGCTCCCACGAGAGAGGGCAGGTTCGAGCCGAAGCCGCGGAAGACGTCGTCGAACAGCCGATTCACCTCGCGATGCAGCGAGAGGAACGGATCACGATCGCCATCGCGCAAGACACTGGGAACCTGATTGCCGTTGCTGCGGCCCCAGGGGATCAGATCACGGACACTCATTGTTCTTCTCCTTTCTGTTCGTTCGATTGACAATGCTTTCCCGACGGCGCCGGGGAGTGCCCGGCGCCGTGCGCGAATTGCGCTGAGGGAGCGGCCTCAGGCCGCCAGCTTCTCGGCCTCGATCTGCCTTGTCTCGACCTTGGGCAGCGCCTTGCCGGCTGTAATCTCGATCCGGCGCGGCTTCATCTCTTCGGGAATCTCGCGCTTGAGATCGATCGTCAGCAGACCATTGACGAGGCTCGCGCCTGCGACCTTGACATGGTCGGCTAGTTCGAAGCGGCGCTGGAAAGCGCGCCAGGCAATGCCGCGATGCAGATACTGGCTGTTATCCTCGCCCGGCTTCTGACCCGACACCATGAGCATGTTCTGCTCCTGGGTGATGGTCAGCTCGTCCTGCGAGAAGCCGGCCACCGCCATGGTGATGCGGTAGTCGTCCTCGCCAAGCTTGGCGATGTCATAAGGAGGCCAGTTGTCGATGCTCTCGACGCGGCTCGCAGCTTCGAGCGCGTTCAGCATTCGGTCGAAGCCGATGCTCGACCGGAACAGGGGAGTAAAGTCGAAAGTGGTTCTCATAGCCACATCCTCCATTGAGCAACATGGGTACAAGTTGTTCTGCCGCCGGATACTATTGCATCCGCTCGACACGCCGACCCCCAAATGGGCGGCCGGCATTCATGATTTAGTTCAGTTGAGTGGCTGTTCAAGAGGTTGACGTCTTACCGATACCACGCGGCGCAAATTGACCCGGCGCTAAAGCGCCGGGCTTTGTTCACTGGCGGCCCTCCGGCTCTCTACAGCGCAATGTCAAAGCGCGTTCGCCTCCGGGCCAGCGCGGCTGCCGCCGCGTCACATCTGATCGACACGGGAAGGATTGCTAAGGGCGCTGCCCTCGCGCGGCGCAAGAAAACTCTCCGACCTTTCGCGGCATAAACGGCCTGCTCCCCGCAAGCGGGTCCTCTCCATTTATTCCACGGTGCCAAAGAGTTGTCTGGCACCTTACTACCCCGGTCTCGCCGACGGGCAAGGGTTCAGGAGCGGCGCTTCGCTGCTCTGAACCCCAAACCCGAAGGAAGAGAGACATGACCAGCGCAGCCGACAGCAATCCCCGCATCTATGTCGCCTGCCTTGCAGCCTACAACAACGGCTATCTGCATGGTGTCTGGATCGACGCGGATCAGGACGCCGACGAGATCAGGAAAGAGATTTCCGCCATGCTCGCGCGTTCGCCGATCACGGGCGCGGAGGAATACGCCATCCACGACTATGAGGGCTTTGAAGGCGTCACCATCAGGGAATATGCCAGCATTGAGAGCGTCGCACGGATGGGCGCTTTCATCGCCGAGTACGGCGCGCTAGGCGCGGGCTTGCTGAAGCAGTTCGTCGGCGACATCGACCAAGCCGAAGCCGCCTTGCAGGACTGCTACCATGGACAGCACGCCAGCCTTGCCGACTACATGGAAGAACTGACTGCCGAGAGCGTCACGATTCCCGATGCCCTTCGCTACTATATTAATTGGGAGGCAATGGCGCGTGACGCCGAAATGAACGGCGAGTTCTTTACGGTGGAAACCGCACGCAACGAGGTGCATGTCTTTTCCAACTACTGAGGCTCGAATGGCTTTGCTCATATCGCGGGCAAATCTATTCGACAAAGAATGCCAGCAAGTGGAATCCTGATTCGTCTAAATAGACGAATCAGGACAGCATGTTTAATGGAAATATACCTATCAATGTTCGCTCGAAACGAACAACGTTCCATTTAATTCTATATACCTTTAGTAGAGACAGTTTCGCAAACTCTCTATCCGGGCGTTGCCCTGCGCCGCCCGGCATAGGGAGGTAACGCCATGTTGCGTATTGATTGGCGTGTGCCGGGGGCTTACGGCCACGCGAAAGCTATTCCCCCGTCCGGTTTCGCCTGGGAATATCTTCGCCGCCATGAGGAATATCATCGCGACTTCCAGAACATTTCGCGCGTGAAGGAGCTGCCGGCGGACGAACTGGAGACATTCTCCCAGCGATGGGGTTTGCGATTTCCCATGCGATCCCGAAACCCCGCCTGACCGGCAATCCCTGTTCTGGATTCCGAGCCTTCAGCCGCGAGCCATTCAACTGTCTCCGGTGCAGCATCGTGAAGGGGCGACGGAGCCGATCGTGACGCTGGCGCATCTGTCCGGCCTCGACCTCCGGCACGCGGCTGACGGATGGCATGGCATCTGGCATGTCGGGGGCGTCACGCATCAATTCTGGCTGCCCCAGGCCGTGCCCGACGCGCCCGCCTTCTACGGGTCGTTCCTGCCGATGGACGACTTTTATGACCTGCGAGTTCACGCCGCGCGGAGGCTTTGGCGTTCGATCAAGGGGCGCTCGCCCGGTCCAGATTTTCGCACAATGCCGGCGCAGCTTCGACAGTTTCATATCCTGTCCCTGCGCGCGCTCGACGCCCGGTTGCGGGGCGAGAGCTATCGCACCATCGCCGAAGTGCTGCTCGGCTTTCGCGGGACCAAGGAGGATTGGGAAGTCGATCCCCGCAAGAACCAGGCCCGGCGATTGGTCGCGCATGGCCTGAAAATGATGCGAGGCGGCTACCGCCTGTTGCTGCATTATCCGATCAAGCCGCCCGCCGAGTGAAGCGCCGGCAACGGTCAGCGCCCGGCCGCGACCTCTTGTTCCAAGATTCGCCGATAGCCTTCGCGGGAAAGCCATTGGGCGCGCGCAAGGTGACTTTCCCAACAACGTCGCGTCCGCGCCTCGTCGTCAACCGGATCACGATGCAGGACGATTCGCGCGACTTCCTGCCAATCCGCACCTTCCGCCTTCGCATCGAGAAGGCGCCAATAGGTGACGTGGTGCTGTTCATCGTAAGGCGTAATGTCGTTTCCCGTTGGTGCTTCGTCGTCCACATCGGGATCGAGTTCGACCCGCATCGTCATTCCCCTTCATCCTGGGAGAGCAATGGCTTGCGGTGCGCCCCCGCAAACAAGACTCTCTGACTCCTGGTGATCGAGGAGTTAGTAACCGTGTTGGACGGCCCCATGGCCTTTAGGCGAGAAGCCCTGAACATGCGCCAAGGGCTCCCCGACCATAGGGTCAAGGAGTGTGGTGTCGTCACGGTCGACACCAACCGCCAACAGGGGTTACTAAGCCCCGGAGCAGCGCGTCTGCTCCGCTTTCAGTCTTACCCGACCCGCGCGTGAATGTCTTCGCCAATTCGGTGCGGCAGGCAATGACGCGCTGAAATCCATCATCTTTTCAGCTTGCCGGCGCTCCCCAAGGGGTGCCGCCAGCGCATAGGCACAAATGCGGCACGCTACGTGCCGCCGATCACCCGCCAAGGTTCGCCACAGCCCGCCGAAGTTTTCGGCGACCACATCAACGAACCGAAGGTGATCTTATGGCCATCCGCCGCAATGCGGAGCTGCCACCGCGCCTGTTGCGCACACAGGAAGCCGCGCGCTTCCTTGGCATCTCCATCCGCACCCTAGAGAAACATCGGACCTACGGAACGGGGCCGGCTTATCGCAAGATCGGCGGCCGCGTCCTCTACACCGTCCGCGACCTTGAAGCCTGGAGCGCGGTCGGCACCCGCAAATCCACCCGCGACAAGAACGCCGGCACGGTCTTTCCCGCGCGCCCGCTGACCCCCGACGAGCGGGGCAAGCTCTGAATGCTGCACGACGATCATAGCCCCGCGCAGCCGACCGACAGCAGCGAACGCAGCCGCCTCGACCCTTTCATAGTCGCGACAGGCGACGCCGCGCCGCGCGATCAGCGCGATTTGATGGAACGGCCGTTTTTCTCCCTGGCGAAGCGGCCACGCACCATGCCGATCCTTTACCGGGCCGCCGATGTAGAGGTGCAGGTGTTCGCCATGCCCGAACACGGCATGGCGACGATTTGGGACGCCGATGTTCTGATATGGGCCGCCTCGCAGATCGTCGCGGCCGAGAACGACGGCTTCCGCACGTCGCGCTTTTTCCGCTTCATGCCCTATCAGCTCTTACGCGCCATCGGGCGGGCGACGGGCAACCGGGATTACCTGTTGCTCAAAGCCGCGCTGGCGCGGCTGCAATCGACCGTCATCGCCACCACCATCCGTAACGGCAAGCATTGGCGGCGGCGGCAATTCTCATGGATCAACGAGTGGGAGGAAATGACGACGCGCGCCGGCCGCGTCGAGGGCATGGAATTTGTCCTGCCCGAATGGTTCTACAACAGCGTCATCGACCGTTCGTTGGTGCTCACCATCGACCCGGCCTATTTCCGGCTGACTGGCGGCATCGAGCGCTGGCTGTATCGCGTCGCCCGCAAGCACGCCGGACGCCAGTCCGAAGGCTGGGCGTTCGAGGTGTCCCACCTTCACCAGAAATCCGGCAGCTTGGCGCGGCCGTCCGACTTCGCGCTCGACCTTCGCCGGATCGCAGCCCGGCAATCGCTGCCCGGCTACAGCCTCCAAATTGAATTGGAGGACGGGCGAGAATTGCTGCGCTTCCTCCCCGAAAAACAATTCACAGTGCCTGTTGATAACCATGTGAATCCTATCGGGACATTAGGCGCACGCAGTATCGGGACATTAGGCGCAAATCGCGCCCCGGACTCTATAGAAGAATCTAACAAAGAATCTAACTCTTCTTCTTTGACGCGCACGCAGGCGATGCGTGGTGCTGTCGGGGTGCCAGGTTTCGCGAACCGGGGCGAGGTTTCATGAACTCGCTCCAGGAAACGCGAACCGGATTCACGAACCGGGAGCCGGATCATGAGTAGATCCCGCTCCGCGCCTCGGGCCGTATCTGGGTGCCCACAAGCGGCAACGCTTTCCTCGCTTCGGCTTTCGGTGTCTCACCAGCAGCTTGGTAGCCGCATCGCCGTTGATGTCGATGCCAAGGGTTTCCCTGGCCCGCTTGAGTACGGCCTGCCGGTTCTGGTGCCTGTGATCGAGTGCGATCCATTTTCCCAGAGCTTCGGCCTGAGCACTGGTGAGCGCAGGCTTGCCGGTTGGACGTTCGAGCGCGGCTTCAAGACCGTTGGCCGCGCCGCGATGAAGCCAGCGATAGATGGTTTTTATATCGACCCCGACGAGCGCCGCTACGGCTTCGACCGACGCACCGTCTCTGAGTTCGGCCAGCGCCCGCAGTCTTTGCCGTCGATGCCTGTAGCGCTCCCGCCCGGCTTGTTCGCGCAGATCGGCGGCGACGAGCCCGTCAAGCCACGGCTTCCATGCACGCCGTCCCTGCGGCGATCTGGTCCGCGCGGCGGAGAGGATTACGCGCAAGCTGTCGCTGGTCAGTTCATCGAGGTCTGTGAAGGGAGCGAGAAGCCCTTCGAGGCGCGGCGTGCGGAGCGTGGCAATGGCCCTTGGCAGGCGGCGATCGAGATCGCCGAACAGCCAGGCCAACAGCAAAAGGCCGCCGTAATTCTCTTTCCACGGGATGCGTTCCCACGCGCCCACGGCCATTCCCATATCGCTGCCGATGGCGGCGAAGAGGCGATCGCGCTGCCGTGGCGCCCAATGGTCGCGTTTGTTCTTCGGGCGCCTGGTCCAGACCATGGCGAGCAGCACGTCGGCGAGCGCCATGGCCGTGGGCCAGTCGAGCGCGCCGATGCCGGGAAGGATCACCGTCCCGCCGTGCTTGCCGGCGATGAGCGCGGCCTGCAAGGCGAGCACGGCAGGATGTGCCGGGGTTCCCTCCGCATCGGACAGCGTCGCATTGCAGCGCCCGCAGCGCAGGTCGATCGGCTCCGAGCCATTCAGCCCGCGCAACCTCAGCCTTGTGCCGCAGGAGGGGCATCGGCTGGTCAGCATCGTTCCGTGACGAGGGCATGCGCCCGTCCAGCCGAGCGTCCAGTTCAGCCGAAGGTGCGGACGCCGCGCCTCGGCGAGGCAGAGCGCGCAGACATCCATGCGGGCCAGGCGTTTTTTGCCCTCAGCACCGGCAGTCCAGCGCTTCGCGGCGAACCGGTCAGGATCGTCGTCGCCAGGCGCAGCAGCCCAGCCATCCAGCGTCATTCCGGCCAGGTGATCGAGATCGAGGCCGGTCAGGCTGCCGATCCGCTCAAGGGTCACGGAGGCAGGCCGACGCCACCAGCCGGGGTTTTGCCGGACGTCGATGTGAAGCGCGTCGCGGCAGAAGACGCGCGGCGTCATGCCGAGAACGGCAGAGATCGCCGCCACCCAGGACAGCAGCGCCTCGCCTTCGACCGGGGCGACATGCCCCGGCAGGCCGATGCGGCCGGGAGCCGGCATCGGGGACGCCGACACCTCGAACAGATCAGACCACGACACGACGACGCTCGGAGGGACGAATGAAGCCTGTATCCTCGATCATGCGCGTGGAGATCGCTTCCGCGCCGGTCTCCACCGCCCGCACCGCCGCCCGGATGACGACGGCGATCATCTCGCCGAGCACGCCTTCGGACGCCGAGAGAATGCGTCCGGCAAGCGCGGAATCGGCAAGATGGGACGGCTTGCGCAGCGGCAGCACGGCTTCCAGCGTGCTCAGCAGACGGCGATACTCGTCGTCGTCGCCCCACAATGGCAGCGGATGCGGCTCGAAGCGGTTGACGAGTTGGTCGTCGCTGCGGATCGCGCGCAGCGCCTCTGCCGTGCCGACGCCGACCAGCGGAATCCGCAACTCGTTGCCGAGCCAGCGCAGCAGGTTGAGCAGCCGGCGCTGCTGCATCGCCGAGCCGGACAACACGTTGTGCAACTCGTCGATCACCAGCATGCGCGCGCCCATCGCCTGCATGACACGGACCGCCGTGTCCTGCTTGGTGGCGATCCGGTCGCGCGGGCTGAACGGCATTCCGAGCGCATGGAGGATGGCCCCGAAGAACCGGCCCTCGTCAGGACCGGGCGGCATCTGCACCTTCACGACGGGAAGGAGTGCCAGACCATCCTCGCTCTCGGCGGCGGCCGTTCCCGGATGCGCGCGCCGGAACTTCTCGACGATCATGGTCTTGCCGTTGTTCGTCGGTCCGACCAGCAGCAGGTTCGGCATCCGCGTCCGCGTCGGAAAGCTCAGCAGGTCCTCCAGCGCCGCCAGGACGGCTTCCGCCCGTGCGTAGCCGATCCAGCGATCCGTGCGGATGCGCCGTATCCGCGAACTGGCGTCCTCGTCGGCCAGGTGCCGGACAGACGGATGTAGATGCGCATAGCCACCGCTCATTCCCATTCCTCCACCGGGAACATGCGTTCATGCGGAGGAGTGTCAGCACCGATCTGCCGGAAGCGATCAGTCTCATCCGGCTCGACCGGGAGCAGATCGCCACGGGCTTCGGGAGCGACCCGCAGACGCCGTTCACGCTGGCGACGCGCTGCTTTGCTGGCACGGACCGCTCCATCCGCGATGGTGCGCATGGCCTCGATCGTGCGGAAGATCGCTTCCTCATCGACCAGCGACCGGCCTTCGTCCCGCAGCCGCTTCAACGCCAGGCGGTGCTCCCACAGGCTGATCGGCGGCCGCCGCAGGTCGCGGTAGCTGAGGTTGTAATAGGTGCCGTCGGGGCCGAGCAGATAAATCCGGCTGAGATCGCGCGGGTCATAGCGCACGATCATCTGCTCGGGATGGCCGATCCAGGTGCCCAGCACATCCGCCCAATAGGCGATGGAATGCAGCGCCACCCCGTCACGGCGAACCCGGCGACGCGCGATCGGCAGGAAGTCGATCAGGAAGCGGCGGGCATCGGTAACGGCAGTCGGCTCCCCGCGTCCCAGCGTCGTGCCGTCTCCGGCAATGCCGCGCTGCCACGCCGCCAACGGCGTGATGCCGAGGCCACGATGCAGATCGCGGTGATAAACGCCGGCGATCGCGTATCCCAGCCAGCGCTCAACCTCGTCGAGCGTCATCGCTGCCGTCTTCTCGGGGTTGAGATCGCCCTTAGCCCGCACGTCGGAGAAGGTGGTGCCGGGCAGCAGATGGACCTTGCCCATCATCGTGCCGATCAGCCGCTCGATATGGCCGCCGTAATGCGGCGTGCGCACCGGCCTGTAGTCGATGGCGATCCCATACTGCTCGCAGCCCCGCTTCAGCGCCTCGGACCGGAACTCCTTCGCGTTGTCGAGATGCAGGCGTTCGGGAATGCCACGCACAGGCCATTCCGCATCGATGCCGCGCTCGGCCAGCCAGCTTTCCTTGGAGAGAGCGGCGTGCGTCAGGCACAGTGCCACGGAGGTTGCGGACGGCGGTTCCAGCGACAGGTGGAAGCCGGCCACGCATCGCGAACACACGTCGATCGCCAGCGTGAGCCAGGGCCGCTGGATCGGCGCGCGCGTCTCGCTGTCGACCACGATCACGTCGACCAGCGTGTGGTCGATCTGGATCAGCGACAGCGGCCAGTGGGCTTCCAGAGAACCGACCACGGGCAGATACCGCTCGCGAACGGCCTTGCGGCCCTCACGCTTGGCGGCGACCTCACGGGCAGGACGCGCCTTCACGCGTGCGGTGATCGCCTTGCGGCTCGGAACCCGCAAGCCTTCCGCTTTGCAGCGCCGCCGCACTTCTTCAGCCAGATCGGCAATCCTTGGCCGCTGGCGCGTCAGATAGACAGTGTCGATGACATCGCGGATGACGGCGTCCACATGCTCGTCGAGCAGCGAGATGCCGCGCTCGGGGCCACGCCGACGCGGCAGCAGGCTCGTCAGACGCGCATCGGCGAGATAGCGACGCAGCAGCGCATAGGCGTGCGTCGGACCGCAACCAAGTTCGACCGCAGCCGCCACCACGTCGCCTCTGGTGCGCGCCGGGTTCTCCGCCAGACGGCGGATCACCGGCAGGCAGCGCCGCGCTTCGTCCCAGGCAGAGGCATCGACCATGGAGAGATCGGGCGCGCTCATCGCGACATCACCCGTGTCTGCGCCGTGATCGGTGCGGCCAGATCGACGACAAGCGCACCCCGCGCGATCAATCGCCACACTACGGCAAGTCCTGCTTCACGCGAGGCGGGCAGCATACCGACCAGATCGGCGAAGCTCACCGCATTGTCGCGCACATGGGCAAGCGCACGTTCCGCCAGCGCCGTGTCGATCGGCGCAGTCCTGAGCGGCAGCAATCGCTTCGCCGCATCGAGTTGCGGTCCGCGAACGCCGCGCTCGGTCGCGATGCGGAAACGTGCTCCGTTGCTGCCCGCCCATGATCGGGCGGCGGCGAAGGCAGGCCGAAAGCGCCTCCAGCCCGCGCGCAGATCAGCCCGGTACTTGATCTCGACGATCTCGCAACGGCCATCGCTCCAATCCACGCGAAAGTCCGGCGTGTACCGCCGCTGGCGACCCTCATGCTCGAATCGGATCGTTGCCGGCTGGGCCGTCACCACCGCGCTCGCATCCATGAAACTCGCGAGCGTCACGAAGTCCCGCTCCAGCGAACTCTCATGCTCCGCCACGCCCGTTTCCAAGGGCTGGAAGCCGATCACATGCGACCGATGGCTCAGCGGAATGCGCCGCAAATGCACCTCCATTTGCGAAACGAGTCGGTACGCAAACCTAGCACATTTTGGGGTCAGTTCACAAACATGGAACCACATCTATGCGCGCAAGCCATTGTTCGGACTCACGTCCGCTCTCACGCCGATTCACGAAACCTGGAAAAACGACAGGTGCCGGTTCTGCCCGGAGAGCCGAGCCATGACCCGCCGCGCCCATCGCAGCGCGCACGGCCGTCCGCTGCCGGACGGACCCGCGCCCTTCACCACGCTTGTCGAGCTGACTTTCGAGAAGCGCAAGATCGAGCACTGGATACGCTTCGGCCGCAAGAGCTACGAGCAGATCATCGACCGCCGCCGCAGCGTCGTCGGCTTCGCGCCGGAAAGCATCTTTGCCTTCGTCCGGTGGGCGAACGGCGAACATGGCACGATCATTTCCCGCATCG
The DNA here is from genome assembly GCF_018398315.1 of Chelatococcus sp. YT9. Classification (NCBI taxonomy): domain Bacteria; kingdom Pseudomonadati; phylum Pseudomonadota; class Alphaproteobacteria; order Hyphomicrobiales; family Chelatococcaceae; genus Chelatococcus; species Chelatococcus sp. YT9. The sequence continues at coordinate 2,101,764 of NZ_JAHBRW010000001.1, forward strand.
ACATTGCACGCGCCATCGGGCGCGGCGAGCCATTCCAGACATTGCCGCTCGTCCGACCTGGCGGCGACATTCTATTGCGTCTCGACGGCTGGCCAAAGGTTCAGCGCGCGCTTGCCGCTATCGACGCCGTGGAAGCCTTGGGCCTCGATCCGGCAGACGTGTCGCCGGACTACTGGCGGCACGCACACAACCGTCTGACCGCCAATCTAGAGCCGGCCGCCTACACGCCGGAACGACATGCGGCATGGATCGGGCGTCGGAGGATCGAGCCATGACGCGCCGCCGCTATCTCGCGGTGACGATCCTAGCCGCAATGGGCGTTGCCGCCGCAAGCGCCGTCGAGACGCCGACGAAACTCATCTGGAACGCAACCGCCAGCGCGCCGGTCGGCTTCTACACCGTCGAGCCGGCCGACCGGATCGAGGTGCCCGATCTTGTCGCGGTCATGCCACCCGAACCGCTCGCCGCCTTCATGGTCGCGCGCGGCTATGTCGGGCGCGGCGTGCCGCTGTTGAAGCGCGTCGTCGGTCTGCCAGGGCAGCGGGTTTGCCGCGCCGGCCGCACGATCACGGTTGACGGGATCGAGATGGCCGAGGCGCTGGAGCGCGACCGGATCGGCCGCGAACTCCCCATCTGGCGGGGCTGCCGCGTCATCGCTCCCGGCGAAATCTTCCTCCTGAATTGGGAGGTCCGCGACAGCCTCGACGGGCGCTATTTCGGACCCATCCCCGCAAGCTCCGTCATCGGCCGGGCGGTCCCGCTCTGGACCGATGAGGATGGCGTCGGCCGCTACGAGTGGCGCGCGCCGACGCACTGACTTCGCGCTTCCCCCACCAACCGCAAGGAGACTGACAATGCCCGCTAACATCTTTGAACCCACCGCCAACGGCTATACTGGCCGTGTCCGGCTGTTCGGCATCGACGAGGCAATCACGCTTGTCGCCATCGAGCCGAGCGACGCTGAAAATGCGCCGGCCTATCGCGTCCACCTCGACGACGAGGGCGGTCCCGAAATCGGCGGCGCGTGGAAACGTGTCGGCGAACGTGCCGGCGACTACATCGCCCTGGAGATCGACAGCCCGCTTTTCCCTGCGTTGTTTCGCCCGGCGTTGTTCCAGGCCGACGACGAGGGGCGCACCTTCCGGCTCGCATGGAAGCGGCCGAAGGCGCGCGAGGACCGGAGCTGATCGGTGCGCGTTCCTCCCATCCCTTTGTTCGCGGTAAATCCGTCTCATCCCTTCGTCCCGCTCGACGACCGGACGGCCGGCGCGCGCAGCGAAGGTCAAGGGCGGCCCCCGGCCGGCGCATCGCGCGCACCCTTTACCGTAGCGAGCACGCTGGCAGGCCGGCGGCGAAGTGGAGACAGGGCGGCATGGCGTTGCGCCGTTCTGTTGCTCGCCGGGGCGCTTTCTCTTTGCTTCGGATCGGGCGTCGTGATCGCGCAATCAGCGCCGGTCGCGCGCCCGGTCGCCGCCCATCCCTATGCGGCCCATATCGCCGAGGCGTCGCAACGGTTCGGCATCCCGGCGGCGTGGATCGTCGCCGTGCTGCGCGCCGAGAGCGCGGGCGACAGGCGCGCGGTTTCGTCGGCCGGCGCGATGGGATTGATGCAGGTCATGCCCGACACCTGGGCGGGCTTGCGCGTCCGCTATCGGCTCGGCCGCGATCCCTATCAGCCGCGCGACAACATCCTCGCAGGTACGGCCTATCTGCGCGAGATGTGGGATCGCTACGGCAATATCGTAGCCATGCTTGCTGCTTACAATGCCGGACCTGCGCGCTACGACGAGCACCGTTCCACCGGCCGCCCGTTGCCGACCGAGACACGCGCCTATGTCGCCACGCTCGCGCCGATCCTTGGCGGCGCGGCTGCATCCGAAGCACCATCCCGGCAGTCCGCGCCGCCGCCTGACTGGCGCGACGCGCCGCTCTTTGCGCTGCGCCCGAGCGACAGCCGAGCAGCCGCCGCGCCATCATCTGGCACGCAAACCGGCGACGCTCGCGCGACCGTTCCGATGCGCGATCCCGCCGCTACGGAGCCGCAAGACGGCAGCATTTTTGTAGCCCGCGCGAGCGTCGGGGATACGCCATGAAAGCGGCGTTCCCGCGCTCGGTGGCGCTCGTTCCGGCGTGCAGGCAGGCAGGTTTGCGGCTGGCTGCATACCGGGCCGGAAGGGCAGAAAGGATCGAAGGAGCGGAGGGCAAGATAAAGGAAACCGGCACTAGGTCGGCCGGATTTCTGAAATTGTTGTTGTCTGCACACTGGTTAGATGGTCCGCGAGCGGCACCACGGTTTTCGATACCGCGTGCCGCGATCTTGTGCAAAGACTTGGCTTTCTTGGGTTTCGACCGGCACCATGGCCGCCGCACGCCCGATTTCCTTGAGTTCTGGCCGGAGGCGCATCCGTGAGCGCCGACGACGAAAACCGCTTCCGGCCGAAACCCGGTCGCATCCGATCCGACGCGCGGCCGGGGAAGACCAAGAGCTTTTTCAGCCAGGCCAAGAAGATCGCCCGGCAGCATAGCGCCAGCCCGTCCAGATCGTCGCCGCGTTCAGCGTCGCGCCCAGGCAAAAGCCCGACCGGCAAGAGCAGCAAAGCGTCGCGTTCGAGCAAGGGGCCGGGCCTGCAACGCGGGCGTGGTGCGGCCTTCGTTCGCGCCCGCACCTTGTCGGGTGGCTGGCGGCACAGCGCGCCCGGAATGCGCCGTGTCGTCGTCAAGGCCCGGTATGTCCAGAACGCCGGCCGGAACGGCAAGTCCGCCGCCCATCTGCGCTATATCCAGCGCGACGGCACATCGCGCGACGGTGAGCGCGGCCAGCTCTATTCGGCGACCGAGGACCGTGCCGATGGCGACGCCTTCGTTGAGCGCGGTAAGGAGGATCGGCATCAGTTCCGGTTCATCGTCTCGCCGGAGGAAGGCGCGGACCTGACCGACCTGACCGCGCACACGCGCGACCTGATGAAGCAGATCGAGGCCGACCTTGGCATGAAACTCGATTGGGTCGCGGTCAACCACTACAACACCGGCCATCCCCATGTGCATGTCATTGTCCGGGGCAAGGACGACCTGGGCGAGAATCTTGTCATCAACGGCGACTATCTCGCCAACGGAATCCGCGAGCGTGCCAGCGAGCTAACGACGCTGGAGCTTGGCCCCGTGACTGAGATCGAGCAGAGCCGCAAGCTATCGGCCGAGATCGACCAGGACCGTTTCACCCGTATCGACCGCGCGATGACCGAGGAAGCCGACGAACGGTTCCTCGACCTTCGCCATGAGCCGACCGAGCCGAGGCGGCAGTTCAATCGCACCCTGCGCCTGCGCCGTCTCGCCAAGCTGGAGAAGATGGGGCTGGCGACCGAGCACGCACCGGGCGTTTGGGAGTTAAGCGAGCGGATGGAGCCGACCTTGCGCGAGCTGGGCGAGCGCGGCGACATCATCCGCAATATGCACAAGGCGCTAAAGGCCGATGGCCTGGAGCGCGATCCCATGACCTTCCATATCCACGACGGGCCTCCTGAAACACCCATCGTCGGCCGTGTCGTCGATAAGTATCTGTCCGACGAGCTGGGCGAGAACCTGACCGTCGTGGTGGACGGGATCGACGGCCGGACGCACCACGTCGCCGGCATCGACCCCGCCCGCGTCGAGAACGCCCGCATTGACAGCATCGTCGAAATAGGCCCGGCCGATACGACGCAGCGACCGTCCGACCGGACCATTGCCGCCATCGCCGAGGATGGCGTCTATCGGCCGAGCCGCCATCTGGAGCGGGCGAAGTTCGAGGGCCGCGTTCCGGGCGGCGACTATGAGAGCTATGTCGATGCCCATGTGCGGCGCTTGGAGGCGCTACGCCGCGCCGGAATCGTCGAGCGGATCGACGCGGACCAATGGCGCATCCCCGACGATTTCGAGAGCCGTGCCACGGCCTACGATGCCGGCCGGAATCGGCAAGCCAGCGTTCGCGTGCTTTCGGTGCTCGACCTTGAGAAGCAGATCGGCGCGGACGGCGCGACCTGGCTCGACCGGCGCTTGGTATCGCCGGACGCATCCGACCTTGCATCGGCTGGCTTTGGCCAACAGGTGCGCGAGGCGATGGACCAGCGGCGCGAACATCATATCGACCAGGGCGACGCCACGCGCCGGCAGGACGGTCGAACCTTCTATCGGCGCAATCTTCTCGCGACATTGCGCGAGCGCGAGGTTGCCAGCGTCGGGGCGGAGATCGCCGCGAGCAAGGCGCTCCCGTTCCGCGCCGCCACGGACGGCGAAACCGTCAGCGGCAAGTTCACCGGCACCGTGCAGCTAACCAGCGGCAAGTTCGCCATCGTCGAGCAGAGCCACGAGTTCACCCTTGTCCCATGGCGGCCGGTCATCGACCGCCAGCTCGGCCGCGAGGTCATGGGCGTTGTGCAAGGCGGTTCGGTGTCGTGGCAGTTGGGACGGTCGCGAGGGATCGGGCTATAGCCCTAGTATCATCTTAAGACTGTCTAGCTCGTGAGCGATCCGAAGTCGCCGCGCGTGTTCATCCTTCGGGCGAGAGTTCGGCGTGGCCGCCATCGACTCGCAATTCGGTGCCGGTCGAGAAGCTGCTCTCGTCCGATGCTAGGAATAATGCCCCTGCGGCGACCTCTTCGGGCCGACCCATCCGTTTCATCGGCACCACGCCTGCGGCATATTCGCGAAACGCGGCGACAGCTTCTGGTGTCGGCGCCTGCGTGTCGATGATAGGCGTGTCCACCGGACCAGGGCTGAGCGTGTTGACCCGAATGCAACGCGGCAGAAGTTCGGTCGCGAAGGTCCTCACCAGTGAGCGCACCGCCGCCTTCGAAGCGTTGTAGACGCTTGCACCAGCGTCCCCGCGGACGTTGAGCGAAGACGATACCATGATGACGGAAGCGCCGTCGTTCAGGATCGGTAGGGACTTCTGCACGGTGAAGTACGCCGCGCGGACGTTCAGGTCGAATATCCTGTCGAAGTGGTCCGCATCCACATCGGGGAGCAAAACCCGCTCCACCCGGCCTGCATTGGCGACAAGGATGTCCAGCCTGCGGCCATCGGCGGCAATGCGGGCATAGATCGCATCAAGGTCGTCCATCCGGGTGACATCCGCTTGAATCGCGGCGGCGCGGGCGCCGATCTCCGCGATGGTTTCCGCCAACTCCGCTTCGCGGCGGGCAACGACATAGACGAATGCTCCCTCGTCCGCGAACCGCCGTGCAGTAGCACGACCAATCCCGCTGTTCCCGCCAGTGATAAGGGCTACCTTATTCTGTAATTTCTTCATCTTTCACTCCGAGAGTCGAATTTTCTGCTGATAATGAAGACCTGATCTCGGTCACGGACGAGCTTCAATCTCGGGGTTATCGCGAGGGCGGCCTTATTGGCCTGCCAGATTGGGCAACGGCGAGGTGAGGACTTCATCGAACCTGCGTGAAAATCAGGCGTCCTCGCGCAAACGTCGGTCGCCCTTGATGGCAATAGCGCGCTGCACCGAAGGACGGTCCGACAGACGCTCGAAATATGCCGCCGTCATTGGTAGCTGGTCAAAGCCGCCAAGTAACACCTTGATGTACTTGAGAGTGAAATACAGATGGCAATCTGCGATGGTAAAAGCATCTCCAGTCACATATCGCGAAGTACCCGCGACGCGTTCGATCCGCATTAGGAACCGTTCCAGTGTATTCCTGAAGAATGTCAATACCTCGGCCTGAGCCGCTTCGGAGGACGTAAGCTCTTTTCGACGAAACCCCATGCCGAGCGGCTTCTGCAAATCGGTGGCGCTGTAAGCAAGCCAACTCAGAACGTCATAGCGAGACCGATCACCTGGTGGCGGCAGCAGTTTTGAGGCGGGAGCCAGATCGGCGAGGTAGGTCAGGATTGCAAGGTTTTGTATAAGGACGCTGCCATCGTCCAGAACGAGAGTTCCGACTTGGGAAAGCGGGTTAAAGCTTTCAAGAAGATCAATATTCACGTTTCTGGATTTGCTCGTCTCAATAAGCTCGCAGTCGATCTGAGCTTCTTCCATGGCGATCAAGCCGGGAACGGAACTCGATTCAGTTGAATAAAAATACTTCATAGGATTTCCTTCCCGCAATGCCCGCTTGAACGCTGTTGCGACTGCCCAAGTGTGGTTAATCGTGACGTCCGTGACGAGAGTGACTTGCTGCAATCACGAGCGGTTGTCGCTTGGCACGGTCCGCGTATGAAACGTGGCCGCGTTCCGCGCGCTCGGCGCTTACATGTCGATCTAGAGAGCAGCCAACAGGCCACCATCGACTGGAATGTCGATGCCGGAGATGTAACTGCTTTCGTCGCTCGCTAGGAACAGCGCGGTCGCCGCGACTTCTTCCGGCCGACCGATCCGCTTCATCGGCACAAGCGCATCGAAATTCTTGCGCAACTCCTCCAGTGTATTCGGAGGAACAACCTGCTTTTCGAGGATCGGGGTATCGATCGGACCGGGACTGATCGAATTAACGCGGATGCCGCCCTCGACCAGCTCCGTCGACCAAGTGCGGGCAAGCGAATGAAGCGCCGCCTTGGAAGCCCCGTAGGTGCCGTAGCCGGCAAATGATACGTGGCCCAGCCCTGAAGAAGTCAGAATTATCGATCCACCTTGCGCAAGCAAGGGAAGCGCGTTGCTGACCGTGAAGTAGACGCCACGCAGATTCGTGTTCAGCGTTTCATCGAAATTTTGCTCGGTCGCATCGGAGATGGTTTGGGGACTCACAGTGCCAGCATTGGCCATCACTATGTCCAGCCGGCCATGGTCGGATTTGATACGGTCCATCAGGCGCCTGATGTCAGCAATTTCCTGAACATCGCCCTTGACCGGGGTGATTCCATCACCGATTTCGCCAACCGCAGCATCGAGTTCCGTCTGGCGGCGTGCGAAGATATACACGGACGCACCTTCGCTGACGAAGAGCTTCGCCGTCGCGCGTCCGATGCCGGTGCTGCCACCGGTGATTACCGCCACCTTTCCAGTAAGCCTGCCCACGATGATTTCCTTTCGAGGTGTCTCTAGCCAGGAAGTCATTTAGGTCGCCAACTGGGCCGTTGGCACAGTGAGAACGGAATAGCTTCTATTATTGACAGGAATACTTGCCTATTTTGCCGTCGTTGAAACCCTCCCTTCTACAAGCTTGATCCGGCCGTGCTACGGGCTGACTTTGCCGTCGCCGACCCTTAACTCCGGTTCCTCGGCGCAAATCGCAGCGAGGAAATCGACGAATTGCCGCACTCGGGAGGGCATGCGCCGTCCGGCAGCGGTAACCGCGTTGATTGGAAAGGGCGGCGGCGCATACTGATTCAGAATTCGTACTACCTCGCCAGAGGCCAGCACATCCGTGAACAACCAACTCGCGTGATGGGCGATGCCGAGACCCGCGAGAACCGCGCCGCGGACATGCTCGGCGTCGTTTGTGCGGAACGCTCCCGCACCATCGACCGTTACCTGCCGGCCGCCTACCTGGAAACCCCACCCAACGACATCGCCCTGATAGACATAGCTGATACGCTCGTGGGTGTGCAGCTCGTCCAGCGTTTGCGGCGTACCGTGTTGAGCAAGATAGCCGGCGGAGGCCAGGGTTATCATCCGCATGTCGCCGATGTGTCGGGCGACGAGTGCTGAATCCGATAGCCGACCAATACGGATCGCGACGTCTATCGCTTCCTCGATAAGGTCAACGTGCCGCCCGGAGACTTCCATCTCGATCGCAACGTCGGGAAAACGGTTCCTAAAATTCAATAGCCGCGGAATGACGAACATCCTCCCGAAGGCTGGCGAGAGGGTCACGCGGACCAGCCCTGAGGGGACCGACTGCCCCTCAAGGACTCTCTCTTCGACCAAGTCAAGGTCCTGAAGGATACGGACGGTGGCCTCGTAATAGTCCTGTCCTGCGGGCGTCACGGCAAGGGTACGGGAATTTCTCGCGAGGAGTTGCGTCCCCAGTCGCGCTTCAAGCGCAGCGAGCTGTTTGCTGACGGTTGGCTGGCTGACGTTCAAGTCTCGCGCTGCCTGCGAAAAGCTTCCGCTTTCGACGACGCGCACGAACATCCGCATCGCATCCAGTTTATCCACCGCTTTCATTCCGCGGAAGAATAGAAGGCATAACGGTTTCCGATCTTACCTGATTGCTCAACTGACGTAGATACGCGGTCGGAAGGAGATTTTCATGGTTGACCGCAGAATTCTGATTCCCGATGCAAATCATCCCATCACCATCAACAAATGTTCGTCGATGGTCATCGTCAAAAAAGGATCGCTTCATATCGCAAAAACAAGGGGCGCTCTGACGCTTGCAGAAGCGTCTTACCCGCCTGTTCAATATGTGCCACGTCGCGACATCGACATGTCGCTTCTGGAGCGCTCCCAATACACCACCTATTGCCCGTACAAGGGCGATGCAAACTACTACAGCATACCAGCCCTTGGAGAGTCCGGGCTGAACAGCGTGTGGACCTACGAGACACCCTTCGAAGCGGTTGGCGACATCGCCGGCTATCTCGCTTTTTATCCCGACCGGATGTCGATCGAGCTTGCTGACTAGGCCACAGCCTACAAAGCGCACAACACTCAGAAAATTCCATATTAGAATAGATGGTATTCAAAGTGTGTCAATATCATTCGATGGAGGAATATGAGAAACGTCGTTCGACCGTCCCGATCACGGGCCTCGAACTGAAAGGAATAAGTCATGGCAATCAAAATTTACGGCGATCCCGGCTCGGGGAGTTTGCGTCGCGTCACCACCGCCGCAAAAATCATGGGCATCGAGTTGGAGCGCGTAAAGGTCGATCTGTTTAAGGGCGAAAGCCAGACCGACGAGTTCAAGTCGCGCTTCAATCCGCACGGTCTGACGCCGGTTTTGGAAGATGGAGATTTCATCCTCTATGAGGCCGCCGCGATCAACCTGTATCTCGCCGACAAGGTGAACTCGCCGTTGGCCGGAACCACGAAGGAGGAGCGCTTCCAAGTCCTCAAATGGATGTTCTGGTCGGGTGAGCAGTGGCGAATCTTCGCTACCGCTATCTTCGACGAGCGCGTCGGGAAGACCGTCATGGGCCTGCCGCAAGACGAGGCCGTCGTGTTGTTCGCCGAGGGCAAGATGCGCGCTGCGGCGAAGGTGCTCGACGAGCACCTGAAGGACCGCGAGTTTATGGTTGGCGATGCGCTGACCCTGGCCGACATCGACGTCGCCGCGCCCTTCTCCCAGATCGACCGTTCGAAGCCGCCGCTTCGGGAGTTTCCGAACCTCATGGCCTGGCAGGACAATCTCCTCAAGACGGTCCCGGCCTGGGCTGAGACGAAGGCTGAAGTCGACAACCGCTTCGACACCTTCCTGGCGAGCGTCGGCGTGAAACTGTAATTCCTGGGCTCTTTGTTTGGTTGAGCGCGTCGGCCTTTGAGCGGCGCCCCGGTAGCTGGAGCAGGTCGGTGTTCGGCTGCTCCACGTGTCCGGCCATGAATATGGCGGCGACGCTGAGCCCGTCCGCCTGCCTCTCCCGGTCAACGAGGTAAATCCGGGCCTGATCGTGCGCGCGAAGTATCGCCGAAACCGCCGCGAAGCATATGCCCAAAGTCACAGAAATCGCATTCATGTAACGAAGGAGACTCTTATGTCGCAGGCTCTCAATGGGAAAACCGCCCTCGTGACCGGGGGATCGCGCGGTATCGGTCGGGCGATCGCTGAACGACTCGCGACCGACGGCGCGACCGTCGCGATCACATACAATGCTAGCAGCACGGGCGCTGAGGAAGCGGTCGCGGTCATCGAGAAGGCGGGCGGCACCGCGTTTGCGTTGCACGCAGACCTCCTCGACGCCGGGTCTATCCCGGCCTTGTTCGATGAACTCGACCGCGAGCTTGCAGAACGGACAGGCAGCAAGGCGTTTGACATTCTGGTCAACAATGCCGGCAACCCAGGTTGGGCGACTCTTTCCGATGCGACGCCGGACGCTTGGGACACCGTCTTCGCCGTGCATGCCAGAGCGCCTTTCTTCATGGTCCAGTCGGCGCTGAGCCGTCTCTCCGATGGAGGACGGATCATCAATATCTCGTCGGGCTTTTCCACCCGTCCGCAACCTACGGCGCCGATCTATTCCGCAGCCAAGGCGGCCATCAACACCCTGACCCACGTGCTCGCCATGGAGCTTGGATCGCGCGGGATCACGGTGAACGCCGTGGCGCCGGGTTGGACGCGGACAGACATCAACGCCGCCGTCCGTGAGAACGCTGATATGGTGAAGGCCATCGAAGCCGACACCGCGCTGGGACGCTTCGGAGAACCCACGGACATCGCCGCGGTCGTGGCCTTCCTGGCTTCGGAAGACGGTCGCTGGGTGACCGGCCAAATCATTGAAGCGAGCGGCGGCTACAGGCTTTGATTTCGCCCGAGCCACCTAACAGAAAGCGAGTCCTTTCATGGATATTGGAATCATCGGGACGGGGCTCATCGGCGGGACGCTGGCACGCCGGCTGTCGAAGTTGGGCCATAAGGTTTTCGTGGCGAACTCGCGCGGTCCGGCTTCGCTAGCGGACATTGCCGCCGAGACCGGCGCCACGGCGGTGACCGTGCATCAGGCGGCCCGCAGCGGCGAGATCGTATTCGTCACCATACCGGAGTGGAGAATTCCCGACTTGCCGAAGGACCTCTTCAAGGGCGTCAGTCCTGAGGTCGTCGTTGTAGACACCGGAAACTACTATCCTCGCGAGCGCGATGGCCGAATCGATGAGATCGAAGAGGGCATGGCTGAAAGCCGTTGGGTGGCAATTCAGCTTGGACGACCAGTGCTGAAGGCGATCAACACCTTGCACTGGCGCAGTCTCCTTGATGAGGGGAAGCCCACCGGCTCGCCGGACCGTATCGCGTTGCCGGTTGCCGGCGATGATGCGGCCCACAAAGCGAAGGTCATCCGCCTCTTCGACGAACTCGGGTTTGACGGCGTTGATGCTGGTCAGCTTGACGAATCGTGGCGCCAACAGCCTGCCACTCCGGTGTACGCCGCCAATCTCGATGCGGACGGCGTTCGTAGGGCGCTGACTGGGGCAAGTCCCGAACGCACGCCGGAATTCCGTGCAGCACCGAACAGCAGCCGCGGCAAGCCCGTTTGATCCGTGCGCAGCAACCGAGGTTTGACCGGAAGAACAGTCGTTAAGCATCAGAACAGGAGCCAGGACGGCACCGCGATCTTAGGGTTCGAATGAATACACAGCTTACGGGTCGGACGGCATTGATGACGGGAGCCAGTCAAGGGATCGGCGAGGCGATCGGGCGTGCACTGCATGCTCAAGACGCGCTGTGCTGACGGTTGCCCGCGACAAGCAGGCAACTACGCTGTGATGAGGTCTGTATGCGTCGTAAAAAACTGCCCACGCAACCTGGGACCTTAGCGACATCGTTGCTAGTAAGCGGCCGTATTCCGATGGCAGCTTTAATCCAGGCACGCGCAGTTGCGGAATATCTGAACTTCCGCCATGCCGCCAACGCTCTCGGTGTCAGCCTGTCCAGCGTCAGCGCCCGTGTGAAGACACTGGAGGAAGACCTTGGTGTCCTCCTGTTCGAGCGACATGCGCGAGGTGTTCGGCTGACCGAGGCAGGCCGTCACTTCGTTGGGCTTGTCGCAGCGGGCTTGGATCAACTCGACCATGCCGTGAAGGCGGCCGGCATGGCCGCGTCGGGAGAGTGCGGCCGTCTTCGCATTGGTGTCCACGCCCTCATCCCTGGCAGCTTCCTCGGAGAGTTGATCGAGCGATACCGCGAAGACCACTCTTGCATTGAGGTCGAGATCGTGGAAGGCACAGCCCGCGATGCCGTCATGCAGCTTCGCGCCGACCGATTGGACATCGCATTTGTGGCCGGAACGCCCGAATTGCCCGATTGCCATACGCGGCGAATCTGGACCGAACCACTTCTAGCCGCGCTGCCGGAACGGCATCCGCTTGCTGTGCAGTCGGCCGTCACCTGGGCCGATCTGGCGACCGAGACGTTCCTTGTCCGCCACGGTGGCACCGGGCCGCAGGTGCATGACCATATCGTGCTGCGCCTGGCCGGGCGCTGGTCCGCGCCGTCGATCCTTCGTTTCGATGTCGAGCGCGGCACACTGCTGTCGATGGTCGGTCAGGGCTTCGGCATCACCATCGTCGGCGCGGCAACGTCGCTGCTGCCAACATCCGGCGTCGTTTTCTTGCCCATCACGGATGAGCCCGAGCCAGTGGCATTTTCGGCCGTCTGGTCACCGTTCAACCAAGGCGCGGCACTTCGAAATCTGCTCACTCTTGCCGGCGAGATAGGCCGGGCCGGGCCGGTCGGACTAACCCGTCGCGACTCGACTCGGCCAGTCGCGGAGCAACAAGGCGAACATTAGCACAAGCGCTACCCGTCCTTTTTGCCGCCGATAGTATCCGGTAGCCCTCCGGCATTCTCTTTCCTGTTGCCTGTTTCATAATTGCCTACTCTCTGATCGGCTCCGTCTCTTTTTTCGACTGGAGCCTGTATGCGCGGAGGCCGAATCCTTTGGGGCCAGATTGCCGTCGTCTTCACCATCGTTGTGGTGACGACATGGGCGGCGACGCAATGGACAGCATGGCGGCTCGGCTTTCAGGCGCAGCTAGGCAATCCATGGTTCGAGCTGGCCGGGTGGCCGATCTACTACCCGCCCGCGCTGTTCTGGTGGTGGTATGCGTTCGACGCCTACGCGCCGACGATCTTCGTCGAGGGCGGCGTTATCGCGGCGTCGGGCGGTATCCTCGCCATCGTCGCCGCCATCACCATGTCCATCATGCGGGCGCGGGAAGCGCGCAACGTCGCCACCTACGGCTCGGCGCGATGGGCGGAAGACAAGGAAATCCACTCGGCCGGATTACTCGGCCCGGATGGCGTCGTGCTCGGCCGGCACGATGGCGACTATCTGCGCCATGACGGCCCGGAGCATGTTCTTTGCTTCGCGCCGACCCGCAGCGGCAAAGGCGTCGGCCTTGTCGTGCCGACATTGTTGACCTGGCCGGGAAGCTGCATCGTCCACGACATAAAAGGCGAGAACTGGACGCTGACGGCCGGCTTTCGCGCGAAGCACGGCCGCGTCCTGCTGTTCGATCCGACCAACGCCAGATCGTCGGCCTACAACCCGTTGCTGGAGGTCCGGCAAGGCGAATGGGAAGTCCGCGACGTGCAGAACATCGCGGATATTCTCGTCGATCCCGAAGGCTCGCTTGACCGCAGGAATCATTGGGAAAAGACCAGCCACAGCCTGCTAGTCGGCGCGATCCTGCATGTTCTCTATGCGGAGCAGGACAAAACCTTGGCGGGCGTCGCCAACTTCCTGTCCGATCCGAAGCGCCCCGTCGAGGCGACCTTGCGGGCGATGATGGACACGCCGCACCTGGGCGAAGCCGGCGTTCATCCCGTCATCGCGTCGTCGGCGCGTGAGCTGTTGAACAAGTCGGAGAACGAGCGCAGCGGCGTCCTTTCCACGGCAATGTCGTTTCTCGGCCTCTACCGCGATCCCGTCGTGGCGCGCGTCACGGCGCGGTGTGACTGGCGCATTGCCGATCTTGTCGGCAGCAAGAAGCCGGTCAGCCTCTACCTCGTGGTCCCGCCGTCCGACATCAACCGCACCAAGCCGCTTATTCGCCTGATCCTCAATCAGATCGGCAGGCGGTTGACCGAGGAATTGACCACCTCCGGCAAGCGCCATCGCCTGCTTTTGATGCTCGACGAGTTTCCGGCGCTCGGCCGACTGGATTTTTTCGAGAGCGCGTTAGCTTTCATGGCTGGCTATCGCCTCAAGAGCTTCTTGATCGCGCAGAGCCTCAACCAGATCGAGAAGGCTTACGGCGCGAACAACAGCGTTCTCGACAACTGCCATGTCCGCGTCGCCTTCGCAACGAACGACGAAAGGACGGCGAAACGGATCAGCGACGCGCTCGGCACCGCGACGGAGCGGCGCGACTCCACCAACTATGCCGGCCATCGTCTTGCGCCCTGGCTAGGGCATTTGATGGTTTCACGACAGGAGACGGCAAGGCCGCTGCTGACCCCCGGCGAAGTGATGCAGCTTCCGCCATCCGACGAAATCGTGATGGTCGCGGGTACGCCGCCCATCCGCGCGACCAAGGCCCGCTATTTTGAGGACGCGCGGTTCATGGAGCGCATCCTGACCCCGCCCGATCCGGCAGCCGGTCTCGCCACCGCAAACCTGTCATCCGACGATTGGTCGAGCCGCATCGTCGCCGCAGCGAGAGCGACAGTGCCGGCCATGACCAGCGGGACCGAAGGCGATTCGGCCAATGCCGGCATCCGCCGCGAGCCGGAATTGTCGGAGCATGAGGAAATCGTCGCGCCGCCGCGTCCGCCCGAACAGGAGTTCGAGATTCTGGACGACGAGCCGGACGTTGACGCCGCCAAGGCGCGCGCCCTGCGCCAGCGGATGCGGATGGTCGCGCGGCAAGCGTCGCTGGACCCCGGCGACGGCATCGAGCTTTGAGGAAACGCCCATGACCACCCGAACCCGCATGAACGTCTATTTCGACCCGGAATTGCTCGCCCAGGTCGAGGCGCTGGCGCTGCGCCGGCAAGTGTCGAAATCCGCCATCATCGAGGCGGCCGTCGCGTCCTTCCTGTCCGGTGACGCATCGGATCGACTGGAGGCGGCCATGTCGCGCCGCCTCGACAAGATCGGCCGCGAGATCCACGCGCTCGACGAGGATCTTGCCGTGCTCGGCGAAACCGTCTCGCTGTTCGTCAACATCTGGCTCGCTTCCACGCCGACGCTGCCGGAGAGTGCCCAGGCTGCCGCCCGCGCGAAAGGAGCGGAGAGGTTCGAGGGCTTCATGCAGATGCTCGGCAAGCGTCTGGCGACCGGCGACGGCTTCCTGAAAGAGCTTTCGCGCGACGTTGATTCGCTTCGCGACAATCCAGCGCAAGAACAGTTCGAGGCGGATGGCGGCGAAGCCTGAGTTTTCAAACCATCCTATTCGCCGCCGATGGCCGCCGATCACCGCACCCACTTCGATACTTGTTGAATCAGCCTGATTTCAGGCTCCTTTAATCGACCCCGTTGCGGGGACCGTCTGTCGCGCCCCGCCTGGAATCGGGGCGGATATGACCACCACACACCATAAGCCGGAAGCGATGCAGCGCGGCGCGCGCATGTTGCGCACCGCGCTCGGCCCGGCCATCGCCCGGTTTCTGGAAGACCCGGTCGTGGTCGAAGTGATGTTGAATCCAGACGGCCGTATCTGGATCGACCGGCTTTCCGAAGGGCTGGCCGACACGGGCGAAACCATGTCGCCGGCCGATGGCGAACGCATTGTTCGCCTTGTCGCCCATCATGTCGGCGCGGAGGTTCATGCCCGCAGCCCCCGCGTCTCGGCCGAACTGCCGGGAACAGGCGAGCGGTTCGAGGGGCTGTTACCGCCTGTCGTCGAAGCTCCGGCCTTCGCCATCCGCAAACCCGCCGTCGCAGTGTTCACGCTCGAGGACTATGTGGCGGCCGGCATTATGTCCGCCGACCAAGCGGAAACGCTGCGCGCCGCCGTCGCATCGCGCGCGAACATCCTTGTCGCGGGCGGCACATCCACCGGCAAGACGACGCTGACCAATGCGCTGCTCGCCGAAGTGGCGAAGGGCGCGGATCGCGTCGTCATCATTGAGGACACGCGCGAGCTGCAATGCCGCGCGGAAAATCTCGTTGCCATGCGGACGAAAGACGGCGTGGCGACGCTTTCCGATCTTGTGCGTTCGTCGCTGCGCCTGCGTCCCGACCGCATCCCCATTGGCGAGGTGCGCGGCGCAGAAGCCCTCGACCTTCTCAAAGCCTGGGGCACCGGCCATCCGGGCGGCATCGGCACTATCCACGCGGGCACGGGCATCGGCGCGCTGCGCCGCCTCGAACAGCTCATCCAAGAGGCTGTCGTCACCGTCCCGCGCGCCCTGATCGCGGAAACCATCGACCTTGTTGCCGTCCTTTCCGGTCGCGGTTCCGTGCGCCGGCTGGCCGAACTCGCCCGCGTCCAAGGGCTGCGGCCGGACGGCGATTACCGCATCACCCCCGCAATCCCCACCAGCACAGGAGAATCAGAATGAAGCCATCCGTCTTCAACACGAACATGGTCAATCAGGTCGAGCCGCCGGCCCGCTCCATCCTGCGCGATCACGTCAAGTATCTCGCCAGTTCGACCGCGATCATGACCATCATGGCGATGGCGGCGACGCCCGCCCATGCGTCCGGCTCGTCGATGCCGTGGGAACAGCCGCTTCAGCAAATCCTGCAATCCATCGAGGGACCGGTTTCCAAGGTGGTGGCCGTTATTATCATCATCGTGACCGGCCTCACGCTCGCCTTCGGCGACACCAGCGGCGGCTTCCGTCGTCTCATCCAGATCGTGTTCGGCCTCAGCATCGCGTTTGCGGCCAGCTCGTTCTTCCTCAGCTTCTTCAGCTTCGGCGGCGGGGCGCTCGTTTGATGGCGGGCGCGTTCGAGCAACTGGACACGGTGCCGGGCTTCACGGTCCCGGTCCATCGCGCGCTGACCGAGCATATTTTGCTCGGCGGCGCACCGCGTTCCATCGCCATCATGAACGGGACGCTGGCCGGGGCCGTGGGCCTTGGCCTGCGCCTCTGGCTGGTCGGCATCGCGATCTGGGCCATCGGCCATGTCGCAGCCGTGTGGGCCGCCAAGCGCGATCCCCAATTCGTCGAAGTCGGCCGGCGCCATCTGCGCCTCCCGGCTTTTCTCGCGGTCTGAGGGAGGCCACGCCCATGATGAACCTCGCCGAATATCGCCGCACCGCCGCCCGCCTTGCCGATTTCCTGCCCTGGGCCGCTCTGGTGGGCCCCGGCGTCGTCGTGAACAAGGACGGCTCTTTCCAGCGCACGGCGCGCTTCCGCGGCCCCGATCTCGATAGTGCCGTCGCGGCCGAGCTGGTTGCCGTCGCCGGCCGCATCAACAACGCCTTCCGCCGTCTCGGCTCCGGCTGGGCGATTTTCGTGGAAGCGCAGCGCAGCGCAGCCGCGACCTATCCCGACAGCACCTTTCCCGATCCGGCATCCGGGCTGCTTGATGCCGAACGCAAGGCCGCGTTCGAGGAAGCGGGCACGCATTTCGTGTCGGGCTATTTCCTGACCTTCCTCTACATGCCGCCGGCCGAGGAAGCCGCCCGCGCCGAGACATGGCTTTACGAGGGCCGCGAGCAATCGGGCGTCGATCCCCATGAAGTCATGCGCGGTTTCATCGACCGCACCGACCGCGTGTTGGCATTGCTCGACGGCTTCATGCCGGAATGTGCGTGGCTTGACGATAGCGAGACGCTGACCTTCCTTCATTCCTGCGTCTCGACGAAACGCCATCGCGTCCGCGTGCCGGAGACGCCGATTTATCTCGACGCGCTGCTCACGGACGTCCGCTGACCGGCGGGCTGGAGCCGCGCCTTGGCGACCAGAATCTCCGCGTCCTGACCGTCATCGGATTTCCGACCGCGACGACGCCCGGCCTGCTCGACGATTTGAACCGGCTGGCCTTCCCGTATCGCTGGAGCACGCGCGCGGTCCTGCTCGACAAGACCGACGCGACTAAGCTGCTCACGAAGATCAGGCGGCAATGGTTCGCCAAGCGCAAAAGCATCGCCGCGATCCTGAAAGAAGTCATGACGAACGAGGCGTCCGCCCTCGTCGATACGGATGCCGCCAACAAGGCCGCCGACGCCGACATGGCCTTGCAGGAGCTTGGGGCGGACGTGGCGGGCATGGCCTACGTAACCGCGACCATCACGGTTTGGGATGCCGATCCCCGGATAGCCGACGAGAAATTGCGGCTCGCCGAAAAGGTCATCCAGGGCCGCGACTTCACCGCCATGGTGGAGACGGTCAACGCCGTTGACGCATGGCTTGGCAGCTTGCCCGGCCACGCCTACGCGAACGTCCGGCAGCCGCCCATAAGCACCTTGAATCTCGCCCACATGATCCCGCTTTCAGCGGTGTGGGCGGGGCCGGAACGGGACGAGCATTTCGGTGCGCCGCCTCTGCTTTATGCAAAGACCGAAGGCTCCACCCCGTTCCGGTTTTCCCTCCATGTCGGCGACGTTGGCCACACCCTCGTCGTCGGTCCCACAGGCGCGGGCAAGAGCGTGCTGCTCGCTGTCATGGCCTTGCAGTTCCGCCGCTATGCTCGCAGTCAGGTCTTCGCCTTCGATTTCGGCGGCAGCATCCGCGCGGCGTCGCTCGCCATGGGCGGCGACTGGCACGACCTGGGCGGTGGGCTGACCGAAGGTTCGGAGGTTTCCGTATCGCTCCAGCCGCTCGCCCGGATCGACGACACCTATGAACGCGCCTGGGCCGCCGACTGGATCGTGGCGATCCTCATGCGCGAAGGCATCGCGATCACGCCGGAGGTGAAGGAATATATCTGGACGGCCCTGACTTCGCTCGCGTCCGCGCCGGTCGGGGAACGCACCATCACCGGCCTTGCGGTGCTCCTGCAATCCAACGACCTGAAACAAGCCCTTCGACCGTATTGCGTCGGCGGTCCCTATGGCCGGTTGCTCGACGCCGAGGCCGAGCACCTGGGCGCGGCGTACGTGCAGGCGTTCGAGATCGAGGGGCTTGTCGGCACCGGAGCCGCGCCCGCCGTGCTGGCCTACCTGTTTCATCGCATTGGCGACAGGCTCGACGGGCGGCCGACGCTTCTCATCATAGATGAAGGCTGGCTTGCGCTCGACGACGAGGGGTTCGCCGGCCAGCTCCGCGAATGGCTGAAGACGCTCAGGAAAAAGAATGCGTCCGTCATCTTCGCCACGCAAAGCCTGTCCGACATCGACAATTCGCCGATAGCGCCGGCCATCATCGAAAGCTGCCCGACGCGGCTGTTGCTCCCCAACGAACGCGCCATCGAGCCACAGATCACCGAGATTTACAGAAGGTTCGGCCTCAATGATCGGCAGATAGAAATCCTCGCGCGGGCGACGCCGAAGCGGGATTACTACTGCCAGTCGAGGCGCGGGAATCGCCTGTTCGAGCTGGGCCTGTCCGAAATCGGCCTCGCGCTCTGCGCCGCATCTTCCAAATCCGACCAGACGCTCATTGCGCAGATCGTCGCCGAGCACGGCCGCGACGGCTTCCTCGCGGCCTGGCTCGCGGCCCGCGATGTCGGCTGGGCCGTCGATCTTCTCCCCAGCTTCCCGACGCTCATCCCCGAAACCGAAAAGGAGTTCCAACCATGACCATTCGTCGTTTCCGCTCGCGTGCCGTTTTCATGGCGGCTTCCATGCTCGCCGCGCCGCTGGCGCTCGCGCCCGTGTTCGCCACGCCCGCGCATGCCATCATCGTGTTCGACCCGTCGAACTATGCGCAAAACGTGCTGACCGCTGCGCGCTCGCTGGAGCAGATCACCCACCAGATCACGTCGCTCCAGAACGAAGCACAGATGCTCATCAATCAGGCCCGCAATCTGGCGAGCCTGCCATATTCGGCGCTCCAGCAGATTCAGCAATCGGTTCAAAAAACGCAGCAGCTTTTGAACCAGGCGCAGAACATCGCCTTCAATGTCCAACAGATCGACCAGGTGTTTCAGCAGCAATACGGCAACGCATCCATATCGGCGAGCAACCAGCAACTCGTCGCCGACGCCCGCGCCCGCTGGAAAAACACGGTCGGCGGCTTGCAGGACGCCATGCGCGTTCAAGCCGGTGTCGTCGGAAACATCGACAGCAACCGCACGCAAATGTCGGAGCTTGTCGGCCGAAGCCAGTCGGCGACCGGCGCGCTCCAGGCGACGCAGGCCGGCAACCAGATTCTCGCACTCCAGTCGCAGCAGCTTTCCGACCTTGTGGCGCTTCTTGCCGCCAACGGCCGGGCGGGCGCGCTGACCGAAGCCGAACGGACGGCGGCGGCCGAACAGGGGCGCGAGCAGCGCCGCCGCTTCCTCACGCCCGGCAGCAGCTACACGCCCGGCAACGCCCAGATGTTCAACAGCGGCAATTAGGGGCGCAGCCATGGACGCTAAGATGCTGGCCCGGCTGGGTGCTATCGTGTTCGTCGCCATCGCCATCACGGCGACGGCCATCGAAATGGCCCGCAAGGAGGACGCGCCGGCATCGCCGCCGCGTCTTCTCCAGCCCGACCGCGACCCGCTGCGCGACGGGCAGCGCCGGTGCCAGCAGCTTGGCCAGCAGGCCGCCAGCGACGTGGAATGCCTGCGCGTATGGTCCGAAACCCGCGACCGTTTTCTCGGCCGGACACGCGCGCCGGCCGCACCCGCTTCCAACTCCGGCGAAGGGCGTTAACGTATGGGCGGCGCTGGCGTCATCGACAATTTTCTCGGCACCTTCACCCGCTACATCGACAGCGGGTTCGGCCTTCTCGGCGGCGAGGTCGCTTTCATTGCGACCACGCTCATCGTCATCGACGTGACGCTCGCCGCGCTGTTCTGGAGCTGGAGCGCGGACGACGACATCGTTGCGCGGCTCGTCAAGAAGACGCTGTTCGTCGGCGTCTTCGCCTATCTCATCGGCAACTGGAACAACCTTGCGAAGATTGTTTTCGACAGCTTCGTCGGGTTGGGGCTGAAAGCATCCGGCACGGGATTCACCGCGCAGGATTTGATGCGGCCCGGCAAGGTGGCGCAAACCGGCCTCGACGCTGCCCGCCCGCTGCTCGACTCCATATCCGACCTTATGGGCTGGGTCGCGTTCTTCGAGAACTTCATTCAGATCGCGTGCCTATTGTTCGCCTGGGCGCTCGTCATCCTGGCGTTCTTCATCCTCGCCATCCAGCTTTTCGTGACGCTGATCGAGTTCAAGCTGTCCACGCTGGCCGGCTTCGTCCTGATCCCGTTCGGCCTGTTCGGCAAGACCGCCTTCATGGCCGAGAAGGTCATGGGGAACGTCATTTCGTCCGGCATCAAGGTTCTGGTGCTCGCCGTCATCGTCGGCATCGGCTCGACCCTGTTCTCGCAGTTCACGCAGGGCTTCGGTGGCCAGACGCCGAGCATCGACGACGCCATGGCCGTCGTGCTCGCCGCGTTGTCGCTCGTCGGGCTGGGCATCTTCGGACCCGGCATCGCATCCGGCCTTGTCAGCGGAGGCCCGCAACTCGGCGCGGGCGCGGCGGTCGGCACCGGGCTTGCCGTTGGCGGCGCGGCACTGGCCACAGGCGGCGCGGCCGGATTTGCAGCGAAGGCAGGCGCAGCCGCCGTGCGCGGTGGTGCAACCGCAGCCGGCGCAGCATCCGCCGCCTATAGCCTTGGCTCGTTCGGAAATTCCGGTGCGGCAAGCGTCGCGTCCGGCCTGGGCGGCGTCGCGCGTGCCGCAGGCAGCGCGGCCACGTCACCGCTGCGCCGGGCAGCGGCAAGCGTCAAATCCAGCTTCTCCGAAGGCGTGAAGGCCGGGTTCGGCGCGACGGGCGGCACACCGCCCGCAGGTTCGGCCGACAGCTCGTCAGCATCCGCGCCTGCCGCTGGCGCATCGCCCGGCTGGGTGCAGCGGATGCGCCAGGGCGGCCACACGGCCCACGCGGTTCAGACAGCCGCGCATGCCGTCCGCTCCGGCGACAGCCACGCCTCCGGTTCTTCCGTCAACCTCTCTGAAAGCGACCGCACATGAGCATCTTCAAGCGACCCGCCGTGCATTACGGCAAGACCCCACAACCCGAAACGCCCTATCAGAAGACTGCACAGATTTGGGACGAGCGCATAGGCTCGGCCCGTATCCAGGCACACAACTGGCGCTATATGGCGTTCGGCTCCCTGATCCTGTCGGCCGGCTTCGCGTCCGCCCTTGTCTGGCAGACCGCGCGCGGGACCGTCGTGCCCTGGGTGGTGCAGGTTGACCGGCTCGGCCAGGCGCAGGCCATCGCGCCGGCCACCGCAGACTATCGCCCGACCGACCCGCAAGTGGCGTGGCACCTTGCCCGCTTCATCGAGCAGGTCAGGAGCATCCCGTCCGACCCCATCATTGTCCGCCAGAACTGGCTTCGCGCCTATGAGTGGACGACGGATCGCGGCGCGGCGGCGCTCAACGACTATGCCCGCGCGAACGACCCGTTCACGAAAGTCGGCAAGCAACAGGTTTCCATCGAGGTTTCGAGCGTCATTCGCGCTTCGCCGGATAGCTTCCGCGTGGCCTGGACCGAGCAGCACTATGAAGACGGCAAGCTCGCCAGGACCGAGCGATGGACCGCGATCCTGACCATCGTGATTCAGCCGCCGCGCGATGCCGACCGGCTCAAATCCAATCCGCTCGGAATCTACGTCAACGCAATTTCCTGGTCGCGGGAGATGAGCCAATGAGAGCAGCCATCCCCACGCTCGCCGTTGCGCCCGTCCTGCTATCGGCGACCATGCTTGCCGGTTGCGCGACCTACAAGCCGCCGCAGATCAGCTATGACGCTAACGTGCCGCCGTTGCCGGCGATCCCCGCGGCCGTCACCGACGACCGGCCGCGGCCGATCCATATCCCGCCCGCCTGGACCGTCGCGCGCGGCGGCCAGACCGCGAGCACAGCGGCGGGCCGCGTCGAGAACGCCAACGCCGCCGCTCGCGTGCAGCCGCGCCGCGAAGGCTATTACAACGCCATCCAGATTTATCCGTGGAGCGAAGGCGCGCTCTATCAGGTCTATGCCGCGCCCGGCCAGATCACCGACATTGCGCTAGAGCCGGGCGAGAGTCTGACCGGCGCGGGGTCGATTGCGGCCGGCGATACGGCCCGCTGGATTATTGGCGACACGGAATCCGGTTCGGGCATCACGCGCCGCGTCCATATCCTTGTGAAGCCGTCCCGGCCGGACATTACGACCAATCTTGTCGTGACCACCGACCGGCGCGTTTACATGCTGGAGCTGCGATCCGGCGAGAAGCCCTATATGCCTTCCGTCGCCTGGGCCTATCCGCAGCCACCAGCGAGCCAGCGCCAAGCCGTGCCTGCCACGCCGATTATTCCGGCCGTCGCCGCGCGCAACTATCGCTACGGCCTGACCGGCGATAATCCGGCGTGGAAGCCCGTCGCTGTCTATGATGACGGCAGGCGCGTCTATGTCGAGTTTCCGCGCGGCATCGTGCAGGGCGAAATGCCGCCGATCTTCGTGCTTGGCGCAGATGGCGAGGCACAGATCGTCAATAGCCGCATCCACCAAAACATCCTGATCGTGGACCGCCTGTTCGGCGCGGCCGAACTGCGCCTTGGCGGCGGCAAGCAGCAACAGACCGTCAGGATTGTCCGCACCGACGGGAGACCATCGTAATGACCGACGCTGAAACCAACGCCGCACCGATGCGGCTTCGTGCGGAAGCCCCGCGCGTCACTCGTCTGTCGCGCAAGGTGCTGGCCAGCGCCGCCGCCGTGGCGCTTGTCGGGATCGGCGGGACGCTGATCTATGCGCTCCAGACCCGCACGGGCGGCAATGGCGGCCAGGAGCTTTACTCGACTTCCAACCGCCAGCCCGCCGATGGGCTTGCCGGCCTGCCGCGCGACTATACCGGCCCAGTCCTGGGGCCTCCGCTCCCCGGCGACCTTGGCCGCCCGATCCTCGACGCGCAGAACAGGGGCCAGCCCGTCGCACCGCCGACGATCGCGACGCCGACCGTCGATCGCGCCGAGGAACGCCGGCTTGCCGAAGAAGAAGCCGCGCGCGTCAGTCGCGTCTTTTTCCAGACCGAGGCCCGCACCGGCAGCCCGGCAGCCGTTTTGCCGTCCGGTTCGACGACGCTGGGGATTCCCGGCCTCGACCTTGCCGGGCTTGCAGGGCAGCCCGGCCAACAGAGCGCACAGGACAAGCAGCTTGCTTTCCTCAATGCGCCCGTGGACCGCCGCACCACGTCGGCGGATCGTGTCATGGCTCCGGCATCGCCCTTCGTGCTCCAGGCCGGGGCCGTGATCGCGGCCGCGCTCATCACCGGCATCCGTTCCGATCTTCCGGGGCAGATCACGGCGCAAGTGACCGAGAACATCTATGACAGCCCGACCGGCCGCATCCTGCTCGTGCCGCAGGGCACGCGGATCATCGGCCAGTATGACAACGCCGTTCAGTTCGGCCAGCGCCGCGTGCTGCTCGTCTGGAATCGGCTCATCCTGCCGAACGGCCGCTCGCTCGTTCTGGAGCGCCAGCCCGGCGCGGATAGCCAGGGCTATGCCGGGCTTGAGGATGGCGTCGATTATCACTGGTGGGATTTGGCCAAGGCCGCCGGCCTTTCGACGCTGCTTTCGGTCGGAGCCGAGCTTGCCGTTGACGACGACGACAGGCTGTTGCGCGCCATCCGAAACGGCGGTCAGGACACCATCAACGACGCTGGCCAGCAGATCATCCGTCGTCAGCTCAATGTCGCGCCGACGCTCACCATCCGGCCGGGCTTCCCCGTCCGCGTCATCGTCACCCGAGACCTTGTGCTCGAACCCTACAGAGGTTGACCATGGCAAAGCTGAAACTCGGTGTGATCCCTGACGACAAGCCCGCGAAGATCACGCTGGAGTTGCCCGCGCCGCTCCATCGCGATCTTGTCGCATATGCCGAAATCCTGGCCCGCGAGACGGGCCAGCCCGCTACCGATCCCATGAAGTTGATTGTGCCGATGCTCGAAAGATTCATCGCCTCGGATCGCGGCTTCGCAAAAGCCCGGCGCTCGGCCGGCTAACGCACTGGCGGCGGTCGACAGCAGGGGTGCCGCCAGAACGACAGCGCGAATGCGGCACGCTACAGGCCGCCGACACCCCTCCATGCTTCGCCTAATTCCGGGGCTTTCAGCCGTCCGGAATCTCGCAGCGAACCACGGAGGATTTCATGCGCAAGAAACGTCATCGCGACGTTAGAGGCCGACCGCGTCGGGTCGCCCCGGAAACGCTTCCCAAAGACCTTTACGACTATGAGGACGATCCCTTGCCAACTGGCGGCAGGCGGCGAGGCAACACGCCGCTTCTCGGCCCAAACGGCAAGGAAATGCGCGTCACCGACGACTGGCCCGACTACGTTCCCGTCACCGAGGCCGAGATTGACGTGTTCGAGCGTTGGTTCGGCGATGTTTTCGACGAGCTGCTTAGCCCAGAAAGGGCACGAAACGGCTTGCATATCTTATCAGAAATTGATAAGAAAAAGCCATGAGCGAGGATCGCGATCCGAACCTCGACACGCTTCTGGACCTCGACGGCCAGGTACTCGTTGTCGATCCCAAAGGCGGCCATTGGGTGAAGTTCGTCGTCACCCGCGTTCCGGCGTCACGGGAGAAGCCGCACGGCCTTGATTACTCGCTCACGCTTCACGGGCCTTCGGGCGAACGGCTGGTCGGCTTCGATAACGCCCATCCGGTCGGCCGAGGCGGGCGCGGCGAGCCGATGGACCATCGGCATCGCCTCCAGACCGTGAAGCCTTACGCCTACGAGGATGCGGCCATGCTGCTGGCCGACTTCTGGCAGGCGGTGGACGCGGTGTTGAAGGAGCGAGGCGTAATATGACCACCTTGAAAGTCGGGATTGCCGACTATGAAGAAATGAAGGCCCGCACCATGCGGATTGCCAAGGGCGAGGAAAAGCCCGCGCCCGGCGACCCGAAGGTGTGGTTCCCGTCCACGGAGTCTTTCGCCAAGGTTCTGTCGGCCGGAAATCGCGAATTGCTTCGCGTCATCGCCGAGAAGGCCCCGGCCTCGCTGGAGGAACTGTCGGAGATCACTGGACGAGCCATATCCAACCTGTCGCGCACCATGAAGACGATGGAGAGCTATGGCCTTGTCCGTCTGGAAAAA
Source organism: Chelatococcus sp. YT9 (assembly GCF_018398315.1). Taxonomy (NCBI): domain Bacteria; kingdom Pseudomonadati; phylum Pseudomonadota; class Alphaproteobacteria; order Hyphomicrobiales; family Chelatococcaceae; genus Chelatococcus; species Chelatococcus sp. YT9. The sequence continues at coordinate 2,127,489 of NZ_JAHBRW010000001.1, forward strand.
GGTCAGGGCCGCCGCCTTGCACCGAAGGTCGTCCATGATCGTGTGGAACTGGCATTGCCTCTTATCGATCGCGCCGAATCCATGAAGGCTTTGGGAGGCCGCTCATGAACATTCACAGCCCCAATGTAGCTACCTTGCGCGCCGCGCTCTATCTTCGCGTCTCGACCGCCCGGCAGGCCGAGCATGACATTTCCATTCCCGATCAGAAGCGGCAGGGCGAAGCCTATTGCGAGGCGCGCGGCTATCAGCTTGTCGAAACATTCGTGGAACCGGGCAATAGCGCCACAAACGACCGCCGCCCGGAGTTCCAGCGGATGATAGAGGCTGCCACGGCCAAGCCTCCCGCATTCGATGTTGTCGTGGTCCACAGCTTCTCGCGCTTCTTCCGCGATGAATTTGAAATGGAGTTCTACTATCGGAAGCTGGCGAAGAACGGCGTCAAGCTCGTCTCCATCACCCAGGAGCTTGGCGACGATCCGATCCACGACATGATGCGGCGGATCATGTCCTTGTTCGATGAATATCAATCCAAGGAGAACGCCAAGCACGTCCTGCGCGCCATGAACGAGAACGCCCGGCAAGGCTTCTGGAACGGCGCACGGCCGCCTATCGGCTATCGCATCGTCGCGGCCGAGCAGCGGGGAGCGAAGATCAAGAAGAAGCTGGAGATCGACCCGCTGCACGCCGATACCGTGCGAATGATCTATCGCCTATTCCTTGAAGGCGACGGCACGGCCGGCGCGATGGGCGTCAAAGCCATCGCCACCTATCTCAACGAGCGCCGTATGTTCACCCGCGACGGTGGACGGTGGGGGCTGGCGCAAATCCATGCCATCCTGACCCGAACCACCTATATCGGCGAGCACAGGTTCAATACGCGCTCGCACAAGGACCGTGAGAAAAAGCCGGAGAACGAGGTCGCCATCATGGCGGTGCCGCCTTTGATCGAGCGCGAGACGTTCGATGCGGTGCAGGCCCGCTTGAAATCCCGCAACCCCATGGTGACGCCCTCGCGCGTCTCCAGCGGCCCCACGCTGCTGACCGGCATCTGCTTCTGCGCCAAGTGTGGGGGCGCAATGACGCTGCGCACCGGCCGAGGCAGCGCTGGCGGCACATATCGCTACTACACCTGCTCGACCAAGGCGCGGCAAGGCAAGACCGGCTGCAAGGGCCGCACGATCCCGATGGACAAGCTGGACCATCTTGTTGCCGATCATATCGGGGATCGCCTGCTCTTGCCCAAGCGGCTGGAAACCATCCTCGCCAGCGTCATTGACCGGCGGCAGGAGCGCACCGAGCGTCGTCGTGAGCACTTGGCCGAGCTTCAAAGGCGAATCACCGAAACCGATCAGCGACTCGGACGTCTCTTTGACGCCATCGAAGCCGGCATGGTGGACAAGGACGATGCAATGGCGAAAGAGCGCATGGCGAGCCTCAAGGCGCTGCGGGATCAAGCAGCCGCCGACGCCGAGCGCACGCAACTCGCGCTGGATAGTTCGGGCAATCAGGGCATCACCCCCGACATGCTCAAGGGGTTCGCCCTTAAGGCCCGTGAACGGATCAAGCTCAACGATGGCGGCTATCGGCGGGACCACCTGCGCGCGCTGGCACAGCGCGTCGAGGTCGCGGACGACGAGGTCCGCATCATGGGATCGAGGTCGGAATTGCTGCGAACGCTGGTCGCCGCTTCAAGCGTAGAAACGGCGGCGTTCGGCGTTCATAGTTCTGTTCTGAAATGGCGCGCCCGGCACGATTCGAACGTGCGACCTTTGCCTTCGGAGGGCAACGCTCTATCCAGCTGAGCTACGGGCGCCTTCAGGTTGCGGGGCATCACCCGCGACTTGGTAAGGTGGCCGCAACCTAGCTCAGCCATGGCATCTCTGTAAATGGGCTTTGTCGCAAATCGTCACCCGGTGGGAACAAGCGCCCTATGGCGCTGTTCCCCCTGTGGATTGCGGCACCAACGCGGCGAGCGGCCCGGAGAGTTCATGCGGAGGGTTGCGCGAAGACGGGGAGGAGCGTGGTGCTAGCGTGAGGCCGGCGCCTCAGGAGGAGCGATGAAGAGCCAATTGCTCAACAATGCGGACGGACAGAGAATATTTGTGGTCGTGCTCGAGCAAGGCGACGAGGCGATGGCGTGCATCGAGCGCTTTGCCGCCGAGAACAGCCTCTCTGCCGCCCAGGTCACCGCGATAGGTGCCTTTAGGAAGGCTAAGCTCCAGTACTTCGATTGGGACAGCAAGGCCTACCTGGATATTCCTGTGGACGAGCAGGCGGAGGTCGCGTCTCTCATAGGGGACATCGCTCTTTCTCCCGAGGGCAAGCCCGCGCTTCATCTCCACGCAGTCCTCGGCCTACGCGACGGGCGCGCGGTTGCCGGGCATTTCGCATCCGGCTCTGTCCGGCCGACGCTGGAGGTCATGATAAGCGAGGCTCCGCGCCATTTGCAGAAAGCCTTCGATCCGCAATCGGGCCTCGCTCTCATCAAACCGCAGCCTTAAGCCACTCTCGCTAGTGCGCTCGCTGTTCAGCCGCGTTACGTTTGCGTGTCGCTGCTGCCTTCTTGGCGGAGGCGGAACGCTCAGCCGGGCTGCGCGCGGCCGCGGCCTTGCCGCCGAGCTTCCCGCCTTTCTTGGCAGCCACGTGCGTGTCCGGCTTTCCGCGGCCGGAGCCGCTTTTATTGCCGCCTCCGCTTTCCGCGTTGACAGTAGCCCAGGCACGCCGCTCAGCCTCTTTCTCGCCGACGCCACGGCTTTCGTAGCTTTCCTCGATATGTTCGGCCTTGCGCTTCTGCTTGTCGGTATAGGCGGATTTATCGCCGCGTGGCATGGCATTCTCCCTAGATACCGTGATCTTCCCGAAGAACCGTCCTTGCGCTCCGCTGTTCCCTGTCTGCGCCTTATTTGTCGGGGATTGTTCCGTGAGATGTGACGCGGTGCACAGCAAGCAACGTTGGGGCGCGCCATCATGTCGGTCTATCATGGGATACCCGCGATCGGTTGAATCGCGCCTCCCTCAGCCCACGGGGCCAGTCGTCCATGTCGCCATTTGAGCTTCCCCGCACCAGCGAACAACTTCCCGAAGCGATGCATCCCGTTTCTGACCCGCCACCGGCGGAACTGTCCCCAGCGGTTGCTCTCGCGCTGGATCTGATCCGTTGCCGATCTGTGACGCCCGACGAGGGCGGGGCGCTAGCCCTGCTCGACCAGAAACTGTCCGAGGTCGGCTTTGCGACGCATCGGCTCACCTTCACGGCCCCTGACACGCCGGATGTGGAAAATCTCTACGCACGCTACGGCCGCGAAGCGCCGTTTCTCCTCTTCGCGGGTCATACGGATGTGGTGCCGCCCGGCGACGAGGCCCATTGGCGTCACGATCCCTTCGCCGGTGTGATCGAGGACGGGCGTATCTTCGGTCGCGGTGCCTCAGACATGAAGGGCGGCGTGGCCGCTATGGTCGCGGCATCGCTCGCCTTCATCAGGGCCAATCCGCGCTTTCCGGGATCCATCGGCTTTCTGTTGACGGGCGACGAGGAAGGACCCGCCATCAATGGCACTGTGAAGCTGTTGGAATGGGTGAAGAACGAGCTTGGCGACAAGTTCGACCACTGCATCCTGGCTGAGCCCACCAATCCGGAAGCACTGGGCGACATGATCAAGATCGGCCGGCGGGGCTCCCTCTCCGGCCGTATCGTACTGGCGGGCAAACAGGGCCATGTCGCCTATCCGCAACTGGCAGATAACCCGATCCAATATCTCGGTGCGCTGATCGCCGCTCTGAAGGATAAACCTCTGGATGGGGGAACCGAACATTTCGCCCCATCAAATCTGGAATTCACGACGATCGACGTTGCCAACCCTTCCGGAAATGTTATTCCGGCAGAGGTGCGGCTTGCCTTCAACATTCGTTTCAACGACCGCTGGACGCCGGAGACCCTGGCTGACGAAATCCGCGATCGCATTGCAGCCGCGGACCTCGGCGAACGTGCCAGCGTCACGTTCCTGCCGACCAATGCCACCGCCTTCGTGACGGAGCCCGGCCCGTTGGTTTCGGCCCTGTCACGGGCTATCGAGGCGGAAACGGGTTTGAAGCCGGTCTTGTCGACGACCGGCGGCACGTCGGACGCGCGCTTCATCAAGGACTATTGCTCCGTTGTGGAGTTCGGCCTTGTCGGGCAGACGATGCACCAGGTCGACGAAAACGTGGCGGTTGCCGATATCGACGCGTTGACGTCGATCTTCCGCCGCGTGCTTCAGGACTATTTCCCGCCGTCGTCCCGATAGTCCTGCGTGGTTGGTCCCAACTTGGTCGGAGCGCCGCGCCTCAGGGATAATCGACGCCGATGAGATAGAGCCCTGTCGCGGGTGCCATGGGGCCGCAGGCGGAGCGTTGCCGGGCGGCGAGGGCTTCCGCGACCTGGGTGACCGGCCATTGCCGGGCGCCGACGCGCTCCAGCGTGCCGACCATTGAGCGCACCTGGTGATGGAGGAAGGAGCGTGCCGCGGCGAAGACGCGGATCTCGTCGCCGATCCGCTCCACATCGAGCCGGTCGAGCGTGCGGATGGGGCTCTTGGCCTGGCAATCGGCCGCGCGGAAGGTCGTGAAATCGTGCCGGCCGAGCAGCGTCTGGGCCGCGGCGTGCATGGCCTCGGCATCGAGGGACCGCGGCACGTGCCAGACCCGGCCGATCTCGATGGCTGGCGGCGGGCGGCGGTTGAGGATGCGATAGAGGTAGTGGCGCTTGACCGCTGAATGACGGGCATCGAAGCCCGCGTCCACCGCCTCGGCGGAGAGGATGGCCACGGGCTCGGGCTTCAGATGGGCATTGGTGGCGTCGCGCACGGTGTCCACGCGCCATGTCTTGTCGAGATCGACATGGACGACCTGATGGGTGGCGTGCACGCCGGCGTCGGTGCGGCCGGCACATTGCACGCGCACCGCGTGGCCGGCGAAGCGCGCGATCGCCTCCTCGACGGCCTGCTGCACGGCGCGGCCGTTGTCCTGCCACTGCCAGCCGCAATAGGCGCGGCCGTCATATTCCACGACGAGCTTGTAGCGCGGCATCTCAGGCGAGCACCGCGCCGGGCGCAAGCCGCGCACCGCGCAGGAAAGCGTCGGCGTTCATCACGCCCTTGCCGGCGCGCTGCACCTGCAGCAGGCGCAGGGCGCCTTCGCCGCAGGCCACGGTGAACTCCCCGTCCAGCAGCGTGCCCGGCGCGCCCTGTCCCTCGGCAGGCGCGCTGCGCAGGGCGCGCACGCGCTCGGGGCTCTTACCGAGATCGACCTCGAAGAAGGCGCTGGGGAAGGGCGAGAGGCCACGGATCTGGTTGTGCAATTCGCCGGCCGGCCGCGCCCAGTCGATGCGGGCCTCATCGTTGGTGATCTTCCTGGCGTAGGTCACACCGTCTTCCGGCTGCGGCACAAAGCTCAGCGCGCCGCGGGAGAGCGCGGCGAGCGCCCGCGCCATCAGGTCGGCGCCAAGGCGCGACAGGCTGTCGTGCAGCTCGCCGGCGGTGGTTTGCGGACCAATGGCGACGCGCTCCACCATGGCGACGGGCCCGGTGTCGAGCCCTTCCTCCATCTTCATCACGGCGACACCCGTCTCCGCGTCGCCCGCCATGATCGCGCGCTGGATGGGGGCCGCGCCGCGCCAACGCGGCAGCAGCGACGCATGCAGGTTCAGGCAGCCGAGTTCCGGCGCCTCCAGGATCGCCTTGGGCAGGAGCATGCCATAAGCCACCACCACGGCGGCCTCGGCATCGAGGGAGGCGAAGGTCTCCGCCGCCTCGTCCGTGCGCAGGGTCTTCGGCGTGAAGACCGGGATGCCGAAGCGCTCCGCCATGGCATGGACGGGGGAGGGGCGCTCGGCGAGCCCCCGCCCGCTCTGCGCAGGCGCCCGGGTGTATACCGCGACGACCTCATGCCCCTGGCCGATGATCTCGGCGAGAACCGGCACGGCAAAATCAGGGGTGCCCATGAAGACGATGCGCAGCGACATTGGGTTCAACTCGATTGGGACGGACCTGATGGTCTTGCTTCAGGAACAAGGGCTCAGGCGCGTTGTAGCCGGAACAGCCCGGCTATGGAAAGGGGAGGCGGCGCGATGGTCTTTTCGCAGGCCGATGATTGGCGCGGCCGCCACCAACCTCACCGTTCGATCCCTCCCCTCCAGGGGAGGGGGCGCCGCAGGCGCCGGGTGGGGTTTCGGCTCACCGTGGCAGAGGGGCGGGCCCCACCCGACCTCGCTGACGCGAGGCCACCCTCCCCGGAGGGGAGGGATCAGGGCGCGCGCATGCAGGCCAGTGCTTCGTCCGGGATACGGCATCGGATGCCGGATCTTTCATCCGCTTGACATACTCCCATGGAGTATAATAGTGCCGTGCATAATACGCGTCTTCAGTATGTGGAATGCCATGCCTCATTCGCCGGAGGACAAGAAGCGCGCCATCAACCGCTTGCGCCGGATCAAGGGGCAGGCGGAGGCGCTGGAACTCGCTGTGGAGCAGGGGGCCGATTGCGGTGCGCTTCTCCAGCAGATCGCCGCGCTGCGGGGTGCGGCGACCGGCTTGATGGCCGAGGTGCTGGAAAGCCACCTGCGCGAGACCTTTCTCGAGGCCGGGCGCGGGCAGGGCACAGCCCGGCCCGTTGATGGCGAGGCCGAGATAGACGGGATCATGCGCATCGTGCGCTCTTATCTGAAATAATGGCTTCAAGCGATCAGGCCTAACGGGTCGGGAAGCCAGAACGATCTTTGCGGACTATCCTCAGGGAAGAAGGAACAGGACATGAAAAGCCGCGCAGCCGTTGCCTGGGAGGCCAACAAGCCGCTCACCATCGAGACCGTCGAGATCGGCGGCCCGAAAGCCGGTGAAGTGCTGATCGAGGTGATGGCGACCGGCGTCTGCCACACCGACGCCTACACGCTCTCCGGCCTTGATTCCGAGGGCAAGTTCCCGGCGATCCTCGGCCATGAGGGCGCGGGCATCGTGCGGGAGGTCGGCGCCGGCGTCACCTCGCTCAAGGTCGGCGACCACGTCATCCCGCTCTACACGCCGGAATGCCGCCAGTGCAAAACCTGCCTGTCGCAGCGCTCGAACCTCTGCACATCCATCCGCGCCACCCAGGGCCAGGGGCTGATGCCTGACGGCACCTCCCGCTTTGCCTGCGATGGGGGCGAGGTGTTCCATTACATGGGCTGCTCGACCTTCTCGAACTTCACGGTGCTGCCCGAGATCGCCGTGGCGAAGGTGCGTGAGGACGCACCCTTCGACAAGATCTGCTACATCGGCTGCGGCGTCACCACGGGCATCGGCGCGGTGATCTACACGGCCAAGGTCTGGCCGGGCGCCAATGTGGTGGTCTTCGGGCTCGGCGGCATCGGCCTCAACGTCATCCAGGGTGCGCGCATGGTCGGTGCGGACAAGATCATCGGCGTGGACATCAACCCCGCCAAGGCTGCCATGGCGAAGAAGTTCGGGATGACGGACTTCATCAACCCGACCGAGGTCGGCAACGACAAGGTGGTCCAGGCCATCGTCGACCTGACGGGCGGTGGCGCCGACTTCTCCTTCGACGCGACCGGCAACACCAATGTCATGCGCCAGGCGCTGGAATGCTGCCATCGCGGGTGGGGCGAATCGATCATCATCGGCGTCGCGGAGGCCGGCAAGGAGATCGCCACGCGGCCTTTCCAGCTCGTCACCGGGCGCGTCTGGAAGGGCACGGCTTTCGGCGGCGCGCGCGGCCGCACCGACGTGCCGAAGATCGTCGACTGGTACATGGAGGGCAAGATCAACATCGACGACCTGATCACCCACACCATGCCGCTCGATGAAATCAACACGGCCTTCGACCTGATGCATGAGGGCAAGTCCATCCGCTCCGTCGTCGTGTACTGACGGGAATTCGCGATGACGCTCGAACTCGTCTCCAGCGCGCGCTCCTTCGGGGGCGAGCAGCGCGTCTACAAGCATCGCTCCACCGAGACCGGCACGGACATGCGCTTTTCCGCCTTCGTGCCGCCGCAGGCGGCCGCGGGCAAGGTGCCGGTGGTGTGGTTCCTCTCGGGCCTCACCTGCACGGAGGAGAACTTCACCGTGAAGGCCGGCGCCCAGCGCGTGGCTGCGGAACTCGGGCTCATGGTGATCGCGCCCGACACCAGCCCGCGCGGCGAAGGCGTGCCGGATGATCCCGACGGCGCCTATGACTTCGGCCTCGGCGCGGGCTTCTATGTCGATGCCACCGTTGCGCCATATGCGCGCAACTACCGCATGGCGAGCTACATCGGCCGGGAACTGCCGGAGCTCGTCGGCGCGGAGCTGCCGGTCGATGGGACGCGGCAGGGCATCACTGGCCATTCCATGGGCGGGCACGGCGCCTTGACGCTCGCCCTGAAAAACCCAGGCCGGTTCAAGGCCGTCTCGGCCTTCGCGCCGATCGTCTCGCCGATGAACTGCCCGTGGGGCGAGAAGGCCTTGGGCGGCTATCTCGGCCCGGACAAGGCCGCGTGGCGCGCCTATGACGCTTGCGCCTTGATCGAGGACGGCGCCCGCGTCGCGGATCTCCTGGTCGATCAGGGTACCGCGGACGGGTTCCTTGCGAATCAGCTCAAGCCGGAGCTTCTTGAGGCGGCCTGCGCGAAGGCGGGCATTGCGCTGACGCTGCGCCGGCAGGAGGGCTACGACCACTCCTATTTCTTCATCGCGACCTTCATCGCGGATCACCTGAAGTGGCATGCGGAGCGGCTCAGGGCGTGAGGGTACAATGCGGCGTGGCAGTGCGCCGCCTCACCCGTCGGGATGGCCGGGACAAGCTCGGCCATGACAACGGTCCCTGACAAAGAGGCCAAGACAAACACAGGGGGGAAGCGTTCTCCGAAGGGGTGTCATCCCCGGCGCGCGCAGCGCCGGGAAGGGGATCCAGCACCACGGATGGCGTATTGTAGGGTCCCGACGTGTTCATGGATTCGGGGCTCAAGCCTCCGGCTTGCTCCGGAATGACCACGGCGGCGCCAACCGCCGGGTGGCCTTAACCCACGGCTTCGCGCTTCGCAGCCTTGGTGAATTTCTTCATCACCCGGTCGCGCTTCAGCTTAGACAGGTAGTCGATGAAGAGAACCCCGTCGAGATGGTCGATCTCGTGTTGCAGGCAGGTCGCGAGTATGCCCTCGGCCTCGATCTCCTGGGTCTTGCCGTCGAGGTCCATATAGCGCACGCGGATTTTTGCCGGGCGCTCCACTTCCTCGTAATAGTCGGGAATCGAAAGGCAGCCTTCCTCGTGAATGCTGAACTCTTCGTCGGATTCCCACGTGATCTCGGGATTGATCACCACCATCGGCGCGCGCGGCTCATCCTTTCCGGCAACGTCGATGACGAGCAGACGCTTCATGACCCCGATCTGCACGGCTGCCAGACCGATTCCTGGCGCGTCGTACATCGTTTCCAGCATGTCGGCGGCAAGCGTGCGGATCTCGTCGGTGATCTCCGTCACAGGCTCGGATGCGGTCTTGAGCCGCTGGTCTGGGATAAGGACGATAGGTTTTATAGCCATGGCGCAGACTTGCAGGGCCTTTTACAGGAAGCTGTGGGACGATGCTGTCGAGGCCTGAAAACGACAGTGTAACAGCCACATAATCACTTGCGCCGCAAGGGTCAATGTGTTCTTCTTTTGTTCGCATTGATGGTGAGGCGAGTCTCAGTTCTCCGATGAATCAGACCCTGTTGAACCTGGCAGGATATCCGCTCACCGCAGGCGAAATCATTGTCGGCGCGGCGGGCGCAGCGGTGGTTATTCTGCTTTTGCTCGCTGTTTTCATCGCGCGCACCAATCGTGAGCGCCGGATCGAAGCCGCTGAGGCGGCCGAGCGGGCGCGGGAGATGGACGACAAGGTCGCTGAGCTCAATCGCATCCAGGCGGAGATGACGGGCCGGCTGCAGACGATCGCCGAGATCTTCGGGTCGCGCCAGCAGGATTTTGCCCGCTTCGTTGCCGAACGGCTGGACGGCCTCCAGCATCGCGTTGGGCAGGGGCTCGAGGTTTCGTCGCGAACGACAGGTGAGCATATCGCACGCCTTAACGAGCGTCTCGCAGTGATCGACGCGGCCCAGAAGAACCTCACCAACCTGACCGGCGAAGTAGTCGGTCTCAAGGATATCCTAGCCAACAAGCAGGCACGTGGTGCCTATGGTCAGGGGCGCATGGAGACGATCGTCCGCGATGGTCTCCCGGCCGGGCACTATGCCTTTCAGGCGACGTTGCGCAACGGCCGCAGGCCGGACTGCCTGATCCGCCTGCCGGGTGATCATCCCCTCGTCATCGATGCCAAGTTTCCGCTGGAGAGCTTTCTCGCGTTTCGTGGGGCCACCAGCGACGAGATGCGCCGCACGGCGGCGGCGCGGGTCAAGACTGACGTGGCGACCCATGTGAAGGATATTGCCGAGAAATATCTCGTGCCTGGCGAGACGCAGGATCTGGCGCTGCTGTTCGTGCCGTCGGAGGCGATCTATGCAGACCTGCAGGAGCATTTCGAGGATGTCGTGGCGCGCGCCCATCGCGCCCGGGTGATCATCGTTTCGCCGTCGCTGCTGGCGCTCGCCATTCAGGTGATGCAGTCTCTCGTGCGGGATGCGCGCATGCGCGAGGAAGCCGAGACCATCCAGCTCGAAGTGCGCCGTATTCTGGAAGATGTCGTCAGGCTGCGCGACCGCGTGGAAAAATTGGACACGCATTTCCGTCAGGCGCAGGAGGACGTGGCGCAGATCCGCACGTCCACGGACAAGATCGTCAAGCGCGGCGAGCGCATCGAGGCGCTCGATTTCGAGGACCGGAGCGCCTCGCCGGAGATCCGCGCCGCTGAATGAGGGCTATCAGCCGTCCTTGCTCTCGCCCTGGCGCCGGCCGAAGTCGGGCGCGGCGGTTTCCTGCCCCATGTCGATGATGCTGCGGCGGATGGCGCGGGTGCGTGTGAACAGGTTGAACAGCGCCTCGCCATCGCCCCAGCGGATGGCACGCTGGAGGGCGGCCAGGTCTTCGTTGAACCGGCCGAGCATTTCGAGGACGGCGTCCTTGTTGGTCAGGAACACGTCGCGCCACATGGTCGGATCGGAGGCCGCTATGCGCGTGAAGTCGCGGAAGCCGCCGGCCGAGAATTTGATGACCTCGGATTGCGTCACGGTCTCCAGGTCGGCGGCCGTGCCGACGATATTATAGGCGATCAGATGTGGCACGTGGCTCGTGATGGCGAGGACCAGATCATGGTGCTGCGGCGTCATGATCTCGACCTGAGCGCCCATGGCCTCCCATAACCCGCGTGTCACCGCAACTGCTTCGGGATCGGCGCCTTCCGGCGGTGTCACGATCGACCAGCGATTATGAAAGAGCGTGGCGAAGCCCGCGTCCGGCCCGGAATGCTCGGTTCCAGCCACCGGATGCGCCGGCACGAGATGCACGCCAGGCGGGAGATGGGGGGCAACGGCGGCGACGACGGCTCCCTTGACCGATCCGACGTCGGACACGATCGCGCCGGGCTTCAGGGCCCCGGCGATCTCGGCCGCGACATCACCGCAGGCGCCGACCGGCACGCACAGGATCACCATATCCGCGCCGTCGGCTGCTTCGGCTGCAGTGTCGGCCACGGCATCCCCCAGGCGGAGCTCAACGAGCCGCTTGCGCACGTCGGGTGAGGCGTCACTGACGACGAGTGTGCCCGCGAGCTTGAGATGGGCGACGGCGCGGGCAATGGACGAGCCGATCAGACCAAGCCCGATGATGGCGAGCCGCCCGACGAGGGGGTCGGCGCGCGGTGGCCCCAGCCGGTCAGGCATGCGCGCCCCCGAGGAAGTCCTTTAGTGCAGCCACAACGCGGTGGTTGGCCTCCTCGTCGCCGACGGTCATGCGCAGGGCGTTGGGGAGTCCATAGGAAGCGACAGCCCGCAACACAAGCCCGCGCCTGGACAGGAAGCTGTCCGCCGCCTTTGCGTCACGGCCCGCCTCGGTTGGAAAATGGATCAGGACGAAGTTGCCGACGCTGGGCGTTACCTTGAGGCCAAGCCCGGAGATCTCTTTCGTGAGCCAGGGCAGCCATGTCTCGTTATGCATGATGGAAGCGGCTACATGGCTTTCATCGGCAATCGCCGCAATGCCGGCTTCGATGGCGGGCGCGTTGACATTGAAGGGGCCGCGGATGCGGTTGATCGCATCGATGACGTGGGCGGGCCCGTAAACCCAGCCGAGGCGCAGCGCCGCGAGACCGTAGATCTTGGAGAAGGTGCGCACCATGACGACATTCTCGCTCGTCGAGACCAGCTCGAGCCCGGAGGCATAATCGTTGCGCCTGACATATTCGGCATAGGCTGCATCGAGAACCAGCAGCACATGCGGGGGCAGGCCCGCATGCAGGCGTTTCACTTCGTCGAAGGGAAGATAGGTGCCGGTCGGATTGTTGGGATTGGCAAGAAAGACCACCTTCGTGCGCGGCGTCACGGCGGCGAGAAGCGCGTCGACGCTCGCGGCCAGGTCCGTTTCCTTGGCAACGACCGGGGTGCCGCCGGCGGCGGTGATCGCGATCTTGTAGACCAGGAACCCGTATTCGGAATAGACGCCCTCGTCGCCAGGCCCGATATAGGCGTGGGTCAGGAGATTGAGGATATCGTCAGAGCCCGCGCCGCAGACGATGCGGGCAGGGTCGAGGCCGAATCTGGCGCCGATTGCCTCCCGAAGGCGCGTGGCGGCGCCATCGGGGTAATGCTCGAGGGTCGCGGCCGCGTGCTTATAGGCCTCGATGGCTGCCTTGCTCGGCCCCAGCGGCGTCTCGTTGGACGACAGCTTGTAGACCTTATCGACGCCCGTGACGCTGCTCTTGCCTGGCACGTAGGCGTCGATCGACAGAATTCCGGCCCGCGGGACGGGGCGATCGGCCACAAGACCCATGATAAGACACTCCGGATGAAGAACGAACGGAAGCCGCGCGGTGGGAGATCAGCCCCCCATGCCCGGTTTGTCGAGCACGAAAACCTCGGCGTGGCTTCCGATTTCACTGAGGTCGATGCGCCCCAGACGCTCCGCCGTCAAGGCCTCTTCGAGAGTTTCCAGCGTCACGGCGCCGGGAACCGAGATAAGAAGCGACAATCCATCGCGGAGGCCGGCTGACCCGAGAACCTGGCCGCTGAGCCGGGCGATGGCGCCACGCGCTGTCTCCCGCCATCGCTCGACGGTCGCCGCGACGAGCCGCACCTCGTTCGACCCCCCGTCCGTCAGCGGCTGCGCGATGACGAAAACAGGCGTTGCCGCCGGATGCTGCGGCCGTTCGATGAAGGGCAGCCGCGCGATGATCTTCGGGCTGTCGGGGCCGGTGAGTCCAGTCCACCACGGGCCGGAGGCCGCAGCGCCGTCCGGCCGGAAAATGCCAAGATCGCCCTTGGATTCTGCAACGGCACGGATGACGGCCTCCGCGCTGGTATGGGCGATATAGGGGACGGTGAAGCCAAAATGGAAGCGCGCTGAATCCCGCATGGGTCCATCGCCCCCGGAGACGTCGGCATGCACGCTATAGGGCGCCTGGACATAGGTGAAGGTGCCGATGATGACACGCCAGATGCTCTCCGCGGTGTCGAGCGGCAGAATTCCGCGGTGGCGCTCCGCGAGCCTCCTCATCATGGCCGCCTCACGAGCCGGCCTGAAGGCCGAGCCCGGCCCCTGCGTCCGCTTGAAGGCAATCAGCCGGTCGATGATGTCGCCGCGCTCCATCAGGAGTTCATGCATCGCCGCGTCGATGCGATCGATTTCTTCACGCAGAACCGCGAGGTCGACCGGAGGGGAAACGGGAGCGGCGGGAGTGGGAGAGGAAGCGCTCTGTGCGGGTTTTGTCACCGGATTGACCATACTCGTGCGTTCCGTCCCAAAAATCGAGAAATCCAGGAGATGGTTGGGCCAACCCGCCCTAGCCCATTCAAGGTGATCACTTTTACGGTGTGGGGACACGAACGCAAGATAGCGAACGCGCCGACGGCGAGCCATCAGAGTAGGCGCCGCCCATGAAGGCGCCTCCAATCTTTTCCCTGTAACACCAGTTGCCGAGCGGGGCCTCTGTTCGATATAACGAACGCGGCCTGTTGATTGCGCTCAGGCCGTTTCAGGCGGAAAAGGGTTTATCGGTCTCATGTTGGTTAGTGCTGACACTGCCCCAGCTCCCGCTTCGCAGGTCGATGAACCGGACAGCCTTGTCGCGCGCTTCGGTCTCGACAAGCCATTGGTTCTCGACAGCGGGGCCACCCTGGCGCCCTGGCAGATCGCCTATCAATCTTACGGGACCCTGAACGCCGATCGTTCGAACGCCATTCTCATCTGCCACGCGTTGACCGGTGACCAGCACGTAGCGAACCGCAACCCCATCACCGGCAAGCCCGGTTGGTGGGAGACCATCGTCGGCCCTGGCCTTCCCATCGACACGAACCGGTTCTTCGTCCTGTGCTCAAATGTCGTAGGAAGCTGTCTCGGCACGACCGGACCGGCGTCCCTCAATGCGGCGACTGGGGAGCCCTGGGGGCTCGGTTTCCCGTTGGTGACAATTCGCGACATGGTGCGCGCGCAAGCCATGCTGCTGGACCATCTCGGCATCGCGCAGCTCTTTGCGGTGGTCGGGGGATCCATGGGGGGGATGCAGACACTGCAGTGGGCGGCGAGCTATCCGGAGCGGGTCTTCGCGGCCATGCCGATCGCCACCGGCCCCATTCACTCCGCGCAGAACATCGCGTTCCACGAGGTCGGGCGCCAAGCCATCATGGCGGACCCCGACTGGCGGGGCGGCCATTATCTTCAGGCGGGTGTCCGCCCGGCCAAAGGCCTCGCCGTGGCACGGATGGGCGCGCATATCACCTATCTCTCGGAGGCCGCGCTTCACCGCAAGTTCGGGCGCCGGCTGCAGGATCGCGACGCGCCGACCTTCTCCTTCGACGCTGATTTCCAGGTCGAGAGCTACCTGCGCTATCAGGGCGAGAGCTTCGTCGAGCGCTTCGACGCCAACAGCTATCTCTATATCACGCGCGCCATGGACTATTTCGATCTGGCCGCCGACCACGGTGGCGTGCTGGCGAACGCCTTCCGCGGCACGAAGACCCGCTTCTGCGTGGCCTCCTTCTCCTCGGACTGGCTGTTCCCCACCTCAAACTCGCGGGCGATCGTGCATGCGCTCAACGCGGCCGCCGCCTCCGTGAGTTTCGTCGAGATCGAGAGCGACAAGGGCCATGACGCCTTCCTGCTCGACGAGCCCGTGTTCTTCGCCACCATGCGTGGCTTCCTCGATTCCGCCGCGCGTGCCCGCGGCCTCTGACGGTCTCTCGAGCCGGATCTTCCACCCCGAATTCCCGAAAGGCATTCCACCTTGGCTCATGATGATCCCATCGCGACACAACGCGTCGATCTCGTCCTCATGGCCGAGATGGTCGAGCGCGGCGCGCGCGTGCTGGACGTCGGCTGCGGCGACGGCACGCTCCTGTCCCTGCTCGCCGAGCGGCGCGGGGTGGACGGCCGGGGCATCGAACTGTCACGCGAGGGTGTCAATCAATGCGTGGCGCGCGGTCTGTCGGTCATCCAGGGCGATGCCGACACAGATCTCTTCGCCTATCCGGACGATGCGTTCGATTACGTCATCCTGTCCCAGACGATCCAGGCGACGCGTCGTCCCCGCGAGGTGCTGGAGCACATGCTGCGGATCGGCCGCCGCGCGATCGTCTCCTTCCCGAATTTCGGACACTGGCGCGTGCGCGCCGATCTCGCTCTGTCCGGGCGGATGCCGGTGACCGACAACCTGCCCGAGACGTGGTACGACACGCCGAACATCCATTTCTGCACGATCCGGGATTTTGTGGCGCTCTGCAAAGAGCTCAACGCCCACACGGAACGCGCCTTGGCCCTGAACTCCAGCGGCCAGCCGGTGCGCTTCAACATGCCGTGGTGGGTATGGAACCTGTTCGGCGAGCAGGCCGTGTTCCTGCTGCGCCGGGGGTGAACAGGGACCGGGAATAAGCGATATTCAGCGCTTCTCCCTCTCCCCGGCGGGGAGAGGGCTGGGGTGAGGGGAGATTGATCGTTTCCCCAGTGGGCGTCCCCCTCACCCGCGCCTGTGGCGCGACCTCTCCCCGCCGGGGAGAGGTGAGCGGTGGCAATCGTCGCGTGTCATCCCCGGCCGTGTCATCCCCGCCCATGTGATCCCCGCCCATGGCGCCCTGTCCGCGCACCAGGTGCCGGCCGCGTTCAGTCCTGCGCCAAGGGGTGCAGGTCGCGTACCATCGCGGTGAGGCGGGCATCGAGGACGTGGGTGTAGATTTGCGTCGTCGCTATATCGGCATGGCCGAGCAGTTCCTGCACCACGCGCAGGTCCGCACCATTCTGCAGGAGATGGCTGGCGAAGGCGTGGCGTAACACATGCGGGCTCAGGCGGTCCGGCGCGATGCCGGCGGCCGCGCCGAGGTCCTTGAGATCGCGGGCGAAGGCTTGGCGCGTCAGATGTCCCTCGGCGCTGTCGGCGGGAAAAAGCCAGCGCTTCTGCCGGGCGACCTCCTTGTCCGTGGCGATGAGCTCCAGATGCGCGGCGGCCGCCTTCTGCGAGGCCTCGGTCAAGGGAACGAGGCGTTCCTTGTCGCCCTTGCCGCGCACGAGCAGGAAGCGCTCGCGGGTTTTCGCGGCGCTGCGTGGCAATGAGACGAGTTCAGAGACGCGCAGGCCGGTGGCATAGAGGAGCTCGAGCAGACATGTGAGGCGCGCGGCACGCCGGCGCTCGACCAGAGGCCTCTTGGGATCGTCAATCCCTTCACGCGCAGTGGCGAGAAGCCGGTCCACCTCGTCCACGCTAAGAACTTTGGGTAGAGGCCGGCCGATCTTGGGTCCCTCAATGGTGACGGTCGGATCGTCGGAGCGCAGGCCTTCCAGGTAGAGGAATTTATGGAACTGCCGGACGACGGAGAGGCGCCGCGCCGCCGAGGAGGCTTTGAGTCCGCGGGCGTGGATTTCGGCGAGGAAGGCACGGATGTCGGGCTGGGTGCAACCCGTCGGCGTCAGCTGTCGCCGCGCGAGAAAACCGAGATAATCGCTGAGGTCGCGTTCATAGGCCTGGAGCGTGTTGCGCGCGGCGCCTCGTTCGGCTGCGAGCATCTCAAGGAAGCGTTCTGCGAGGCCGCTCGCAAGTGGATCATGCCTGTCCGCGACACTGGTCGGCTCACTTTGCCCCTCGACCGCCATCGGCACATCACTTCTCGAACTTGGACGCGGGAACCGTTACGGTCACGGTGCGAGGCTTGGGCTCGACCATTGTGGCGAGCGCATACAGCCCCGCATAGGTGAGGCCGGCGAGGATCCCGATGATCATGAGGAAGCGAAAGACGGTCGGCACAGCTCTCTTAAACCCATCGCGAGATTTCAGCCGAAAGTGTGGCCCCAATCAAGTTACGGGAATGACGTAAACAAAAACTCCATGATAGTGAAAGCCGCATGGACGAGTCGCGCAACATTGGGGTAACCGACCCCGAGATCGAAGCCCTGCAACAGGCGCTCAACGGGCGGTCACTGGTCCTCATCGGCATGATGGGGGCGGGCAAGAGCACGGTAGGACGCCGGCTCGCCATGCGACTCAATCTCAATTTCGTGGACGCCGACCACGAGATCGAGCGCGCTGCGGGCATGTCAATTCCCGAAATTTTCGAGAGCCAGGGTGAAGCACAATTCCGTGATGGCGAGCGCCGCGTGGTCAGTCGCCTGCTGAGCGAGGGGCCGCTGGTTCTTGCTACGGGGGGTGGCGCCTACATGAATGCCGAGACGCGCGCCCATATCGCCGAAGCCGGCATTTCGATCTGGTTGAAGGCCGATTTTGATGTTCTGTTCCGGCGCGTGCGCAAGCGCCCGGGGCGGCCCCTGCTGCACACGCCCGATCCGGAGGGAACGCTGCGGCGGCTGATCGACGAGCGTTATCCGACCTACGCCGAGGCCGACATCACCGTGATTTCCCGCGACGCACCGCATGAGGCCATCGTCGAGGAGATCGTCGAGGCTTTGCGCCACTATCTTTCAGTCTCCAAGGTGGATCTCGACCGATGACCTCCGTGACACACGCCCCCGCCGGCTGCGAGACCGTGCACGTCCCGCTGGATACGCGCGCTTACGATATCCTCATTGGCCGCGGCGTCCTCGCCGAGGCTGCGCCGCGGATCGCCGGCCTGGCACCGGGCGGAGCGGCGGCCATTGTCACGGACGAGAGCGTCGGGGCGCTCTATGGCCAGCGTCTCAGCGAGATGCTTGCCGCCGCCGGTCTCCGGACGACGATCGTCACCGTGCCGGCTGGCGAAGGCAGCAAAAGCTATCCGCGCCTTGTCGAGATCTGCGAGGCGCTTCTGGCTGCCCGCATTGAGCGTGGCGATCTCGTCATCGCGCTCGGCGGCGGCGTCATCGGCGATCTTGCCGGTTTCGCGGCTTCCATCGTCCGCCGTGGGCTGCGCTTCGTCCAGGTGCCGACAAGCCTTCTCGCGCAGGTCGATTCCTCGGTTGGGGGCAAGACGGGTATCAACTCGGCGCACGGCAAAAACCTGATTGGTGCCTTTCATCAGCCGAGCCTCGTGGTGGCGGACACCGGCCTGCTCGACAGCCTGAGCCCGCGCGAGTTCCGCGCCGGCTATGCGGAGGTCGTGAAATACGGCCTCATCGACGACCCCGGCTTCTTCGCATGGTGCGAGAGCAATGCGGAAAACATATTCGGGCCGGGGCCCGCGCGTGACCACGCCGTGGCGACGAGCTGCCGGGCCAAGGCGGCCGTTGTCGTGCGCGACGAGCGGGAGGACGGTGACCGCGCCCTGCTCAATCTCGGCCACACCTTCGCCCATGCGCTGGAGCGCGCCACCGGCTACGACGGCAGCCGGCTCGTGCACGGGGAGGCCGTGGCGATCGGGCTTGCGCTCGCCTTCCGCTTCTCCGTCGAGCGCGGGCTGTGCCCGCCGGAGGACGCCGCGCGCGTTGCCGTTCATCTCGCCGGGATCGGGCTCCCCACCCGCCTGCAGGAGGTGCCGGGCGACATCGGCACCCCCGACAGCCTTGTGGAAGCGATGGCGCAGGATAAGAAAGTCAAGCGCGGTGCGCTCACCTTCATCCTGGCGCGCGGCATCGGCCAAAGCTTCATCGCGCGTGGGGTCGAGGCCGATAGCGTTCGCGCTTTCCTCGTCAAGGAACTGGCGGACTGAGCGCACCGCGAGCGGTGCCCAGCCGTCGCTCAGCCTCCCGCTTCCCCGCACTCTGACCGATTGGCCGTTCAGAACGTCGTGCGCTGGCGGATCGCCGCAGCGAGTGTGCCCTCGTCGAGATAATCGAGCTCACCGCCCACCGGCACGCCATGGGCGAGGCGGGTGATCTTCACGGCATAGGGGGACAGCAGGTCGGTGATGTAATGCGCCGTCGTCTGCCCATCGACGGTCGCGTTCAGCGCCAGCACGATCTCAGTCAGGCCCGGCTCGGCCGCCCGCGCAATGAGCCTGTCGAGATTGAGATCCTCCGGACGGATGCCGTCGAGGGCCGATATCACGCCGCCGAGTACATGGTAACGCGCATTGACAACGCCCGCTCGTTCGAGCGCCCAGAGATCGGCCACATCCTCCACCACGACGAGAAGCGTCGGGTCACGGCGCGCATCGCAGCAGATGGTGCAGGGATCGGTGGTATCGATGTTGCCGCAGGAGGTGCAGACAAGCACGCGCTCGGCCGTGATCCGCGTCGCATCGGCGAGCGGCACGAGCAATTGCTCTTTCTTCTTGATCAGCGTCAAGGCCGCCCGCCGCGCGGAGCGTGGCCCGAGGCCCGGCAGACGGGCCAGGAGCTGGATCAGTCGTTCGATCTCAGGGCCGATGGGGGAGGGCATCGCTTAAGCCGGTTCCTCAATGCTGCGCCGCGTGGGCTTTTCATCTCACCGGGAGAGATGGTTTGAACCTGCGGTCATCCCGCCGCAGCCGCGGGCTTTCCCTCCCGGCACCATAAGCTTGAGCCCAGCTTCAGAAATGGTGTGGTCTGCAACGAGCGATGATCCCGAACAGGGCGCCGCGTCATTGCCCGCACGTCCGTACGCAAGCTTGCCCATCTCCAAGATGAAACGGCGTGGGCGAGCGTTGCGACGAGCGAGCGCTCGCGTGACCAAGGCGGTTCTAGAACGGCAGCTTCATGCCGGGCGGGAGGGGAAGACCCTTGGTCACCTCGCCCATCTTGTCCTGCATCAGCCGCTCGGCCTTGGCCCTGGCGTCGTTGACGGCCGCGACGATAAGGTCTTCGAGGATTTCCTTTTCGCCGGGAACAATGAGGCTCTCGTCGAGGGCGATGCTCTTCATCTGGCCCTTGGCGGTGGTCACGACGGTGACGGCTCCGCCGCCAGCCGTGCCGGTGACTTCGAGCGCCTCGAACTCGGTCTGCATGTCAGCGAATTTCTGCTGCAGGCCTTGCGCCTGCTTCATCAGCCCCATCAGGTCACGCATCGGTCACTCCCGTCTCAACCCGGATCACATCTCGTCTAGATAGGACAGGTCGTCCTCGGATGCGAGCGCCCCTTCATCCTCGGTTGGCTCGCCGGTGTCGGCCATCGCCACCAGGGGCTCCTCGGCAGCTGCCGCGACGTCGCGGATATCGACGATAGCCGAACCCGGGAAACGCGACAGCACGGCCTGGACAAGCGGGTGCCCCTCGGCACCGCTGCGACGCTCGGCCTCACGCGCCTGGGCCATTTCATGGAGTGTCGGCGCACCCGGTTTGGACGAGAGCGCGACCATCCAACGTCGGCCGGTCCATTCCTGCAGGCGCTTGCCGAGGTCGCCGGCCAGCGTACGACTTCCCCCCTCCCGCAAAGCGAACTCGATATGCCCGTCCTCGAAATGGACAAGATGAACGTCCTGCTCCAGGGACCGCTTCAGCACGATGTCGCGCTGTTCCCCGGCAAGAGCAACCACGTCCTCGAAGCGCGCCAGCCGGATCTGCGGCTCGGCAGAGGCGCGGACCACCTCGCGGGCGGGATCCTGACGAGGCGTCGCATCGGCCAACAGGGCTGACCCCGTGGTGGCGGCGATAGCGAGGCGGGGCCCGCCGCCATTTCCGCTGCCGTTGCCACCACTGTTGCCCGGGCGAGCGCCGCCGCTACCGCCAGCGGAGGGAGTGCCATCGCGTAAAGCACGCAGCGCCTCGTCCGGCGTCGGCAGGTCCGCCGCATAGGCGAGACGCACCAGAAGCATCTCGGCGGCCGCGACGGGACGCGCTGCCTGCTGGACCTCCGGAAGGCCCTTGATGAGGATCTGCCAGCTACGCGCCAGAATGCGCAAGGAGAGCCGGGATGCGAGGTCCGCGCCCCGCAAACGCTCGGCCTCGGTGAGCGCCGCGTCCTTGCCCGCGTCAGGCACCAGCTTGAAGCGTGTGACGAGATGGATGAAGCCGGCGAGGTCGTTGAGAACGACGTAGGGGTCTGCGCCCGCGTCGTACTGCGCGGTTAATTCGGCGAGCGCCGCGGCGAGATCACCACGCATCACCGCCTCGAAGAGATCGATGACGCGAGCCCGGTCCGCGAGCCCGAGCATGGTGCGCACTTCGTCCGTGCTCACCGCCCCGCCACCATGGGCGATGGCCTGGTCGAGCAGCGACAGGCTGTCACGCGCCGAGCCTTCGGCAGCACGTGCGATGAGCGCCAGCGCCTCCGGGTCCGCATTCACACCTTCCGCTTCGGTGATGCGGGCAAGGTGGGCGACGAGCGCGCCGGCGTCGATGCGGCGCAGGTCGAAGCGCTGGCAGCGCGACAGGATCGTCACCGGCACCTTGCGGATCTCGGTGGTGGCGAACACGAATTTCGCGTGCGGCGGCGGTTCCTCCAACGTCTTCAGGAAGGCGTTGAACGCCTTCTCCGAAAGCATATGGACCTCGTCGATGATATAGACCTTGTAGCGCGCCGAGCTCGGCGAGTAGCGGATGCCGTCGATGATCTGGCGGACATCCTCGACGCCAGTGTGGGAAGCGGCGTCCATCTCCAGGACATCCACATGGCGCGATTCCATGATCGCGGCGCAATGGCGCCCGAGCGCCGGCATGTGGATTGTTGGTTGCGAGGATCCGCCATCGAGCGGCTCATAATTCAGAGCCCGGGCCAGAATACGCGCCGTCGTCGTCTTGCCGACGCCGCGCACACCCGTCAGCATCCACGCCTGTGGAATGCGACCAGTCGAGAACGCGTTGGATAACGTGCGGACCATCGCCTCCTGCCCGATGAGGTCATCGAAGCTCACGGGGCGATATTTGCGCGCCAGAACACGGTAAGCCGGGGCAGGCACCGAAGAGGATGTCGGCATATCAAAACCGGGCAGTGCCGGACCTGCGTCATCCTCGACAGAGGCGTTCGGCATGTCGGTGGCGCTCGGCTGATCGGTCATCGCACCCGTTCGGTCATTTCATGAGGCCGGTCCAGGGCGATGCCATCACACCGGCAGGGGCCCATGCCGGGCGCAGGATCCCATGCAGGGCGATTGTCGCCGGATATCCGACGAGGACAAGGTGGGAGGCTGGACGAAGACCCGCCCGATTCTCGTTAGGGCTGCTTCCTTCCGGACCTGACCCGGTTGGCGAGTGGAACGTCCAACGCCAACCTCCCAACGCCTATATCGTGGAAAGATGAGGCTGATGCAAGCCACCAGGCTTTTAATTCGCGCTCCGCTCACAACCCGCGATGGCCGGCGCGGCGCACGCGGCCGGATGAGCGAAACGGCTCTTCTGTCCAGCGCGGGGCTCGGATAGAAGAAAGGCCGAAAGGCTGTGCCATGACGCATGATGATTCCAAGACCGCGCCGATTGCTCCGCTCGCGGCCTCGCTAGACCGTTCGGGACGTGTGGGCTTCGCGGTCAACCGTCTGGAGCGTCATTCGGAGGGGAGGGAAAACGCCGAAACGGTCGGTGCGTTCCGCCGTAGACCCGATGCCGCGACCTTCGTGCTAGCCGGCGATGTGCCAATCCTCAAACGCCAGCCGGCTCTCGATCCGCGCTTCACGCTGGCGGAAGCGGCCGCGCTCGGCGCTGACGGTGAGAGCATCTTCCTCGGCACCATCGAAGGGGTACCCCTGTTTACGACGACGCTGGCCGGCGATGCCGCAAGCGTCATTGCCGAACGGCCGCATCTCGACGCCGTGGACTTGCGATCGCTCGCCTCCCAGGGGCTTCTGCGACCGGAAGTTCTCGGCCCCCTCGGCGAGGCCAAGGCGATCCTCCATTGGCATGCGCGTCACCGCTTCTGCGCCAACTGCGGGGCCCGAACACGCGTGGAAGCAGCTGGTTGGCGGCGCATCTGCGACGCCTGCGGGGCCCAGCACTTTCCCCGGACAGATCCCGTTGTCATCATGCTCGCGGTGCGAAACGGCCGTTGCCTCCTGGGCCGGCAGCCACGCTTCGCCGACAAGATGTACTCCTGTCTCGCCGGTTTCGTGGAGCCGGGAGAAACGATCGAGGACGCCGTGCGCCGCGAGACCAAGGAGGAAGCGGGGCTTGCCGTTGGGCGCGTCCGCTACCTTGCCTCGCAGCCCTGGCCGTTTCCGGCCTCGCTGATGATCGGCTGCATTGCCGAGGCCTTACACGACGAGATCACCATCGACCGGCTTGAGCTCGAGGACGCGCGTTGGTTCTCCCGCGGCGAGGCGGCCGCCCTCCTGGGCGGCACGCACCCCGATGGTTTGAGCTCGCCCAAGCCGTTCGCCATTGCCCATCACCTCCTCCATGCCTTCGTGCATGAGGGGGAGGAGTTCTGATTTTCCGGGAGCGCGGCTGGCTCGTAACCGGCCCGCTGCAACACTATTTGCAGGACGGCATGCAGGGCGCGAGAGGCATCATGCCAAGGCTTCGCCCTGCCGAGTGCTGCATGGGCCCGTGCTGGGCGTCATCGAACAAGGCAAGGTCGCTTGCTTTCGGCCAGATGAGCGCGAGCTCGGTGTTGCCCGCCCCCTGCTCATCGTCGCGCGAGCCTGTAACGACAGCGCCGAGCGACCGCGCGAAAACCACCGCGGTCACATTACGATGGAAGACCCAAAGCCCGACGTCCGCGACGTCACGCTCGGCAAATTCCCGAGCCATCCGCCCCATGAGGCCGCTTCCGATGCCGCGCGAACGAAATTGCCGCGCGACGTGGATTGCGTAAATCTCGCCGAAGGTGCCGAGCTCACCATCCCGCGCGGGACCGCAGGCACCGAAGCCGACCAGTTGGCCATCATGTTCCGCCACGACTACGGTGCCCTCGTCAGCGGGCAAGGCGCGCCAATCCCGACGTGCCCGCCAGCTGCTGAGCTCCCGGACATCCATGAGGCTGAGATAGGTCTCCTGCCAAACATGCTCGTAAAAGCGGGAGACATTGGCCATGTCGCAGCTGTCTGCGTGTCTGAACGTGGGCGTCATTGGCCTTCCCTCTCATCGTGCGGAGGTAAACTCGCGTGAGAGAAAGGCCATAAAAGGGCGACGAAGAGATGACGGCCGCCTTTTTTTCGCTCTCATGGAAAAGGAAGGCTGAACGGCAAAGATCGCGCTCGGCCATCCGCCTCCGGTACCTATTCCGCAGGTATCTGGGTGGCGCGGAAGGGATGCGCAGGATAGACCCCGAGAATCCGCAGCTCCTTCGAGAAAAAGCCGATCTCCTCGAGAGCGTTCTTCAGCGCGGGGTCATCCGGGTGACCATCGACCTCCGCATAGAACTGCGTCGCATGGAAATGCCCTTCCACCATGTAGCTTTCGAGCTTCGTCATATTGACGCCGTTGGTCGCGAAGCCGCCGAGCGCCTTGTAGAGCGCCGCCGGCACGTTGCGGACGCGGAACACGAAACTCGTCACGGTGGGGCCGTTTCCGGCCTTGGCCCATTGCGGCTCACGGGCCAGCACGACGAAACGCGTGGTGTTATGGGCTTCGTCCTCGACGTCCTCCATCAGGATGTCGAGCCCGTAAATCTGCGCCGCCAGGCGTGGCGCGAGTGCGGCCTGCGTCGGGTCGTTCCACTCGGCGACCAAGCGCGCTGAGCCCGCGGTGTCGGCGGCAACCACGGCATTGAGCCCGAGCTTGCGGATGATTCGCCGGCACTGGCCCAGCGCATGCACATGGCTGTGCACCGTCTTGATGGTGGCGAGCGTCGCGCCTTTCGGTGCCATCAACTGGAAATGGATGGGCAGGAAAAACTCGCCAATGATGTGCAGCCCTGATGTCGGCAGCAGATGATGCATGTCTGCGACGCGGCCGGCGATCGTGTTGTCGATCGGGATCATGCCGAGCGTGGCCGTACCGTCGGAAATCGCCGCAAGCGCGTCCTCAAACGTCGCGCAGGGCAGGGGTTGCCACGTCGGATAGACGTCATCGCAGGCAATATGTGAGTTGGCGCCCGGTTCGCCTTGATAGGAAATTACTTCGGGCAGGGACATCGGCTCGTCTCCTCGAAATCATCACACCCCGAGCGCCGATGCCGAAAAGCGGCAAAAGGTAGCAAAGGGGAAGCCGCTTATACGAGTTGCCAACCCGGCTTCAAAGCGGGTAATCAGACTTTGCTGCATGTCCTCGTGCTGTGCGGCCCTGTTTTCGCCGTCAACGTTCGCCTGAAGCTTACCAATCGGCCTAGCCCATTGGCCGCACCGGAGCCGCTGTTTTGTCGATGCAACAGCTAGATTCTTTCGAGCTCAACAAGATCTTCGGCGCCATTCTTGGCACCTGCGTTTTTGCGATGGGCCTTGGCATTGTGGCCAGCGCGATCTTCTCGCAAAATCCGCCGGCCGTTCCCGGCTACGATCTGCCCGCACCGGAAGAGGGCGCTTCCGCCGCCGCACCGGCCGCGGTTGAGGTCATACCGATCGCCGTTCGCATGCAGACCGCTGATGCCGCCCGTGGCCAGAAGGCTGCGGCGAAATGCGCCGCCTGCCATAATTTCGTGGAAGGGGCGGGGGCAAAGGTCGGTCCAGATCTCTATGGCATTGTCGATCGTCCGAAGGGTGAGGTTCAGGGCTTCGGTTATTCGGCGGCCATGAAGGAACATGCCGCCAAGGGCGAGAAGTGGGGCTATGAGGAGCTCGACCACTTCATCGCCAATCCGCGCAGCTACATGAAGGGCACGATCATGAGCTTCGCCGGCGTGGCGAAGCCTGAGGAGCGCGCAGACATCATCGCGTATCTGCGCAGCTTGTCCCATTCGCCGGCGCCGCTGCCCAACCCCTGATCGGCCCGGCATTCCCGCCAGTTCACGAATGATGGCCCCGGGATGGTTTCACCCCGGGGCCATTGTTTTTTGACCAGCGTGTTGCGGTTTACCGCGCGGATGGAGCGCTGCTCTGCGACATCAACGGCGTGATCCGCCGCAGCGTCACCCTTCTATTCTCGCGGGCAGGCCCGTCCGTTTGAACCTTCAGATATTGTTCTCCATAGCCCTGGGTCACAAGATTTTCGGGCGGCACGCCATAGCTGTCGGTCAGAACCTGCGCGACCGCCTCGGCACGTCGATCCGACAGCGCGAGGTTGTCGGTGTCCGAACCCACCGCGTCCGTGTGCCCTTCCACGAGGAACACCTCATTGGGGTTGCGTTTGATCACGGCGGTGAGCCCCCGGGCGATCGCATCCAGCCGGCCAACCTCCGAAGGTGCGACATCGGCCGAGCCGGTGGCAAAAGTGATGGTGTCCACGTCGACACGGCGCATCTTCTCGCGTAGGCGCTCGTTGTAGCGGATCTCGTCGAGGCTATAGGCCCGCTCCACCTCCTCGACCGGAGGGGCCAGGAAAGTCTCCTCAATGACCTCCGGACCCACATCTTCAGCCTCAACGATATAGCGGTCGCGCGGGATGCCTCCGAGCACGAGCGGTGGCAAGGCCACCAGCGGCGGCGCATAGAAGCCGGGACCGCGCGCCGGCCTGCGGCTGTTGTCGATGATGATGACGTCGCGGCCGTCAGGGCCCCGGCGAATCCTCCGCATGAGACGTCCGTCAGCATCTTCCATGGTGATGATGCGGCTGCCGTCGGGCCGCACGACGGTGATGGTGCGGTCCCCGCCACGTCCTCGAGCAACGTTCACGTCCCGTGCGCCGCGTCGCAGCCGCTCCACTTCGTCGTGCCGGATGACTTCCCGATCGCCCTCACGAATGATGACGCGGTTGTCGCTTTCGCGAATGATGGTGCGCCCGTCACGTTCCTCCACCCGCCGCCGCGCGCGCCATTCCTCGCTCAAGTCACGACCGGGAGGGCCGCCAAAGCCGGGCCTGTCGTCCGTTTGCTGCTGCGCGCCGGGGCGTGTGCCGGGCGGGGGCACAGGCTGGCCGGGAGCTGCCGGCTGGCCTGGCGCGACGGGCCGCTCGGTGGGTGGCTGCGATCCCCGTATGGGCCTGTCGCCTGGTTGCTGCGGTGCACCAGGGCGAGCGCCAGGGGGCGGCGCAGATTGCCCGGGGGCAACCGGCTGGTCTGGGGTGACTTGTCGCCCCGGGCGGGGCTGCTCGGACCGCGGTGCCCCTGGACCGGGCCGTTCTGGTCGCGGTTGCTGCTGTTGTGTGTCGGGTCGCGCGCCGGGGCCCCGCGTTGGTTCACCAGGACGATCCGGGCCCGGCTGGCCGGGCGCCTGACGTGGCGGACGTCCCTCCGCGTCCGGTCGGGGGGCTACCTCGCGGGGCGCTCTGGGTCGCGGCGTTTCGCCAGGCGACGCCTCGGGACGGCCGGGACGACCGGGTGCGCGCTCTCCGGCGGGCGAGGCGGGGCGACCCTCAGGCGGGACATCGGGGCGATCACGCTGGGAGCGCGGCGTGTCGGGCCGTGGTCCCTCTGGTCTTGGTGCTTCGGGTCTTGGTGCTTGGGGTCTTGCCCCCTCAGGCCGCGGCCTTTCGGGACGCTGCATCTGCGGTGGCGGCATCTCCTGCCGTTGTTGCATGTCTCGCCGCGGCATGTCCGGTCGAGCGCCTTCCGGCCCGCCCGGCCCTCCGGCCGGCGGCCGTTGGCCGCCTTCGGAGCCGCCGCGGCCCTCCGGTCGCCGCCGTTGCGGGCCGCCGTCCTGATCGTCCGGCGCGCCCTGCGCGAGCTGCAGCCGCGTCTCGTCCGGAAGGACGGGCGGCAAGTTATCCTGCCGGACAGGATCGACGATCGCGGGGTCGAGGGGCGCAGCCGCGACACGTAGTATCGGTAGCGCTATCACCGTGCCCGCGAGCAAAGCGAAACGGGTCATCCGCATCAGTCAGGTCCTCTCTCATTCGCACCGCCGCCCAGCCTCAACCCTGGAGTCGAATGATCGAGGTCAATCCGCGATTATGACAATATTAAGTTCTCGCAAGTGCATCAGGTAGATGAATGGTTATTCATAATGCTCAGAAGGCGACTTTATTTGAACCGCGCCGGAGATATTTGGAGTGCAACCTTGACTATTGAAGGCGCATTGGATTTGTAGCTTCGCTCTCGTTCCAGCAGCGAAGCCCAAGACGAGGGGTGCGGCACCCTGCAAGACATGCGCGGCGCGTTATTTAGCGCGGCGCGCCGAGTGACTTCTTCTTATCCGCCGCGTTGACGCGACGCCCCATCAGCTGCCGCTCATGGTTCGGAAGGGGAGAGCTCGGGCGATGGCCCGTCTGTCGTGGCCACAGCCGCACCGCCAACATCGCCTCGCTTCCAGCCATGAGGGTTCACCCGCCCCGCTCGCGCGAGGCCGCCCCCCCCCCCTTCTGGAGCGGAGGGAGCAGCCGGGTGCTCCGCTAGTTCGCCGGCACGTAAATGGCCGCGCCCTTGGCATTGAATTCCTTCGCTTTTTCGGCAAGGCCGGCGAGGCGGTCAGCTTCGCCCAAGGTTTCCGTTGCAAGAGGCTCCATGGCGAGCGCCTCGGCGCGCAGATCCTGCGTGATCTTCATCGAGCAGAATTTCGGCCCGCACATCGAGCAGAAATGCGCGACCTTGTGGGCCTCCTTCGGCAGCGTCTCGTCGTGGAAGGCGCGCGCGGTGTCCGGATCGAGGCCTAAGTTGAACTGGTCCTCCCAGCGGAACTCGAAGCGCGCCCGGGACAAGGCGTCGTCGCGCAGCTTGGCGGCGGGGTGGCCCTTGGCGAGGTCGGCGGCATGGGCGGCGATCTTGTAGGTGATGACGCCGGTCTTCACGTCGTCGCGGTTGGGTAGGCCGAGATGTTCCTTGGGCGTGACATAGCAGAGCATCGCCGTGCCGAACCAGCCGATCATCGCCGCGCCAATGGCGGAGGTGATGTGGTCATAGCCCGGCGCGATGTCGGTGGTCAGCGGCCCGAGCGTATAGAACGGGGCCTCGCCGCAGGTGGCGAGCTGCTTGTCCATATTCGCCTTGATCTTGTGCATGGGAACATGGCCCGGCCCCTCGATCATCACCTGGCAGCCCTTGCCCCAAGCCACCTTCGTCAGTTCGCCGAGCGTATCGAGCTCCGCGAATTGCGCGGCGTCGTTGGCATCGGCAATGGAGCCGGGCCGGAGGCCGTCGCCGAGCGAGAAGGTGACGTCATAGCGATGCATGATGTCGCAGATCTCGTCGAAGCGCTCATAGAGGAAGCTCTCCCGGTGGTGGGAGAGGCACCAGCGCGCCATGATCGAGCCGCCGCGCGAGACGATGCCGGTGACGCGCCGCGCGGTCAGCGGCACATAGGCCAGGCGCACGCCGGCGTGGATGGTGAAATAGTCCACGCCCTGCTCGGCCTGCTCGATGAGCGTGTCCTTGAACACCTCCCAGTCGAGCTTCGCCGGGTCGCCGTCCACCTTCTCCAGCGCCTGATAGATCGGGACGGTGCCGATCGGCACGGGCGCGTTGCGCATGATCCAGGAGCGGATGTTGTGGATATTGCGCCCGGTGGAGAGGTCCATCACCGTGTCGGCGCCCCAGCGGATCGCCCAGACCAGCTTCTCCACCTCGTCGGCGGCCGAGGAGGTGACGGCGGAATTGCCGATATTGGCGTTGATCTTCACCAGGAAGTTGCGGCCGATGATGGTGGGCTCTAGCTCGGGATGATTGATATTGGCGGGTATGACCGCGCGTCCCCGCGCCACCTCCTCGCGCACGAAGTCCGGAGTAATGAAGTTGGGGATGGCGGCGCCGAAATCCTCGCCGTCGGCGCGGCGTTCCTCGGCGCCCGCGAGCATCTCCGCGCGGCCGAGATTCTCGCGATGGGCGATATAGACCATCTCCTCGGTGACGATGCCGGCGCGGGCATAGTCGAGCTGCGTGACCGGCCGACCGGCGTTGCCGGACAGCACGGTGCGCGCGGCTGGACAGGGCGCGACGAGCTTGTCGGCGGAGATATTGCCGTTGTCCTCCGGTTTCACCGCGCGCGGCGCGATCGCGGTCAGGCCGCGCGCAGCGAGCCATGGCGCGCGAGGCTGGGCGATGCCGCTATTGAGGTCGATGACGGCCTCGGGGTCGGTGAACGGGCCAGAGGTGTCATAGACGCGGAAGGGCGCCTCGCAGGAGGCGGGATCAAGCGCGATTTCACGGAAGGGAACCCGGATCCCGGGATGACCCTGGGGGCTGGAATAGACCTTGGCCGATCCTGCGACGGCCCCTGTGGTGACAGCGGCCGGTGTGGCGGTGGTAGTCTGGCGCACCTTCGTGCGCGCCGGGGACTGCGGATGAATGTTCATGGATCTCCTTCTCCGGAGAACCTTCGCCGGAGCGAAGGCGCCCCGGCTCATCAATGAGGAGAGTGTCCGCCCACAGCATTCTCAAGCGACGCGTAAAGCGGTTCGCGCGAAGACGATGCGGTCGATCGAACCCGTTCCCGACCCGGCAGGATCGGAAAGGGTCTCGAGCGGATACACTCCTGGTTCGAGGAGATCCGGGTGACAGCGATCTGATGGAATCGTGAGGAGCCTTGCACCTTTTCCGTCCCTTCGCCGGCATGACCCGGATCAGGTCCTAAGGGTCACCGCGGTGCTCGTATGAGCCGGCGGAATCTCAGCCCCCTCACGGGGCCCCCCTCGGAACAGGTGACGAGAATGGGCGGTTATGACCGTGCTGTCAATGCATATGCAGAGCCGGCTATGGAGTTATCATGGCAGTCCATTGGCGAGTGCCACGGCGTGCAGCTTTTGTGCCCGAAGAGCTTACAAATTACCGAGAAAACAAAGAACAGTTTGCAAATAGAACCATGGAACAAAATCCTACTAATGCCATTCTCATAGCGGGAATACGGATAATCCATCCGCTTTGCATTTAGGAGATATAGTATGGTTCGGATCGCAGTTGTAATCGCGGCTATAGGGCTTTCGACAGCGGCGTTTGCACAGAATGCGCCGACGCCTGCTCAAGGACCAAGTTTTGTTACAGTTGAACAAGGAGCGCTGGCCAGTTCACTTAAAGGGCTGAACGTCAGGAATGCCGGTGACGAAAATGTCGGGGAGATCGAAGACGCGGTGATCGATGGTACGTCTATCCGCGCTTACATCCTCTCCGTCGGCGGCTTCCTCGGCATGGGCACGCATTATGTTGCCGTTGCACCGTCCGCGCTCATGCTGACGTGGAGCGATGCGGACAAGAAGTGGAATGCCCGTATCAACGCGACAAAGGACCAGTTGAAGGCGGCGCCGCAGTTTAAATATGAGGGCCGCTTTGCCCGGTAGACAAGCCGCCGGGTTGGGCAAGAGCTGACAAGGGCGCCGGCAGGCGCCCTTTTTCCAGCTTCCGGTTCCGCGCGAAGCCGCCGGCGGGCTCAGGAGCCGCGGTAATGGCTCCGGTCCAAGAAGCATTGTCCGACCATTTTGACGGGCTGGATTTCAGCCGTCATAGTCGGGCTGGTTTCCGCCATCCCGACCTCTGAGGCTCATGCCTTCCGAAGGCCTCGGCGCGAGGTGGGATCGCGCCGGACGAAGCCGGCGTTTCGGTGCGGTCGGTCAGCGGGTTTAATGGTCTCGCATGCGCCCCAGAAAATCGGCGAGATCGTCGGTCATAAAGTCGATATGCGGTGCGATCATCGGGGCCTGTTCCTCGGCTTCCCGGAAAGGGTCCGTGGTTTTCGGCAGGACCAGCACGGTTGCCATGCCAAGCGCATGAGGCACGACCAGATTTTTCTCGATGTCCTCGAACATGACCGCGCCGGCCGGATCGACATTGTGGCGATCGAGAAAACGCTCATAGGTGCTCTGCTCCGGTTTCGGCACGAAGCCGGAAGCGACGATGTCGAACACGTCCTCGAAATGCTCGCGGATGCCGAGCTTGAGCGCGACCGCTTCCGCATGCGCCCGTGAGCCGTTGGTGAGAATGAGCTTCCGCCCCGGCAGCGCGGCGATGGCCTCCCCTAAGAGGGGGTTCGGCAGAAGCGAGGAGTGGTCAATGCTATGGGCGAATTCGAGGAATTCTTCGGGATCGATTCCGTATTCTTCCATCAAGCCGCGCAATGTCGTTCCATAGCGATGATAGTAATACTTCTGGAGTGCGCGGGCCGAGATGCCGTCGAGCCCACAGAGCTCCACGAGAAACAGGGTGATCCGGAGATCCACCTGCGGCCATAGCTTGGCATCGTGGGGATAGAGGGTGTTGTCGAGATCAAAGATCCAGGTATCGACATGCGCCAGCGACGGCTTATGCGTCAGCGCATCGGGAAAGGGGGACGCCTGGCGTAAGGAAATGGGCAGGCTTTCCGGGAGTATGGGCAGATCGTCGATAGGCGGCTTACGGAAGGACACGTTCGTTAGGCTCCGTTCCCGGAACGTGGCGCCGACGGCTTGCCGTGGATCCGGCGCGGCGAGACAGCCGATTGCGACATCACGCTTCCACTGTTGGACCTCAACCACGTAGGCGTGGACGAGGGGGAACCTGCTTAGATGGTTGCATGGGCTGTAAGTTGCAAGGCCTGACGATCCGCCGCGTGAAAAGCATCTCATTCCACGCAAATGCTCGCGCCCCACGCAGGGCCCGGAACCCGGATTGTCATCAAGAATTGTCTGGCCAGTTGCTTAATTGATTTAAGGACCAGATCATGGTGGACACAGGCGATGCCAGCTGGCGGGAAAGAATGCCGCTTGCTGAACTCACGAGCGCAGCGAGCCTGGAGGCGCTCAATGCGACATTGGCCTCCCGGCAGATTGACGCTGTGCGGATCGTCTCGATCGTGCTGGAACCGGCGTTCTTCGATCCGGTAGGCCGGCTTGTGAAGCCCGCCTACCGCGTTCTGTATCGACCCTGATTCCAGTCCGGAAAGTCCCGGCACCCGCCGGGTTTATGCCCGCCGGGACTGGCCAAGGCTCGGGATGAACGTCGCTCGCCCTACCGCCGGATGAGGGTTCCGGCGCCGTGGTCGGTATAGAGTTCCAGCAGCACCGCGTGGGACACCTTGCCGTCCAGGATGACAACGCCTTCGACGCCCTGCTCGAGGGCATAGATGCAGGTCTCGACCTTCGGAATCATGCCGCCGGTGATGGTGCCATCAGCGATGAGGTGGCGGCACTGCTCCACGGTGAGCTCGGGCAACAGGTTTTTGTTCTTGTCGAGAACCCCCGGCACGTCGGTGAGCAGCAGCAGGCGCTTGGCGCGCATGGCACCGGCTATGGCGCCTGCGAAGGTGTCGGCATTGATGTTGTAGGTCTCACCGTCGGCGCCGACAGCCACGGGTGCCAGCACCGGGATGATCTCCTGGCCAAGGACCGCGTCGAGAACCGTGCGGTCCACCCGTTCCGGCTCGCCGACGAAGCCGAGGTCGACAACCTTCTCAATGTTGGAATCGGGATCGACCACAGAGCGGGTCACCTTCCGCGCGGTGACCATGTTGCCGTCTTTGCCGCAGAGACCTATGGCCTTTCCGCCCTCGGCGGCAATCGTGCCGACGATCTGCTTGTTGATGGAGCCCGCCAGGACCATTTCGACGATCTCGACGGTGGCCTTGTCTGTGATGCGAAGGCCGGCGGCGAACTCGGATTTGACGCCGAGGCGGTTGAGCATCTGGCCGATCTGCGGGCCGCCGCCATGCACGACGATCGGCTTCACACCGGATTGCTCAAGGAGGACGATGTCCTCAGCGAAATCCTCGGCGGCGGCGGGGTCGCCCATGGCGTGCCCGCCATATTTCACGACCACGATCTCCTGATCATAGCGCTGCATATGTGGCAGGGCCTGCACGAGAACCTCGGCGCGGGTATGCACGTCGGGCAGGTCGGCGAGAGGGGTGGGAGCGGCTTTGTTATCGGACATGACATGTCTCGCCGTTGGCAGGATGCGGATGGCGCAGTCTTTTAGCGAAGACACACGACTTTGTCGTGTCTTTCAAGAGCGTCGCGGAATGAGCGCGGACAGGCCGATGGCGACCCAGGCTATCATCAGTAGCGTGCCGCCGGTGGGGGCCGCCATCGCGAAGAGGGGCGTGCCTGTGAGGGCGCGCATGGCAAGATCGCCGCTGAAGCCGATGAGCCCAAGAATGACGAGCACGCCACCAAGGCGCAGCAATCCGGCGCGACCGAGACCCACATGATCGGCAATGGCAATGGCCAGGAGAACGGGGGCGTGAAAGAGCAGGAAATCCGCCGCTGTGCCGAGGCTCCCGCCCCCCGTGACGTGGGCTGCCGCGGCAGCCGCGGCAACGCCGGCCAAGCCGGCGACGGCGCCGAGGATCATGAACAACCGGTCGATCAAGGATATTGGCATTCCCGATAACTCATCGTTCCTGCGATCAGGTGGCGGGGTAGGGGGGCTCGGTGAAGCCCTTCGGCGACAGGGTGAAGATCTCGACCCCGGTGTCCGTCACGCCGACGGTGTGCTCGAACTGTGCCGACAGCGACCGGTCGCGCGTCACGGCCGTCCATCCATCCCCCAGCACCTTCACGCCGGCCTTGCCCGCGTTCAGCATGGGCTCGATGGTGAAGAGCATGCCGGGCTCCAGCACGACGCCCGTGCCGGGCTCGCCGTAGTGCACGACCTGCGGCGCGTCATGGAACACCTGGCCAAGGCCATGCCCGCAGAAGTCCTCGACCACGGAAAAGCGTTCGCGCAGCGCTATCGCCTCGATGGCATGGCCGACATCGCCGAGCGTGTTGCCGGGCTTCACCTGGGCGATGCCTGCCATCATCGACTCGTAGGTGGTGTGCACGAGGCGCGCGGCTTTCACCGAAACTTCGCCGACCAGATACATGCGGCTCGAATCGCCATACCAACCATCGAGGATGGGTGTAACGTCGATGTTGAGGATGTCGCCCTCCGCGAGTAGCTTGTCGGAGGGAATGCCATGGGTCACCACGTGGTTGACCGAGATGCAGCTCGCATGGCGATAGCCCTTGTAGCCGATCGTGGCCGGCACGGCGCCGGCTTTGCGCATGAACTCCTCGCAAAGGGCGTCGAGCTCTGCGGTCGACACGCCCGCCCGGACAGCCGGGGTTATGAAGTCGAGGGTCTCCGCCGCCAGCCGGCCGGCACGGCGCATGCCGGCAAACGCTTCCTCGCCATGAATCGGAACGGGACGACCTGTCACGTCGACCTGGGTGGAATACTGGAGCGTCACGTCGAGCCCTTCATGCTGGAATTCATCTTGCGCGGCACCTTCATTAGCCGCGATGTGGTCGCCGTCAACCGTTCTGGGAGCACCTCAGCCGTCACATGAAAGCATGCTTGACCGCGTGGAACGCATAGCGACGTTGTCGAGCAAGGGGTTCACAATCGCCGCCGGAGCGCTTTATCTGCGGAGCGCATCCCGACTGATCATTGATAGAGGCCCGTGATCGTGCGTTTTCGCTTCCGGCCTGACAAGTTCATCATCATCCTTCTGGCTGTCGTCCTTCTTGCCTCGCTCTTTCCGGCGCGAGGGGCGTTCGTCGATTATCTCGGCTACCTCACGGATTGCGCGGTCGCATTGCTGTTCTTCCTGCACGGCGCGCGGCTCTCGCGCGAGGCCGTGGTCGCCGGCATGCGCCACTGGCGCCTGCATCTCGTCATTATCGCGGTCACCTTCCTGCTGTTCCCGCTGATCGGGCTTGCGCTCGCCCCGTTATCGCCGGCCCTGCTGACGCCGACGCTTTATTCCGGAATTCTCTTCCTCTGCGTGCTGCCGTCGACCGTGCAATCGTCAATCGCCTTCACGTCGATGGCCCGCGGCAACGTGCCGGCAGCGATCTGCGCGGCCTCGGCTTCCAACATCCTCGGGATGGCTCTCACGCCGCTTCTGGTCGGCCTGCTGCTGCATACGCAAGGAGGAGGGGTCTCCGGAGACGCGGTGATCGCGATCCTCCTTCAGCTTTTGGCGCCATTCGTCGCAGGCCAGTTGCTACAGCCCTTGATCGGTGGCTTTGTTCGGCGCCACAATCGTGTGCTCGGCATGACGGACCGCAGTTCGATCCTCCTGGTCGTCTATGGTGCCTTCAGCAAGGCGGTGGTTGCCGGGCTGTGGCAGACCTTCGATCTCACGACCCTTCTTGTCATGGCGGCCGTCGACATCGTGCTTCTCGGCACGGTCATCCTCGCGACCACCTACGGCAGCCGCTTGCTCGGCTTCTCGAAGGAGGACGAGATCACCATCGTCTTCTGCGGGTCGAAAAAGAGCCTGGTGAGCGGCATTCCGATGGCTAACGTCATCTTTCCAGCCCAGGCCGTTGGTGCGATCGTGCTGCCGTTGATGCTCTACCACCAGATCCAGCTGATGGTCTGCGCTGCGATGGCGCAACACTATGCCGCGCGACGCCCGCCGGATGCTGACAAGCCGGGCGAGCGTGGTATCCGGGCCAACAAGGAGGCTGTGACCTCGGTCTGATACCGTTGACTTTCTGAGTGCCTTCCGCCATAAGCCGCTCATGTCGACGGCGCTCTCAACGGGCGCCGATCGTCGTCTTGGTCGTCGTCTCGGCGTTTATCGCTTTGGGGCGGCAATCGACAGCAAACAATCATCAAGGTCGTTACCGGCTTGCCGGGGCGATGTTGGGCGCGAGGCTGACAGCCGTCGCGCCCCCTGCGGGACCGGAGACTGGGTCGTGAAAAGGACGTATCAACCGAGCAAGCTCGTGCGCAAGCGCCGGCATGGCTTTCGTGCGCGGATCGCGACCAAGGGCGGGCGCAAGGTTATTGCTGCGCGTCGCGCAAGGGGCCGTAAGCGCCTGTCGGCCTGACACGGCGCAGGCTGGCATGTGCGACGTCCCGGCGGTTCAGCATGGGCGGCGCTCGGCCCGATTGCCGCGCCTTCGAAAGCGTTCCGAGTTTCTGGCTGCTGCGCGCGGCAAGCGATTTCACACTGAGCGCATGAGTGTTCAGTGGGTCGATCGAGCCCGTGGAAAGTCGCTGGCCCGGCCCATTCCCGACGCCGCTGCTCACGAGCACGATGTCGTGAATGCGCCGGGTTTTGGTTGCTTGTCGCAGGCGGATGTTGCCCTCTCGGGCGCCACGAGGCTGGAAAGCGGGCCGCGTTTCGGCCTTACCGTGACCAAGAAGACCGGCAACGCCGTTGAGCGCAATCGTATCAGGCGCCGGCTGCGCGAGGTGCTGCGCCAGCTGAGGCCAGAGTGGCCGGAAGCGGCGCTTGATGTTGTCGTTGTGGCCCGGCGCGGCGCTTTGTCCGCATCCTTCGACGCGCTTGCGGTTGATCTCAAGCGGGCCATCGCCACATTCTCGTCAACGCGGAAGCGAGCCGAACGGCCTTCCGCCCACCGTCCCGCCAACACAACGGATCGTCCATGATCGGCGACAACAAGAACCTGATCCTCGCCATAGTGCTCTCGATCGTGGTGCTGACGGGCT
Source organism: Chelatococcus sp. YT9 (assembly GCF_018398315.1). Taxonomy (NCBI): domain Bacteria; kingdom Pseudomonadati; phylum Pseudomonadota; class Alphaproteobacteria; order Hyphomicrobiales; family Chelatococcaceae; genus Chelatococcus; species Chelatococcus sp. YT9. Next base: position 2,165,161 of record NZ_JAHBRW010000001.1, read on the forward strand.
GGAACTATTTCTTCGGCATGCCGAAGGTGGATCAGCAGCGGCAGGCTGCCACCCAGACCCAACAGAGTGCCGCCCCGGGGCAGCCGTCGAGCACCGCGCCACAGCCGGGCGTGGCCGGTGAGGCCGGCTCCGCGCAGACAGTGCCGGGACAGACCGGCGCCGCAACTGCGCCGGTCAGCCGTGAGGCAGCCCTCGCGCGCAGCCCCCGTGTCGTCATCGATACCCCGAAGATCGCGGGCTCGATTGCCCTGAGGGGTGGCCGCATCGACGACGTCTCGCTGAGGGCTTATCACGAGACGGTCAATCCCAAGAGCCCGAACATCATTCTCCTGTCACCCTCAGGCAGCCCGCATCCCTATTACGCGGAGTTCGGCTGGGTCGGCAGTGGCGAGGGCGTGCCGGCATTGCCCAATTCGGAGACGCTCTGGACCGCGCCGGAGGGCGCACGGTTGACGCCACAGACACCCGTCACGCTGACCTATGACAATGGGCAAGGCGTCAGGTTCCTGCGCACCATCGCGGTCGATGACAACGCAATGTTCACCATCACGGATAGCGTGGAGAACACGGGCACGACGCCCATGACGCTTCACCCCTATGGCCTCATCTCGCGCCACGGCCTGCCGCAGACACAGAATTTCTACATTCTGCATGAAGGCCTTGTCGGTGTGCTTGGCGACAAGGGCTTGCAGGAAGTCAGCTATTCGAAGCTCGCCAAGGAGCCGGCCCTCCCGGGCGGCGGAACGGGCCTCCAGTTCCCGGATGTCACGGGCGGCTTTGCGGGCATTACCGACAAATACTGGGCGACTGCGCTCATTCCTAACCAGAAACAGGCCTATACCGGTCGTTTCTCCGAGCGCCAGTTCAACAATCAGCCGACCTATCAGGCCGACGTGCTCTCGGGGCCGCTGACCGTCGCGCCCGGCGCCTCGGTGCAGACGACAATGCATCTCTTCGCGGGCGCGAAGGAAGTCGCCGCGATCCAGGGATACGAGAACACCCTGGGCATCAAGGGCTTCGACCTGCTGATCGATTGGGGATGGTTCTATTTCATCACCAAGCCGATGTTCTGGCTGCTGGACTTCTTCTACAAGCTCTTCGGCAATTTCGGCATTGCCATCATCACCGTGACGGTGCTGGTGAAGCTCGCCTTCTTCCCGCTGGCCAACAAGTCCTATGCCTCCATGGCCAAGATGAAGGCCGTCCAACCGGAAATGACAGCCATCCGCGAGCGTTTCGCCGATGACAAGATGAAGCAGCAGCAAGCGCTGATGGAGCTGTACAAGAAGGAGAAGATCAATCCGATCGCCGGCTGCTGGCCGATGCTGATCCAGATCCCGGTCTTCTTCGCGCTCTACAAGGTGCTCTTCATCACCATCGAGATGCGGCATGCACCGTTCTTCGGCTGGATCCACGACCTTGCCGCGCCGGATCCGACGACGATCTTCAACCTGTTCGGGCTGATCCCGTGGGATCCCTCGACAGTGCCGGTGCTGGGTCACTTCCTGATGCTCGGCGCCTGGCCGATCATCATGGGCATCACGATGTTCATCCAGATGAAGATGAACCCGACGCCGCCCGACCCTGTCCAGCAGATGATGTTCTCCTGGATGCCGGTGATCTTCACCTTCATGTTGGCCTCGTTCCCGGCCGGTCTCGTCATCTACTGGTCGTGGAACAACCTGTTGTCCGTGCTCCAGCAGGGCTGGATCATGCGCAAGAACGGTGTGAAGATCGAGCTATGGGACAATCTACGTTCCATGTTCATGAAGAAGGCCAAGGCCTGAGGACCCCCTTAGGTCCGGCGTAAGAGCCGCGTCTTCTTCACAAAGCTTTGAAGCGCCCGCCCGCATGAAAAGTGCGGCGCGGGCGCTAACGCGTTTATGATGATTGTCTGCCCGTTGGGGTCTGACGGGAACAGGTATGTAAGGCCCCCAACGAGACGGCCTGACGCTGGTGTTTCCCTGGATGCCGCGCCATCCTTCGATGTCAGACGCCAGGCAGTTGTGGGCCGGGGTTAGTGCAAACCGGTGGCGCGGTCAGAACCGCGTTGTGCGTCATGCGCATCAAGCCGTTGCTGCTTCTCCTCATCATGCTGGCGCCCTCCGCCGCGCTGACGCAATCGGCGTTCCGGATCGACCCAGCGCGCACCACCATTTCCTTTGTGATCGATGCCGTTGGCTTTCCTCAGACACGAGGCGTTTTTCGCCAGTTCTCAGGCCGCCTCGTGCTGGATTTCAACCGGCCGTCCCGCAGCCGCGTATCCTTCAATGTGGTGGCAGCGTCCCTCGACACCGGATCGCGTGGTCTCGACGACTACATTCGCGCGCCCGGCTTCCTCGATGTCATGCGTCATCCCACGATCTCTTTCGCGTCCACGAATGTGGAGAAACGCGACGAACAAACGGCCGTGGTCACGGGCGATCTGACGATGCTCGGCGTGACAAGGCCGGTGGTATTCACCGTCGGAGTTGCAAGGGACGCCGGCCGTTCCCGCGCAGTGGTCGATTTTGTGGCGAAAGGCGTGGTGCAACGCTCTCAGTTCGGGATGATCAATGGCCAGCCGCTCGTTTCCGATGATGTGACGATTACCGTCTCGACCGAGGCGTCACAGGAATGAAGCACCGGTCGAGATCCGCCACTTCTCATTGGAGCCTGCAGGGCCGCATCTTGCATTGGGTCATGGCCGTGCTTCTCGTCGGCCTGGTGGTGCTTGGCTTGGCCATGAGCCGCCTTCATACCGATCTCGGCACCTCCTTCGCCCTCTATCAGGCCCACAAATCCTATGGGCTTCTCGCCCTTGTGCTGGTGTTATGGCGCATCGTTTGGCGGCTTAGCGCATCACCGCCGCCACCGCAGGTGATGCGGCCAGCCGAGTGGTGGATATCCCGGCTGGTCCACCTCATGTTCTACGGCCTTATGCTGGCCCTGCCGCTGACCGGTTGGCTCATGGCTTCGGCATCGCCGCTGCGATTGCCCACCCGTCCTTTCGGGTTCTTCACGATGCCTGACCTTGTGGCGACTGATGCCGCCCTCTTCATGGTGTTGCGTTTCATTCACGCGGTACTTGCCTACAGCCTCGTTGCCCTGCTCGTCCTACATGTCGCCGGCGCCTTGAAGCACCGCTTCATAGACCATGACGAGACCTTGGGGCGTATGGGGTTTTGAGCGCTGCTGCCGGCTCATTCCGCCAAAAATGTAAAGCTGCTTACTCTATGCGCCGGTGGCGCTTGCAGAATTCCGGCCAAAGCTCGATAAGATGCGCATGACCATTGCGACATCCAGCACCGACGCCATCTTGCTCGAGACAGGGCGGAAGCTCTTTGCGGGGCCGGCGGATTTCGTCTGGGCCGCCGCCGCGCGAGACAGCTTGCCTCCTCTCGGGGGGCTCGAGATCGCCTTCGCAGGGCGTTCCAACGTGGGCAAGTCCAGCCTCGTCAATGCATTGACGGGCCGCAAGACCTTGGCGCGCACCTCCCACACGCCGGGGCGCACGCAGCAGCTGAATTTCTTCGCCATCGGTGCGGGGCCGGCTTTTACCCTGGTCGATATGCCGGGCTACGGCTATGCGGCTGCCGGCAAGGAGAAGGTTGCGGCCTGGACGCGCATGATCCGCAGCTATCTCAAGGGGCGCTCCACGCTGGGGCGTGTCTATGTGCTGATCGACGCGCGACATGGCATCAAGGACATTGATGCTGAAGTTCTCGACATGCTCGATGTGGCGGCGGTCTCCTACCAGATCGTCCTGACGAAGGCCGATGAACTCACGGCAGCGGCGCTCGCTGCGCGCCTGGAGGCGACACAGGCGGCCATCGCAAAGCGCCCGGCCGCGTTCCCGGGCATAGCCCCGACCTCGAGCCGTAGCGGCAAGGGTATCCCGGAGCTGCGGCAAGCTATCGCCGATCTCGTCGCCGAGCGGAGCAACCATGGCTGAGATCCTGCGCCCCGACCTCTGCGTGGTCGGCGCCGGACCGGGGGGCTTCACGGCGGCCGCGACCGCCGCGCTATTCGGCGCGCCCGTGGTGCTCGTTGCCAATCAGACGTTGGATGGCCCCTGGCGCAGCGCAGGGGCGGCTGCGTCCGCCGCGCTGTCCTACGCGGGCGCGCATGTGCGGGCGGCGCGCGATTCTGCCTTCGTCGGCATGGGGCCTGGGGCGGGGCGGATCAACCATCCCCGTGTCCATGCCCATGTGCAGCGGGTTGTCGCCGCGTCCGTGGCCGAAGAGTCCCCCTACCGCCTTGCCGCGCTTGGCGTACGCATCCTGCAGGAGGAGGCCCGCTTCATCGACGGGCGGAGCCTGCGCGTGGGCGAGACCACGGTGATGCCGCGTCGTTTCCTGATCGCCACCGGCTCCGAACCCGTCATCCCGGACATTCCCGGGCTCGCCGATATCGATGTTCTCACCGATGACAGCATCCTCGACACAACCCACCATCCTGAGCGCCTCGTCATCATCGGCGCGGGCCGCACGGGTGTGACGCTGGCGCAGGCGCAACGGCGGCTGGGCGCCGAGGTGACGCTGATCGATCGTGGTCCGGCACTGCGCCGCGAGGATCCGGAGATCGCGGCCTTTGCTCTTGCCGCGCTGCGGCGCGAAGGTATCACGATCCACGAGCATGCCACGGTGAAGCGTGTGGAGGCGACCCGCGACGCCCTCAGTGTGGAGATCACCACCGAGGGGGATGGCGAAATCGTCATCGGGGCGAGCCATGTCTGCGCAGCCGTGGGGCGCAGACCGACGTTCGGGACACTGGATCTTCAATCCGCCGGCATCGCCACCACGGAGGCCGGGATCGCGCTGCGGCGCGGCCACGCGACGAGTAATCGCCGCGTTTATGCTCTGGGGCTGGCGTCGGGTGAAGGCACGGACAGTCATTTCGCGGCTCATCTCGCCAAGGACGAGGCGCGCCGAATCGTTCGCGGTATCCTCTTTCGCGCGGCACCTGCCGCCCCCGCCGTTCCTCGTCTTACCATGACAGACCCGGAGATCGCCTCGGTCGGCCTGAGCGAGGCCGAGGCGCGCATCCAGCATCGCGAAGTGCGCATCCTGCGCGCGCCTTTTGCCCAGAACGAGCGCGCCGAGGCGGATCGCGTGGCATCGGGTGAGATCAAGGTGGTGTTGAACAGGCGCGGCCGCATACTTGGATGCGCGATCGTTGGGCCTGCGGCCGGGGAACTCATCGTCCCCTGGGCACTTGCCTTAGCGGAAAGGTTGACGATCGCGCAGTTTTCTCGGCTGGAAATGCCCACATCGACCTATTCCGCTGTTTCGCGGGAAGCGGCCTTGAGCTTCTATGGACCGCAGACGCGGAGCCGATGGGTGAAGGGCATGGTACGTTTCCTGCGATCTTTTGGTTGATGGACCAAGCGGATGGAGGGCTCCCGATCCCAACTTCAGCCAATTCTCGGAGCTGAGGGCGCGGCGCGGCCTCTATCCGGTGGCGGTTCTGCGCCCTTGTTCGGGCTTTCGGCGCGCCTCCTGATCCTGACTGTGCTCTTCGTCATGATTGCCGAAGTGCTGATCTACGGGCCTTCGATCGCGAGTTTCCGCGTGTCGTGGCTCAACGACAGGCTGTCCACCGCCCAGGTTGCCGGTCTCGTTCTGGAGGCGACGCCAGAGGGCGGAATCAACCCTGCCTTCGAGCAGAAGCTTCTCGCGAGCGTGGGCGCGCAGGCCATTGCCGTGAAGGTGGGAGGTGCCCGCCATCTGGTCGCGCTTGCCGATACGCCGGCCGAAGTCGCCGAGACCATCGATTTGCGCGAGCCTGACTGGCCGACGCTGATCGTCGACGCGTTCCGCGCATTGCTGGAGACCAACGACCAGCCGGTGCGGGTTATCGGACCCGGCATGGGCGCCGCCGCCTTCGTTGAAATGATCATTGATCCGCGGCCACTCCGGTCAGCGATGCTCGATTTTTCGCGCCGCATTCTCCTCGTGTCTCTGATCATCTCGGCGATTACGGCCGGATTGGTCTACCTCGCCCTGCACTGGTTGATCGTTCGCCCCGTGCGGCGCCTCTCCGCGAATGTCGCGGCGTTCGCTGCCGCGCCGGAGGACGCAAGCCGGATCATCGTCCCCTCGGCGCGTGCCGACGAGATCGGCATTGCCGAGCGGGCGCTCGCGGAGATGGAGCACAGCCTGGCGGATGTCCTGCGCCAGAAGCGGCACCTCGCCGCGCTCGGCCTCGCCGTCAGCAAGATCAACCACGACCTGCGCAACATGCTGACCTCGGCGCAGCTTCTGTCAGATCGTCTTGTGCAGGTTGCGGATCCGGCAACGGCGCGGTTTGCGCCACGGCTCGTAACCACGCTGGGACGCGCCATCGATTTCTGCCAGGCGACGCTCGCCTATGGTGGCGCCGCGGAGCCCTTGCCCCAGCGCCGGCGAGCGCCAGCGGCGCAGCTTTTTTCGGATCTGCGGGATCTCCTCGATGTCGGCGACGATCTTGACTTCGTGCTGGATATCCAGCCGGATCTCGTCATCGACGCGGATGCCGAGCAGATGTCACGGGTGCTGCTCAACCTCTGCCGGAACGCGCTGCAGGCGATGGAGCAGCAACCGCCTGTCGGTGAACCGCGCCGCCTCGTCGTGACAGCCCGGCGCGACAGTGACAGTCCCAACGCGGTCACTATCGATATTATCGACAACGGGCCTGGCGTCGCCGAGAAGGCTCGAGGCAAGCTGTTCGAGGCCTTCCAGGGCACAACGCGGGTGGGCGGGTCGGGTCTTGGTCTCGCCATCGCAGCCGAACTTGTCCATCTTCACGGCGGAGACATAACGCTCGAACCTTCGGAGAAGGGCGCCCATTTCCGCATCGTCATACCGGATCGCTCTGCCTGACCTCGGAAACCTTGTGGCATCAGGTTGCCGCCGGTGTTGCCGGGGGCTTTCCGGAGCATTGGATCGCAGCCGCTTCTGGGCTACAAAGGCGACATGAAAGCAGCACCGAGTACCACCTGCATCGTGCTCCCGCGGAACTGACGCGAGGAGCTTGCGCGAGGCCTCACAGGCTCCTCGCGACCCTGCCGCTCGGGCGAATGCCAGCGGCTAGCGGACTCATGCAGAGAGACACTCGATGAATAACTTTTTCGAAAGCCCGTTCAAAGGCGTGACGCTGGATAAGCAAGTCACGAATCCGAATATTATTGTAGGCCGTTACAGCTATTACTCCGGCTATTATCACGGGCACAGCTTCAACGACTGCGCGCGGTATCTCCTCCCTGATGAAGGTGCCGATAAATTGGTGATCGGCAGCTTCTGCTCGATCGGGTCAGGCGCGGCCTTCATCATGGCCGGCAATCAGGGGCACCGGAACGAGTGGATCAGCACCTTTCCGTTCTTCTGGATGCCTGAAGTGACGGCATTTGCTGGCGCGCAGAACGGATACCAGCCCGCGGGCGACACCGTCGTCGGAAACGATGTCTGGATCGGCTCAGAAGCCATCATCATGGCCGGTGTCACGATCGGCCACGGTGCGGTCATTGGGACACGTGCACTGGTGACCCGTGACGTCGAACCTTATGCCATCGTGGGCGGCAATCCCGCCAAGCCGATCCGCAAGCGCTTCGATGACAGCGCGATCACGCTGCTGCTTGCCATGCAATGGTGGGATTGGACTGATGATCAATTGCAGGGTGCGATGCCGATCATGACGAGCGGAGACGTAGAGGCCCTGCATCGCCACTGGCGAGAGGCCATCAAGCAAGGCTGATCAAGCTAGACTGATTGTGCTCTGCGCTTTCGCGAACAAGAGCGAACCGGCAGAAGCAGCGCCGGACTGACCGCGTCCGCGGTGGGAAGGAACTGCTCCCCCTCCTGCGGGGCGTTTCCGCCGAGCTCCGGCTCGGCGGAAAAGATGCCGAGCCCGCCGACTTGCCGCCGGAGCGCCCAAGATAGCCGACACCGCTTTACCGCATGTCGCCGCGCGTCCTCTCGAACGTAGTTCGCGGGAGGTTATCCCCAGTTGGCCACTTTCTTTCAGTCTTGTGACTAAAGGGGCTTGCCAAGCGAGGCGGGAGGTTCTAATTCACCGACCTCACCTGATGACAGCAACACAGTGCTTCATCAGCGGGACGCGCGCCGGTAGCTCAGCTGGATAGAGCACCAGACTACGAATCTGGGGGTCGGGAGTTCGAATCTTCCCCGGCGCGCCAATGACTTAGGTCATTCTTTCCCCCCTCGTTTTGCACCGCGTTTTGCAGAACCTGTTTCCATAACGTTCTCCAGTTTAGCGATGGCCGTCACAGCGAGAGTGCCTGTGCGAGCCAGATATTTGTCCAAGATATCTTGAGCGCTCCGCAGCGTATGACCGGTGATCGACGCGATTTCCGGCACGCTACAGCCCGCCTCCGCAAGCATGGTGACCGTCGTCCCCCGCACGTCATGGAAGTGCAGGTCTTTGATTCCGGCAGCCTTCACAGTCTCATCCCACTGCGAAGAGAAATATCGTTTCTTCCAAGCTTGGTCGGTCTTGGTGGTCAGGATGACGGTCGCCGTTCGCCGGATGCCATCAAGCGTCGTCTTCAGAGCCGCTGTGCAAGGAACCCGGACCCATCGCCGAGTTTTGCCCTGCATGAGCCGGATAGATTCGCCGTCATACGCACTCCACGGCAGGCGAAGCAGGTCGGCTTGCCTCTGTCCGGTATGAAGTGCGAGCACCATGGCCAGTTGCATCTCCGGCGGGGCGACCCCCATGAATGCGTTCACGTGCTCGGGTAGCCAAATCATCTCCGATCGATCGCTTTGATAGGCGCGCTCGAATCCGTCGAGGACGTTGACCGCCAGCGGCCCCTCTTTAGCACCCCACGATAAGACGCGTGCGAGTACAGAGACGCGATTGTCGGCCTCGCGTGGCTTCTCATCAGAGAACTTGTCGTGCCATTTATTGATGTCGCGACGAAAGGCCTTGTCCTCGAGCGCTGGATAGGGACATGTGCCGTACTGCTCATCCCAAAAGGTGAGCACGCGCCTGTACTCTTTCTTCGTGCTCTCGGCCAGCCTACGCCATTGCTTGGTGTCTTCGAACTCTCGTATCAGGCCGGACAGAGTCCCCGCGTTGCGCGCACGAGTGCTAGCCTCCGCGCGCTCCAGGCTGGCCAAGAATGCGGGAGATCCTGGACAGCCTTCGAGACGCTTCCCGCTTGCACGGTGATAGTAGTAAGTCTCGACGACTCCCGTCGCGAGCTTCCGCCGAACCGTGTTGATACCTTTAAGGCTAACCCGCACGACTGGCCTTCCACTGTTCGAACGGTGAAACCGCCGCCGCTGCCGGCAGAGTGTGGAAAGCGCCGCCAGCAAGGGCGTGGTCCAGCGCAACGCGACTCCAGCGGCGCGTGCCGGGGAGGGGGCGCGGCACAACCCCGCGCCGTACCCAGGCATCAAATGTCGAGAGCGCGATTGAGCATCGCTCCGCCGCCTGTGCCCTAGTCAGCACCAGCGGCTCGTTATCATTCGCAACAGTCATCACCCGCCTCGCATAGACGGCCGAAAGGGTCCGACCAAACGGTCGGGGCTTGGCGACGCGCAAAGCGCATCGGCCGCAGAAGCGGCTTGGAATGTCAGAGAGGGTTGCGAGAGCCCGGCGTCCGAGACGCTGCAGGTTTGGCCGTCAAAGGACGGCGAGCGTGCGCAAAATACGCAGGCAAAGCGACGCTGTCAAGATTTAGTTGTGGTGCGATCGCTATACCGCGAGGGACAGAGCCGGCGGCGGCGCGCACTGCTGCTGCCACCACTCGGCCAATCTGTCATGCAGATCGAACGTCATCGCGACTTCTGCGTGCACGCGCGTGCCGTCGTGTCCGATGATCTGAAGCGCTTCGAGGAGGTCGGACAGAAGGTCGGCTGAAAGGGGGGCAGAGCCCCCCAGAACTCTTCTTCTGGAAGTGGCATCGGTCGAAGCGGCCATGGCGAGTGCGGTCATTCTCTTCTCCTCGTGCTTGGGGTGCCCCCGCCCGGCCATCGCAACAAGGAGACGGACAAAGCGGCCGCGCGGGGGTGTTGTCGCGGCTTGCGAAGCAACGACACTCTGAATATAAAATGATCCCTGAGGCGTCGTCAATACCTTTGGCATCATTTAATACGTGAGGGATCATTTTTGCAGACCAGCGAGCAACTTCGAGCGGCCCGTGCGGTGCTGCGATGGGAGCAAAGTCGCCTAGCCCAAGAGTCCGGGGTGTCGCTACCGACGATCAAGCGCATGGAATCGCAGAGCGGCCCCTTGACTGCTAATCGCCCGACAATCGCCGCCATCCGCCAAGCCCTCGAGGCGGCTGGGATCGAGTTCGTGGATGCTGGCCCATATTCTGGCGATAGCGGGCCAGGTGTACGCCTGCGAAAGGAAGCGCCATGACCCCACACCCGAGCCTCCACGTCCCCACGCGGCCGATCGCCATACCCAGATGACCTCGCATCCCTGCACGGGCGCATATGCGCGACCTATGCGCTCTTGGACTTCGTCCTCTCCGACGTCGTTGCTCGCACCGGCCCTGCGACACACAGTTATAAGATCACCCGACGCATAGCCGCCGCGCGCCGCGCAGAGCCGCGCCTGGCGCCTTTGCTGCCCCGCATGCGCACATTCACGCGGATCCGTCGGCTTGCCGCCCATGGCGTCCTGACAGCGACTGGCGAGGTGCTGGAGTATGCCTTCTACCGGCCGGGTAGCACGAAGCGTCTCGTCATGGAAACGGTCCGCATAGACAGGCAGGAGCTCGAGCGCCAGGCTGCGGAGTTCGAAGCCTATGTCGCGGAGGTGCAGGAGGTGGTGGGGTGAAATGCCGAGGCTTCGCGGTATTTGCCGTTGGCGACGGCAAATCGTCCGGCCTGAGGTTGCGCCCTAAATCTGGTTTAGCCATTACCCTGAGCGGAGCTGAGGGTAATTCCGCAACTGGAATTTCTGGTCAACTTGACCAGGAATTAAGTCGCCACTACGTAGTGGCAAATCGTCCGAAATTTCCCAACAAAATCAATGACCGTGCGTTAGGCCGTTTCGGTGGCGAATTGTTTTTGGTGTTGTGGGCCGAGCGTCTTTAGTTTTCCCACCATTCTGGTGTCTAGAATCTGGACACCAGAATCTCCAGCGCCCTCCCTCGCCTTCTTCCGCTTCCACGCCGAGAAGGCGGAGGCGGCCCATGCGGCTGCAGAGCGGATCAGGGGTAGGATGCAGCTTGCGGCCGAGAGCATAATTGCCATAGTCCGTGAGGACGGGATCCGCGACGGCATCCTAGGACTTTGCCCTCGCTCGAGAGCAAGCCGAACGGTAACAGACGGAGGTATCTTTGACCATCGTGGCCTTATGGTATGAACAAGCAGAAGGCTTGCTGTGGGCCGCTGCCGACACACGGATCAGTGCGAACAGTTCAACGGTCACCGACAGCGGCTCCAAGATTCTCGTGTTACCTGTGGTCTGCCGGCAGATGCTCGACTATGGGCTTGGCAAGAGCCCATACCGTCAGACATCAATTGGTTTCGCTTTCGCCGGAACCGTCTCACCTGCGCTTTACACGCACGCGATCGCCTCCACATTTCTACAAAGCCTCATCTCGCGCGGGCCGGATTGCAAGTTTCCAACACCGCAAGTTCCATTTGCCATTGACGACGCCGCCTCGCTGTGTGCGAGGATTGGAACTCAATTTTCTAAAGACTACCTCAGCACGACAAACGGGCGGCTCGGCTGGTTCGAGGCAGCGGTCTTTGGATGGTGCTGGCGTGAACAGGGATTCCGGGTATGCCATCTCACACAACCAGGGCGGCCCAGTGGCGATCCAACCATCTTGGTAGAATCCATTGACCCGATGAAGAAACGTACCCCTGTAATTCTAGGCCAAGCCGATGAATACAATCTCCATATGGAAAAATTTGCAACGAATGGCGACCGACATGGGCGCACTAGCCGCGTACCAATTCTCGTAATCGAGAGCGCGATCAGCCGCAATACGAGTTTGACCGTCGGAGGAAGCATCTCGTTGGCTACGGTAGCAAAAGAGGAGGGGGTCAACGTTCTCTGCAGGGTGAGCAATAGTTCGGTTCTTGAGTACAATGGAGTTTCACTTAATGGGGCCGACGGCATGGTCGGTCAGCATTTTTTTATTGGAATGAGGGGTATGGCCTGAGCAGGCCTAACCATCCTATCCCTTCCCGCACCGCGCGCGAAAAGGCTAGTTCAATATACTGTCGCTAATCGCAACAATTGCGACAAGCAGACCGCCCCCCCGCTTTTCCGAGGTAATGTCAAAAGCGACCGGCAAAAGCGAGAGGGCGGTGCAGGAGCGATTGGCCACGGAACTCAACACCTCTTTGACTAGGTATCGAGCGCGCAATGAGTGGCGCCCGACCCTACGGGACGGCCCTCAAACGAAACAACCGAGCATTTATTTTCTGAGTGCTTACTCCCTGAACAAGTCAGATTGGAGGGCCGTGGAATCTTTTCGCTCCATGGCCCGCCTCACAAACGAATCTAGAACATACGGCCCGAAAGTCGGCTTTCTTCGGCCTCCAACGGAGGTCTTATTATTTCCCGACGATCCGCGAACTTCATGGAAGAAAATCTGACATATGCGCATTCCAGGCACTAGCGCGATCGGCACTTCGCCACAATTTGATAATTCGAGAGTAATACAACCTGAGAAACCAGGATGGAGCCCGGCAGCCGTCTCAATCACAAGGCCACGCCTACCGGTCGTCGACTTGCCCGTAATATAGCCGCCTAAAGTTGGGGGAACACGTATCCACTCAAGCGTCGCCGCGAGCACGAACCGGCCGGGGTGAACTACAAAACGCTCGCCAAACGGTACGTAGTACATGCGCCCCTCTTCCGCTTCAAAATGATCAGCGTCGCGAGTTTGGCTCAAGTTTATTTGGCTTGTCCGGCTCTGCTGGATAGCTAAGAACCACCTCCCGAGGCGCAAATCGACGGACGCGGCACCATCTGGCATTGTGCCCATCTCTGCCGGACCGGGAATAATGTGAAGGCCAGCATCTGGTGCCTCCTTCGCACTGTTAAGCAGCTCATGTATTCTGGCGGAACCGAGCATCAGTCTCTCATTATTTTTCTGATTTCACAAAGCTCAATTGATTTTAAAGAAAGATCGGAAATATATTCAATAATAGAACGTCCCTGGAGAGAGTATTGTTTCTGATTATCGGAGCGAAACACTCTCCATCCGGCGTTTATAATGTCGCCAAGTGATGCCTCACCATCGAAGGGTATCCCTATGCGAAATCGCTCCTCCACTTCAACAGTCGTCGATATTTTTGGTGTGGCAATTGGCTGTGACGCAATAATACCATGCGCCGCTTCGTATAAATTATCAATAAATTTCGAAACTACAGCGTCGGCAATTTGTGTTACGAATTGCAAGCGCGGATCTCGGCTCGCATCGTCTGCCAAGAAGTGGGCTTTGCAATCTCCCACATCGACGGAAAATTTCGCGTTCGTATACTCGGCGATCATCTGAGCGCGCGCGAGCGTGTCAGGGTATGATAGAGAACGAATTCCTGACAACCGAGGAGCAACCAGATACTGGAAAGCGTAAAAATAACTCTCCCCGAAAAGAGAAAGCCCGATAAAATCGGAAAATATCTCCTCGAATTGTGCAATGCAAGATTGGTATATTTGTGACTTTATGTATTGAACGAACATATCCTGATCGAGATCGGCACCCTTGAGATCTGGAAAGGACACTTCAAAATCCGACCTCCTCTCGGTAAGAACGCCATCAATTCTGTGTTTTATGTCCTTTTCGTAGGAATCAGAAATACGCCGCTTCAACCAGATTGTGTGGCCCAACTCATGCCCAGCTGCCGGGAGAACCAAGACATTATCGGACTCTGAAGCAGGCAGGCCGATCAGGATGAAATCTGGAAGATCTTCCAGAGTCTGAGGATATGTAAATGGAACGTAGCTCCATTCAGATGAAAGAATTAGGTGGGCACTTTCACCAACGAGATTCTTTGATATTTCTAAAAAAGGCGCGTAGAATTCAAACGCGCTTCGAACGCTCGTCGATCGAGTTATTATCCCGACAATATCAGTTACGCGCGAGATAAGAAAATTTGCGTCGCGATAAATACTCGTTTGAATTGATAGGGAGAGCCCCTCAGCTTCTGCGACTCGGCTGCGAGTCCGTTTTATTTTATAAAGTAAAAGTCCGAGTGCATCTCTTCCATCTGGATAAGAATAGTCAGCTCGCCTGGCAATCTCTATCTGCCTCTCCAGCTTTGTAAGCTTCGAGTCGAATATCAGGCGAGCTATATTCATAGGTACTGCCTATGAAATCGTGTCGAATTACTTGCGATCCGGTCGATGCGAGAGTTCAATAGAGAGTCGTGTAGGGCAAGACAGAAATCCCTCAATAGTTCAAGATCTGCGGGCGAAGCGTCATCCTTTTCAACCATTTTTTCCGTAATTTCTTTCAATCGCGAAAAAAAATCGTTCTTGGTTGATGCGAAACCGCCACGAGAGCCGGAAAGAGCGCGATCATAGGCAGGCAACAGGGTCAAATTTGCCGATAGCTTACCTTCTCCTAGCCTCTGCGCGAGACTCTCCAAGGCATCGAAGACGGGGGCGCCCCCTTGAAGATGCCGATCAATTTCGATAGCAGATTCGAGGGCCAAATCCCCCAAATCTCTGGATAGAGTCGGCGGGCTGGACAGGCGATATGTGTCAGCGTGCATGGCGAACTCCTAGATCCAGACACAATTGCAGTTGTGTAACACGAGGGTTCATCTTGTTCCAAGGCATTAGCGCGCAGGGTATCCGATTCGATGCCCCCAGTGCTGCGGCGGTTTCAGTTTGATTTAGGGGCAGTGGGAGTCATTCCAGCCCCCACACGCTAGCCACGTCCAGGGAGGGCCTGCACCCGTAGATCTGGTCAAGGGGGAGGACCCGAGGGTGTGGCACATCCGCCACACCCTCGGTCGGCCATCGTCCCAAAATCAGGCCCGCTTCCAGGCGGCGAATGCCGCCTCCATGGCGTGCTGCCGCACCGTCACCGCGGTGACAGCGTCAAGCCGCCCCTCGAGCCCCGCGAGGGCCTCGTCTATGCCTTCCTCGAGGTCGACCATGTCGCCGACATTACGCGGTGAAAACGAGCCGTGGAGCGTAGCCCGTGCCGCCTCGGCCAGCACGAGCGCCTGGCCGAGCGAGCGAAACACATCGGATAGTTCGGACATCATTGATTCCCGTCATGAAGCGAGCCGTCTTGGCGGTTTTTGAAACTGGATCCGACTGCCCTGCCCATCTCGGCCTGCGCTTGCCGCGACGCAGGGCCGATCAGGGAGATCTTCCGCAACAGCCGATCGACGAAGCTTTCCGCATCCGCAAATGAGGACACGTCCACTTGCGGCCGCGCCACGACGTCAAGGGACGCCTTGATGTCATTGCCCGCTTCCTCCGCCTTGGCCTTGGCCTCGTCGAGGGCCGTCGTGTCGACGGTGGGGGCGGCGATCGGAATTGGCTGTGTTGCAGGTACATGCGGCCCGCCCTCCGGCACTGGCTTGCCGCCAAGGCTTTCCGGCCTTCTGGGGGGAAGCGGTGCCGGCGCGGTCTCAGGCGCGGGCATGCCGTGCCTACCAAAACCAAACGTGGTCAGTCCCGAACCAACCGGTTCGGCATTGTCCATGCTGCCCCCGCCCATGACGTCGCGCAGGCGCTCTTGGGAGCGAACAACGGCACGCAATGCCGCGAGTTCCTGCTGCATTTGGGCGTTGCGCTGCTCGGTACGCCTGACGACTTCCTCGAGGTGCGACAGCTCGGCTTCGGCGACGTCACGCGCCATATATCGGCCGGTCTTCTCATCGAAGACGACACGATTGCCGCCAGCGTCGGCATTGCGCTTCCGCAAGCGGTCGCGCTCGTTGACCATCTCACGCTGCTTGCGGAAATGCTCCTCGATGGCCGCCTCGCGGCCCTTCCGGGCCGCCTCGTCGCCGGTCTCCCCGAGCCAACTATCCAGCCCCTGGCGCCACACCCTGCCGCTTAGCCAGGGCGCGTTTCGGTCAAACCAATTATCGCCCCCAACGTCATCCAGGACGGGCGCGCCCATGTCGATCTTGCCATCCGGCCGAAGGCGCCCTTCAAGCTCGGCCGCTTTTTTCAATTGGGCGTCGTACCGTCCCAGCACGCGCTGAAACAGGCTGTCGCCCTTCTCGATGCTGTCGACGAGGCTGTTGACCTCTTGCGCCGCTCCACCGGCGATCACCTTGAACGCGTTGCCGGCACGGGCCGCGAGGACGTCGAGCGCCTGCGTCGCGCGGGCAATCTTGTTGACGTCCGTGTTGATGGCGGTATCGAAGTTCTTCTGGACCGAGCCGAGGTACTTGGTCCGATCGGCGACCATCCCGAGAATCCGGTGCAGGCCTTCCATATTGCCCGTGAGCCGGGCAATATCGTCGCCGTACTCTTTCCCATAGATGTCATTTAAGATGGATGCGCGCTTGAGCGGATCCTTGATCGCGGTGATCTTTTCGAGCAACTCCAAAGTCGTTTCCAGAGGTTTCTTGACGAAACTCTTCTGGAACTTCTTGATGTTGATGCCGAGCGCCTTGAAGCCCTCTTCGGCATGCTTCGTGAACTCTGCACCGAGCGTGAGAGAATTCACGAGCGCATTGAAGGCGGTGGCGGCCACGTCGGTACGCGTGCCGATTTCCTTGAATGCAGCCCCGAAGGAGATGACCTGCTCGGCGGTGAAGCCGGCTTGATCACCGACCGCTCCCGCCCTGCGAATGAACTCCAACAAGTCCGGTTCGCTCGCCGCAGCGCCATCGGCAACGGTGTTGACCGCGTCACCGATCTCTTCGATACGAGCCTGGTGGGCGCGGAAAATGTTTCCAAGCTCGGCCAACGCCTGGCCGGTATCCTCCGCCGTCGTGCCCCATGCGGTCGTTGCCTTTGACGCATATTCGGTGAAGCGGACGAGCTCATGCGCGGGCCGGCCGGCAAAGCCAGCCGAGGCGAGCATCGCGCCGATCTCCTCCTTTGTCTTGCCCGTCGCGCGCGCGATATCGAGCACCTTTTGCTCGTATGCCTTCAGCGCTGCGCCGCTGGCATCGGTCGCGCGTGCGACTTCCGTCATCGTCTTCTCGAGCGAGAGCGACGACTCAGTCACCTGCTTGATCGCGAAGCCCGCACCGGCCGCGCCGAGCAGCGGGCCGCCCATCCCCACGAGGACGCCACCCGCGGCACCATAGGCCGCAGAGGCCGCGCCGCCACGGACCAAGGGGGCGTGAGCCGAGGGCGCCATATGATGCGCCCTTGCCTCCACACGCTTCTGGAACGACAGTGACGTGTTGGTCTGGTCGATCGCCGACTTCAGGCGCCTTTCGGCCGCCGCAAGCTTGTCGATCGGCACACCTGCCGTCTCCATCGCCCGCTTGGCGGCGACGATGGCGGTCCTCTGGCGCTCAAACGCCTGAGCGGCACTCCGCACTTCCCGTTGAGCCCGTGCGAAGGCCGTCGCCATCTTTTGTGTCGGCTTGTCCACGGCCGCCATCTCGCGCGCGAGACGCTGCACTTCAGTCTGAGCCGATCGGAAGCGCGTCCGCGCCGCTGCGAAGTCAGCCTGGATGCCGCGGAAGGACTCGACCTTGCCGAGTTGGCCCTGCAGTTTACCAAGGTCCTGCGACAGGCGTTGCACTTCAGCGGAAGCGCCGCTTAGCTTCTTCAGCCCCTTGCCGGCGTCGCCCACTTTACCAAGGGCGCCGGCGGCTTTGCCCGCCGGTCCCGAGAGCTCGTCTTTGAGCTTCAGGACCAGATGACTGGTTTTCGTTGTCATTAATCAGCGCCTCTATGTTGGGCGGCGGCCTCCGCCCACCAGGCCACCAGTTCTTCCCATGGCCATGTGAGCATCTCGGACCGCTGCTGCCCGAACACGCGGGCCACGACCGTCATGATGGTTCGGGAAGTTCCGGGCCAGGCTCTCAGGCCACGGCGTCCCTGAACCGCCGGGGCAAAAAATCCAGCGCGACCTTGTTCACCGCTTCCGCGTCATCGTCGTCGAGGTGGTCAAGCACCACGTCGGGCACGTCGAACATCGGAAAGCGTGGCGCCGGCTGGTCAGCGTCGCGAGCCGCGGTCAGCGCCTCCGCATAAGCGGAGACCTCGGCCACCGTGAGCCGGCGGACGGTGACAGCGTCGTAACGAACGCCGTCAAGTTCGAGAGGATATTCGAGAGCGACGGTCCGCGAGCGGGGTTTCCCGCCCACGAAAGTGGGTGTAGCGGTCATGAGAGATCCTGAAATGGAAATGTCGTTGTGCCCGTCCGGCCAAGCGATCATGGTGACGGGATGACGCGAGCTGAATTCCAGCGAACAGCAAAGCCGCATCTCATCGCGGATGTGCGGCTGTACTCGACTGCGGAGGTGACGTTGTACGATCTAGTCGCTGATGTTCGTGCCTCTGTCGAACGTCATTCGATGGTCGAGATGCCGGTCGACCAAGCCGCTGATTTTGTTCACGCTGCCAAAACAACGTTCCTGAAAGAAGATGTGGGATGGGGTTGGTGGTGGGAAAGCCTGTCGCAGCCAACATTCCACGTTGTTTATCAGGCTAGCCTATACTCTTCAGTGTTGCTTCCGGCGCTACTCGGCCCCAAAGCACAAGTGGTCTTGATCGTTCCGACAGGGACCCCTCGGCAGGCCACGCCCGCGTTTACGGGTACGGCTGAGGAACTGGTCGAGGTCTTGAATGACCTTCCAATGTTCGAGTTCGTCATCGTCGATCCGCATCTCAAATGGATCATATGCGATATGCACGATGGCGTGCTCTGCTTCTGCGGTGCCGTAACCGTTGCAGAATAACTGATCCGTATTGATCCGGGCTGGAACCCAGTGCGCTGAATCAGCCTCTTCTCCCCCGTGTGCTCATTTGGCGGATGAACGGGCTGCGGACCCAGTGCGCACGGGTCCGCACGGTGCGCACCTTCGTGCGCATCCCGGAATCCTTGGTGCGCGCCATGTTTGGCCCAGAGGTGCGAACCTCGGAATCTAGGCTAGAGCTAGCGAAATTAGGGGCTGCCGCCGCCGCGCCCCCCGTCGGGGTGGTGGCCAAGGACCCGTGAAACAGGATGTTTCACGGTCGCCGTCGGGTCCTTCCCCGCGGGGGTGCGCACCGCGACGGCGAGGCATCCCGACGAACGACCGGCTGCAGAATTCTCCTGGGGGGTTCCGCTTCCGCCTAGACGCGCGGGAGCGCGACGCGGATGAGGTCCTCGCTGTAGCCCATCGAGGTCCACATTGGGGCGTGGCAGCCGCCGGGGAGTAGGTCAGGCGGGATAAGGCGGCGGATATCTTCGTCCTGCATGATCCGGTCTTTGTGTAGCTCGCGCGCGACCGTCTGGATCGTGCTGAATACATCGGGCCGCGTTACGAGATCGATCGCGCGCTTTTCAAAATGCCTGTAAAAGGCCAGCGCGGTTGCATCACTTGCTCCTGGTTCACCCTCGAAAATTGCCGCGAATGCGCGGCAGTTGTCACAGCTCCGGCGCTCTCCTGCGCGCGCGGCTTCGATGTGGAACCGAAGATAGTCCGATTCCGGCCGCCATATGTGCCGCCTCAGCCACCCCTCTGCGAGCGGACCGGCAAGAAGGATCACCACGTCCTCATGATTAAAGCTTGGCCCAGGCGGCCGGCCGTGGCCTGACGCGAAGCGCGACGAGATATCGACACCGCATGACGTAATCATCCACCCCAGCAACAAGGCGACGACTGCATGGCCGGCCTCGTGAGTAGCAATGGGCCAGAGGTGGGAGGTGCTGAAATGCGCGGACCGATCCGCCTGCCTGGCGAATGCACCTTCGCCCTGAATCTGCCCCATCTCATGCGGTGGCGCATCACCCAAAAACGGCTCTTTGCAGCGTGCGCAACAGAACTCCCCGCACATCATCGGCGATAGTACTCAGGTGCGTCTATCCTCGCCAATTCAGCGTCAGTCAGGCTGCGACCGATCACGTTCCCAGCAAACCAGCCGTCGCAAACTCCTTCGACCCGCCGCAAGGTGGACACCAGCACTGAGTGGCGGCTGCGTGGCGTCATCCCGTGAAAATCCTGTGGCAACGGTAGGGCGTCTCGGCGATGCTCGACCGCCTCAAGCTTCTCCGCCTCCCAACGACCGGCTTCCGCAAGCTTCTGGTTTACCGCAGCCACCGCCGCCTCCGCCTTTTGCAATCGCGCCAGCAGGGCGACAATTGTGTTGGCGGCCGGTGCGTATTCTTCGCGCAACGCGCGGGCAACGGCCTTCGCCTCCGCCTCAACAGCTTCTTTTTCGGCCGTCAAAGCTTGCTCGGCCTCTCGCTCGAGCGCTTCGCCGTGCCTGATCTCCAGTCGGCTGACCAGAGCACCGGCCCGGTCGAGCTCGACACGAGCATCAGCGAGCGCGTCGTGGGCGGCACGTGCTGCCTTCGGGCTATCCAGCAGGGCATCGCCATAGCCGGCCTCGGCCGTCGCGAGCGCGCTGGCCGCGGCGCTATATTCCGCGCGGGCCTTATCGAGGCTTTCGGCGATGATGGTGGAAGTCGCTTTATCATCGCGCGCGACCGAGATCAGCGCAGCGAGACTGTCGAGAATTTTCATA
Source organism: Chelatococcus sp. YT9 (assembly GCF_018398315.1). NCBI lineage: Bacteria > Pseudomonadati > Pseudomonadota > Alphaproteobacteria > Hyphomicrobiales > Chelatococcaceae > Chelatococcus > Chelatococcus sp. YT9. Next base: position 2,185,729 of record NZ_JAHBRW010000001.1, read on the forward strand.
GGGATCCTCAATTGAGGGAAGCTGCGCGGGTCAACGCGGCGGAGACGATCGGATCGAGATGCAGAACCAGAGTGCCAGCGGGATTGGTCCGGTTGCAGGCCGCGGCGATGATGCGGGAGTGCGCGGTGCCTGGCGGGGCGCCAACGATCTGCGGGGGAGCGCCTGGCGCGGCGACTAGATAGGTGTCACGGCCGGCATAAAGCTCGCCTGGCTCCCGCCGAAGGAACGCACCATCCTCATCGAGGCCGTCGCGCTTGTCGCTGAAGTGGTATGCGAGGCGGACAGCCCGACCTGTCATAGCGCCCGCACGAGTCAGCGCGCCAACAATTGCAACTTGCGCAAGCCTGCGTTTGCCCAGGAGCGCGGCGTGCCCTTGCCCCGCTGGCGGGGTGTCGCCTTCCCCGAGCGCGAGGGCGCCGCGCTGCACCCATTGACAGAGCGCGCCCAAAGGCACGCCCGTCGCCTGAGCGACGACGGAGAGTGTCAGTTGCATGGTGAAATCCTGTTTTCGATGAATGACGTGATGGGGAAAACAAAACACCCGGCTTCCGCCGGGCGTGAGTTTGCCAATAGAGCGAGGGGGTGCGAACCGGCGGTGAGGCCGGACCGCCGGTTCGCTATCGGCCTGCTGTCTCCGGACGGCTGGCCGAATGAAAAAAGCCGTCCGGAGGCGGCTTGGAACTTGTGGGGAAATGGGGCCGGTCCCGTGGGAGCCGGCCCAGGCGTGCACCTATCCCTAATAATAAAGGGAGCAACTCGATGGTTCAGGTACTATGCCGCAGAGCGTAGGCACCCGCTCAACTCTTCGTTATCGTTCGCAGCGGCATGCTTGTTGTTCAGATTAGAGAATGCCCATTGCAGCAGTTCCAGTGCAATGCGCAACTTGGCTAAGCCTTCGGCCTCCGCGCGCTTGTAAGTTTTGCCGAACGCCTCGCCGATTTCCCGCATCGTCGCGCCCTCACAGGCCGCCATTCGCATCACGTCGAGCATATCTCGCCCCATAAGATGCCTGAGAAGGCGAAGGTCGTGCTTGGCCGCGAGCCTGTCGAATGGTTCCATGGCAAACTGTTTGGCGCCATCTTTGCGTGACGGGTGACACATGCGCGTCCAGCCCATAACGGCGGCGTCTCGCTGTTCTGCAGTTCGGCTATCTTTTGGCTTGCTATCCCGGAGGCGCCCATCCGTAGTTGGGCGCCAACGCCCGTCAGCACAGCGGATCTCAAGTCGTGCGATAGTCCGCCGCTGTGATGATCTTCCGGCCACCTTTTGACGAAGCGTGATGCAGTGATTGATGCGCACGCGCCCTTCCCGCGCCATCGCAACCAAGGCTTCTGGCGTTGGGCCTAGATCCAGGTAGCGGTCGAAGCCAAAACCCGAAGGAAGGGTTTTCCTGGTCGGCTGCTTTGGATCGTCATCCCATTCTATTTCGCCGCAGAGGTCGATAGCGGTCGGGTCAATACCAGTGACCTCGCCATCCTCGCCGCCATCTGTCGCCTCATCTTTACAATCGTCGGGCTCGATACTGGCGCAAGGTGAGTGGAGCGCCAGCGGATGGAGGGTGGCGGCGTCATATAGAAGAACGAAGCGCTCCAGCGCTTGGCGGGCCATTCGATTCTTATGCGGAGTATCGAACAACTCGTTATTGTTCGCGCGCTCCATCGCCGGCCACGAGCGAGCCTTGCGGCCGGAAAGCCCTGCTGGCGCGGCCACCTCTCTTGGCACATCAATGCTGACGGACCGGCCATTTGCTCCACGTTGTCGCGACAGGATGAAGTCAATACCGGGCTCATCGCGGAGAGGTATTTCGATCTCTTTGCCACGGCCGTCGCGAACGAGACGAGCGGGCTCGTCCGGTGCAGGCCCCCGATCGGGCTTTGCCGTCCATCGCTCGGCAATGAGCGGGCGGGAGAAAATTGTACGTGTTGATTTTGGAATAGCGTGAGCCTGCGGGGAGGCCGCGATAGATGTCAGGGAAATGTGCACTTGATGCTCCGGGTGGAGCTTCGGGAAGGGCTTCACGGTTCTTATTGATTTTAGGCCGGTCGTGATCTTTCGCACGGGGCCGAGCGCAAGGTAGCCGGAGACGGCGACGTGGTCAAGCGCAACTTGGCATATTGCACAGGAGCGGGGTGCGTGTCAAATCGGCCTCATCGCGCCATCCTGCGGGCGCCCTCGTTCCAGTTTGTCGGGTCGGTGCAATAGACGGACTGAACCCGGTGGATGGACCGCCCGCCCAAGAGGTCTTCTGCGATGACGAGCAGCATATCGGTGTCAGTGATCCCGACGACCCGAACCGGCCAATAGTCGGCATCGATCTTTGCGAACCCGTCGAAGGGCTCGGCGAGGGGCGTGTTCATGTGGTGCTCCAATCCATGGGGAGATGGGATGTCTACTCGACGCTTCCTGGCGGAACCTCGATCCACTGATTGTCTTGATTGATCCGATACATCTTGACGGTCACGTGAGGCAGGATGGCAGCATCGACAACAAGCGCATCGACGCTGTCACAGCCGTCCAGTATTCGGCGGGCAAGGCGGTGGTGGCCGTCCACCAGCCTCAGATGCTTTCCGTCCAAGAGCATCAGGACGGGTTCGTCTCGTCTCTGAATCGGCATCTTCTTCACGAAGTGACGATCGATGTCCGATGCGGCGATGTGAGACCGCATAGCGTCATCTATCGGGAAGGCATGGTAGATAGGGCTTTGGTTGGCGATCATTCTCATGACCTTCGAGACGTTGACCCATCCAACATCTGAGCCCGCAAAGACCTCATCATTAGCCCGCGAATTTCTCCACGCGACCCAACCCGTGGGGGACGTGTGACAGTAGCCATTTCCGTCTTCGTGAGCCTCGTAGTTGGGTAACACAGTCTCTGGAGACACATTCTTAAACGGACGCATCGCTCCCCCCTGGAACATGATCATGCGCGCGTCAGTGTTGCGTCGTGCCTATATAGGCACCGACGCACTGACGCAGACTGTTTCGCGTGGGTGCGTTAGTCGCCTGCGTCAGTCACTGACGCACTGACGCAAGGTCCTCCGATTGGTACGATGAACTCTCGGAGATGACGTGTCTTGTCGAACTTCTCAACGGCCTTCACCTTGACGTCCTTCCAAGCGTTAAGGATGCGGCTTGCACGTCGCCGAGCAGACTTATCCCTCGGATCAAGGCCAAGCTCCTCCATCACGACCATGCCGGCCCAATCGGGCGACCTACTGTTCTCTCGATACTCGCCGCCCGCCAGCCGCTCCATGATCGCGGCCTCGACCTCTGGATCGATGTCGGGCATCGCGGACTGCTCAGGCCACCGCCATTCGGTCACAACGCCGACCTCGTCGCCGCGGTCGAGCTGACCAACACCGTTGCCCAGCGCAACAGAAACCATTTTGCGCCACTGCCCCGGCCCGCCTTGGCGCGACATGTTGGACTTGCCCGTCCCGCCGCCTATGCGGAAGTAGTCGAAGCGGTCTTCCGGCGCGATGCCGGCCGACTCGGCCTCTGGCTTGGACATGGCGTTGATCACCCGGACGGAACGCGCCTTGTCCTTGAGCGACCCGGCCCCTCGACCGTCGTCAGCCGTGATCTCTCCACGTTCCTGCGCCTTCCGGACGTGATGGATCAACTCGACGGCGGCGTTGGTCGCGTCGGCGACGCGGACCCACTGCGAGGCCGCCTGCTGAATTTTTCCGTTGTCGTTCTCTCCAACGGTGTGGGTCGACACGAAGGGGTCGACGATAAGCGCGTCGATGCTTCTTTCGTGGATCTGCTCGATCAGCGACGACACCACGGGCTCGACGATGCGCGTCTGTCTCCCATCCTCGTGCAAGACCACAAAATCCTGATCACGGCCGGAATCAAGAAAGAGCCGCTCCTCGAGTGCGGCAGGATCAAGGTTGTAATGGATGGCAGCGGCAGCGACGCGCCTCTGCAGTTCCTCCAGGGGGTCCTCGCAGTTGACCAGCCACACGCGTAGCGGTGTATCGGGAGCGTCGCCGAGCAGGATACGGCCCGTCACCATCGAAAGCGCCTCGACGACGGCCTGGGCCGTCTTTCCCGACCCGCCGGCTCCGAAGGTCGTCGTCATGAACCGCCGTATATAATGTCGGCCATAGAGAAACTGCCGTTTCGGAATAGCGCTCGGATCGACCCATTTGAAGGGAGTCGCGCGCACCCCGTTGGCCATCGTCCGCACGCCGCCGGTCCGGGCGATCCAGTTATCGTTGGCGGCCTCGCGAATTGTATGGACTTTGACCGGCGCGTCCCGCAAGCGGCCCGCCGCAAAGCTTTCGAGGTGCAAGCGTGACTTCGGGCTCCCGGCGTCTGGATGGATGGCGAGGCCATCTGACACGAGCATGATGCTCGCCGCGCATCCGTCGATCTGGGCCCCGGTCAGAAAGTCGTCATGAAGCGTCCCGCCGAACTCCGCTTGCGCTGCAGCCAGCCAAGCGTGCGGTGTTTGCTGCGCAGGTTCCGTCACGCGGCCACCCGCAGATTTTCGAGATGGCCACGAACAAGCCCAACGATCGCCTCACGGGCGCTACGATCGAAATATGAGGTGGGCATTCGGTCCCGATTCGAACGGGGCGACCATACCCCGAAGTCGCCGCGGGCGAGTTCTACGAGGGCTAAGTTTCGGATCTGGATTCCATTGACAACGAGGTCAAAGCCGCAGATGACCCGAGCGCCCGAAGCGGTCGGTTGCGGATCGGGATTAAGTGAAATGGAGCGAATTTCCATAGCCATCTCCACCCGTTTTCGTTTTGAAAACGAGGTCATAAGCATTTGAAATGTATAGGCGAGAGGTGGGGGCGTTTTGCAGGGAACCTGAATAATTTCAGGCATCAGCCCCTATCTACGAATCTGGGGGTCGGGAGTTCGAATCTTCCCCGGCGCGCCATCGACTTAGGTCGGATCTGCTTCGCTTGTGTTACAGGCCTTTTTGCAGATTCGTTGCCGGTACCCTCTCCAATTTGCCAAATGCAGTCCCGGCAAGTGAGCCGGTGCGGATCAGATATTCCGTCAGCCCCGCGCACATTGGCATGTGTCTTGTGTCCTCGGGACGGTGTAGCCGGCTTCAGTCAGCAGGGGAACCGTATGCCGCGAATCTCGTGGAAATGGACATCTATGACCGTCGTCGCCTCAGCCGTCTTATCCCACTCATCCGTGAAATAGCCGTTTGATAGCCCTTCGGTGATGTGGGAGGGTCGGCTTGCCTCCACCGGGTTCAGGCCGGTTGGCAACCGATGTCCGCGTGAATGCGCCGACAATGGCCGACGAGATTGGCGTGACGCGTGACGAATTGCTTCAGCGGCGTTTCGATGGGGTAGAAATAGATGTTTGCGATGAATCCGTAGATGCCGGCATCGAAGCTCGTCGGCGTCGGTCCGAACAGATAGCCCTCGGCGGGAACGAGGTTGGCCAGTACGCGGAGGTCCGCAAGACCCCGCGCATAGGCAGCGGGCGGAGCGTAGCGGCCGATGCCCTGGAAGTGGTAGCGCTGGGCGTTGAAGTCTTTTGCGTTGCGCAAGTCCTCATCCGTGAGACCGGGGTGCTGATGCTGCAGGGCATCGCGGAAGAGGGGCCAGAACGCCTCGTCCTTCCAGCGGGAATATGAGATGACCCAATAGAGGTCATCGAGCATGCGGATTATCAGATGTCCGGTGTCGCGCTCGGAGGGCGTGAGGCCGGCGTCAAGGCTGAGCCCATATTTTGCGGTGACATGCGCGATGATCGCATCGCTGTCGCCTATCGGCTCGCCGTCGTCAACGATATAGGGCAGTTGCCCGCGCGGTGCGGCCGATGCGTCGAAGACGTGCTCGTGTACAAAGGGCACGCGCGCGAGCCTCAGGAAGGCAAAGACCTTAAGGCCGTAGCCGTTGTTGTCGGCGACGCCGAACAGTTCTGGATAGGAATACAGCGTTATCACGGCATCTCACCCCTGAGCGTCGTGCCGGCGTGGAGCATCCAGTTTACGCGACCGCGACAGACATCCCTTTGGTGACATCTGAATCCCGCGGCAAAAGGTAGGATGCCAAATGCGCATCGAGCGCGTCGATCGCGATGTCGTCAAGCGCGAGCGCCCGGAAGCCGATGAAGCCATCGGGGCGGACGAGGATGGCGCCCGTGTCGGAAACGCCGGCTTCTTGAGGCTCCAGGCCGATGCTGCGCCCATCGATGATCGAGACGGCGTGCTGCCAGCGTGCACCAAGACTCTCGCGGCTCGGCGCGTCGCCGAAAACGACGAGGTGATGACCCGTTCCGCTGAGGCGATGCCAGGCCGCAAGGCGCGTGCCTGTTGCATCATCGGTCGGCTGCGGTGCGATCAGCGTGCTTCCAGCATAGCATACATCGAGCATCGACCGCTTTCGCAGGGTCAGGAGCACCTCAGCCGGGCTCCCAGGTGGCAGCGACGGCGCGGGATCGGTGACGCACTGGGCGACGAGGCCCATGACGAAATTGTGGATCTCATCTGAGACTTCGAGGACGTGCTGGTCGGCCATTCCTCTCTCGACGGCATAGCTGTCGAGTATTGCCGGCTTGGCGGCGCCTTGGAGAACCAGGGCGAGCTTCCAGGCAATATCAGCCGCGTCCATGAAGGCCGCGTTGATCCCCTCGCCACCCAGCGGGCTCGACATATGCGCCGCGTCCCCGAGGAGGAACCGTCGGCCGTTACTCAGGCTGGGAACGGCGCGCTTGTGCATCCTGAAATAGGATGCCCAACGCAGATCCTGCATCCCTACGTCGGCACCGACGCGCGCGTTGAGCAGCGCGCTGAGTTCCGCCTCGTTAGGGAGCGCATCACGCACATCGTCGTCGTCGCGGTTGACGAAAATCAGCCAACGATCATCCGGAAGCGGCGATATCAGGACGAAGCCAGCACGCCCGACAATGACGCGGCCATGGCCTGGGGGTGTGGAAAGCCCGAGCGCCACATCCGCGACAATATAGCGTCCGTCGTAGGTTTCACCGACGAGATGCTGCCCCATTGCGTGTCGCGTGATGCTGTGCCCTCCGCCGGCTCCCAGCACATAGGCCGCGCTCAGGGTCTCCTTGCGGCCGTCGACCTCGATGGTCACGTGAACGCCCGCCTCATCCTCGTCGATCGACTTGACGTCAATGCCGTATTCGATCGCGATGCCTTCATTCGCCAGGTGCTCGCGCAGGATGGCCTCCGTGCGCCACTGCGGCAGGCTGCACTGAAACTCGTATTTGCTGCCGATGCCGGCGAGATCCGCCCGCGCGAGTTCACGCAGGCCCGGCCCGAGAATTTGAATATGCTCGATGCGCGTGCCGGCCGCGAGAAAAGGATCGATCAGACCGCCGCGATCCAGGATCTCCAGGACAGCCGGCTGGATAACGGTGCCGCGTGTTTCATGGTGCGGCGCGAGTCTCTTCTCGACGATACGAGGCCTGACGCCATGGCGCAGAAGTTCCGAGGCGGCAAATAACCCGGCCGGGCCGCTTCCCACGATCAGAACCGTGTCAGGGACCGCAGCTACGCCTTGCCCACCGGAACGCAGTGCCATCGCTTTTGCCCCCGCAACAGATCTGTTCTTGGATGGTCTGTTATGACTGGCGTGTATACCGCAGTTCAGCAGGGTTTGCGAGCCGGCCCAGCGCTCTGCAACGCCGCAGCACGCATGCGCATCGGGGATCGAGTCTGGACCAGACGAGGAAAAGGCCGGTACCACGGGGGTACCGACCTCGTGAGGCCCTGCGGCTGGCAATCGCCAGCCGGTAGCTATGGAGGGCTTAGAAATCGCGCTGGAAGCGGATGCGGCCCTGCCACTGATCCTCGGAGCCCTTCTGGTAGACACTGTCATTCCAGCGGCGGCTCGGATCGAACTTCGCGTACAGGACTTCGACGCCGATATCCATCGCCTTAACCGGCGACCAGATCAGGCCCGTGCCGGCCTGATAGATCTTGTAGTCGCGGAAGATGGTGTTGTTCGTGACCTTGCTGCTGTAGTCGACTTGCCAGAAGCTGCCGAACAGGGTGGAGCGCAGGCTGGGCGTCCAGTAATGGATGAGGTTGCCGAGAACGTTCCAGCCCTTGGTCTTCTCGATCTGGCCGTTGACGAGAACCGCGTCTGCGGTGGGGATGTAGGCGGACGTGTAGTTGCCCAACGTCGGTCCGGTGATGCCGAGATAGTTGAGGCCGCCATCAGCATAAGCCGCCTGCAACCACAGCGCGTCACCCGCCGCAAGCGCGGGCAGATTGATCTTCACGCCGGCCTGAATGGCATAGCCCCATTCGGTATCGACGCGGCTCGAATTGTTGTAGCCGTAGAGCGCGCCGGAATTGAGCTGACGCACGGCGCCTGACAACTGGGCCGAACCCCAGCCCTGATCGACGCGGAGCGCGGCGACAACGTCGGGCATGCGCTCGCCGGCGATGTCGTAGTACTCTCCACCGACGTTGCGCTGGTTGCGGTCTTCGATGGCGATTGTCGCCGAGAAGCCCTGGCCGAAGGTCGCGGTATAGGCAAGCAGCTGGGTGTTGCCATTGTCCGAGCCCATGGATGTGCCCGGCGCCGAGGCGAAGTTTGCTGCTGTGGCATAGAAGTCGAAGAACGACTGGGCGACACCGGCCGTGATGCCGGCGAACTGGATGAACGCCTTATCGAGGTTCGAGTTCGTCGAGCTGCCCTGCGGGCCTTCGTAGCTCGCGCGGAACGCACCCGAATCGCGAGTCAGCTGAAAGCGGAAATATGCGCGGACCGTGCCGAATTCCGAGGACGTGCGCGTATCGACGTCGAGCTGGCCACGACCACGAAAGCCTGTGGCATCACGGTAGCGGCCTTCACCGAAGCCATTGTTGAGCGGCTGCTGGTACATGAACTCGGCGCGGACACGGCCACCAATCTTAATGCAGGTGTCGCTGCCGGGAATGTAGAAGAATCCCGCGCCATGCACGGAGCACACGCGGACGTAGTCGACGGGTGCGGCCTTGGTCATGGGAAGATCGGCAGCTTGTGCTCCCGCAACGGCGGCAAAGCCAGCAGCGCTGCCGAGCAGAAGGCTCTTGATCAGCTTCATCGTAAATCTCCGGTGTCCAAACTTGCTGCAGAGCGCTTGCGTCGTGCAGTTCATCTTAGGTTCACCAGAACGCGAAGATTGGCAATTGCATTGCGGCAGATTAGCGGCAATCAAATCTATTAGAGCCACAGGTGTTGTCGACGAAACACAATTAGTTAGCATAATCAATTATATATCTACTCAATAGTGTCGATACTGTTATGCGCTTGACTTTCTGCCGAGATGTCCGCGAATTGGGAGATGATATTTGGACTGACCTCCAAATATTGACCCAACTATATAGGCGGCGCTTGCGCCGCCTTCTTTTTACTTCGCGTCCTTGTGGATTTGCTGCGCGGGCTGCGAGCCCGTGTGCGCTGGCGCACTTACAATGGAGATCGGCGCACGATTTAACCGGCTAGCGCAGATCGCCTCTGCATTCCCATCGCGTGAGATTCGGGAGGGTGGAGGTTTGCAGGTGCTGCGCTGGGCTGGCAGAGGATCGTATGACAAGCGTCCGGAAAGAAGAAGCTTCACTGAGACGGCAGGCTGTCCTTGGGAATGAAGTTCTTTCGGAGCTCCTCAAGGTCAGGCAGAAACTCATCAGCTCCTTCAAAGAGGAACTGCGTCATCAAGGGGTTACCTTGGCACGCGCACGCGCTCTGCTGGCCTTGTCCAAAGAGGGGGATCTCACGCAGACCTCGGTGGCCGCCTATCTCGAGATCGAAGGTCCAAGCGCGGTGCGGCTGATTGACGAGCTGGAGAAGTCTGGCCTTGTGCTTCGGCAGCAGGATGCAAATGACCGCAGGATCAAGAACCTTATCTTGACTGACGAAGGGAAGGAAATGTCGCGCCGGCTGCTGGAGAAATGGCAGGAGATCTGCGACAAGACCGTCTTCAATATAGAACTTGATGATCAGCGAAACTTGCTGTCCAACATGAAGGCGATGTTGGTCAATTTAAGTAAATAAGCATACAGATCTAGAATGACAGTTTCGTGAATTTCAGACGTAGTTCTTCGAGCATCAGCCAAAAATCGCATAGAGAGAAATTTCTTCTATTGAATGCCATGCGCCGCATGCGCGGCACTGAGACACGGCGCGGCGGGATCCGGAGGAGGCGCGGTCGCCACCGTATCTGCCCGGTACCATGGCGACACGCGCTTTCCTTTGTTGCGCAACGCGAGCGATAACTCTTCTGGGCTGTGCCAAACGCTCAGACTTTGTGGGCCTGGGCCTTATGCGCCGCATCCGTGCGCGCTTTCAGATCGCGCAATGTAGCCAGCTCGAGCTCCGTCGGAGGTTGCGTCACCGAAAGCTCGTCTGCGAATTCCGCCGGCCAGCCACATGTGTCTTGGACCTGTTCCCGTGTCACGCCGGGATGCAGCGACACTACCGTGAATTCTTTCGTGAGAGGATCGGGCTTCCAGATGGCGAGATCCGTGATCAGCAGGGTTGGTCCCTTGGTGTCGATGCCAAGGCGCTGTCGATGATCGCCGCCCTCGCCATGACCGAACGAGGTATAGAAGTCGATTGCCTCGACCATGCCCCGCTTTGACTGCGCCATGGTGATATAGACCTCCCGCGACGAAGTCGCGATTTCCGGCGCACCACCACCGCCCGGCAGCCGCGTTTTCGGGTGATGGTAGTCCCCGATCACGGTGGTGTTGATATTGCCGAACTTGTCGATCTGCGCCGCACCCAGAAAGCCGATGGAGATACGTCCGCCCTGCAGCCAATAGCGGAACATCTCGGGCACAGAAACCGTGGTCGTGGCCGTTTCGCACAGTTCGCCGTCGCCGATGGACAATGGCAGCACATCCGGAGCGGTGCCGATCGTGCCGCTTTCATAGATCAAAGTGATGTCGGGTGCATGCGTAAGGCGCGCGATGTTGCAGGCTGCCGAGGGGGCGCCAATGCCGACGAAGCAGACATCATCGTTCTTCAAGGCGCGCGAGGCGGCAATTGTCATCATCTCGTTGGGGGTGAACGTGCTCATGCTGCCTTCCTCAGATGCGCGACCCGGCCGGCAAAATCCTCGACGCCCGCTTCCATGACGTTTCTCTGCATCCAGTCCCGGAATCGGTGGCGGTCGGCGGCGATTTCGTCCCATTCGAGATAGGCGGCATTGTCGCGGGCATAGTAGCCTTGCGTGTAGGACGGATGTGAGCCGCCGGGTACTACCGAGATCGCCGTCACGGTCCATGCCGGCAGCACGGTCAGGTTCGGGTGAAGGCCCTCGAAGTCGTCCACCACCTCCTCGACGGTGACGACCGCGCGCTTGGCGGCGAGGACGGCTTCCTTCTGGATGCCGATGATACCCTCGATCAGGACATCGCCCCGTTTGTTCGCCTTCTGGGCGTGGATGAAGGTGACGTCCGGGCGCAGAGCCGGCACTGCGGCGAGAACCTCCCCTGTGAAGGGGCAGGTGACCTGCCTGATGTTGGGGTTGACCTCAGCGAGGCCGGCGCCGCGATAGCCGCGAAAGACGGCGCAGGGCAGTCCGGCGGCGCCGGCCTCGTAGGCGTTGGCCATCGCGGCGTGGCTATGCTCCTCGATGGCAAGGGGATGTGGAAAGCCGTTCTCAATCGCGTCCCGCATGCGTCGCAGCAACCCGACCCCCGGGTTGCCGGCATAGGAGAAGATCACCTTCCGGGCCATGCCCATGCCGATCATCTGGTCATAGACCAGGTCCGGCGTCATGCGGATGAGTGTCAGATCCTTGAAGTTCTGCCGAATCGCTTCATGCGCCGCCGCTGTCGGGATGAGATGGGTGAACCCCTCAAAAGCGACGACATCGCCATCATTGAGGTTCTCGGCCACTGCTTGGGCCAGTGGCAGAAACTGCGCCATCGGCAATCCTCTCCGAAGATGTTCGCAATACGAACAGATGTTCTTTATACGATACATTAGGGCTGCGACTGATAGCGAGTCAACGCCCCGCTTAATGCTGGTGGATTATGGACCTAACCGCTGAGAAGCCGTCCCGCGATCTCGTGGGCTCACTGGGGCGAGGGCTTGCCGTGCTCGAGATCTTGGCCGCGCACCCGTCCGGGATGACTCTCACGGAGATGGCCGCGAAGGCAGGGCTGACGCGCGCCGGGGCACGCCGCTTCCTGCTCACTTTGGTGGAGGCAGGTTACGCAACGCAGTCCGGCCGGCGCTTCTTGCTATCGCCCAAGCTGCTGTCGGTGGCTCGGCTGTGGCTGGGCGGAACCAGTCTATGGTCCTATGCGGAGCCTATCTTGCGATGGGTCGCTGAAGAACTCGGAGAATCCTGTTCGGCGTCGGCCCTTTCGGGCGATGATGTCGTTTATGTCGCGCGCGTGCCTGGTCCCTATATCGTCATGACGGACCTGCACATAGGGGCACGATTGCCGGCCTATTGTACGTCGATGGGGCGTGTGCTGCTTTCGGGCCTCGCCGCCGGGGAGCTCGAAGCGTTCCTCGCGCGAGCAAAGCTTGGAAAGCGGACGCCGAACACTGTCACGGATCCCCGCGAACTCGGCGAACTGATTCGCATGGCGGCAAGCCAAGGCTATGCCATCGTTGACGAGGAGCTGGAGCTCGGCTTGCGGTCAATCGCCGTGCCTGTCCATGATCGCTCCGGAGATATCGCGGCCGCGATCAACGTCTCCACGCAGAAAGACCGGTTCTCCGTCGCTGAGATGGAGAGGGTCTTTCTGCCCGTGCTGCTCAAGGCGAAGCGCCGCGTCGAGGACTTCTTCGTTCTCCAGTGACATCCCGTTGTGGAGGCTGAGCGCAGCGTTGCCGCGCGGGCGCCATGTTATGCGATGGGCTTGCTGAACCCAGCCAGGCTCGTGGCAAGGGGAGTGGTGCCGGCGCCGGGCTGCTCCGGCCTTACGTAGAGGCCATCCCTGACCGCGATCGGCTCTTCGAAATGATCCTTGATCCAAGGGATATACTCGAGAATGCTGGCGGCCGGATGCCAGAACGACAAATGCACGTGCACCTGGCTCATCTCGCCTGCGTGGGGGGCAATCGGTAAGCGATGGGCATGGGCGAGGTCCGCGACTTGGATGTATTCGGTAATGCCGCCCAGACGGGTCACGTCCGGCTGAACATAGTGCACGGCACCGGCCTCGATGAAGGCGCGGAAGGCATCGAGCGTGTAAAGCTGCTCGCCGAGCGCGACGGGGATGCTCGTCGCGCGGGCGAGCGACGCATGCGAGCCGACATCGTCGTACCACATCGGCTCCTCGAACCAGAAGATATCAAGATCCTTGGCGGCGGCGCAGAACCGCAGGCACGTCGGTAGGTCCCATTTGCCGTTGCCGTCGATCGCGATCCGGATCTCCGGACCGGCCGCCCGTCTGATGGCCGTTAGCCGCGCGATGTCGGTCATAGGATTGTCGTGGCCGACTTTGATCTTGATGCGCTGGAAGCCCTCCACCTCGACCGCGCGTTTGGTGCCGTCGAGAATCTGCTCAAGAGAAAAAGACAGCCAGCCGATGTCCGTGTTGTAGGCTTCCACGCTGGCGTGGTGGGCGCCGCCCAGATATCGCCACAGCGGCAGCTGGGCCTGCTTCGCCCTGAGATCCCACAGGGCGATATCGACCGCCGCGAGCGCAAGATGCGTGATGCCGGCACGTCCCACCCACTGCAACGCGGGATAACGCGCGAGCTTCGTCCAGAGCCTTGCATGCTCCGTCGCGTCTTCGCCAACCAGCAGTGGCGCATAGCAGTCGCGGATACAGGCGGTGATCAGCCGGTCGGAAGGGAGATGGGCATGGGTGCCCGTGAAACCGAAGCCTTCGAGGCCTGTATCTGTCGTGACCCGCGCGCCGACAACGCCCCAGTGTGTGATGTTATGGGTGGAATCCGAGATGGAGCTCGCAGTCAGCGGCAGATGAAGGATGAAAGGCTCTACGGCTGTAATCTTCATGGGGTCTATCCCGCTTGGCAAGAAAGGGGAGGGCGATTTGCCCGGCACACCCTGTTGACGCGCCTCGTCCAAGTACGTCGCGATCTGGAGTGTTGCGTCGGATGTGGAGTGTTCAGTGCAGAAGCTGCGCAAGGAAGGCGCGGGTGCGCACATGGCGCGGGGCTTCGAAGAATGCGGCGGGCGGCGCTTCCTCGAGGATGCGGCCGCGATCCATGAAAATCACACGGTCCGCAACCTGCCGCGCAAACCCCATCTCATGGGTCACCACCAGCATGGTCATTCCTTCCTCCGCAAGGGCAACCATGGTGTCGAGCACCTCCTTGACCATCTCCGGATCGAGCGCGGAGGTCGGCTCGTCGAACAACATGATCTTCGGCTGCATGCACAGCGCCCGCGCTATTGCGACCCGCTGTTGCTGTCCGCCGGACAGCTGTGTCGGATATTTCTCGGCCTGATCCTCTATGCGCACCTTGCGCAGAAAAGACAAAGCGACCTCGCGCGCCTCGCGTCGCGCCTGTCCCCGCACCTCCACCGGCGCCAGCATGCAGTTCTCCAGCACGGTAAGGTGAGGGAACAGGTTGAAATGCTGGAACACCATGCCGACGTCCCGCCGCAATGCGATCAGGGCCCGGCGCTCGCTGCTGAGAACAGCGCCATCGATGACGATCGATCCGCTGTGCACCTGCTCCAGACCGTTGATGCAGCGAATGAGCGTGGACTTGCCTGAGCCCGATGGCCCGCAGATGACGATGCGCTCGCCGCGGCGCACGTCGAGGTTCACGCGATCAAGCGCTTGGAACGACCCAAAGTACTTCGTGATGTCCTGGAGAGCTACGAAGGGCGCGGGGCCGGATGCGGAACCGGCCGACGGCGCGGGGCTAGTCATTGTCATGCGGTCTCCCAAGGGTGTGTTGGTTTGTGGCCGACGCGTCCCGGCCTCTTCTGTCGAGATTGTTCATAGGCTTGGACGCCACCGTCAGCGCGCCGCGCTCTCTTGATTGTCACGATCCTACCCGAACAATCTTTCATCTAAAATAGAAAATTTTTTATTCAGAATATTGCATCGGACGTCGAAACATGGAAATGATGCCGCTATGGCAAGCTTCGTCCGTGCTACATTGGCTGATCAGGCCTACCGCGAATTGCGGACCCGCATTCTCAACGGTCAGTTGGCCGGTGGGCGGCGGTTGTTGCCGGAAGAGCTGGCGGTCGAGTTATCGATTAGCCCCACGCCCATCAAGGAGGCGTTGCTGCGGCTGGAGGCTGACGGTCTCGTGGTTTCGCCGCTGCGCAAGGGCGCCGTCGTCAGGCGCTTCACCAGCGCGGAGGTGGAGGAGATCTACGAAGCGCGGATCATGATCGAGATGAATGCCGTGCATAAATTGTTCGACAGGCAACAGATGACGCCTGAATTCGTGGCATCTCTTGAGCAGACGCTGGATCGGCATGCCCATTTCGCGCAATTGGACACGCCCGATGATCTTGCGATGGCGCTTGTCTTTGATCGCGAGTTTCATCAGAAAATCATTCTGGCGGCAGGAAACTCTCTCGTCGCGGAGTGGCACATGCGTTTGCTCGAGCAGACGCATACGACCTTCATCTACAATGCGTGGGATCACATTCGTTCCGTCGGTGAGCACCGCAAGGTTATCGAGGCGATAGCCGGTGGATCGCTGGAGCAGACGTGCGAAGCCCTCGAATTCCATCTTCAGTGCAGTCGTAGGGATGCCCTGGCAAGCGTCGCGGCTGCTCTGGAAAGTGAAAGTGACGGAGCTTGAAGTCTTCTCCTTGTAGGAAGTAACAATTTCTGCGTGCCGCGGCCTTGCGGAGCGGGTACAGTATAAAACAGTATAAAGCGTTCCTGAAGACGTAGCGCCTCTTTGTAAGGTGTGCCCGTTGTCGCGTTTGAGTGGGGGGCTCAAATTGGCCGGTCTTGCCCGCGGCAGTGTTGTCTCGTGATGTGAACTGCAACAGGCCTGGAGAAAGAATGCCCCTGAGAGGCCTTCGCTGAACGGGCCGTGAGGAGCGGGCGCCCGTTTGCGCCCAAGTCCGGGAGGATGGATGTTCTATTTCGATTTTTCGGGAACGCTTGCCCGGTGGCCTGAGTTCGTGCACGCGGGCCTATACACGATCCTGCTGTCGGCTGCGGCAATGCTGCTTGGGCTTGTCATCGGCATCGTCGGAGCATTCGCTCGCCTGTCTTCGATAAAGCCGGCGCGCTTCATTGCTGGATCCTATGTCGAAATCATTAGAAACACGCCGTTCCTGGTACAGATATACATCGTATACTTTGGACTACCCGCAGTAGGGATACGGTTGGACGCGCTGACGGCCGGCATCCTGTCGCTCTCGCTTTACGCAGGCGCCTATATCACCGAGATTGCCCGCGCCGGCATCGAGACGGTCGACAAGGGGCAGGTGGAGGCCGCACGCGCATTGGGGCTGTCGCCTTACCTCACGTTTCGCCACGTCATCCTTAAGCCCGCCATGGCGGCGGTTTATCCAGCGCTGACGAGCCAGTTCATCCTGGTTATGCTAGCGACCAGCGTTGTCTCGGTGATTTCCATTCCCGAACTGACGGGCGTCGCCAATGATATACAGGGCCTCACCTTCCGTAGCCTTGAAGCATTCCTGATCGTCGCCGTGATTTATCTCGGCCTGACGGCAGCCTTCAAAGGGCTGTTCACAGTCTTCGACCGCACCTTGTTTGCCTTCAAATATGTCGGGCGTTGAGGAGAAGCGGCATGTTCCAGACCTTTTCCTTCAACCATGTGCTTTTCCTGGCGCAGGCCGGACTGTGGACGCTGCTTCTGTCGTTCATGGCGCTCTTTGGCGGGGCAATCTTCGGAGCGTTGATCATGCTTGCGCGCATATCGCTCTACGCGCCGCTACGCTTCATCGCCAAAGCCTATATTTACGTCATCCAGGGTACCCCGCTCCTCGTCCTCCTCTTCATCGCATATTTCGGGCTGGCCTTCGCGGGTTATGACGTGCCGGCGCTGGTCGCGGCCGGCTTCGCCTTCACCCTCTACGCGGCAGCCTTTCTCGGCGAGATCTGGCGTGGCTCGATCGAGGCGATCGGCAAGGGGCAATGGGAAGGCGCGGCTGCGATCGGGCTCAACTGGCCCAAGACCATGCGCTTCGTCATCGTGCCGCAGGCGGTGCGTGTCGCCATTCCGCCGACAGTGGGCTTCTTCGTTCAACTCGTGAAGAACACTGCCCTGGCTTCCATCATCGGCTTCGTGGAATTGACCCGCGCTGGCCAGATCGTCGCCAATGCCACCTATCAACCGCTGAGCGTCTATCTGACGGTCGCGGCGATGTATTTCGTCCTGTGCTCATGCCTGTCGTTTGCGAGCCGACGCTTGGACGAGAAGTTTCACAATAATGGCGTCCATCAGCCGATAACCTAGGGAGAACAACATGCTTCGTGTATTGAAAGCTGCTGCTGTCGGACTGGCGCTTGTCGCCTCGGCGGGCGTTGCATCCGCCCAAAACCTGCTGGACGACATCGTCAAGCGTGGAACGATCAATGTCGGCGTCAGTCTTGGCACGCCGCCCTTCGGTTTGACGAACGACAAGATGGAGCCGGATGGTTACGATGTCGGGCTCGCAAAAATCATCGCACGCGATCTCGGCGTGAAGTTGAATGTGGTCGATACGGTGGCTTCCAACCGTATTCCCAACTTGACCAGTGGAAAGATCGATATCGCTATTTCGTCGTTCTCGGTCACGCCGGAGCGCGCGAAAGCGATCGCCTTCACCAATACGGTTTATGTCGATCAGCAGGTCTTCCTGACGTCCAAAGACAGCACGCTGACCAGTCTGGCTGACCTCAAGGGCAAAAAGATCGGAGTGACACGATCCACGACCAATGATATCGCGGTGACAAAGCGCGCGGTCGAGGGCACGATCATCCAGCGCTATGACGATGACGCCTCCACGAGCCAGGCCCTGCTCGCGGGTCAAGTGGAGGGCATTGTAACAAGCGGCGGGTTGGCCGCCGCATTCATGCAGCGCAATCCCAATCTTGCTGTCAAATTCGTGGTCGCTTCCGCGCCGATGAGCATCGGGCTGCGTCGCAATGAAGGTGATTTCCTGCATTGGCTGAACACGACCATCTTCATGGCATGGACCACGGGTGAGATTCAGGAACTTCAGAAGAAGTGGATGGGAACCGTCAATACATCTCTACCGACCTTCTAACGGGTAATGGCGATGCCGAGCGCCAGCAGCGCGCTCGGCACTGCATTGTAACGCGCGTGGCAGCGAGACGATGATGGTAGCTGAACCAGAACTGCAGGATGAACTCGACGGACGGGTGATCCTACTCGGGCCGAACGACAACGTGGTTGTGGTTCGTCGGCGGATCGAGGCGGGCAGCGCGGTGCGTATCGGCACGCGTGAAGTGGTTCTGCCCAAAGATGTTCCTCTTGGCCACAAGCTAGCATCCAGGGATATTGAGATTGGCGAGAAGATCATCAAGTATGGCGCGCCCATCGGCTCTGCAACCACGGACATACGTGCAGGCGAACACGTGCATGTCCACAATATGAAGAGCGATTATACCGCGACCTATACGCTCGATGACGCGCGCGCGCGCCACGGAGACGCGACATGAGGACCGATTTGACAGCGCCGATGCGTGGGTTCCTGCGAGCCGACGGACGAAAAGGCATCCGAAATGTCGTCGCGGTGGCCTATCTCGTTGAATGTGCGCACCATGTCGCCCGGGAAATCGCCTGGCCCTTCCGTGACCAGGACGTCCATCTCATCGGCTTTCCCGGCTGCTACCCTAACGGCTATGCGCAGCGCATGATGGAGGAACTGTGCACCCACCCAAACGTGGGCGCCGTGCTTCTGCTGTCGCTGGGATGCGAAAGCTTTGACAAGTATGGGCTTGCCCATGTGGTGCGCCAGAGCGGCCGGCCGGTCGAGACGGTCGTCATTCAAGCGAGCGGCGGCACCCGCGCCTCGATTGCCGAGGGGCAGTCCTGGGTGCGCGCGCAGTTGCCCATTCTTGCCGCGCAAGAGCCGGTGCCGATGGGGATAGACGAACTCGTCGTC
This sequence comes from Chelatococcus sp. YT9, assembly GCF_018398315.1. Taxonomy (NCBI): domain Bacteria; kingdom Pseudomonadati; phylum Pseudomonadota; class Alphaproteobacteria; order Hyphomicrobiales; family Chelatococcaceae; genus Chelatococcus; species Chelatococcus sp. YT9. The sequence continues at coordinate 2,204,718 of NZ_JAHBRW010000001.1, forward strand.
GGCACAGTCTGCGGCGGGTCGGACGGAACGTCGGGCATCACAGGCAATCCCGCCGCGGGCCGCGCGTTCGATCAGCTCGTTGCGGAGGGCGCCGCGTGTATCTTCGAGGAAACGGGGGAGCTTATCGGCTGTGAGCACATCATGGCGAGCCGAGCCGTCACCCCGGAGCTGGGCGTTATCCTTGAGCAGAGCGTAGCGAAGGCCGCGCGATACTACGCGACATTGGGATATGGCTCCTTCGCTGCCGGGAATGCAGATGGCGGTTTGTCCACCATCGAGGAAAAATCGATGGGTGCCTATGCGAAATCCGGCTCGTCGCCGATCGCTGGGCTCATCAAGCCTGGGGACCGCCCGCCGCGCGGCGGCCTCTATCTCCTCGACGTGGTGCCGGACGGCGAGGTGCGTTTCGGATTTCCGAATATCAATGACACGGCGGAAATCGCGGAGCTCATCGCATGCGGCAGCCATGCGGTTCTCTTCGTGACGGGGCGCGGCTCGGTCGTTGGGTCCGCCATATCGCCCATCATCAAGATCTGCGCCAATCCGGAAACCTATCGCCGCATGGCCGAGGATATGGATGTCGACGCTGGCCGTGTCCTGGCCGGGGAGGCGACGCTCGATGATGTCGGGTGCGAGATCCGAGATTTCGTGGTGGCGCTTGGCCAAGGCCGGCGCACCAAATCAGAAGAACTTGGTCACCGTGAGTTCGCGCTGACCTACAAGAGTTTTGAGCCTATCGGGCCGGCCTGCTTGCCCGCTGCCTGACCCGACCAAGCCAATCAAAGGATAATTCAGGATGACCGACAATCTCACCGCGCGGTTGGAACGTTGCTACACAGGTGTTGTTCATGACGTTATGCGCGCCATGGGTTTGAAAGAATTCACCCTGCCCGCGGAATTAAGACCCAATATGCCTGAGAAGGTTCTTGCCGGCCCTGCTTTTACCATCGACGGCCGCGTCGATCCGAATGCGGATCCGCACCAGACATTGCTGGAATGGACCGGCCTTCTCTCAAAGGCCAAATCCGGCCATGTCTGGGTGTCGCAGCCGAATGACCGCGTCGTGGCCAATATGGGCGAGTTGTCCGCCGAGACATTGAAGAATAAGGGCGTGCTCGGTTGTATTGCGGACGGCTATGTCCGTGACAGCAATTTCCTTTTGGCTTTGGAGTTCCAGACGTGGTCGCGCGGCTATACACCCCGTGACATCGTTGGCTACTGGCTGCCGCGCGCTTTTGATGTCGATATCAGGATCGGCGATGTCGTGATCGCGCCCGGTGACTACATGATCGGTGATCGCGACGGGCTGATCCGCATCCCACAGACGCGGGTCGAGGAGATCGTCGCAGCCGCGGAACAGGCGATCACGACGGAAAATCTAGTCCGTAAGGCCATTCTGGAGGGCGTTGATCCCCAGGAAGCCTATCTGCGCTTTGGGAAGTTCTGAGGCTGGTGCCATGAAGATCAGCGATATCGAAGTACGCTGCTGCCGGCGGCTGCCAGAAGCATTCGATGCGGGTGCGTTTCGTACGGGCGATTTCTCGGCGTTTCAGTTCCTGGCCGTCACCATGAAAACGGATGAGGGGCTGAGCGCCACGACTTTCGGATTCGCCGGCCGTTCGGCAGAAGGCGCGGGTAAGCTTATTGCCGACACTTTGAGGCCGTTCATGCTGGGACGCGATCCGCGCGATCGGGAAAAGGCGTGGCATGAGTTTCGGACGGCTGACCGCTGGTGGGGCCATTTGCCCATCTACGGCTATGGTCCGTTCGATACGCTGCAGTGGCTCTTGTCCGCCGAGGCCGCCGGCCAGCCGCTTTACAAGTATCTCGGCGCCTATAGGGAAGATGTTCCTGTCTACGGCAGCTCGATGATCCTTTCGAAGCCGGAGGATTACGCCAAGGAGGCGCTGCGTGCCAAGGCGGAAGGGCTGAAAGCCTATAAGCTGCATACGCCCGGCAAGGATCTGGAAGAGGATCTCGAGGCCCACCGTCTCGTCCGCGAGGCTGTGGGTCCCGATTTCACGCTGATGTCGGATCCCGTCTCGACATTCAATCTTGAGCAGGCGATCCGCTTCGGGCGCGCGTTGGAGGCGCTCGGCTACTACTGGTATGAAGAGCCTCTCTACGACGAGGATGTCCATGCGCTGCGCGAGCTGACGCGCACTCTCGAGATACCATTGGTCGGCACGGAAGTGCTCGCCAAGCATCCCTACAGCATCGCTGAATGCATCGCGACCCGTGTTGTCGATCGCGTGCGTGCTGACGTCTCATGGACTGGGGGTGTTACCGGCGTCATGAAAACAGCGCGCTTGGCGGAAGCTTTCGGCGTCAATTGCGAAATCCATACGTCGATTTTCCATCCCGCAGAAATCGTCAATCTCCATTGCTGTGCCGCAGTGAAGAACTGTGATTTCTTTGAGCTGCTCTATCCCGTCGAGGGATTTGCGTTCGGCCTGAAGGACCCGCTGCCGATTGAAAACGGCCTCGCCAAGCTGCCGTCACGGCCTGGACTCGGCGTCGAGCTTGATTGGGACGATATCGATCGTTGCACCGTGGCGATCGTCTAAGCGAGACGTGTGATGAAAGCTCTCTCTATCGATCAGCCCGGCGTGGTCTCGTATACAGAGCTGCCTTGGCGACCCGCAGGCATTGGCGAGATTGGTATCCGAACGGCCTATATCGGCTATTGCGGATCCGATTTGAACAGTTTTCGCGGTAAGAACCCGCTGGTCAAATATCCCCGCGTTCCAGGCCATGAAATATCTGGTGTTATCGAGTCGATTGGTGCTGATGTGCCGGGCCATTTTCAGGTCGGCCAGCATGTTTGCATTCTGCCCTACTTCAATTGTGGTATCTGCAATGCATGCCGCATGGGGCGCCCCAACGCTTGCAAGCACAATGAAACGCTCGGCGTGCAGCGGGAAGGCGCGCTGACCGAATCTATCGCGGTGCCCTTCGGCAAAGTCATACCTGTCGATGGGTTGGCACTGCGAGATCTCGCCTTGGTCGAACCGCTCGCGGTCGGCTTCCATGCGGTGCGGCGGGCTGAGATAACCGAAGGCGAGCGGGTGGTGGTGCTCGGCTGTGGCGTCATTGGTCTCGGTGCGGTGCTTGGCGCCGTGACACTGGGCGCACGGGTCATTGCTGTCGATCTCGCCGAGGCCAAGCTCGCGCAGGCGAAGGGACTTGGCGCTGAGAATGGCATCAATGCCTCCAAGCTCGACGTCGCTGCGACCATACGGGAGCTCATAGGGGAGGATGGTCCGCATGTGGTCATCGAGGCCGTCGGAGCGGAACAGACCTTTACGCAATCGATCGATATCGTCGGCTCCTGCGGCCGGGTTGTCTATGTCGGTTATGCGAAGAACCCGGTAAGTTATGAGACGCGTTTTTTCTTGATGAAAGAGATCGATATCCGGGGGTCGCGTGGCGCGCAGCTTACCGATTTCGAGCGTGTTATCACAGTGATGAAGCAACGGCCCGAAATCGGCGATCTTGTCATTTCTCGCGTCGCGCCCTTCGCCGAGGCCGCAGATGCGATGCGCGCATGGGATGCTGATCCTGGAGCCTTTACAAAGATCCTTGTTGATGTTCATGGTACCCACGAATAGCAGGTCGGCGCGCCGGTGTGCTGCCGAGGGTCGGAGAAAAAAAAGGAATAAGCTATGCAGCTCCCGCCGAATGAAACGATGAAAGATGTTTTCGGGCTAGCCGAGCATCATGCGCTGATTACGGGTGGAAGCAGCGGTCTCGGTCTCGATATTGCACGTTGTTTCCTCGCAGCAGGTGCGCGCGTGACGATTACTGGAACAGAGGTAGAGAAACTCGACCGCGCTGTCGAAGAGTTAGGTGAAGGTGCGGCTGGCTTCGTCTGGGATGTCACCAAGCTCGATGTGGCGAACGATTTCGCGGAAATGGTGCAGGACAAGCGCGGCGCTGTTTCAATCTTGGTCAACAACGCTGGGCGAACAGTTAAGCAACCGCTCGACGCGATGACGCCAGAAGACTTCCAAGCTGTTCTCAATATCCATGTATCGGGCGCATTTTCGTGTTCGCAGGCATTCGTCAAGCAGATCGAATCCTGCGGCAACGGTTCGATTCTATTCACAGCGTCCATGAGTTCATTTCTCGGCATCCCGAATGTGATCGGCTATTCTGCCGCAAAGGCCGCGCATGTGGGTATGGTACGCGCACTCGCCACCGAGCTTGCCCCGCGCGGGGTGCGTGTCAACGGCGTCGCCCCCGGATGGATTGATACGCCGCTGTTTCGCAAGGCGACGGCGAGCGATCCGGCGCGGCGGGCCAAGATCGATGGGCGTATTCCCATGAAGAGGCTTGGAAGCGGTGCGGACATCGGCTGGGCGATGACCTACCTCGCATCACGCGCGGCGAGCTATGTGACCGGGCATATTCTGGTGGTCGACGGCGGCGCGCTGCACGGCTTCTGACGCGACGGTGCGGCAGTCCCCGTTCGCTCAGGGCTGGCTTCGGGGCGTCGGGCCTTTTTCCGGAGGGTGACGCGCCGTCGAGGGCGCTTCCCAAGGCTTGGCCGATGCTCTAACAATTGGTTCATGAAAACGCAGCTTCTCTTTCGTGATGATGCCTATCTCCGCGAGACCACTGCGCGTGTGATTGCTGTCGACGATACCGGTGTACAGCTCGATCAGACCCTTTTCTACGTTCAGGGCGGCGGGCAGGCCGGTGATCGTGGCACGGTCACCCTCGCCGATGGTGTCAAGCTTCCAATCTTGAACGTCGTTTACGGCGCGGATCGCTCGGTTGTTCTCCATCAGATCGGGGAGGGCGCGCGCCGACCGGACATCGGGGAGAGCGTCTCTCTGGCGCTTGACTGGCCCGTTCGCTACGCGCGGATGCGGGCCCACACTGCGCTCCATCTTCTCTCGGTCATCCTCCCTTATCCGGTGACTGGTGGGTCCGTGGGCGATGGCGAAGGGCGGCTCGATTTTGATATTCCAGATGCCATGCTCGACAAGGACGCTCTCAGCGCGGAACTCACGGCCATGGCGGCGCAAGACGCTGTTGTCAGCGAGCGCTGGATCACCGACGATGAGCTTCTCGCCAATCCTTCGCTTGTCAAGACGATGTCGGTCAAGCCGCCGATGGGAGCGGGCCGCGTCCGGCTTGTCGAAATTGCCGGGCTCGATCTGCAGCCGTGTGGTGGGACGCATGTGCGGCGCACCGGCGAGATCGGCACGGTGGCCGTGACGGGGATCGAGAAGAAGGGCAAGCAAAATCGCCGCGTCCGGATCACGCTTGCCTGACGAAGGGCCCGCAAGCCGTTATAAATAAAGGGGTCGAGTGACGGATCGGGAGGCAGTCTCGCCGCTTGAAAAAAATAAATTATAATTTATAAGCTTCGTGGTGAGGTGGCCCATGAAGCTTGTCGGCGTCAGTGTTTATCCCTTGGCTGCAACATTCGCGCGCCAATATGGCGGGCTTGCCAATGTGCCGCCTGAAATTCTAGCGCCTGCGAGCCATTTCCGCCGGATCCCGCGGACCGGCCAATATGCGACGCTCGTCAAAGTGACGGCTGACAACGGGCTGAGTGGCTGGGGGGAGAGCTTTGGCCTCCCTTACCCGCTGGCGGCGGCAAGTCTTATCCAGAACGTGGTCGCGCCTGTGGTTATCGGCCTGGATGTCGATGAGCCGGCCGCCATGCTGGCGGATCTGGCGACCTATTTTCGGGCTCTGGGGCATACCCGCGGCCCTGCTATCGAGGCCCTGGCGGCTGTCGATATCGCGTTGTGGGATCTGATCGCCAAGAATGCCGGCCAGCCGCTCGCAACACGTCTCGGCGGCTCGCCGGGGGCGGTTGAAACCTATGTCAGCCCCGTCGCGCTCTTGCCGACGCCAGACGCGTCCGCAGCCGCCGCGCAAGCCCTTATCGCCCAGGGTTACCACGCCGTGAAGCTGAAGATTGGCCGGGGCATCGCGGTGGACCTCGATCATATTTCGGCTGTGCGCGAGGCACTTGGCGAGCACCGGCTCATGCTCGATGCTAACTGTGCCTATGGCGTGAGTGACGCCATAGCCCTCGCGCGGGGACTGAAGAATCTCGATATCGCCTGGCTGGAAGAACCGATTCCGCCGGACGATCCGGCTGCTCTCGCTGCCGTGCGGAGAGCCTCGCCGGTGCCAATTGCTGCGGGCGAAAACGAATTTATTTTGCCGGCTTTTGAAGCTTTGGCGAAGGCTGGTGCTGTCGACATATTGCAGCCCAACATCACGCGTGCGGGTGGCGTCAGCGGCCTCGTAGCCATCGGCGAACTCTGCGCGCGTGAGGGGCTGAGGCTTGCGCCGCATGGCGTCGGCACGAGCGTCGGCGTGTCCGCGGCGCTGCATGTGTGCCGGGCCTTGCCAGCAGCTTGGTGTTATGAGGCGAACCGGCTGCCGAATGCCTTGCGGGACGAGCTGGCCTTGGCACCGCTATGCCTGGCGGACGGCAACCTTGTGGCCCGCGATGGGCCGGGACATGGCGGCGATCCGGATGCTGATCTGCTGACAGCGTTCCTCCTGTCGGACGATAGAGGGGCGAGGGTGCTCGCATGACCTCCGCTCTGCCAGACCCAGCAGAACTCGGCGAACTCGTCGGCAAGCCCGGCGAGACTTTGCAGGAGACACTTCATCGCACGCTTCTCGAAATGATCCTGTTCGGATATTTCGAGCGCGGCGCACGACTCTATCCGCAAGAGCTATCGCTGAAATTCGGCGTCAGCCTGACGCCGGTGCGCGAAGCGCTGATGCGCTTGGCGACCGAAGGCTATATCGAGGCGATCCCGCGGCGTGGCTTTCATATCAGAACCCCGACGCCCAAGCAGGTCGCCGATTTATGGCAGGTGCGTTTCGGCCTCGAAGTCATGGCGGGTGAGCTGGCTATTGGGCGTCTCAAAGCCGGTGACATCACCCTGAAAAGTCTCGGACCCCTGGAAAGCATCCAGGGCAAGCTGGAAGCGGCGCCGAAGCGCATGTCGCATCGGCTGCATGTGGATCTGAACGGGCGCTTCCACCATTGTCTCGTCGAATTGAGCGGTAACGATCTGCTCGTCTCGCTTTATCGCTCGATCCAGATGCAGTTGCTCGGTGCGTGGATCCAGCGCGGCCTTAATTCCTGGCGCGATCGCCTTGAAAGCGAAGGTGTCGAGCATCACGCCATTATCGCTGCCCTGCGCGCGCAGGATGTGGAGCAGTATCGCGCGGCGACGCGCAAACACATCGACAGATCATTGCAGGGCGCCCTCAAAGACCTGTCGGCGCAAAGCCCTGGCAGGGAAGCCGAATAGGCTACGGCAAAAAAATGAAGGAAAGGGGAGGAAGACGATGATGAAGACGATGGGGTCAAAAAGGCTGCGTCTGATCGGAGGGGCGAGCCTGCTCGCGTTGGCCACCGCGCTGCCGGCGACGGGAGCGATGGCGGAGACGATCCGGATGTGGACCTTCCTCAATCCGGCCGGGAATGCGCCGCGGGAGAAAGCCCTGGCCGAGATCATCGCCAAGTTCGAGGCGGCCAATCCCGGCGCCAAGATCGCGGTCGAGCCTCAGGTCTGGGACCAGATGACGCCGAAATTCCTCGCAGCAAGCAGGGGCGGAAATGCGCCCGACGTCATTTGGGTGATCACGGACCTGCTCGGAGATGCCATCAAGTCAGGCGCTATGGCGGATCTGCGGAAGCTCTTCATAGACGGATGGACAAAGGAGCAGGTTGCCGATCATGCCGGCGCCTATTGGGATCAATGCGCTATCAACGGCAAGCAATACTGCCTTTTTACGTCGCGCAACTACATATCGGTAATCTACCGCACAGATCTTCTGAAAGAGGCGGGTATTGACCCGGCGACCTTGACCACTTGGGATAAATTCACCGAAGCGGCGAAGAAGCTCACGATCAAGGACGCTGCCGGCACGGTGACCCGTTGGGGGTTCGGTCAAGGCTTCAGCGAGGCGCAGGCCGATCCCCAGATGATGATCCCGGCGACGCTCGCTGAGCAGGGCACTCTCTTCGAGGAAAATGGCAAGGCGCGTTTCGCGACGCCCGCCGGCGTAGCGGCGCTTGCGCTCCAGACTGACATGATCACCAAGCACGGGGTGACGCCGAAGCAGGCGGCGACATGGACGCCGGACGACCTGATCGAGCAATTCTCGGCCGGACGCCTCGCGATGTACACGGGCGCGAGCGTGCGCGTCTCCAGCGTCCAGGCGAAGATCGGCGCGGACAAGGTCGGGCAGATGCTGTGGCCTGGCAATGGAAAGAAGCCGCATTCTCCCGCTGTCATGGCAGGTTGGGCGGTCGGCGTTTGGTCCGGCTCCAAGAATCAGGAACTCGCCGGCCGCTTTCTCGAATATATGACCGGCCCGGAGGGCGATTCCATCTGGGTCACCGTTGGTGGACAGGCACCGACGCTGGGAACAACCATCAAGTCTCTCGGGTCTTACTTCGATAAACCAGGCAATAGCTATATGACCGTCACCACTGAAGGTGCCCGGAATTTCGGATGGCTCGCCCCCATCGACTTTGGCGTCGGCGGTTACCGGCAGGCCCTGAACAAGGCGGCGCAGAACGTCGTGGTGAACGGGGCGGATCCGAAGACGGCGCTTGAGGAAGCGGAAAAGGAATTCAATCGCCGCAACAACCGGTAATGCGCGATGGGGGGCATACGGCGTTGCGTATGCCCCGCCGAGCGTGCGGTGGCGCCTCGGTGGAGTGGCTGACATTCCGGCCTGCTCGACGTTTCGTAGATCCGGATATCAGGCGCGCCTGCCGCATCATGGAATTGCTGCAGATGTCGTTGCGAACCAAGGCATGATACTCACATGAGATCGAGCGCAACTGCGTATATTTATATAGCGCCAGCCTTTGCGCTACTTCTCTTCGTTTTGTTCTCTCCCGTGCTTTACGGATTCTGGTTCACACTGTTTCGTATCGAGTATGGGGCCCCGACGGATTTCGTAGGCTTGGGCAACTACGTCAGGCTCATGGAGGACCCCTCTCTGCTCCCGACGCTGGGTCGCAGCGGCGTCTTCACGGCAGCCTGTGTCGTGTTCACGATCATGATCGCCATGGCGCTCGCGATCTGGATCAACCGTTTGCCGGCGCGCACGGCCTTCATGGTGCAGATGGTCGTCATCGTGCCGTGGATCATCTCGGCGGTGGTCGCCACGCTTCTCTTCCGGTGGGTCTTCGTCAACGACATCGGTGTCGCAAGTTATGTCGTCCAGCTCCTCGGGTTCGATGCGATGCAGCCGCTGAACAACCCAACCGGGGCGATGGTGCTGCTTGTCGCAGTGTCAGTCTGGAAACGTATCGGCTACGCGGTTCTCGTGCTCCTGGCTGGTCTCAAGAGCATACCGGACGACTATGATGAGGCCGCGCGTATCGACGGTGCCAATAACTGGCAGATATTCCGCATGATTACGCTGCCGTTGTTGAAGACGCCTTTGTTGTTGATCGCCATCGTCCTAACTCTGTCGACCTTCAATACCGTCGAGACACCCTTGGTAATGACCGGTGGTGGTCCCGGCGACGCGACGCGCATCCTCGCCATGGATGTCTACGAGCGCGCCTTCACGAACTACGATCTCGGCTCGGCCACCGCGCTCGCCATCGTCATGTTCGCGGGCAACATCCTCCTCGTGATGTCCTATGTGCGGCTCGCCCGCTGGCAAGCGTGAGGACCGCCATGACCTCGGCAACATTGTCATCAGCTGTCGCCGCCGCGCCGGTCCGTCGTTTCGTGCCGAGCCTCGGCTGGCTATGGAGCGGGCTCTTTGGCTGTCTCGTCATCCTCAATATCGCGCCGCTGATCTGGGGCATCATCACCTCCTTCAAGGGGCAGGCGGATCTGTTTCGCTTTCCGCCGACATTCGTCAGCTTCACGCCAACGATCGAGAACTATGAACGCGTGTTCCTGAGCGGCTTCGGCGGCAACCTGGGCATCAGCCTCGTCAATGCGCTGGTCGCGGTGGTCTTCGCCCTCGTGCTAGCCCTTCCTGCCGCCTATGCTTTTGACCGCTTCAACTTCCCCCTGCGTCGGGTGCTTTTTCTGGCGGTGGTCGCAAGCATACCGCTGTCTATTGGTGCCGCGGCCCTGCTTATTCCCAACTATGTTTATTTTGCATCGCTAGGGCTCACGAATACGCCGATCGTCTTGCCGATGCTCTACGCGGCTCACCAGTTGCCCATGGCGATCTGGGTGATCAAGGGCACGATCGAAGGCATCCCGCGCGAGCTCGACGAGGCGGCCACGGCGGACGGCTGCACGACCTTCCAGATCCTGCGCTACGTGATCCTGCCGCTGGTGCGCCCGGCCTTGGGCGCTGCCGCCATCCTCGTCTTCGTGGGGTCGTGGAACGAATTCGTGGCGAGCTCGGTGATGGTGGATTCGCCCTCGCTGCGCACCGTGCAGCCCGCGATCTACAGCTTCATCGGGTTCTTCGGCCGGGAGTGGGGGCCGCTCACGGCCTCGGCCACCCTCGCCATCCTGCCCATCCTCATCATCTTCGCCCTGTTCGGCCGGCTCATGGTGTCCGGCCTCACCAAGGGCTCCGTCAAGGGATAAGCGATATGACATTGTCTCGTCTCGATGGCCGCGTGGCCGTCGTAACCGGCGCTGGGCGCGGCATCGGCCGGGCCGTGGCCGAGGCACTCTACGCGCGGGGCGCGCGGGTCGCCATCGCCGATATCGACGGTGACACGGCGCGCCTGACGGCGGATGCGCTGGGAGAGGGCGCGCTCGCGGTCGTTGGTGATGCCGGTCGAGGGGAGGATGTGGCGCGAATGGTGTCCGAGGTCGAGCGCGGCCTCGGCGGCATCGACATCCTCGTCAACAATGCCGGTCAGGACAATGCGCTCTCCATCCTCGACATCGACGAGGCGGAGTGGGACCGGCTGATGACAACCAATCTGAAGAGCGTCTTCCTTTGCACCAAGGCGGTGCTGCCCGGGATGATCGCCAAGGGTCGCGGGCGCGTCATCAGCATGTCGTCGCTGGTCGGCCGGCAAGGAGCGATCAACGGCGGCATCCACTATGCCACCACTAAGGCGGGCATCCTGGGCTTCACCCGCACGCTCGCCCGGCAGATGGCGAAGCACGGCATCACCGCCAATGCGGTGGCGCCGGGGCTGATCGATACCGATCTCATCCGCGAGAACGTCACACCGGAAACGCGGGAGCGGCTGCAACAGGCCATTCCGCTAGCACGGCTCGGCGCCACTGCCGATGTGGGGAGCGCCGTCGCCTTCCTGGCCTCGGACGAGGCGGCCTATATCACGGGCGCGACGCTCGATGTGAACGGCGGCTTCTGGATCGGCTGAGGGGGTACATCATGCAGGTCATCACGCGCATCGGCCTGAGCGAAGCCAATCACGTCCTCGACGCTGCGCAGCGCCGGGCGGAGGCGATCGGGGTGCCGCAAAACATCGTAGTGGTCGATGAAAGCGGCCATCTCGTCGCCGCGCGGCGCATGGACGGCGCCAAGTTCATCGCCGTGGACATCGCGATCAACAAGGCGTTGACGGCGGCCGGTAGCCGCAAGGCGACGCGCGATCTCGCGCCGGCCGTGGTGCCAGGGCAGGCGGCCTTCGGCATCCATGCCCAGGCGGGTGGCCGCTTCACGACGCTCGCCGGCGGCATTCCCCTGGTCGTGGAGGGCGTGGTCGTTGGCGCGGTCGGGGTCAGCTCCGGCTCGACAGACGAGGATCAGGAGGTGGCGGAGGCTGGCGCGCGCGCCTTCGCGGAGCGGTTCGCGAACCATGCCGGCTGAGACGCCGGCGGAGGCGGGGGGCGAACCCGGCCAGAATGTCTTTGACATCGCGATCGTCGGCGGCGGTAGCAGCGGCTGCGTGCTGGCGAACCGGCTCTCCGCCGATCCGCGGCGGCGGGTGCTCCTCATCGAGGCGGGGCGGGACATCAAGCCGGGGGAAGAAACGCCCGCGATGCTCGATATCTACCCCGGCCGCGTCGCCTTCGACCCCGTCAACCACTGGCCCGCCTTGCCAGCCTATTTCCGGCCCGTCGCGCATAACGCTGCCGAGCGTCCTCCTCTCGGGCGCTATGAGCAACCGCGACTGATGGGCGGCGGCTCCAGCATCAACGGTCAGGTTGCCAATCGCGGCACGCCCGATGACTATGACGAGTGGGAACGGCTAGGGGCCACGGGCTGGAACTGGCAGTCGGTGCTGCCCTATTTCAAGAAGCTCGAGCGGGACCTCGACTACGGCGGGCCGCTCCACGGCGACAGCGGGCCTATCCCCATCTATCGTGTTCCTCGCGAGCGCTGGCCGGCCTTTTCGCTAGCGGCGGAAGCGGCGCTGGCGGACGCCGGCTTTGCTGCGCTCGGCGACCAGAATGGCCGCTTCGAGGACGGCTATTTCCCGATGACGCTCTCGAATGACGGTGTCCACCGCGTCTCGACAGCGCGCGCCTATCTCGATCGCGAGACGCGCCGGCGTCCCAATCTGGTCGTCATGGCGGATGCTTCCGTCTCGGGCCTCATTTGGCAGGGGCGGCGGGTGGTGGGCGTCAGGATCCATGGCACAAACGGCGTGACGCGCACCATAGGGGCTCGGGAGACCATCATCGCCGCGGGCGCCATTCACAGCCCGGCGCTGTTGATGAAATCGGGCATAGGGCCGGCGACAGATTTGCGCAGGCTCGGGCTCCCGGTCGTGCATGACCTCCCGGGGGTCGGCCAAAACCTGCAGGAGCATCCGGGGATCTCGCTCTCTGCTTATCTTGCGCGCGGCGCGCGACTGCGGGGCACGACGCGCCGGCATATTCACCTTGGTCTGCGCTACAGCTCGGGCGTAGAAGATGGAATGCCGTCGGACATGTATATGATGGTGGTGGCGAAATCCGCCTGGCATCCTCTTGGCCGGCAAATCGCGACGCTGCTGTCGTGGATCAACAAGCCCTATGCGCGTGGCAGTGTCACCTTGCAGAGCGCTGATCTGTCAATGCCGCCGCTCGCGGCTTTCAACCATCTGGCTGATATTCGTGATGTCAGGCGATTGACGGCCTCGGTCCGCTTCATGGCGCGCCTCCTCGCCTCTCAGGCGCTGGTCGGGCACGTGGCCCATGCCTCGCCCTCGCGCTACAGCGGCTTCGCCAAGGCGCTGGGGCGCTATGGCCTGCGCAACTTCCTCATCACCGCGCCGGCGGCGGTGGCGCTCGACGCGCTGCCTTTCCTCCGGCAACCCTTCTTCAGGAGCTTTGTGGCAGGCGGCATGCGCCTCGCGGATCTCCTGGCGAGCGATGAGGCGATCGCGACCTATATCCGCGATAATGCCTTCGGCCAATGGCATGCCTGCGGCACCTGCCGGATGGGTACCGCCGAAGACCGTGAGGCTGTGACGGATCCCGCCTCGGGCCGTGTCCACGGCGTGGGCGGGTTGCGCGTGATAGACGCCTCCGTGATGCCGACGGTGCCACGCGCCAATCTCAACATTCCCGTCATCATGCTGGCTGAGCGTCTGGCTGATGCTGTCCTTGCGGCAGGTGATTGACACATCCCACCTTGCCGCCGGACTATGGCGGCATAGATGAGCAGCGGCTGTGAAAGCTCCGGAGCTGGCAGAGGCGGAACGGAAAGGTCGCAGGGATGGGCGAGACGGCCAAGGCGCACCATGCCGCAAGGGTTTATTCAACGTTGAGCGATGGCGCCTCGGCAGCGCGATCTGCTGTCGCGGCTTCCTGGTCGCGCTCTGTCACCCAATATGGTTTGGATCCGGACCAGCACCGTCCGCCGCATCGCCTTGACAGCGCAGCTTTCAATCTGGCCTTCGAGCGGACTGAGAAGCTGGTCAGGCTCGCGCAGCACACGCTCGACCGCCTGTTCGAGGCCGTGGGTGACGCCGGCTGCTGCGTGCTTCTCACCGACCGCGACGGTGTGCCGCTCGATCGCCGGGGGGCGGCGGGTGATGACGCGGATTTTCTCAATCTCGGTCTCTGGACCGGCATGGTTTGGAGCGAGGCGAGCGAGGGCACCAATGGTGTCGGCACGTGCCTTGCGGAAGGGCGTCCGCTCACCATCCATCGAGATCAGCATTTTCTCACCCGTAATATCGGCCTGAGCTGCACCGTCTCTCCCATCTGGGACGCTGAGGGCCGACTGGTCGCGACGCTCGATGTCTCGACCTGCAGGTCGGATCTGACACCGACCATGCTACGCCTGATCGCCACGGCGGCGAATGAGGCGGCGCAAGGCATTGAGGCGCGTCACTTCCGCGAGACCTTCAACCACGCCCGGGTGATGCTCGGACCTGACCTCGGCAAGGGCGCTGTCGGCCTCATCGCCGTCGATCGGGAGGATCTCGTGGTGGGCGCCAATCGCGCCGCCCGCGTGGCTTATGGTCTGACGGATGCGCGCCTTGGTGCGCCTTTTCCGGCCGCTGACCTTTTTGAGGGGCCGGATAGCCCCAGTGAGGATCTCGCGACGGCCGAGCGCGGCGCCGTGCAGCGCGCTCTCTCCCGCGCCAAGGGCAACGTCTCGGCTGCCGCCCGTTTGCTCGGTGTCAGCCGCGCGACCATGCATCGCAAGCTCTCGCGCTTCGGGCTTGGCCGCAACCATTGACGTGTTGTGTGCACCTGTCGCAGTCCTGCGACAGGTGCACCGCAAAACAGACGGAGGGCGGCTGACATTCCTCTGCAACCGGCGTGATGATCCCTGCATGAGACCGCAGTCGATAGGCGGCCCGACGGGACATGCAGGAGGAAACCTTGAACAAGCCAGAGATCTTTCGTGCGGCGGCCACGCCTTTCAAGGCGCGCTACGGCAATTTCATCAATGGTCAATGGACCGAGCCGCAGGCCGGCCGCTATTTTGAGAATACGTCCCCCGTCAACGGCAAGTTGCTCTGCGAGGTTGCGCGCTCCGACGCCAGCGACATCGAGGCGGCGCTCGATGCCGCCCACGCGGCCAAGGATGCCTGGGGGCGCACCAGCGTCGCCGAGCGCGCGCTGCTGCTCAACCGCATCGCCGATGTCATGCAGGAGAACCTGTCACTTCTCGCCGAGGCCGAGACCTGGGACAACGGCAAGCCGATCCGCGAGACGACCGCCGCCGACCTGCCGCTCGCCATCGACCATTTCCGTTATTTCGCCGGCGCCGTCCGCGCGCAGGAGGGCGGGATCTCGGAGATCGACCACGACACGGTCGCTTACCATTTCCACGAGCCGCTCGGCGTCGTCGGGCAGATCATCCCCTGGAATTTCCCGATCCTGATGGCGGTGTGGAAGCTTGCGCCCGCGCTTGCCGCCGGCAACTGCGTCGTGCTGAAGCCGGCGGAGCAGACGCCCGCCTCGATCCTTGTGCTCGCGGAGCTCATTGCAGATATCCTGCCGCCTGGTGTGCTCAACATCGTCAACGGCTTCGGCCTGGAGGCCGGAAAGCCGCTGGCGTCCAACCCGCGTATCGCCAAGATCGCCTTCACCGGCGAGACGACGACCGGCCGGTTGATCATGCAGTATGCCAGTCAGAACCTCATTCCGGTGACGCTGGAACTCGGCGGCAAGTCTCCGAACATCTTCTTCAAAGATGTGACGGCCGATGATGACGACTATCTCGATAAAGCCATCGAAGGTTTCGTGATGTTCGCCTTGAACCAGGGCGAGGTCTGCACCTGCCCGAGCCGCGCGCTGATCCATGAATCGATCTACGATCGCTTCATGGAGAAGGCGCTCGGCCGCGTGAAGGCCATCAAGCAGGGCAATCCGCTCGATCCGTCGCCGATGATCGGCGCGCAGGCTTCGTCCGAGCAGCTCGAGAAGATCCTCAGCTACTTCGACATCGGCCGGCAGGAGGGCGCCGAGATCCTGGCAGGAGGCGAGCGCAACGAACTGCCGGGCGATCTCGCCGGCGGGTACTACGTCAAGCCGACGGTCTTCAAGGGCCATAACAAGATGCGGATCTTCCAGGAGGAGATCTTCGGACCCGTCGTCTCCGTCACCACCTTCAAGGACGACGACGAGGCACTCGCCATCGCCAACGACACGCTCTACGGGCTTGGCGCCGGGGTATGGACGCGTGACGGCAACCGGGCCTATCGCTTCGGGCGCGCGATCCAGGCCGGCCGGGTATGGACGAACTGCTACCATGCCTATCCCGCCCACGCGGCTTTCGGCGGCTACAAGCAATCGGGCATCGGACGTGAAAACCACCGGATGATGCTCGATCATTACCAGCAAACCAAAAACATGCTGGTCAGCTATTCGCCGAAAAAGCTTGGCTTCTTCTGAGCAAGGTTGATCTTGGTCATGGGGCAGCCGCCCGGCTGCCCTAGCTTAACCGGGTTAACGCAAGGAGGACGCCTTATGGCAAGGACCATGAAAGCCGCCGTCGTGCGGGAATTCGGCAAGCCGCTCGTCATAGAGGAAGTGGCCGTTCCCGAGCCGGGACCGGGCATGATCCAGGTCGCCATCAAGGCCTCGGGCGTCTGCCACACGGATCTGCATGCTGCTGAGGGTGACTGGCCGGTGAAGCCGAACCCCCCCTTCATTCCGGGCCATGAAGGTGTTGGCTTCGTCTCCGCGGTTGGCCCCGGCGTCACGCACATCAAGGAAGGTGACCGGGTCGGCGTGCCGTGGCTTTACACCGCCTGTGGCCATTGCCGGCACTGCCTGGGAGGCTGGGAGACCCTTTGTGTCGAGCAGCAGAACACGGGCTATTCCGTCAACGGGGGCTTCGCTGACTATGTCATCGCGGACCCGAATTATGTCGGGCACCTGCCGGCAAACGTCGGCTTTGTGGAAATCGCACCGGTGCTGTGCGCCGGCGTGACCGTCTACAAAGGCCTGAAAGTCACCGACACCAAGCCCGGTGACTGGGTCGTCATCTCTGGTATCGGTGGCCTGGGCCACATGGCCGTTCAATACGCCAAGGCTATGGGGCTCAATGTCGCCGCGGTGGATATCGACGATGCCAAGCTCGATCTCGCCCGGCGGCTCGGGGCGACTTTGACTGTGAACGCCAAGAATGAGGATCCCGCTGCTGTCATCAGGCGTGAAACCGATGGCGGCGCGCAGGGCGTGCTGGTAACGGCGGTCAGCCCCAAGGCCTTCGAGCAGGCGATCGGCATGGTCGGGCGCGGCGGCACGGTCTCGCTCAATGGGCTGCCCCCGGGCGGCTTTCCGCTCGACATCTTCGGCATGGTGCTGAACGGCATCACAGTTCGCGGCTCTATCGTCGGCACCCGTCTCGACCTGCAGGAATCACTCGATTTTGCCGCCTCCGGCAAAGTCCGTGCGACGGTCTCCACGGCCAAGCTCGATGACATCAACGCTGTCTTCGACAAGATGCATAAAGGCCAGATCGAAGGCCGCATCGTTCTCGACATGGCTTCCTGAAGGGCCTCCTGAGCGCGCTCCCTCGCGCAACCTTGCCGGACGGAGCTGTCACCGTCCGGCTCTTTTTTATCGGCGTCAACGATAGGTGGGACGGTTATCATGACGGAGGCGCCCGCAGCCCGGGTAGTAGCGACGCCGGCGGCGATCGCACTGATGGAGAAACTCAAGGCGCAGCACGGCCCCATCCTTTTTCACCAGTCCGGAGGGTGCTGCGATGGCTCCTCGCCGATGTGCTATCCGCAGGGGGATTTCATCGTTGGCGACCGCGACGTCAAACTCGGAGAGATCGAAGGGACCCCTGTCTATATCAGCGCGTCGCAGTTTGAGGCGTGGCAGCACA
Organism: Chelatococcus sp. YT9; assembly: GCF_018398315.1. Classification (NCBI taxonomy): domain Bacteria; kingdom Pseudomonadati; phylum Pseudomonadota; class Alphaproteobacteria; order Hyphomicrobiales; family Chelatococcaceae; genus Chelatococcus; species Chelatococcus sp. YT9. The sequence continues at coordinate 2,222,415 of NZ_JAHBRW010000001.1, forward strand.
CGCAGCTCATTCTCGATGTCGTGCCGGGCCGAGGAGGCATGTTCTCGCTCGACAATGGTACGGAGCAACGCTTCCTGAGCCGTTCGCGCCTGTTTTCCGGTGAAGAGATGTGCGTTCTGCCTCCGCCATCCCGCGGCCGCTGACCCGAAGCTCGAAGCGCCGCACCCCTTTCCTGAAGCTTCCACCATCAGGCTTCGGCGCATAGCCGCTATGCACGCCGGTTGCCCTCCCGCGCTTGGCTTTCCCGCGTCTCTCGACTATCCGGAAGATGGCAAGGATTGCACAAGGACTGTGCAGCCATCAACGCGACGGATCGCGAGGAGTCCGGCGCCGAGGGAGTTCACGATCCATGGCAAGGTCGCAAGCGGTTGCGCCCGGCGGAAGAGAGCCTGCGTCTGTCCAAGCTGTGTCTGTCCTTGAGGGGACGGCGGCCTTCGGCGCACCGCTTCTCGTTTTGGCCCTCGGCCACATGCTCTCCAACATGCTGCGCACCCTGCCGGCGATGGCCACGGACGTGATGGCGCTCGATCTCGGCGTCAGCGCGGAGGCGCTCGCCAGCCTGACGGGCGCCTACCATTTCGCCTTTGCGGCGGGCCAAATTCCAGTTGGCGTGGCGCTCGACCGCTACGGCGTACGCACGGTGTCGCTGACCCTCTTCACGATCGTCACCATAGGGGCTGCGCTGGCGGCCGTGATCGGCGGGGCGACCGGTTTCCTGCTGACGCAGATCGTGCTCGGCATCGGCTGCTGCGGCATGCTGCTGTGCCCGATGACACTGGCCGCGAAAATGCTGACACCGGCGAAGTTCGGCCTGTGGTCCGGCCTCATCCAAGGCGTCGGCAACTCCGGCATGCTGCTGTCGGCGAGTCCGCTGGCCTGGCTCATCGAGACCTCGGGGTGGCGGGCTGGCTATGCCGCCGCCGCGATCGCAAGCGTCATCGTTGCCGGGCTCGTTTTTCTGCTGGTGCCCAATACGCCGCCTGACCGAGGTGCCGAGCACTCCACTTTGCGTTCGGAGGTGCGAGAGGTCGTGCGGATCGGCGTGTCCGCGCGGATGCGTGGCATCATCATTCTCGCCTTGGCATCGTTCGCCGTGATGATCGGCATACGGGGTCTCTGGGGCGGCCCATGGCTCATGGACATAAAAGGCGTCAGCCGGGTCGAAGCCGGCACCGTGCTGATGCCGATGACGGTCGCGCTCGTAATCGGCCCGATCGCGTTTGGCATGCTCGACCGGCGCATGGGCCATCGGCGGGCGCTGATCATAGGGGGGCACGCGATTGCCGGGGTGATGCTCCTCCTGCTTGCCACGGGCGCCCCCGGTGGCTTGCTGTCAAACCTCGCTGGCCTTGCGCGCCTACCGGTTTCCTATGACACCGCTGTGCTTTTCGCATTCGGCGCGACCATCGCGGTTCAGCCGCTGCTCTTTGCGATGGGGCGCTCGATCTTCTCGCCTGAGAAGGCCGGCAAGGCCCTCGCGGCGATCAATTTCGCGTTCTTCGCGGGTGCGGCGATCTTCCAGCCCGTGACAGGTGCTGTGTCCACGCTCTGGGGTACGGCGGGGGTTATCGTCTTTCTCGGCCTGCTCGTGCTCGCCTGCACGCTGGTTTTCGCCGTTCTCACGCGGCCGGCTCACGCGGACATCGGAACGAAGCGCGCGGAGCGCGGATGATGCCGGCTTTCGCCGCGATGCAGGGGCGGTGGGGCGGCCAGGAACTCGCGCTTCTCGGCAAGGTGTGTATGGCGCATTTCGTCAGCCATTTCCACATCATGACTTTGCCAGCCTTGATTCCGCTCTTGCCAGCGCATTTCGGCGTGGGATTCATCGAGATCGGCTTGGCGCTGACCGTGTTCAACCTCGTCACCCTGGTGGCGCAGACGCCGATCGGCTTCCTGACCGATCGCTATGGCCCGCGGCGGCTGCTGATCGGCGGGCTTGTACTTGGAGGCGCGAGCTTTATCGGGCTCGCGGTCACCGAGACCTATCCCCTGCTGCTGATTGGGATGGCTTTCGCCGGCCTCGCCAATTGCGTCTATCATCCGGCGGATTACGCTTGGCTCTCCCATGGCATCGACGGCGGACGCATGGGCAAGGCGTTCTCCTTTCATACCTTTGCCGGCTATTTCGGTGGAGCGGTCGCGCCAGCCGTTCTGCTTGGGGTCGCGGCTTTCGGCGGCGTCCCCATGGCTTTCGCGGTCGCCGGGGGAATCGGCTGCGTCGTGGCCATCCTGATCGCGCGGATGCCTGAGGACAGTCCGCACGCGCCGCGCCGCGCGCCCGCTACGCCGGCGCCGATTGCGGCCGATGCGTCCACGGGCGTGAAAGCGCTACTCAGCCCCGCGATCCTGGTTCTGATCGTGCTCTTCATGCTGCTTAATCTCAGCACGGGCAGCCTGCAGAATTTCTCGGTGTCGGCGCTGACGACGGGATATGGCGTCGATCTCGTCATGGCGAACACGGCGCTGTCCGGCTTCCTCTTCGCAAGTGCCTTCGGCGTGCTCGTCGGTGGCGTTCTGGCGGATCGCACCAGCCGCCACGGCTATGTGGCGGCTGCGGCTTTCGGTGTCACAGCCGTTCTCGTCGCGATCATCGCCGTGACGCGATTGCCAGCCGCCGCGCTCGTCGTGATGCTGACGCTCGCCGGGTTCCTCTCGGGCGTGATCGCACCGTCACGCGATATGCTGGTGCGCGCTGCCGCGCCGCGCGGCGCCGAGGGGCGTGTATTCGGGATTGTGACGACAGGGTTCAATATCGCCAATTTCTCGGGCCCGCTCTTCTTCGCCTGGCTGTTGGATCGGGGGCTTCCATCATTCGTCTTTGCCGCGACAGCGGGTTTCATGGTGCTGACGGTCGCGCTGACGCTTTGGCAGGAAGCATCGGCGACGTTTTCGAGCAGGCGTGAGCCAAGACCGAGTTAGGAAATTTTCGCTGGAACCGCGCGGCTTCGCTCGACGGTCCACAACCCCACGACTTGCCTGACGAGCGGAAGTTCCGCAACTGAAGTCTCTCTCAGGCGGCGGTGTCGGAAGGTCCCGATTTCTGCCCGCGCTTCTCCAGGGGGTCCTTTTCCTCAAGGCGGTCGCGATAGAGCGTGGCCTGGACCAGCAACATGAGCGTCACCGGCGTGGTGATGGTGACAAAGACGCCGATCAGGATCTCATGCACGACCGGCCGCGTCTGAAGTGTGGAAAAACAAACGATCGAGGCGATCAGAATGCTTGCCATGCCAAGTGTTGCGCCGAGAGTAGGCGCATGAACGCGCTCATAGAAACTCCCGAAACGTATGAGACCGATATTGCCGGTGAGGGCAAGCGCAGAGCCGAGAAGCACGAGAAACGCCGTCAGCAGAGCGGCCCACGCTGGGAGGGCGGCAAGATTATTCATTCGATCACCTCACCGCGCATGAGGAATTTTGCGAGCGCGACGGTGGCGACGAAGCCAAGAAGGCCTATCGCGAGCGAAATCTCGAAATAGAGCGTACGCCCAGTGCCGATGCCGAGAACAAGCAACAAAAGCATGCCATTCACATAGAGCGCGTCCATGGCCAGCACGCGATCCTGCGCGCGAGGCCCACGCATGATGCGCCATGCGGCCAAGGCCATCGCGAGTGCCAGGAAGATCTGTGCGACGAGGAGGGACCAGCCGAGGATCGCAACGCTCATTCGAAAATCTCCATCAGCAGTCCTTCGTACCGGTTCTTAACGATCGCGCCCCAGTCGTCGTCGTCGTAAAGATCGAGGACATGGATGATCAGCGTGCCATCAGCGGGGTCTAGGCTGACCCAGGCCGTGCCGGGAGTCGCTGTCAGGATGCAGGCAAGCGCCGCCAAGCCATAGGGGGAGCGCATCTCCAGCGGAATGGCGACGAAGCCGGCCCGCCGCGTCGACTTCGGGTTCAAGATGGCCCGCGTGACATTCATGTTCGATCGGACAATGTCGATCAGTGTCCTGCCGATCAGACGCAGCAACGCCCACGGCCTGCGAAGGCGGAGTGGCGGCACGTCGAGGCGCGTCAGGACAAGCGGACCTAGCACTGCGCAGATCACACCGAGCATAATCTGGCCTGGCGAGACACTCTGGTTGAGGATCAGCCACATCGCCAGGAGCAAGAGGGAAATGAGCGGGTAGGGAAGCACGCGCGTCATGGCGTGCCTCCGGCCGCTTCGGTCTTGTTTGCTGCCGGGCCGGTCGCGTCCGGCCTTGCGGGCGGAGCGGCGAAGACCGCGCCGATATAGGCACCGGGACGGTGCAGGGCCTCCGCGGTCATCTGCATGTAACGCATGGCGCCGCCGGCTTGTACGGTGAGCGCAATGCACAGGAAGAGTAGGATCGCGATCGGGGCGAGCTCGACCACACGCACATGGGGCAAGTCGCGTTCGATGGAGGCCCAGAATGTGCGGATCCCGGCGCGTGTCATCGCGATGAGCGTCGCCAGCCCTGACATCAGGATCGTCGCGAACACGGCCCACGCGCCCCAGCTCACCGGGGAGCCTCGCGTCGGGTCGACAAGCGCTGAGAGGATGGCGAATTTGCCGACGAAGCCAGACAACGGCGGCAGGCCGGACAAAAGCACCGCACAGGCGATAAAGGCTGAGCCGAGGAGCGCCATGATCGCCGGGATGGCAATACCGACCTCGTCCTCCTCAAGTTCATCGGGATCATCGAGGCCATAGGCCTCCATCGTCACGGCGAGCACGTCGTCGGCCGGGGCGCGGCCACGCTCCACGAGCTCGATGAGCAGGAAAAAGGCGGCGATCGCAAGTGTCGATGAGACGAGATAGAACAGCGCGCCGCTCGTCACCGCCGCGCCACCGATGCCTATGGCCGCCAGCAGGGTGCCTGACGAGACCAGCACACTGAAGCCCGCGAGCCTGGCCATTTCCTGCGATGCCATGATCCCGATCATGCCGAAGAGGATGGTGGCGATGCCGCCGACCAGCAACCAGTCGCCCCCGAAAAGCAGCGAGACGTCGTCTTCGCCCGATGACATCAGGAAGCCAAGCCGCAAGACTGCGTAGACGCCAACCTTCGTGAGGACCGAGAACATCGCGGCGATCGGCGGGGATGCCGCAGCATAGGTGCTCGGCAGCCAGAATCCGAGCGGCCACATGGCCGATTTCACGAGGAAGGCGATACCCAGCACGGCCGCGCCGATCTCGAACAAGATGCGCTCGTCGGCCGGAAGGCCGGCAATCCGGGTAGCGAGCGCCGCCATGTTGAGCGTGCCGGCCGTGCCGTAGATCAGGCTCGCACCGATGAGGAACAGAAGCGAGGCCGCCAGGTTGATGGCGATATAATGGAGACCGGCCTTCACGCGCGCCGGGCCGGATCCATGCAGTGCGAGCCCGTAGGAGGCGGCGAGCATCACCTCGAAGAAGACGAAGAGGTTGAAGAGGTCGCCGGTGAGGAACGCACCGTTCAACCCCATCAGGAGGAACTGAAACAGGGGGTGGAAATAGCTGCCGGCCTTGTGCCAGCGGGCAAGCGCGAACAGAAGCGTGGCACAGCCAAGGATGGCCGTGACGAGCAGCATCATGACCGATAGCCGGTCGGCGACCAGCACGATGCCGAACTGCGCGGGCCAGTTGCCGAGCAGATAGACATGGCCGCCGGCATCCTGCGCGCTCTCGAACCATACCAGCAGAATGGCAATAACGAGCAGCGCTAAAGTGGCGAGCACATTGATGCCGGCCGCGACGAAGCGATTGCGTCCGTCAAGAAGCAGCATGAAGGCGCCGGCGACCAACGGGATGACGATCGGCGCGATGGTGAGATGCTCGAGCCAGTTCACTGGTCTACCTCGCGACCATCGACATGATCGTTGCCGGTCAGGCCTCGCGATGCCAGCAGCACGACGAGGAACAGCGCCGTCATCGCAAAGCTGATGACGATGGCAGTCAAGACCAGAGCCTGCGGCAGCGGGTCCGCATAGCGCGCGAGGTCGCCCGTGCCGGAGCTGCCGAGCACCGGCGGCGCGCCGGCGCGCAGCCGTCCCATCGCGAAGATGAAGAGATTGACCGCATAGGACATGAGCGACAGGCCGATGATGACCTGGAACGTACGCGGACGCAGAAGGAGCCAGATGCCTGAGCTGCAAAGCACGCCGATGGCGATGGCAATGACGAGTTCCATCAGCGGGCCTCCTCCACGGCTTCAGCCTCGGCTGCCTTGGCGGCGGCCATGGCGCGGTAGACGCGGATGGACTGGTGGGCGAGGGCGATCAGAACCAGAACCGTGGCGCCCAGCACCAGCGAGAACACGCCGAAATCGAAGAAGAGCGCGCTTGCCAGTGGCACGCGGCCGAGCACCGGCAAATCCGCATACTGGAAGGCCGACGTGAGGAAGGGGCGACCCAAGGCAAGCGCTGCGACGCCGGTCGCGGCGGCAACCAGCAAGCCGGCGCCGATCCAGCGGACCGGCAGGATGCGCAGGCGAGCCTCCACCCACCGTGCGCCACCCGCCATGTACTGGAGGATGAAGGCGATGGCAAAGGTGAGCCCCGCGACAAAGCCGCCGCCGGGTGCGTCGTGGCCGCGCATGAAGAGAAACACGGCCATCATCGCGACCACTGGAAACAGTAGCCGCATGATGAGGCCGGGCACAATCATGTAATGCGCTGCGATGCCGGTTTTTGGAGCATCATAGCGGTCGGCATCAAACTGGTTCTGGAACCGCTTCTGTCTGGGGGCTTCCACCGAAATGCGGGCGGGGCGGAAGCGGCGCAGCAGCGCGAAGACTGTGATGGCGACGATGCCGAGCACGGTGATCTCGCCCAGGGTATCGAAGCCGCGGAAGTCGACGAGGATGACGTTCACGACATTGCGGCCGCCGCCCTCGGTATATGCACGCTCGAGGAAATTGTTGGAGATGCTGTTGAGCTGCGGCCGGGTCATCACCGCATAGGCAACCGCCGCCAGGCCCGCGCCGCCGACGATGGCGATGATGAGATCCCGCAAGCGCCGCAACCGCGCGGCAAAGCTGATGGGCCCGGCATCCTCCAAGCGCTGCGGCAGCCAGCGCAGGCCGAGCAGGAGCAGAACGGTGGTGACGATTTCCACTAGAAGTTGGGTGAGTGCGAGATCCGGCGCCGACAGCCAAGCGAAGGTGATGCAGGTTGCAAGCCCTGCGCCACCCATGATGATCACGGCAGCGAGGCGATGGTATTTGGCCTGATAGGCTGCACCGAGCGCGCATCCGCAGCCGACCATCCATAGCAGCACGAAGCTTGGATCCACCGAGAAGGGCCAGTCGACGTCAAGCGACAGCGAACCCCTGAACAGGGGCCAAAGTCCCGCCAGAATGGCCACCGCCAGCAACAGTCGCAGTTGGGGCTGCAGCCGCGTGGTGCCGACGATATCGGCGATGCCGCGCGCCCAGCGCCATGACAGCATGACGATGGCGCGCTCGAAAATGCGCTTGCCTTTGAGCTCTCGCAGGAGCGGCGCACCTTCGATGTTGCCTGAGAGGTAATTCTTCAGCGTAAAATAGGTGATCACACCACCGATCAGCGCCACGAAGCTCATGATCAGCGCGAGGGTGAAGCCGTGCCACACGGCCAGGCTGTAAGATGGCAGATTGGGGCCGAGCACGCCCTCGACGGCCGTGGCGAGGAAGCTGCCGACCGTCGGGCCGGGCAGGATGCCGATCAGCAGGCAGATCAGCACGAGCAAGGCAATAGGCACGAGCATCCAGATCACGGGATCGTGGGGCTTGCGCGGCAGGTCTGTCGCGACCGGCCCGAAAAAGACCTGGTCGATCAGGCGTAGGGAATAGGCCACGCTGAACATGCCGGCGAGTGTCGCCAGGTAGGGCAGGTTGTTGTCCAGCACGGAGTTTCCGTGGCTTTCGATGGTCTCGGTAAAGAACATCTCCTTCGAGATGAAGCCGTTGAGCAGCGGCACGCCGGCCATCGACGCCGCGGCTACCATGGCGAGCGTGGCTGTGATCGGCATCGCCCGGAACAGGCCGCCGAGCCGCCTGACATCGCGGGTGCCGGCCTCGTGGTCGATGATGCCCGCCGCCATGAAGAGCGAGGCCTTGAAGGTTGCGTGATTGATGATGTGGAAAACCGCCGCCACCATGCCGAGCGGGCTGCCGAGGCCGAGCAGGAGCGTGATGAGTCCGAGGTGACTGATGGTGGAATAGGCGAGAAGGCCCTTCAGGTCCTGCTGGAAGAGGGCGAGGAAGGCGCCGATCAGCAGCGTCAGCACACCCACCGAGGCGAATATCCAGAACCAGTATTCATGGTTGGACATGACCGGCCATAGCCGTGCCAGCAAAAAGACGCCGGCCTTCACCATGGTTGCCGAATGCAGATAGGCCGAGACGGGCGTGGGCGCGGCCATGGCCCGGGGCAACCAGAACTGGAAGGGGAACTGCGCGCTCTTCGTGAGGGCACCCATCGCTATCAGCAGCAGGGTCGGCAGGTAGAGCGCGTGGGAGACGATGCGATCGCCGGAGGCGAGCACGACGTCTAGATCATAGCTGCCGACGATATGTCCGATGATCAGCATGCCCCCGAGGAGGCACAGGCCGCCGGCTGCCGTGACCGTGAGCGCGACCCGCGCGCCGTCACGGGCATTCTGGTTATGATGCCAGTAGGCGATCAGCAGGAACGAGAAAAGGCTCGTCAGTTCCCAGAAAAAGACGAGTTGAATGAGATTGCCGGAGAGGACGACACCGGTCATCGCGCCCATGAATGCGAGCAGGAACGAGAAAAACCGCGGTGCCGGATCTGCCGGCGACATGTAATAGCGTGCATAAAGCACGACGAGGAACCCGATGCCGAATATAAGGATGGAAAAGCACCAGGAAAATCCGTCCATACGGGCGATGAAGTTCAGTCCGTAATCCGGAAGCCACTCATATTCCGTGCGTACGACCTTTGCGTCTCGCACGGATGGCAAGAACAGAATGGTTATGACAAGATTCGTGAGCGATACCGTGCCGGCAAGCCAAGCTTCTGCGTTGCGTGCATTGGTCGGAAAAAAGGCCGCGATGACGCTTCCCACGAAGGGAAGGGCGATGAGAATGGTCAGATATAGCGCGGCATCCGACATGTGCGACGGCAGGACCTCTTGCGAAGTTGATCACAGGGTGGGGTGTTGCTCAAGTTCATACATTATGGTTGACTTCGGGTGGCAATTGCAATGGCCTAAGCCCATGAATTTACGTCCCGAACAATGTCGCGCTGCTCGCGGGCTACTCGACTGGACACAAGATCAGCTCGCGACGGCCGCCGGTGTGTCCCGGAGCACAGTGCGCGACTTCGAATGCCACCGGCACGAGTTGCAGCGCACGACGGAGATGCTGGTCGTCAAGGCTCTGGAAGAGGCAGGCGTCCGCTTCCTGGCAGCGAACCGCGAAGGACCGGGCGTGCGGCTCAAGAAGCCGGCCGCTTCGGGAACGGCCCCCTGAGCGTGCTTCACATCGCCATTCCGGGCGGGCCTATGGGCCCGAGCCCGAGACCATGAGCGCGGCGACAACCAATAGAGTGCCGGCCACCCGACGTGTCTTCTTGTCAGATCCTGTGTTCATTGGCTCGGGTTTCTCGCTGACGCTAGGCCGGACACGACAGCCTGCGAGCTCTGGCCCGATCTTAGAACCGGCTCTCCAGCCCCATCTGCCAGAAGTCGGCTTCGAGCCGCGTCGCGTCACGGAAGGTGCCGGCCAGCTCAGCGAAGCGCGCCGGATCGACGGATGCCAGCCGCTGGTTCAGCCAGCGGCGTTCGCCTTCCGCGGCGTCCTGGAACTCATCGCTCGCGTACATCGCGATCCAGCTCGCATAGGGATTGCCGTCACGCTTGAGAAAAGGCTGCGCGGTCAGCCAGGTCGCGATCTCCGCATAGCCGATCATGCACGGCACGAGCGCCACATGGAGATCGAGAAGGTCGCCCCGGTTCCCGGCATCGAGCACATAGCGGGTATAGGCCATGGTCGCCCGCGCCTCGGGCACCCGCATCAGATCCTCCTCGGATAGGCCCCACTGCCGGCAATAGTCGACATGGAGGCCGAGCTCGACGTCGACGATCGCTTTCAGCATGTCGAGGCCTTGGCGGAGCTCGACGATCGTCCGGCTCTTGTACACGGCAAGCCCCCAGGCCCGGGCGAAGTGAATGAGGAAGAGATAGTCCTGCTCCAGATAGTGCCGGAAGGCCGCTTGGGGCAGCGTGCCGGCGCCGAGCTGGCGCACGAAGTCATGCTGGCAATAGGCGCGCCAGTCGTCGGCGCAGGCAGCCTTCAACCGGTCGAATGGCGTGAGTGCGGAGGTGTTCATCGCGGTACCGGAGAGGCTTCGTGGGATGAAGGCGTGGTGTGACCCGGCCGAATCCGGAATGGATGCGGCCGGGTTGAGGCGAGCACAGCGTTGTCAGCGACGGCCGGAGGCCACCCGCCTCGCCGCCACAGGCTCTTCCGCATCGTCCGAGAAGTCGAGCGCGCGGTCGCCGTCCTCGTCACGGATGCGCGTCGGCAGGCCCATGTGATTCAGGAGGTCGAGGAAGGGCCGTGGCGGCAGTTCCTCGACATTGGCCATGGTCTTCACGTCCCAGTCGCCGCGGGCGATCAGCATAGCGGCCGCGACCGGCGGCACGCCGGCGGTGTAGGAAATGCCCTGGCTTCCGACTTCCGCGTAAGCTTCTTCGTGATCAGCGACATTGTAGATGAAGACCTCCCGCTCGCGGCCGTCCTTCACCCCTTTCACGAGATCGCCGATGCAGGTCTTGCCGGTGTAGTCGGGCGCCAGCGATGACGGGTCCGGCAGCACGGCCTTGACTACTTTCAGGGGAACCACCTCAAGACCCTCCGCCGTCTTGATGGGCTGCTCAGACAAAAGGCCGAGGTTCTTCAGCACGGTGAAGACGGTGACATAGCGCTCGCCGAACCCCATCCAGAAGCGGATATGCGGCACGTCGAGGTTTTTCGACAGCGAATGGATCTCGTCATGGCCGGTGAGGTAGGAGGTGCGTGTCCCGACCACCGGTAGATCCCAGTCCTTGCGGACTTCGAACATTTTGTTGGAGGTCCACTGCCGGTTCTGCCACGACCAAACCTGGCCGGTGAACTCGCGGAAGTTGATCTCCGGATCGAAGTTCGTGGCGAAGTAACGGCCGTGCTCGCCAGCATTGATGTCGATGATGTCGATCGAATCCATGCGATCGAAATACTCGTCGCGGGCCAGCGCGGCATAAGCATTGACGACGCCCGGGTCGAAGCCGGCGCCGAGCACGGCGGTGACGCCGGCTTTGGCGCAGGCCTCGCGGCGCTTCCACTCGTAGTTGCCATACCACGGCGGCGTCTCGCAGATCTTCAGCGGGTCCTCGTGAATGGCGGTGTCGATATAAGCGGCGCCGGTCTCGATACAGGCCTGAAGCACCGACATGTTGATGAAGGCCGAGCCCACGTTCAGCACGATCTGGCTCTTCGTCTTCGCGATGAGGGCCTTGGTGGCCTCGACGTCGAGCGCATCGAGCGCATGCGCTTCCAGAACGCCCGGCCGCTTCATGGCCTTCTTCTCATGGACGGATTGCACGATGGCGGCACATTTCTCGACTGTGCGCGACGCGATATGGATGTCGCCCAGGACGTCATTGTGCTGGGCGCATTTATGCGCGACGACCTGAGCAACGCCGCCGGCGCCGATGATGAGGATGTTGCGTTTCATTGCGGCTCGGTGCCTCCTAACCACGAGTTCGGGATGATCGCCTCAGGAGAGGCTCGCTCTGTAGTCTTCAAACGAGAATTGCTTGACCAGGCGGATATCGCCGTTGAGTTCGCGCAGGGCGATGGACGGCATGCGGACGCCGTTGAACCAGTTTTTCTTCACCATGGTGTAACCGGCCGCGTCCTGGAGAGAGATCCGGTCACCCACCTTGAGCGGAGCCTCGAACCGGTACTCACCGAAGATGTCGCCGGCGAGACATGACTTACCGCAGACCATATAGCTGTGAGGGCCGGTGTTCGGCTCCAGCTTGGCGCTTTGGCGGTAGATCAAGAGATCGAGCATATGCGCCTCGATCGAACTGTCGACGATAGCGAGATCCTTGCCGTTGTTGAGCGTGTCGAGCACCGTCACTTCGAGGGTCGTGCTTTTTGTGATCGCGGCCTCGCCTGGCTCCAGATAGACCTGCACGCCATAGCGCTCCGCAAAACTTTTCAGGCGCGCGGAGAAGGCCTCGATGGGGTAACCCTCGCCGGTGAAGTGAATGCCACCGCCGAGGCTGACCCAGGAGATCCGCGCGAGGAGAGAGCCGAAGCGCTCCTCGATTGTCGCGAGCATGCGATCGAACAAGGCGAAGTCGCCGTTCTCGCAGTTGTTGTGGATCATGAAGCCGGTGATGCGGTCCATGACGCCTTCGATGCGGGCGACATCCCATTCGCCGAGACGGCTGAACGGCCGGGCCGGGTCCGCGAGATCGAAGTCCGACGAGCTGACCTGCGGGTTGAGCCGCAAGCCGCGTTGCAGGCCGACGGCCCTGTCCGCGTAGCGGGTGAGCTGACTGACGGAATTGAAGATGATCTTGTCGGCGTGCGTGACGACCTCGTCGATCTCGTCGTCCCCAAAGGCCACGCTATAGGCGTGCGTTTCACCGCCGAACGTCTCGCGGCCGAGGCGCACCTCATAGAGCGACGAGGACGTCGTGCCATCCATGTAGTCGCGCATGAGATCGAACACCGACCACGTCGCAAAGCACTTCAGGGCGAGCAGCGCCTTGGCCCCGGAACGCTCCCGTACCTCCTCGATAATGCGCAGGTTGCGCAGGAGCCTGGACTTGTCGATGAGATAGTACGGTGTTTGAATCATGATGGCTTGCGCGACGCTCTCTGCTGCGCAGCCAGCCCCGGGGGGTGGCGCGATAGCGCAGATGTGAATGACGATGGTTGTGGACAAAAACCGGATGCGTGGCTGACAGGACGTTTGCGCAGGGGAGGAAGACCCGGCGCATGAACGAAGGTGTCTGCCCGAGCAACCAGCTCAACGGCGCATCGCGACGTCCATCCCCATACGGAACGGGCAAACGATGCTAACGCCGCATGACGAACAGGCGGCGTCGTTCAGGCCACGTATCGATTCGAAGCACACCGATGGGTTGGAGGCGGCATCGCGCCCAGCCGCCGGTTGGCCGTACCGGCCCCGGCATATGCGATCCTGCTGCGCCCTATCAGCCGATAAGGCCCTCTCAACGCGCCCATGACAGCGGCGGTATGGCGATGAGAATCCATCGCGCCAATGACCGGAGTGCGCCCCGCGGCGGCGTTCAAGCGAAGAAATTCTTCCGTTTGGGAGGCATTCAGCAAAACTGCGCCCATCCCCAATTGGAAGAGGGCGTCGTACGACATGGCGTCCTCCCCAACCAGCAGATGTAACCCGCAAAGGGCGGGCGCGCCGCTTATAGCGGCTCGGTCAGGGAAATTCAACCGGTGTCACGGCCATTCAGGCTGCAATGGTTCCCAAGTCGCGGCCGGACAAGCCGCGGCCGGAGCAGCCCCCGTTGGGACGCCTCAGGCGCGGAGATGGCCGAGGCTGCGAGCTCCTGGGCGCGGCAGAGGGCTCTGCTCATGAGCCGCACTGAGGCACTGGCTGATTTCCTCAGCGCTTGTCGCGTGGCGCAGCTGGGCAAGCAGCTCAGGCTGGCGCAGCAGGCGGCACATCGGGGCGAGATTCTGAAGAAAGCCATCCTTGCAATGCGTCGGCCAGATGAAAGCGAAGACGACATCCACGAGTCCACCGTCCTGCGCACCGAAATCAACCGGCACCGCCAATCTGGCGAAGGCTGCGGCCGGCTTTACGAGGTCATCCAGGTGAGCGTGGGGAATGGCGACGCCGTGGTTGATGGCTGTGGAACCGAGACGTTCGCGCGCGTTGAGCGCCGTCAGGAGCCGGTCCTTGGCCAAGCCCGTTCGCTGGCTGAGGGTGGCCGCAAGCGCATCGAGAGCCGCGGATTTGCCGCGGACATCCAACTCAAGCGCGATATCGTCCGTATTCAGGAAATCCATAATTTGCACCCGTTCCTCCATGGGTCGTGGAGGTGTTCACGGCCGCGTCGCGCCTATTGCGATGCCTGCAGCCGGTGTCAAAGTGAATCGCTCGCCGTTTCGGTGGACCAGCCCCAACACGACATGCCAAAGCCCGCGCTACGGCGCGCCACAATTGTCATGGCTGCAGGAGATATCCGATAGTCGCTGGCCGAAACGGTCATTGCCGGGACGTTCTGGCTCAAAATCATCGGGCTAGAAGATGATCCAGCAGCAAGCACAGATAACAACATCCTCTCCTCGGTTGAGCTCCGAAGGCAAAGGGCGTTCGTCAGTGGCAAGCTGCAAGACTCCGTGCGTTACCAGTTTCTAGTCACCCGGACGTCCTGGATCCGGTAGAAACTATGGGTTACGCACCCGTTCCAATAGCCAGCGATGGGGGGATCAAACCTCCGAGAAATCGACATCACGATAACTAAGCATGGCGAGCGGAAAGTAACTCGCCCCCGGCGGAAGTCAAGCCGGCGGAGAAAAACGCCCTTTAACCGACCGTTAAGCAGTTAATTCTTTTGCGCTTTTTGGCTTTTCAGCGGTCTATTGATGTCGTGGCTTCCGTGCAACAAGCGGAAAAACCAAGCACAGGCTTGCGGCGCCGCCACCGATTCGACACAAATCCGCCGCGGTGCGACGTTGCGTCGCCATGATCGTGGAGAAATTCCGCAGGATGGAATTAATTTCTGAAACTTGATCGTTTCTGGATGTGGCTGTAAGTACAGGTAAGGAAAAGCAAATTATTCCGCAGAATGGAATTTCCGATGTCCGCTGTCCTTTTGGAACGCCCGTCCACGTCCGTCGCGTTGCTGCGGCTCAACCGTCCAGAAGTTCGAAATGCCATCGATGACGGCGTGAGGTCTCTCCTCGTGGAGCATCTGGCGGCGCTCGATGCTGATCCGGAAATTCGCGCTGTGATCATGACCGGCGGTGAGAAGGTGTTCGCAGCCGGAGCGGACATCAAGGCGATGTCCGTCATGAATGCCGCAGACATGGCGGCAAGCCCGGGTGCCGCCGCCTATTCCGCGATCAGGGCTTTCCGGAAGCCCGTCATCGCGGCTGTCTGCGGCTTCGCCCTTGGTGGCGGCTGCGAACTCGCGATGCATGCGGACATCATCATTGCAGGGGAGGGAGCGAAGTTCGGCCAGCCAGAGATCAAGGTCGGGATCATGCCGGGTGCCGGCGGCACGCAGCGCCTGCCCAGGGCAGTGGGCAAGTTCAAGGCGATGAAGTTACTGCTCACTGGGGATTTCATCTCAGCCCGCGAGGCTGATGCGTTGGGCCTGGTTTCGGAAGTGGTCCCGGACGCTGAGGTGCTTCCTAGGGCCCTTGCCGTCGCTTCCGCCATAGCTGCCCTGCCTCCGATCGCGGCGCGGGAAATCAAGCGAGCGGTTCTCGATGGCGCGGATCTTCCTCTCGGTGAAGGACTCGCGCTTGAGCGCGAGGCCTTCGTCCAGCTCTTCGATACGAAGGACCAGAAGGAGGGTATGAACGCCTTCCTTGAAAAGCGTCCCGCGGCTTTCAAGGGTGAGTGAGATGGCCATCGATCCGCAGTCTCCGAGCCTCACGATCGGCATCGTGGGTGCCGGTGTCATGGGCCGCGGCATCGCCCAGGTGGCCGCTGAGGCCGGCATCACCGTGCTGCTCGCCGACGCGCGCAGGGGCGCGGGCGAGGAAGCCCGCGATTTCTGCGCGGGGCTGATCCGCCGGAAGGTCGACAAGGGCCAGCTCACCGCGGCCGAGGCAGATGCCACCATCGCGCGTATCCAGCCAACGAATGCGGGTCCCGAGAGCGGCTACGGCCCTTTCGCGCCCTGTGATCTCGTGGTGGAGGCGGTCGCCGAGCGGATCGACATCAAGACGGCGCTTCTGAAAGATCTGGAGGCCGTGGTGCGCGACGATTGCATCATTGCCACCAATACCTCCTCCCTGTCCGTGACGGCCTTCGCGGCTGCGGCGCGTTTGCCCGGCCGCGTCGCTGGCTTCCACTTCTTCAATCCGGCACCGCTGATGAAGATCGTCGAGGTCATCGGCGGCGTCCTGACGGACGAATCTGTGGTCGAGACGCTGCTCGCCATCGGGCAGCGCATGGGCCACTTCGCGGTGCGCGCCAGCGACACGCCGGGCTTCATCGTCAACCACGCCGGGCGCGGCTATACCACCGAGGCGCTGCGCATCGTCCAGGAGGGTATCGCCGGTTTCGCCGACATCGACCGCATCATGACGGAGACCGTCGGCTTCCGCATGGGCCCGTTCGAACTGCTCGATCTCACCGGCCTCGACGTCTCGCATCCCGCCATGGAGGCGATCTACCGCCAGTATTACGAGGAGCCGCGTTACCGCCCAGTCGTCATCACGGCGCAGCGCCAGACCGGCGGTCTGCTCGGCCGCAAAACCGGCCGGGGGTTCTACGCTTATCCGGATGGCAAGATCGAACGGCCCGCCGAGCCGGTTGCGCCCACCGCGCCCGAGGGGGCGACTATCTGGATCAGCCAACGCTACCCGAGGGCCGCGGTGCTCCTACAGGAGGCGTTGGCAGCTGTCGGCGCGACATTGGAAGCGGGCGAGCGCCCCAGCGCAGACGCGGTGATCCTTCTCACCCCGCTGGGCGAGGATTGCACCACGGCGGCGCTGGCGGAGGGCGTCGATCCCGCCCGCGCGGTTGCCGTTGATTGCCTGTTCGGACTGGAGAAGCGGCGCACCCTCATGCGCAATCCGGCGGCGCGGCCTGAGATTGCCACGGCGGCGCATGGTCTTCTCGCGGCGGGCGGCCATGCAGTCACGGTCATCAACGACAGTCCCGGCTTCGTTGCCCAGCGCATAGCGGCCGGGATCGTCAATATCGGCACCGACATGGCGCAGCAGCGGGTGGCGCAGCCGGAGGATATCGATCGGGCGGTGGAGCTCGGGCTCGGCTATCCTAAAGGCCCCCTTAAGCTTGGCAACGCTATCGGGCCCGAGCGCGTGCTCGCGGTCCTCGAGGCCATGTATGGCTTCTACGGCGATCCGCGCTACCGGCCGAGCCCCTGGCTGAAGCGCCGGGCGAGGTTGGGACTCGATCTGTACGCGCGAGACTGACGAATGCGCAGGCGGGAAATCGCGCTGGCTGTGCCTGAGGGCGAAGGCGGCAACTGCCGTGATCCGCAATTCGTCACCGCGCTTGCGCGCGGTCTTGATGTGCTGCGCGCCTTTCGCCGTGACGATCCGCCTCTTGGCAATCAGGAGCTCGCGCAGCGCACCGGTTTGCCGAAAGCGACGGTTTCGCGTCTGACCTACACCCTGAGCAGCCTTGGCTTTCTGACCTACGCGCCGGTGACGGCGAAATATACCCTCTCCATCAGGGCGCTGGCGCTGGGCTTCACGGCGCTCGGCAGCATGAGCGTCCGTGATGTCGCGCGTCCGCATATGCAGGCGCTCGCTGATGAAACCGGGGTGTCTGTGGCGCTTGGCGCGCGGGACGGCACCTCGATGGTCTATATCGAGCATTGCCGTGGCGCTAGCCCGCTGCATATGGGCATCGAGGTCGGATCCCATATCAGCCTGGCGCGTTCGGCGATGGGGCGGGCTTTTCTCGCGGGGCTTGATCTCGCGGAGCGCGCGCAGCTCATGGAAACAATGAGCCACCGCGACAACTGGGCGGAAATCCGCCAGGGTGTCGAGGACACGCTTGCAGCCTATGCCGAGCGTGGCTTCACATTGCTGATTGGAGACTGGCGGCCTGAGATCAATGCTGTCGGCGTGCCGCTCGTCCTGGGCAGCGGCGGCTCGCTGACCTTCGCGCTCAATTGCTGCGGGCCTGCGGTCCTGCTCTCGCGGGACGATCTGATCGAACGGATAGGGCCACGGCTTGTGGCTGTGGCGGATGCCGTCCGCGATGCGATGTATAGGGAATGAGGGCCCGTCGAGGCCCGTGGCAGGGGATGGACAATGTCGGACGCGTTTATTTGCGACTATGTACGCACGCCTATCGGTCGCTTCGGCGGCTCTCTCTCCAGCGTTCGCGCCGATGACCTCGCCGCTGTCCCGCTGAAGGCTTTGGTGGCCCGCAACCCTGACATCGACTGGGAGGAGGTGGATGACGTCATCTTCGGCTGTGCCAACCAGGCCGGCGAGGACAACCGCAACGTGGCGCGCATGGCCCTGTTGCTCGCCGGCTTGCCGCTGGCAGTCCCGGGCAGCACAGTGAACCGGCTCTGCGGCTCAGGCATGAACGCGGTGATCAATGCCGCGCGCGCGATCAAAGCCGGGGAGGCCGACTTGATCATTGCCGGCGGCGTGGAATCCATGTCCCGCGCTCCCTTCGTGATGCCGAAGGCGGAAACGGCCTTTTCCCGACAGGCGGAAATCCACGACACCACGATCGGTTGGCGCTTCATCAACCCGGTGATGAAGGCGCAATACGGCGTCGATTCCATGCCCGAGACGGGAGAGAACGTCGCGGCCGATTTCCACATCAGCCGGGCCGATCAGGATGCCTTCGCGCTGCGTTCGCAACAGCGCGCCGTGGCCGCCCAGGAGAATGGCCGGCTGGCCCGGGAAATCGTTCCCGTCTCTATTCCGCAGCGCAAGGGCGAGCCGGTTCTCGTCGCCAAAGACGAGCATCCCCGCGGCGACACCACCCTGGAGAAGCTCGCCAAATTGCCCACTCCGTTCCGCAAGGAAGGCGGCACGGTCACAGCCGGCAATGCCTCCGGCGTCAACGATGGAGCCGCAGCGCTGATCATCGCGTCGGAAGCCGCCGTGAAGCGTTACGGCCTGAAGCCGCTGGCCCGCGTGGTTGGGGGGGCTGCGGCGGGCGTCGCCCCGCGTATCATGGGCATCGGACCCGTACCGGCGACGAACCGGCTCTGCGCGCGGCTCGGACTCTCGCCCAATGACTTCGATATCGTCGAGCTCAACGAGGCCTTCGCAAGCCAGGGCATCGCTGTCCTGCGTGAGCTTGGACTGAAGGAGGACGCGGCCCACATCAACCCGAATGGCGGCGCGATCGCGCTCGGCCATCCGCTCGGCATGTCGGGCGCGCGCATCACAGGCACGGCGGCGCTGGAACTGAGCCTGCGCGGCGCCAAGCGGGCGCTCGCCACCATGTGCATCGGCGTCGGCCAGGGGATCGCGATCGCGCTCGAGGCCGTCTGAGGTTACCCATCCTGGAGAGCTCCGGCCTCACCGGTGAGCGCTCAGGTTGAGGTGCGGGCTAGCGAGAAGGATGTCATGCGCAACGAATTCCATGAAGCGAACCGCCTGTCCTGGAACGCGGCGACTGTTGCGCATAACAGCCACAAGGGTGATCAGGCGGCCTTTTTCCGTGCCGGCGGCTCGACCTTGTTTCCGGAAGAAACTGCATTGCTCGGCAACTTGGCCGGCCTCAGCCTCCTGCATCTTCAATGCAATTCAGGGCAGGACAGCCTGAGTATCGCGCGGCTCGGCGCCGACGTCACCGGCGTCGATATCTCAGACGAGGCGATCGCCTTCGCCCGCGGGCTCGCGGCGGACAGCGGGATTTCGGCGCGATTCGAGCGTGAGGACCTGTTGACGTGGTTTGCTCGGGCCGCTGCGGAGGGCCGACGGTTCGATCGGGTCTTCGCCTCCTACGGCACGATCTGCTGGTTGTCGGATATCGGCGCTTGGGCGGAGGGTATAGCAGCAGTGCTGAAGCCCGGCGGCTGCTTCGTATTCGTCGAGTTTCACCCCTTTGCAATGGTCTTCGACCAGCAATGGCGACCGCATTACCAGTATTTCAACATCGGGCCTATCGCGGAATCGGGGGTTGGAGACTATGTCGCACAGTCAGGCGAAGGTCTTGCCCCCTCAGGCTACGAACCGGGTGTGAAGGATTTCGCCAATCCGCACCCTTCGTTCGAATTCGCCTGGGGAATCGGAGAGGTCGTCTCGGCTCTTCTGAAGGCCGGGCTCACGCTCGATCAACTCGCCGAATACCCTTATGCCAATGGCTGGCGCGGTTTTGAGAATATGCGTGACCTTGGGGGTGGACGTATGGTGCCACCCGATACGATGCCGCGTATTCCATTGATGTACAGCATCGTCGCAAGCAAAAATTGAACTCGACGGCGGTGTCGTCTCGCGCGGAATCTGGTGTTCACCGCGTAGATGCGCAGCAGAAGACGGTCCGAAACCTAGCGACCTTTGAAAACGGGCGCGCGTTTTTCAGTGAAGGCCATTTGGCCCTCCCGCGCATCCTCGCTGAGGAAGACATCAGCTGAGATCCGCTTTTCATGGGCCAACGCCGCGCGCGCAGGTAAGCCTTGGACGTCGCGCAGTGAGCGGCGGATCGCACGGACCGCGACCGGAGAGTGGCTGGCGATCTTTTCCGCCAGTGCAAGGCTTGAGGTCAGGACGTCACGCTGCGGCACGACACTGTTGAGAAGCCCCCACCCCAGTGCTGTTTGCGCATCGATCAGTTCGCCGGTGAGCAGCAGCTCCATCGCGCGCACATCCGACACGTGCCGGGATAGTCGGACTGTCGCGCCCCCGGCTGGAAAGAGGCCCCATTTTACTTCTTGCATGCCGAGCCGGGCCGTCTGGGAGGCGACCCGCAGGTCCGCGCCGAGGGCGAGCTCCATGCCGCCAGCGATGGTATAGCCGTTGAGCGCCGCAACCACCGGTTTGGTGACGTCAAAGTCACGGAGCAACGCTGTTTCAAAAACCATCGGATCCGCGACGACGCGCTCGTCCCAGGCGTCCTCTGGCTGCCGGCCGCCGTTGAATAGCGTAATCAGGCGGCTCAAGTCAGCGCCCGCACAGAAGGCCTTCTCGCCGGCGCCCGTGATCACTGCGACGCGGATGGCATCGTCGTCGCGAATACGCAGCCAGGTCTGTTCCAGCAGTACGAGAGTCTCGGGATCCAGGGCGTTGTGGACCTCTGGACGGTTGATCGTGACGAGCGCGACGGTGCCGCGTCGCTCATAGAGCACCTTGGACATCTGGGGTTCATCCACTCTGCTGCCAGCGGCTTCCAAGCAGTGATCGCGCCGTTCATTCGGCTCCGAGATAGGCCTCGCGCACCCGGGGGTCGGAGCGCAAGATCGCGGCAGAGGCTGACAGGGTCGGCTGCCCCATCTCCAGCACATAGCCGTGGTCGGCGACGGACAGAGCCATGTTCAAGTTTTGCTCGGCAAGCAGGATCGCGAGACCTTTCGTTCGTAACGTGGCCAGCGTCTCCGCGACGCGATCCACCATTGCCGGGGAGAGCCCGAGGGTTGGCTCATCCAGCAGGAGCACCTTCGGTTCCGACATCAGCGCCCGTCCGATCGCGAGCATTTGCTGCTCACCGCCTGACATGGTGCCGGCGAGCTGGTCCAGACGCTCTTCGAGACGGGGAAAGATCGACATGATATCCGCCATACGCGTGGACACCGCAACGGCGTGCCGGCCGCGGTAACCGGCAAGCAGATTATCCTGCACGGTCATATGCGGGAAGACGTGGCGCCCCTCCGGCACCAACGCGATGCCCCGCTGCACCCGGCCGGAAGTCGGCAGGTTTTCCACCGCAACACCATCCAAAAGAACGCCGCCGGATGCGTTTTCCAGTCCCATGATGCCCTTGAGGCTGGAAGACTTGCCCGCGCCGTTCGAGCCGACGAGGCAGGCTATCTCGCCGGCTGCGACGCTGATGCTTAGCTTGCTGATGGCCGTGATCGGCCCGTAATGAACCGCGAGATCTCGGGTGACGAGAGCACTCATTGGGTCTGACCTACGCCGAAATAGGCTTCGTTCACCATCGGATGGTTCCGGACTGCCGCCGGCACGCCTTCCGTTATCTGTTCGCCGTGGTGCAGCACGACGAGCCTGTCGCAGACGCTCATCATCATACGGACGTTGTGCTCCACGAGAATGATCGCAATGCCGCGCTGCTTGAGCCGGCGCAGCAACGTTGTCAGCGTGGCTGCTTCGACAGGATTGAGCCCGGCTGCCGGTTCGTCGAGGAGGAGGACCTTGGGGTCGGTGGCGAGCGCGATGGCGATGGAGAGGAGCCGCTGCTCGCCATAGGCCAGCGAGCGGGCCAGCGACCCGGCTTTCTCCATCAGCCCCACCTCCGCCACGAGTTGCCACACGATCTCGGCGCGTGCGGCCTCGTCCGCCCGGAAGCGGGTCGACTGGATCAGGCTCGCGGCAAACGACACCGGCCGTCGATTGTAAACGGCAATCAGTATATTTTCGTAGACCGAAAGGTCTCCGAAGATTGTTGTCTGCTGAAAGGTGCGCGCCAGCCCCAGTTCGGTCAGTCGATGAGGGGGGAGTGCCGAGACATCCTTCCCGAACAGGCTGATGCTGCCGCTGGTCGGCCGCACGAAGCCGCTCGCCATGCTCATGCAAGTCGATTTACCGGCGCCATTGGGTCCCATGAGGCCCAGGATCTCACCCCTGCGGAGGGAAAACGAGACGTCCTTGAGGGCGACCAGGGCGCCATAACGCTTGGTCAGCCCGGAGACGGCAAAGACGGGAGGACCGGATGGTGTCTCGGCGCCAACATCCGCCATTGGACCTGCAACGGGCGCCGTGACATGGAGAGGCTTCTCCAACACTTCGGACGTGGTTGGCGCCGCCGCCTGTTTCGATGGCCAGAGCGACACGAGCCCCTTCGGCAGAAGTCTCACAACGACGATGAGGAGCACACCGAAAACCGCGAAGCGCATTTCGCCTACCGAGCGCAGGACCTCCGGCAGCCAGGCGAAGATCGCCGCGCCGATGACTGGGCCGATGAGCGACCCGCGCCCTCCGAGAATGACGATCAGGACCGCAGTCGCCGAATAGAGTGGCGTCAGCAGATTGGGAGTGACGATCAGGATTTTGGGAATGATCAATGCGCCAGCAATGCTGCCCAACGCTCCGGAGAGCGCGAGGTTCTGCACGCGGACGCGAAGGGTTGGGATGCCGACGCTTTCGGCGAGGTCGATGCTCTCGCGGATGGCGATCCATGAGCGTCCGATGGGTGAGCGAAGGAGCCGCTTGATAGCGAGATAGGCGAGGCCTGCCACAAGGAGAACAATCGCCAGATAGTATTGCTGGAAACTGGCAAAGGGAGCCAGGAACGAGAGCGTAGGCCGTGGCATCATCATGCCCATCGGCCCGCGCGTGAGATCGACCCAGTTCTCCGCGATGAGGCGCAGGATTTCGGCCGCCGTCATCGTCGCGATGGCAAAGTAGGCCCCGCCGATGCGCAGCGAGGCGAAACCGATGAGGGCTCCCAGCAGCATGCCTGGTATCGCGCTTAGAGCGACGGCGAACCAGAAGTTGATGCCCAGATAGACATTGGTCAGAGTCGCGAAATAGGCGCCCAGCCCGAAGAAGGCGGCATGGCCGAAGGACGTGAAGCCGAGATAGCCGAAGACCAGATTGAGGCTCAAGCCGAGGAGAGCATAGACAGCGCCGAGAACGATGAGCCCCGAGATGTAGTTCGAGAGGCCGATAGCCGGCACGACTGCCGCCACGAGGCAGATTGCTACGAACCAGAGCCAGTCCAGCCGCCTGTCTTTCAGAAGGGAAAACGAAGTCATCATCGCGCCTTGAACAAGCCTTGCGGGCGCACGAGCAATGTTACGATGAGCAGCGACATGAGGATCGCCTGTGCGATACCATCAATAACGAGGCCGCGCAGGAAGATCTCCAGAAAGCCGATGCCAATGCCGGCGACAACGGCGCCCACGACACTCCCCATGCCACCGATCACTACGACGACGAAAGCCTTGATGACCACGTGCTGGCCGATATACGGGGTGAACAGCGAAATAGGCACCATAAGCGCGCCGGCAATGCCGGCGACGCCTGCGGCCAGCAGGAAAGTCGTGGTTCGCACGCGCTTGACGTCAATGCCGATAACCTGCGCGGCGAAGTTGTCTTGAGCAACGGCCCGGAGATCGCGGCCAAGGCTCGTGTATTTCAAAAGCGCATGGATAAGGAACAGTAGAACAAAACCGCCGACGATGACCAGAATGCGCTGATAGGTAATGACGACGTCGCCGATATGAAGAGCGCCGATGACTCCATCAATGCGGCGAGGTGCTGGTCCGTAAGTATAAAGCACCGCTTCAAGTATCAGGATACTTGCGGCATAGGTTCCTATAAGGGCCGAGTTTCCTCCATCCCTTCGTTGCAGAACCGGCCTGACCGCGACCGTGTCCACCAGGAATGCCACGGCGACCGCCGCAATCATCCCCAGGGGAACGGCAATGACATAGGGAGCGCCCAGCATCGTCGTGGCCAGCACGACGCCGAATCCGCCTAGCATGTAGAACTCGCCATGGGCGAAGTTGATGATATGCAGGACCCCGAAGACCAATGTAAGCCCCAACGCTATCAGCGCGTAGCTCATGCCAGCGCTGAAGCCGTTGAAAACCTGCTGAGCGATCGCCTCTATCATGACCGGACCTCATTGTCGCTGAATGCGGCCGTCCTTGACCTCGACGATAAAGGGCGTGCTGAGCGCCTGGCCGGTCTTGTCGAACTTGAGCTCACCGCGCGGCGTGGTCCAGGTATCCTGGTGAATGAGCGCAGCCAGCTTGGCGACATCTGTCGTGCCGGCTTTCTGGATAGCCTGGGTGGCGACGCGTGCGCCCTCGAACCACAACAGCTCGAGCTTTTCCGGAGCAATGCCCACTTTGGCCTTGTAAGCCTCGACAAACGCCGCATTCTCCGCGCCGGGCATGCTGGGGACATAGATGTCAGTGCAGATTGCGCCCTCTGCGCCGCCGCCAGCCAGCTCGACGGCACGCGCGTTCAGGATGCCGGGCGCAAGCACCAGATATTTGGGCTTATAGCCCAGCTCCTTGGCGACCCGCATGATATTGCCGTATTGCTCGACGTTATTGCCGGCAAGATAGAGCATCTCCGCTCCCGAGGCCTTCGCGGCTGTAACGAGCCCGCTATAGTCGCTGGACGAGGTGTCGTAGAGCTGGTTGAACACGACCCTATTGTCCGGATCTTTGGGGAACATGGCGCGCAGCCCGGCCAAATAGGCGCGGCCCGTGTCGTTATTCTCGCCGATATAAGCAATGCCCTTGGGGTTTGCTTTCTGCATGTATTCGACAAGGACATCGCCGTCCATCTTCACAGTGGAATTGAACCGGAAAACCTTGTCGTAGCCGGAGGTGGTCACGTCCGGATGCTTCGCGGCAACCGGAAGATAAAGCAGTTCCTCGGCAGTGGCGATCGGCAGTCCGGCGAGTGCGACGGTGCTGCCATAGGGACCGATGACGATCTTGACATTGTCCTGGTCGACCAGCCGCTGCATGCCGCTGACGCCCTCGACCGGTGAATTGCCGTCGTCGTAGACGACAAGCTCGAAGGGCCGGCCATTGAGGCCGCCCTTGGCATTGGCCATGTCGATCGCGATCTTGGCTGCCTCGACGGCCTGGCTGCCAAGAACGGTACGAACGGGAGCAAGCATGCCGATCTTCACCGGCTCTCCCTGCGCCTGCGCCAGGGGCGCAAAAGTCGTGGTGGCCAGGATGATCGCCCCCGCCGCCAAAAGATGTCGCCGCAACATGTATCGCCTCCCTGCAGTCCGGCTTCTATGGCCCGGAACGAGCGCAGACTATGACAGAGCGGTCGCTCTCGTCAAGCATCTCACGGCATGACTTTACAGAGCGCTCGCTCTCGTCTATCTCCAAGAAAAATGGAGATGAGACGCCCATGTCCCACGTTGATCTTTCCGTCGAGGATGCTGTTGCTGTCCTGCGCATTTCCAACCCCCCCCACGGCTACATGAACGATTCCGTGACGGATGAGCTGCACCGCGCACTTCGGCGCACCATCGCGCGGCCTGACGTGAAAGTGATCGTGCTGACGGGCGGCGAGCCGGATGTGTTCATCCAGCATTTCGATCTTCATGATGTCGAAGCCGTTGTCCGCAAATTGAACGAGCGTGGTGACCGCTTCGGTGACGGGGCGCATGTTCCCGAACGTGCAATCGATGTGATGCTGCGGCGCATCGACATGTCGCCCAAACCCGTCATTGCCGCCATCAACGGAAACGCGATGGGAGGAGGCCTGGAGCTGGCGCTCGCTTGCGATTTTCGACTGGCGCAGGATGGCGACTATCTGATCGGCCTGCCCGAGATCCGCATTGGAGCCTTGCCTGGCGCCGGCGGCACCCAGCGGCTCGCCCGCATCGTCGGGCCGGCGCGCGCGCTCGATCTCGTGCTGCATGGGCGTCGGTTGTCCCCGCGGGAGGCCCTCGCGGCCGGCATCGTCATCGAGGTGACGGATGGACCGGTACTCGAGCGAGCCATGGAGCGCGCGCGCGATCTCGCCTCGATCCCCTCCAATGCGCTCGCCTCGGTGAAGCGCCTGATCCGCGAGACGGCCGAGCGGCCACTCTATGAGGGCCTCGACGTGGAACGCACGTTGTTCATGGATTTGCTGGCCCAGCCGGAAGCCCTGGAGATGGTCTCCGCGCTCAACGCCCGTGGCGGTGACTTCCGCACGGTATAAGGACGGTTGGCGGTTGACCTACACGGAAAGGCGTGGGGTGACCCCGTGCCTTCCGCTGCGATGATGGGGACTTATGCCCATTCCGCCAGGATCGTCGCAGCGTCGGTGTCGCGTGCCAGGCCGGTCTGGATCTGTCCGGGCGTGCGGCTGAAGCGCGGCGCCGGTGATGGTTGCAACAAGCCGTCCACTGTCCCGAAGGTGCCTCGCTCCACGAGATGCGGATGGGTGTGAGCTTCGTTCAATGTCAGCACCGGCATGACACAGGCGTCCGATCCATCGAAAACCTCCTGCCAATGCGCCAGCGGTTGTGCCTTGATCACCGCTGCGATCCGGGCCCGAAGCGCCGGCCAGTGGGTGCGCTCCTCCCGCGGTGGCAGTGTCGCCGCATCGAGGCCGAGGCCTTCGAGGAACATGAGCCAGAAGCGGCCCTCGAAGGCGCCGGCGGCGATATGGCGGCCGTCGGCTGTCTCATAGGTGCCATACCAGGGCGCGCCGCCGTCGAGGATGTTTTGGCCGCGTTCCGTCAGCCACGAACCTTGGGCGAGAAAGCCGTAGAACTGTGCCATCAGCGCGCTCGCGCCATCGACCATGGCCGCATCGACCACCTGGCCCTGACCCGTGGCGCGGGCGTGGAGGAGAGCGCATGCGACGCCGAAGGCGAGGAACATGGCTCCTCCGCCGAAGTCCCCGACAAGGTTGAGAGGCGGCACGGGCGCACGTCCGTCTTCGCCGATGCTGTCGAGGACGCCCGTCAATGCGATATAATTGATATCGTGCCCGGCGGTGCGGGCGAGGGGGCCGGATTGTCCCCAGCCGGTAATCCGCCCATAGACGAGACGCGGATTGTCCGCGAGGCAGGCCTCCGGGCCAAGGCCGAGGCGCTCCATCACTCCTGGCCGGTAGCCCTCGATGAGGATATCCGCGCGTGCGATCAGCGCCCTGGCCTCGGCCCGCGCGTCCAGCGCCTTGAGATCGAGCGTCAGCGTCCGGCGCCCGCGCAGCGTCGGGTCGAGTTCCGCTGGCAGGTCGACCGCGGCATCACCCGCCATCGGCCGCTCGATGCGGACGACATCAGCGCCCATGTCTGACAGCAGCATGCCGCAGAAGGGCGCCGGGCCGACACCCTCCATCTCGATGACGCGCACACCTGAGAGCGGTCCGGAGGCGCGCGCGCTCACAGTGATCGCCCGATGATTTCCTTCATGATCTCGTTGGTGCCGCCATAGATACGCGTGACACGGGCGTCCGCGAAGGCGCGCGCGACGGGATATTCCACCATATACCCGTAGCCGCCATGCAGCTGCAGGCAGTGATCGATGAGCTTGCACATGAAATCGGTGGACCAATATTTGGCCATGGCTGCGGTCTTGCTGTCGAGCTTGCCGTCGCAGACCAGCTCAAGGCAGCGATCCACAAAGACGCGTCCGATCTGAAGCTCTGTCTGCAATTCGGCCAGGGTGAAGCGATTGGCCTGGAACTCGATGATCTGCTTGCCGAAGGCTTTGCGCTCCTTCACATAGCGGAGGGTTTCCTCGAGCACCCCCTCGGCCGTGGCTATGGCGGCCACCGCGATCTGGATACGCTCCCACGGCAGTTCCTGCATCAGCTGCGTGAAGCCCTCGCCCTCCGCTCCGAGAAGATTGGAAACCGGCACGCGGACATTGTCGAAGAACAATTCGCAGGTGTCCTGGGCCTTGTTGCCCAGCTTGTGCAGCGGCGCGCCCTTGCTGAAGCCCGGCCTGTCGGCTTCCACCAGCAGCATGGATACGCCCTTGGAGCGCTGGGTCGGGTCCGTCTTGACGGCCAGCGCAACGAGATCGCAGTTGTGGCCGTTGCTGATGAAGGTCTTCTGACCGTTGACGATATAGTGGTCGCCGTCACGCACAGCCGATGTCTTGATATTGGCGAGGTCGGAGCCAGCGGCCGGTTCGGTAAGGCCGGCGGCGGCGATGACCTCGCCGCTGATTAGGCCGGGCAACCAGCGCTGCTTCAATTCTTCGGAACCATAGGTCACGATATAGGGGGCGGCTATTTCCGAATGCACGGAAAAGCCGGGGCCGCTGAAGCCGAGGCGCGCCTGCTCCTCGAAGATGATGGCCGCGTAACGCCGGTCGAGGCCAAGGCCGCCGTATTCCTCCGGAGCCGATGTACAGAGAAGGCCCGCGGCTCCCGCTTTCTGCCAGAGCTCCCGGGGCACATAGCCCTGTTCCTCCCACGCCGCGTGATAAGGCGCAACCTCGCGCTCAAAGAAGCGACGCACGAGATCGCGGAAGGTTTCATGATCGCTGTCATAGATGGTGCGTTCGATCATTGGTGTCGGTCTCCTGCCGCGAGACGGCTATTATTGGTTTTCAGACGAAACGAGGCGCGCGTTTTTCCATGAAGGCGCGGACACCTTCTTCGAAATCCGCGGATGCGTTGAGGCGTGCGTTGGTATCGCGCTCGAAATCGAGCTGTTCATCCAGCGTATGATTGCCCCCGCGATCTATTGCTTCGGCGACGAGCGCCAGCGCCGCGCGCGGCCCGTTTGCGAGGTGCCGGGCGACGGTCTCCACCGCGCCGGCAAGTTCTCCGTCAGGAACGGCTTTCCAGATGAGCCCCCATTCTGCCGCGGTCTCCGCCGGAAGTCTCTCCCCGAGCATGGTGAGCCCTATCGCGCGGGCGCGACCGACGAGGTGCGGCAGCATCCATGTGCAGCCGCAATCCGGGATCAGTCCGAGCTTCGGTGTGAAGACCTGGACGAAGGACGCGGAGTGGGATGCAATGACGATGTCGCCTGCCAGCGCGACGCCGACGCCACCGCCCGCCGCCACGCCGTTCACAGCGATCACCTTGGGCTTCGGGAGAGTGTACAGCGCGCGGATCAGCGCGTTGGTCTCCTTCTCCATGACCTCCCGCGTCACGGCGGAGCGCTCCTCCCGGCTCGTGCCAAGGCCGGTCAGGGGGTCGCCGAGGTCCATGCCGGCGCAAAAGCCGCGTCCCGCTCCGGTGAGCACGAGCACGCGCGCCTGCGGATCATCCCGAACCTGCGCCAGGGCCTGCAGGAGTTCGGCGATCATCGCCCGCGTCAGGGCGTTCAGAACATCGGGGCGCTTGAGAGTCAGTCGCGCTACGCCGCTCTCGACGACAAGATCAATGGTGGTAAAGTTCTCTGGCATCGCCACGTCCTGTCATACCGTTCTGTGTTTTCACGATGAGAAACGGAAATAATCGGGCTTGGAGACCGCCCACACATCTCCCCATAACTGCTGCCCGCCGTCGATCGTCAATACTTCGCCTGTCACGAAGCGCGAAGATGGCAGCGCGAGATAGATGCAACCCTCGACAATTTCCGTGGAACTGGCCGGACGGCGCTGGACGTTGGCGTCTGTGCGGATCCTGGCTTGCACATCCGGGGGGTATTGCTCCAGAGCGCCCGTGTCGACGATGCCTGGTGCGAGACAGTTGATGCGTATGCCGAGCGGCGCCCATTCGATCGCGAGCGTCTTGGAGAGATAGATGACCCCGGCCCGTGCGGCGACGGAATGTGCCATGCCGGGAATGCCCCGCCAGATATCAAGGACGACATTCACGATTCGTCCTTCCTCCGTGCGGTCGCGCCAGCGCTGAGCCGTGGCCTGCATCATGTTCCAGGTGCCGTTGAGATTGGTGTCGATGACCGCGTGCCACCCCTTGGGTGAGAGATCGATAGCCGGCTGGACGAACTGCCCGCCGCCGTTGTTCACAAGGATATCGATCCGACCAAGCCTGGCGAAAACCTCATCGAGCATGGCCGCGATCTGACCGGGCTCACGGATCGAGCAGGCATGCGAATGCGCTGCCCCGCCGCGGCTCCGGATCAGGGCTACGGTCTCCGCCAGCGGTTCAGGCCGGCGTCCGCACAATACGACGGTGGCCCCAAGCCGCGCCATGGTGATGGCGATTGAGCGTCCGAGGCCCGTGCCGCCGCCGGTGACGAGCGCGACCTGCCCCGCGAGCACATCCTCGCGAAAGCTCAGCGGCGCGGTGAAGGGGTCATCGCTTTCAGCCAAGGAATAGTCCTTTCGGGTCGAGCTGGCGCGCGAGGCTGATCTCCTCCGCTTCCGGCGCCGGTTCGAGGCGGACGTCGTCAGCGACGGCGAGTTCCCAGCCCGTCTTGGCGACCGCCATGGCGATGAGGTCGGTTTTGGAGTGGCCATCCCGGGCGAGCACCCGCGACAGCGCGAATTCCCCATCACCGCCCTGGCGCTCCAGCGCGCCGAGCTCGGTCACGATGGTTCGCACGGCCCGGCCGGGGGTTGTGATGAAATGGACCGCCTCGACAAGGCGCTTGGGCGAATGGGCCATGGTGACAAGCACTTCCGAGGCGCCGCTGCCGATATCATTGGCGCCGCCGGAACCGGTGAGCATGAAGTCCGGAAGTTTAGAGGTATTGAGATTGCCGGCCCGGTCGACCTGCGCGGCGCCGAGCACGCCCACAGCCCGGTTGCGCGGCCCCCCTGTCAGCACGCCGAGCGTGGTCAGGGCATCGGTTTCCATGAGGCCGCCGGACATGTTGCGGTAATTGAACAGGAAGGGGTCGGCAGGGGAGGGCACATAGCCGTACATGCCGGCCTCAACCATCAACGGCACGTTGTGCCCGTTCTGCCGCTCGAGCAGCGAGGCCATCCAGGCGGCGAGCGAAGAGATGCCGAGGCCGGCGAGGATGCACGACAGTTCTCCGCTACGCAGCCGCTCGCGCAGGACGCGCGTGGCCAGGATGGCGTGGCGCTCGTTCTCGGATGAGGCGCGCGCCTCCGCGGGGCCGGCGAGTTCCGGCCATTCGAGCCGCCATCCATCCTTCGCCCTGCGTCCGCGCAACGCGTGAACGCGTTCAGATCCGAGCTTCGCAAGATAGGCTTCGTGGCTCCCGCAGCCAAGGATCCATTCCTGCGACCAGCGATCGAGCGCGTCCGGGGTCTTCCCGGCGTGCCGCAGCTCTTCGAGAAAGGCGTAATCGTCCGGATAGCCCGGCACCTCCGGCACCGCGTCGCCCGGAAGGGAATTGGGGTGGCCACCGAGCGGCACTCCACAGACCGCTGCGACGCAATGGCCAGGTATCTGTACCTGGTGCGAATAGCGGCTGATGAAATCATCCTCCACAATGCGCTCGGCCGTGACGATCACAGCACGTCGCGCCGCGAAGGCAGCCCAGGCGCCATCGTAGAACGGCGGACAGATAATGGCATTGCCGAAGCGGTCGGCCGCGAGCGCATGCACGAATGTGACGTCGGGCGCGAAAGGCGCCACCACCGTGGCGGCCGCATCGCCAAACGGGTTGTCGATCGTCGCGACCTGTCCGCTCGCGGCGAGTTCGGTCGCCATGTCGCTGCCGGCGAGCGAGCCCGTCGGCATGAAGGGCAGGCCGAGCGCCGCCGCCATCAGGCGCTGCTTGAGGGTGAGCAGCGACCAGCTCTCGAAGGCAACCGAGCCGTCGCGGGCCGCCTGCACGTAAAGGGGATGCGGCGCGGGCGTCGGAAAGGTAAGCGCGTGGATCGAGGCGATGACCTTTTTTACGAGCCCCGCGCGAATAAGCGGGGCGTGCTGATTGGCTATCGCGGGAGCGGCGAGCGTGAATCCCGGGTCGCGCGACCAGAACTGCCTCGCGACCTCGAACATCGCAGCATTGGGCCGGGCCATTGAGCCGCCGAAATAGAGCGTATCGCCCGGCCGCACGTGACGCGCCACCGCATCCTTGAGGGTGGTAACCCGGTTGCTGCCGGCGGGTTGCGCCTTGAAAGAGGCCCAACGGGCGGCAATCGCGTCAGTATCGGCAAATGTCACGGGAGCAGCCGTCATGGAATTAGCCCCAGTGCCTTGCGAAATAGCAGCTTCTTCACGCGGCCAGTTTCCGTGCGCGGCACATCAGCGCCGTTGCTGGTCCGGACGGCTTCCGGCCATTTGAAGGGCGCGAGCTTGCCTTCACAGAAGTGCCGGATCTCCTCCACCGAGAATTCACGTCCCTCTTCCATCGGGATGAGAACCGCAAGCACTGTTTCGCCAAGCACATCGTGGGGCTGCGGCAGCGCAATGACTTCGCGGATTTCAGGATGCTGGACGATACAGTTCTCGATTTCCAGGCTGGCGATATTCTCGCCGCCGCGACGGATGATGGACTTCAGGCGATCAACGAAGAAGAAGCGGTTTTCCTCGTCACGATAAGCGAGGTCGCCGGTGTGAAACCAGCCGTCGCGAACGACTTCCCGGAACGCGGCCTCATTGTTGAAATAGCCGGCAAACCCTTGCCCGAAGCGGGCCGTGATCTCGCCGACCTCGCGGACGCCAACCTCGACGCCGGTGTCGGGATTCACGATACGTAGATCCACGCCACGGACGGGCCGGCCGACGCAAGGATAGGCATCTGGCAGGTCATAGCAGTCCGCCCCGGCGAGGGTGCCGGGCGTCTCTGTCATGCCATAGCCGTCGAGCACGTCGCAGCCCCACCGTTGACGGATCTGCCGCCAGCGCCCCGCCGCGCCATTGGCGAACAGAATGCGCAGCTTCTCGACGGCGCGACGCTCGACCTCCGTCGGAGGAAGCGTCAGCAGGATGGCGATCACGGCACCCATGGTCCATAACACGGAGGCGCCGCTGCGATCCGCCTGATCCCAGAAGCGGGATGCGCTGAAGCGGCGCGCCAGCACCATCGTGCAGCCGGCGAGCACGCACATCGTCGTGCCCCAGTTGAGCGCCATGCCATGGAGTAGCGGGGTCACCAGCATGACCCTGTCCTGCGAGGTCAGCCGGAGATTTTCCTGATAGCCCGCGATACCGTGAATGATGCTGCTCGAGCGCTGCAACGCTGCCTTGGGCTTGGCGCCGGTCGTGCCGGACGTGAAGACGATGCTGAGAAGGGCATCGTCTGGTATCTCCGGATCGCGTACCCACACGGGCTCAGATGACGGGCTCCAGGCGTCCTTCATGCCATCGACGGGCGCGTCGCTGAAAATGTGGGCAAGGCCGGGGTTGGTCGAAGCGAGGTCTAACGCCAGCGCATTCTGCGCCTTTGCGGTGACCAGCACGCGCGGCGCGAGCGTATCCAAGTAGGATTGAAGTTCGGCGGGAAGTAGATCCGTGTTCAGCCCGGCGGCTATCGCGCCTATCTTCTGGCAGGCGAAATAGATGACCAGCCATTCGATCGAATTGGGCATCAGGATCGCGACGGGATCGCCGCGCTTGACCCCGCATGAGCGCAGATGCGCGGCCAGATGGGCTGCGCGTTCGGCCGCAGCGGCATAGGTGATCATGCGGTCCGCACCCGCCTCGTCGCCGACGAAGTGGATGAAGACGCGATCGGGTGCCTCGCGAGCGACCTTCTCGAAGTGGTCGATCAGCAGCATGGCTCAGGATTCCTGTGGAAGACCGAGGACGCGCAGGAGGTTGTCACGCAGGAAAAGGCGCTCGGTTGCTTCGTCGAGGCCCAATTGTTCGAACTTCTCGAAGTAACGATCATAGCCGATGTAAGGCCAGTTCGTACCGAAGATCACCTTGCGCTTGCCGCGTGTCTTGAGGAACTGCACGACACTGTCCGGCCAGTGATCGGGCGCATGGGCGCAGGTGCTGAGATAGACGTTGGGATGCTTGAGCGCCATGGCGATCATCTCGGTCTCCCATGGCCAGCCGATATGGCCGCCGATGAGCTTCAGCCGGGGAAAATCAAGCGCGATGCGGTCGAGATGAATGGGCCGGCCGGGCTCGGAGGGCATCAGGCCGGCGGTGTGACCAACCTGCAGCCAGACCGCGATGTCGAGCTCGCAGCACTTGGCATAGATCGGGTAAAAGCGCCGGTCATCCGGATTGAGATCAGCCGCGTAGGGCAGCATCCGCACGAAGCGGAAGCCGTGGTCTCGGGCGCAGCGGTCGATCTCCTCAAGCGATTCCATGATGTCGCGCGTCGGGTCGATGCCGACGCCCGGAATGACGCGTCCGGGCATCGCCTTGGTCAGTCCAACCACCCAGTCGTTCTCGACATGGAGGTCCCGGGTCTTGCGCGCGTCATAGCCGCTGACGAGGATGCGCTCGATGTTGTGTCGGTCCATCTCCGCGGCCATCTCTTCGAGCGGGATGCCATCATTGATGACCTCGGGGCGCTTGAAGATATGCTCGAAGATGTGGCGATACTCGGGAAGCCTGCCATAGCGATGCGCGATCTCCCGTGGCATCGGCCGCACGCTGACGTCGATTGCTGGCGTCCTTGGCATCAGCTCCTCCTGCTTGAGTTTGGCGACCTTGAACATCATGGAGAGAGCGGTCGCTCTGTCTGGAATGATGTCGCACAGAGCGGTCGCTCTGGTCAAGGCCCTCGTTTTCATATACTGACCATTGCAGATATGAGGTTTTCATGACGCGCAACAAATCCGAGATGCCACGCCGTGAGGAGTTTCTTACGGCTGCGCTCAACCGGTTCGCCAAGTTCGGTTATATGGGCACGTCGACGCGCGATATCTGTGCCGAGGTCGGCCTCGTCCATTCCGCGATCTACAATTACTTTCCGTCGAAAGAAGCTGTCGTCCTCGCGATTGAAGAGCGAGAGATGAAAGCCATGCTCGACGGGCTCGGCGCGGTCATCGAAGCGCCCGGGCAGGACGCGCGCGAGCGGCTGACGGCAACTGTGCGCTACGTGTTCGACCGGTCGATCGTGCGGCGCAATGCCTGGCGTCTCATGGCGGACATGATCCGGTCTCTGAAGCCACGTGCCCGCAATGCGGTGATCGAGCGGCGCGACCGTTTTGAGACCATGGTGCGCAATGTGCTGGTGGAAGCCGTCGAAGCCGGGATCTTGCCTCCGCAGGATACGCGCCTCGCAAGCCTCACGCTATTCGGCATGGCGGAAGGCATGTCGGGCTGGTTCCGCAAGAACGGGCCCAACAGCATGGAGGAAGTGGTTGATCATGCGACCTCGTTCTTTCTGAACGGGGTCGGCGCCAAGGCTGCTGAAATGACGAAGCCGGTGGAGAAACCGGTGCGGAAGAAGCGCAGCAAGGCTGATGCGGCGGCATGAGTAATCGAGGTGAAGTCGCGCCGACCAGCTCTGGGGAGCCCTCGCTGGCGCAATCCATCGCGCTGCAGATCGGTCGTGTTTTCCGGGCGCATACGATTGAGGTGACTGCTGACGCCATTGTGGCCTATGCCCGTGCGATCGGCGAGACCGACCCGATCTATGAGCTTTCAGCGCCGCAGCGATCAGGAGATGCGGCCCTGCCTGCGCCGCCGACTTTCCTGTTCACGCTGAGCATCGCCAAGCCTCGGCCCTTCGATGTCTATGAGGAGCTCGGCATCGACCAGACCCGCATTCTGCACGCCGAACAATTCTTTCGCTTTGAGAGGCTCATCGTTGCGGGACAACGCCTGACGTTCACGCCGCGCCTGACCGGAGTTAGTGAAAAGCAGCACGGCAGCTTGTTATTTGTGACGACCACAACGGCGGTTGCCGACGAGACCGGTCAGCGAGTTGCCGAACTTGGCACCGTCATCGCCATCCGACAAAGCGGGGGTGGCGGGCAGCCGCGCCCCGCTAACCATAATCCCGTGGTCTTGCCACCCAGCGCCAGACCAGTCATTGCCATGCCGCCGGTTACGCCCGAAACGCTGGTCCGCTTTGCGGCGGCCTCGGGCGACTGCAATCCCATCCATCTCGACAGCGGTGCAGCGCGGGCGGCCGGGCTGGATGATGTTATTGCCCATGGCATGCTCATTGCCGCCTATGCTGGGCGTGCCATCGGGCAGTGGTTTCCACGGCGCCGCATCGCCCAATTCGCAACGCGCTTCACGGGGATGACGCGGCTCGGCGATGTCATCAGTCTGTCGGCTGAGGCTGAGGACAAGGCGCCGGAGCCTCGATCCTTCATCATCGCGGCTCATGACCAATTTTGGGACCTGAAACTGCGGTCACGGGTCGATTTCGCCGCTTGAACCGATAGGTCGGTGCAGCGCGGCGGCTAACCCCGTGCTGATGATCCAAGCCGCGCCAACACGCGCTCGGCGCGTAACAGATGGGGGCGATCGAGCATCTCTCCGTCGACGCCCACGACACCTGCGTCAGGATTGGCGCGGAACGCCGCGATGACGGCACGCGCACGAGCCACCGCGTCCTCGGAGGGGGTGAAGGCCGCATTGATCACCGGGACCTGGGCCGGGTGGATCGCCATCTTGGCGACGAACCCGTCACGACATCCTTCACGGCATTCGGCGGCCAGGCCATCAAGGTCCCTGAAATTGGTGTAGACAGCGTCGACGGCATTGACCGAGGCGGCTGCCGCGGCGAGCAAGGTGAGCGAGCGCGTGAGGCGGTACGGCTCTGTATAAGCGCCGCTCGCGTCACGGTTGGTCTCGGCGCCGACGTCGGCGGACAGGTCCTCGCCACCCCATGTCAGCCCCATCAGGCGCTCGCTCGCGTCGGCAAAGGTTCCGAGCGCGAAGATCCCGCGGGCGCTCTCCGCGGCAAGGGCGAGCACGCGCGTCGCGCCGTCACCGGTGCCGGCCTTCGCCTCCCATACGGCGAGCTTGGTGCCGAGCCGTGCCACATCCGGCCCGCCACAGGCCTTAGGCAGCACGATGCCGTCGGGGCGGGCCAGCATGACGCCTGCGAGATCGTCATCGACCATGCCGGTGTCGAAGCCATTCACCCTGACGTAGAGAAGGGGCCGGTCCGCCTTCTCCTTGGTTGCCGCAATGAAATCGGCCGTAATCCGCCGCGCGTCAGCCTTCGCTCCTGGCGCGACCGCATCTTCGAGGTCCAGGATGAGCGCATCGGCGCCGGTCGTCAGCCCCTTTTCGAGCTTGCGCGGGGAATCGCCGGGAACGAAAAGCAGGGATCTCATTTGGCCATCCTAAACCGTTGTGCTGCGCTTCAGCATGAAGGCTTGCCGCATGCATTGGGCGACGAGTGTGCCATCCTGCTTGTAGGCGCGATGAATGAATTCGACGATGCCAGCATCCGGCCGCGAGCGCGATTCGCGTTTTGAGGCGATCTCGGTCGTCACGTTGACGGTCTCACCCTCAAAGAGGGGAGCGGGGAACTTGATGTCCGTCATTCCGAGATTGGCGATGAGCGTGCCCATGGTCGTGTCGTTGACGGAAATGCCGATCATGAGGCCGAGTGTGAAGAGCGAATTCATCAGCGGGCGGCCCCATTCCGTCTCCGTCGCGCAGAAATGCGCGTCGATATGGAGCGGCTGGGGATTGAGCGTCATGTTGGAGAACAACATGTTGTCCATCTGCGTCACCGTCCGCGTCAGGCGGTGGCTGATAACGGCGCCCACGGTGAAGTCCTCGAAGTAGAGCCCTCCACGCGGATGCAGCTCGTGGCGTTCCGGCTGCGGGTCAGGCATCGCTTTGCTCCAGGGATCGGCGCTCATGGTAATTAGGGCTCATGGAATCCAGGTCTCATCAAGATCAACTCCCCAGCGGATCGAGCTGGATCAGGGTTGCGCCTTCAGCCACCTGCTCACCGGGTGCCGCATTGATCGCGGTAACCGTGCCGTCGAAAGCCGATGTCAGGACATGTTCCATCTTCATCGCCTCGACAACAGCCAGCCGCTGACCCTTCTTCACCGTATCGCCGAGCGCGACGAACACCGCCACAAGCTTGCCGTGCATGGGCGCGGCAATACCGCTTCCAGCCGTGAGGTGGTCGAGGTCCACGGAGAATGGATCGTGAAGGCCGACACGTGTCTGCCGCGCGTCATGGATGACGAGCACGCCATCGGGGGTCACTGCCAGCGCCGTCCCGCCATTGCCCGCGTCGCCTGACCGAGTCGTTCCGTTTGCCCAGTGCACCGCGATGGCCGACGTTTGATCCGACTGGCATAGCCATTCGATGCCGATGTCATCGATACGCTCCCCATCAACCGTGACGGACAATCCCTGACGGCGTGTCCCCATCAGCTGGAAGGCGTCCCGCGTGTCCCAGGGGGAGAACGCTTCTGAGCCGGGTTTGCGCGCCGTGTCGTCGTGGTGATCCGCGAGGAGGGCGAGCACGCCGCGACGCACAGCTTCCGCATCGATGGGTCGCGGCACGGCTCCGAGGCTGTCCAGGTTGCGCTCGATGAAGCCAGTGTCGAATTGGCCCGCTCGAAAGGCGGGCGCCTCGCAGAGCTTCTTCAGGAACGCTATATTGGTCCGCGGGCCCGCGATGACTGAACGCCCAAGCGCGCCGGCGAGGCGATCGAGCGCCTCTTCACGCGTCGCACCATGAGCGATGACCTTCGCTATCATCGGATCGTAGAATGGCGAGACTTCGTCGCCCGCCTCCACGCCCGTGTCCACCCTGAGGTCCGCGTCAGTCGGGAACTGCAGCGCCCAAAGATGGCCGGTCGACGGCAGAAAGCCCTTTTCGGGGTCCTCCGCATAGATCCGCGCCTCCACCGCGTGACCGTCGATCCTAAGGCCTCCCTGGTCGAACGGCAGCACCTCGCCCGCCGCCACACGCAGTTGGAGTTCGACGAGATCTAGTCCGGTGATCGCCTCTGTGACGGGATGCTCCACCTGCAGGCGCGTGTTCATCTCCATGAAGTAGAAGCGGTCTGATCGCAGGCCTTCACTGGCGTCGACGATGAACTCGACCGTGCCGGCGCCGACATAGCCTACGGCGCGCGCCGCCTGCACGGCCGCGTCTCCCATGGCCTGGCGCATCGCCGCGGGCATGCCGGGCGCCGGTGCCTCCTCGATGACCTTCTGGTGGCGCCGCTGCAGCGAGCAGTCACGCTCGAACAGGTGCACGACGTGATCGTGGGCATCGGCGAACACCTGGATCTCGATATGGCGCGGCGCGAGGATGTATTTCTCGATCAGCACTCGGGGATCGCCGAAGGCGCCAGCCGCCTCGCGTTGGGCGCTCTCCAGTGCGCCCGCGAAATCGGCTGGATCATCGACACGCTTCATGCCCTTGCCACCGCCGCCGGCGACAGCCTTGATGAGCACGGGATAGCCGATTTCCATTGCTTTCTCGGCCAGAAAGTCCGGCTCCTGGCGCTCACCGTGATAGCCGGGCACGATCGGGACGCCCGCTGCGGCCACCAGGGCCTTGGCGGCATCCTTGAGGCCCATCGCCCGGATGGCAGAGGCTGGCGGCCCAACGAATGTCAGGCCAGCCGCCGCGCAGGCTTCCGCGAACTCGGCCCGCTCCGACAGGAAGCCGTAGCCGGGGTGGACAAATATTGCGCCGCTGCGCCCCGCGACATCGATGATGGCGCCGATATTGAGATAGCTCTCGCGGGCGGGCGCCGGGCCGATGCAATGGGCCTCGTCGGCCATGCGCACGAACAGTGCCTCGGCGTCAGCCTCCGAATAGACGGCGATGGTCCGCAGGCCCATGCGCCTTGCGGTGCGAATGATGCGGCAGGCGATCTCGCCGCGATTAGCGATGAGGACAGCGGCGTTCGTCATGATCATGGGGCTCGTCAAAGGCTACATCCTCAAAACGCCGAACCGGGTGGCCGGAATGGGCGCGTTCAGCGTTGCGGAGAACGCAAGCCCCAGCACCCGCCGCGTTTCCGACGGCAGTATGATGCCGTCGTCCCATAACCGCGCCGTCGCATAATAGGGGTTGCCCTCCTCTTCGTAGCGGTCGCGGATGGGCGCCTTGAACGCCTCCTCCTCGGCGGCACTCCAGGTCTTGCCGTCCGCCTCGATATTGTCACGCCGCACGGTGGCGAGCACGCTCGCGGCCTGCTCGCCGCCCATGACGGAGATGCGGGCATTCGGCCACATGAACAGGAAGCGCGGTGAATAGGCGCGGCCACACATGCCATAGTTGCCCGCGCCGAAGGAGCCGCCGACGATGACCGTGATCTTTGGGACCTCGGCGCAGGCGACCGCCGCCACGAGTTTCGCGCCATCCTTGGCGATGCCGCCAGCCTCATACTGCCGACCCACCATGAAGCCGGCTATGTTCTGCAGGAACAGCAGCGGAATGCGCCGCTGGCAGCAAAGCTCGATGAAATGCGCGCCCTTCAGCGCGCTCTCGGCGAAGAGGATGCCGTTGTTGGCGACGATGCCCACGGGAATGCCCCAGATGCGGGCAAAGCCCGTCACCAGCGTCGTGCCGTAAAGCCGCTTGAACTCGTCGAATTCCGAGCCATCGACGAGCCGCATGATGACATCGCGAATGTCGTACTGCTTCTTCAGATCCGTCGGCACGATGGCGTCGAGATCGTCGACGGCAAAACGCGGCTCCAGCGGCGCGGCGATGTCCATTTCCGGACGCTTCCGGCTGTTGAGATTGGCGACGATCCGGCGGACGATCGCGAGCGCATGCACGTCATCGGTCGCGTAATGGTCCGCCACACCGGATTGGCGCGCATGGACGTCGGCACCGCCGAGATCCTCGGCGGTCACCACTTCGCCGGTCGCCGCTTTCACCAACGGCGGCCCGCCGAGGAAGATCGTGCCTTGCTGGCGTACGATCACCGTTTCATCGGACATGGCCGGCACGTAAGCGCCGCCGGCCGTGCAAGAACCCATCACGCAGGCGATCTGCGGTATGCCCCGTGACGACATGGTGGCCTGGTTGTAGAAGATCCGCCCGAAGTGATCGCGATCCGGGAAAACTTCAGTCTGATGAGGCAGGTTCGCGCCGCCGGAATCGACGAGATAGATGCAGGGCAGGTTGTTCTCTCGAGCTATGTCCTGCGCGCGAAGGTGCTTCTTGATAGTCATGGGGTAGTAAGTGCCACCCTTGATCGTCGAATCGTTGCAGACGATCATGACCTCGCGCCCAGCGACACGGCCGATTCCAGTGATGATGCCCGCGCCATGAATGGCGTCGTCATAGAGACCGTGGGCTGCGAGTGCTCCAAGCTCAAGAAAGGGCGACCCGGGGTCGATGAGGCGCATGACCCTTTCGCGCGGCAGGAGCTTGCCGCGGGCGAGATGCCGCTCGCGCGCCTTCGCGGGCCCGCCTGTCGCTACGATTTCGCGTTTATTCAGGAGATCGCGCGTGAGGTCCGCCCAGGCGGCGCGATTGGCGGCTGCCGCGCTATCGTTCAACGAGGCGGGAGGATGATGCTGCGTCATGTCGTTTAGCCTTGTTCCGCCCGGTATTATTCAGATTGCGCTTGAATACGCATCATAGACAAGCTTGTGTGTTTGAGAACAACCAATGATTCCGATTGCGATTGTTTCCCGCCGGCCGCCATCACAGGCAATTTTATTGCTGGGTGGCACAGGTTTCGTGATCTTATTGATTGGTAGCGCGTCCAACGCATGAACACTCGGCAGAGGTGCCACCCGCCACAGGGTCGTGCCGAAGTTGTCAGCATTACCAGACGGCCTTCGCCTCCATGGTTGTCCGTCCATGCACGTCGGCTGTCCACAGGCGCAAGCTGTCGCCGTCCGCATCACTGGCGTTCAGGGTGAAGTCGGCGCCGTCGAACAGCGGGCTCACTCCCCGGAAGTCGAATGTCCTGGGTGAGCGGCCATCCCTGAGCGAAGCCGCGAATTCCACGAGCAGCGTCGCCTGCAGCGGGCCGTGCACCACAAGCCCCGGATAGTTCTCCTCATCGCGGGAGTATGGCTGGTCATAGTGAATACGATGTCCGTTGAAAGTCAGCGCCGAATAGCGGAACAGCAACACCGGGCTGCACGGCACCACAAGGTGCCACTGGGCTTCCGGCGGCTTTGTCGGCCATGGAGGTGTTGCCGCCCCACCGGCCTGTGCCTCGCCGCTCCGGGGAGGCTCGGCATCGCGATAGACGATGTCCTGCCGCTCACGGATCGCCAATCCCCGCGCCGTGGTGATCTCATGGTCGACCGTGACGAAGCACAGGGTGCCGGATCTGCCCTGCTTCGCTGCCACGTCGCGGATCACGGACCGACGCGTGACGATGTCGCCGGGCTTCAGCCTCTCATGGAATTCGAGCCGCCCGCCGGCCCACATGCGACGGGGCAGGGTTGTCGGCGGGAGGAAGCCGCCGCGCGCGGGATGCCCATCCGGCCCCAGTCCCGCCATCGGCGCGATGGGTGGCGCGAGGCACCAGTGCATCGCCAGGGGTACCTCGGCGCTATCCCAGGATTCGTTCGCGTCGATCGCGATGGTTGCGAGCAGCCCGCGAACGAGGCGATCCGTCAGCACGTCCCGCGCCTCATCCGAGCGGCCAATCCAGCCGCGCAGATGCTCGATGTCGAGTTGCGCTGCCCGGGTCATGTCGCCTTTCCCCTGTGCTGTTCGGCGAATTCGGCTCGAATCGCGTCCGTGTGCTGTCCCAGCGCCGGCACGGCCCCGGGTTGAAGATCCCGCCTGGAAGGCGAGCCGACGCTCCGGAATACACCGCCGGGTATGGCTACGTCGACGCGTCTGAGGGCCGGATGGTTGGAGAGATCCGCCACCTCCGAGACATTGGACCAGGCGAGCTGATGGCGTTCGAGTTTCGCGATCATCCCTGCCTTGGTTTCAGCGGCGAAGATCGGCTTGATGATCGCGTCGAGAGCTTCACGGTTGGCGACCCGGGACGGATTGTCGGCGAAACGGCTATCCCCGGTGAGATCCTGCCG
This sequence comes from Chelatococcus sp. YT9, assembly GCF_018398315.1. NCBI lineage: Bacteria > Pseudomonadati > Pseudomonadota > Alphaproteobacteria > Hyphomicrobiales > Chelatococcaceae > Chelatococcus > Chelatococcus sp. YT9. The sequence goes on from NZ_JAHBRW010000001.1 coordinate 2,265,399, forward strand.
ACCCAGCACGCCCGCGCAGAACCGCGCCCATTCCTGTGGGTTTTGCACCACCGCGACGATCTCGCCATCACGGCAGGCAAAGGCGCCGTAGGGATAGATCGCGGCATGGCTCAGGCCGGCGCGTGGCGTGGGCTTGGCCGCGTAGTCATGGTGCAGCAGCGGCACACTCATCAGGTCCGCCATCACGTCGAACATGGCGATCTCGATGGCCTGCCCACGTCCCGTCTCGGCCCGCTCGATCAGTGCCTCAAGGATAGCGGCATGGGCGGTCATTCCCGTCGCCACATCGGCGATGGACACACCGACCTTGGCTGGGGCGTCCGGCGTGCCGGTGACCGCGCACAGGCCGCTTTCCGCCTGTATCAGCATGTCATAGGCGCGCATGTCGCGGAAGCTCGTGTCCTGGGCGTAGCCCACGATGTCGACGGCGATCAGCCGGGGATAACGCGCGACGAGCTCCGCCGAGCCGAGGCCGAGCCGTTCGGTGGCGCCCGGGGCGAGATTCTGCACGAAGACGTCAGCCTCGGCGACAAGCCGCTCGACAAGAGCACGGTCCGCCTCATCCTTGATGTCGAGGACCGTGCTCTCCTTGCCGCGATTGAGCCAGGCGAAATAGGCGCTCGTGCCCTTCACGGTTCGGTCGTAGTGCCGCGCGGTCTCGCCGCCGGCACGCTCGATCTTGATGACGCGCGCGCCTGCATCCGCAAGGCGCACGGTGCAAGTCGGCGCCGCCACCGCCTGTTCGATGGCGACCACGAGCAGGCCCTGCAGTGGGAGGAGGGTGTCCCCGGACAATGCCATGGGCCGGTCCTCAATAGGAGCGCGGCATGCCGAGCACATGCTCGGCGATGTAGCTGAGGATGAGGTTGGTCGAGATCGGCGCCACTTGATAGAGCCGCGTTTCCCTGAACTTGCGCTCGACGTCGTATTCCTCGGCAAAGGCAAAACCGCCGTGGGTCTGGACACAGGCCTCAGCCGCGGCCCAGGACGCGTCGGCGGCCAGCATCTTGGCCATGTTGGCTTCGGCGCCGCAATCCTTGCCCGCCTCGAAGAGTTCGGCCGCCCGGTGAACCATGAGTTCAGCCGCCCGCATCTGCGCATAGGCCTTCGCGAGGGGAAACTGGATGCCCTGATTCTGGCCGATCGGCCGTCCGAACACCACCCGCTGATTGGCATAGGCAGTGGCTTTCTCAAGGAACCACTTGGCATCACCTATACATTCCGAGGCGATGAGAATGCGCTCGGCGTTCATCCCCGAGAGAATATAGCGGAACCCTTTGCCTTCCTCGCCGATGAGATTCTCAGCGGGGATGCGGACATTGTCGAAGAACACTTCCGTCGTCGAGTGATTCATCATCGCGCGGATCGGCTGGATTGTAAGGCCGTTCGTCTTCGCCTCTCGCATGTCGAGGATGAAGACTGACAGGCCATCCGTGCGCTTGGCGACCTCGTCCCGTGGCGTGGTGCGGGCGAGCAGCAGCATGAGATCGGAATAGGCGGCGCGCGACGTCCAGACCTTCTGGCCGTTCACGACATAATGGTCCCCCCGGCGCTCGGCGAAGGTCTTGATGGAAGTGGTATCCGTGCCGCTGGTCGGCTCCGTCACGCCGAAGGCCTGCAGGCGCAGTTCACCGGCGGCGATCTTGGGCAGATAGGCGCTCTTCTGCGCGTCGTTGCCATGCCGCACCAGGGCGCCCATGATGTACATCTGGGCGTGACAGGCCGCGCCGTTGCAACCCGCACGTTGGATCTCCTCCAGAATAGCGGCCGCTGCGGAGAGCGGCAGGCCTGCGCCGCCATAGGCCTCCGGTATCAGCACCGAGAGATAGCCGGCTTCGGTCAGCTCCTGCACGAACTCTTGGGGATAGGCGTCCTCCCTGTCGAGCTTGCGCCAGTATTCGCCGGGAAACTGCTCGCAAAGCTTACGCACCGCTCCGCGGATCTCGCGGACATCTTCCGTCTCGCCCGACATCTCGAAGGTCATGCTATCCCACCCACCGCTCTGTTTGCACTCTGGATAGCAAGCCGCCGCGCAACCGTGAAACGCCGTCTCGCTATTTCAGATATGCTGATGCGGCATACTTCAGGGATTATGAATGCTCTTCCAGGATCGCTCTCCAGCGGCCGCTTTCCACTAGCGCGGCAACCTCTGACATCACCATGGCTGCGAATTGCCGGATGGCGGGCGCCGGTGGGCGGTCGATGACACTCGCCAGAACGAGGCGGCGTGTGATCTCAGGCTCGACAATCGGTCTTGCCAAGAGGGTCCCGGCCTCGACATCCGCGAAGACCGACAGGAAGGGCAGGATCGTCGCACCGAGACCACGACGGACGAGGTCTATTTGCACCGGCAGGGAATCCGCCTCCACCACCGGCTCGAAGGCATAGCCGGCCTGGGCGGCCACGCTGTCGATCAGCAGCCGCAGGCCGTGCCGGCGGCTCGGCAGCACGAGCCGCAGGTCCGCGATCTCGGCGAGTGACGCCACGGATGCTTCCACTGGCCGCGGTCCGGGCGGCTCGATCAGGAACAGTCGCTCCAGCAGCAGGGGCTGGGACCGGATCGTCGAAGGCAGCTTGTTCTCATAGAGGACGCCGAGGTCAATCGCGCCGCGCTGCAGCCAGTCCAGCACATGCCCGCTGTAGCCTGACACGACGCGCAGTTTCACGCGCGGATGCAGCCGCGAGAATTTTTCGATGAGCACGCCAGAGAGCACATCCGCGACGGTCGGTGGCATGCCGAAGGATACCTCGCCGGTAAGGACCGCTTGCTCGGACTTGATCTCCGCGCGCGCCTGTTCGATCTCGCGCAGGATCACCGTGGCGCGCGCAAACAACGCCGCGCCCTGGTCGGTCAGCTCCACGCCCCTGCCGTGCCGACGAAACAGCTGCGCGTCGACCTCGGCTTCCAGGGCCTGAATCTGGCGCGTCAGCGCGGACTGGGCGATGTGAAGTCTTTCAGCGGCGAGGCTGATGCTGCCAAGTTCCGCAACATGAACGAAGGTACGTAATTGCTTGACTTCCACCGATTTCGGTCTCGCCGCAGATGCCCGGACTATTGCCCTTCTACCTGAACTGGGCGCGCCGATCTTCAAGATGTTTGGGCGAAAGCCGCTGAGGGAGCGCCGGCCTCAAGCGGCGCGGTCGACTTTGCGCGAGAGCAGCGCGAAGGCAAGCGAGATCAAGGTGGTGATGCCGATCGTGACGGCGCTCATGGCCATGCCCAGCTGCACGGAGCCTTGGTCGAACTGGCGCCAGATGAAGGTAGCGATGGTCTGCATGCCCACCGGCGCGAGCAGGAGTGAGGCCACCAGTTCGCGTGACGCGATCGCGAAGACGATCAGCATGGCGGCAATCAGGCTTGGCGCGATGAGCGGCAATAGAACCCGCGTGAAGGTGACGATCGGCTTGGCGCCCGAGACGCGCGCGGCCATCTCGAGACTTTCGCCGACCTGGCGGAAGGCGGCATTGGCATAACGCACGGGGTAGGGCAGCAGGATGCAGCAGTAGGCCAACAACAGGATCAGGGGAGTATTGTAGGGGCTTGCCGGCCACCAGCTTTGGTTCCAGGCAAGGATCAGCCCGACCGCAACGACAACACCGGGAATTGCATTTGGCAGCACGGTCAGGGCATCGAGGACCTGCCGGCCCTTGAGCTTGGTGCGCACCACGAAATAGGCGGATGTAGCGCCGAGTACGCCGGTCGCGAGAGCGGTCGCCAAGCCGAGAAGGAGACTGTTGCGGAGCGCTTCTACGCCCCCAGAGGCGCCCTCGGTCATTGCCAGGAAGTTGTCGACCCCGAGATTGGAAAGGGCGAGACCGCCCGAGATGGTGCGCGAGAAGGCCGTCGCCAGAATGGCGAACAGCGGCACGATCGTGGACAAGAGCGTGACCAGCGCGAACAGCAGGATGACTGGCAGGGTCCAGACGCCGAGGGCGTATCGCGTGGTGTCCGCCGAACGGCCACCGACGGTTTCGTAGGACCGCGAGGACAGGAGCCGGAGCTGCAGGCCGAACGCCGAAAGGGAGAGCGCGACCAGAACAAGAGAGAGGGCCGAAGCGCCCGACAGGTCGATCGGCCAGTCGGAAACACGCGTGTCGATGGCGGTGACGAGGACGTCGAAGCCGGCGCGGGCGCCGAGTGCCGCTGGCGTACCATATTCCTCGATCGTCATCGCGAAGACGATGAGGAGGCTCGCCACGATGCCAGGCGCGGACAAGGGCAGGGTGACGCGCAGAAAGGCGCGCAAGGGCGTGGCGCCGGATACACGTGCAGCGTCGGTGAGCCGCGTGCCGATGGCACCGACCGTCCTCGACACCGCGAAATAGATGGCCGGGAACACGTTGAGCGTCATGACGATCGCGACGCCCCAGAAGGAAAACAGGAGCTTGCCGAGATCGAACCCTGCGATCTGGAAGAGATACCCGCGTGGCTGCAGCGTCATGATCCAGGCAAGCGCTGCGATATAGGGCGGGATCATGAAGGGTACGAGCAGCAGAACGTCCCACAGCGATGCGAGCGGCACCCGGAACAGGGCGCGGATGACGCCGAGCGGAACCGCAATCAGCGAGGACAGCGCGACCACCACCACGCCAAGCGTGATGGTGTTCAGCGTCAGGCCCAGGAGCTTGCTGTCGGAGAAAGCTTCGACGAGCGCGCTGAAGGGCGCTGCCAGCGAGCCCGAGCCGAGGTTGGGAAAGATGGCTTGCAGCAGCACAAAGACGAGGGGGAGCGCCACGACGACGAGCAGACCCGCCACTGTCGTTACAACAAATCCCTGGTCGGCGCGTCCCCCACTGATCACGGTTGCTTACTTCCCGCCGGTCGCGGCGTTGAAGCCCGACAGGATTTCCTTGCGCGCAGCGTAAACCTTGTCCGTGTCCACCGACAGGATCTTGAGATCGCCGACCAGCGGGCGGTCGGCTTTCACGTCGGTGCGGGCGGGCATCAGATAGACTTTGGCGACAGCAGCCTGTCCTTCATCGGACAGTACGTAGTCGATGAAAGCCTTGGCGCTTTCTGGCTGCTTCGACCAGTTGAGGATGAGCATCGGCCGCGGGGCGATGACCGTTCCGGAAGTGGGGAAGATCACCTCAATGCTCTCGTCCTTGGCGGCTCCGCCGAGCGAGATGTAATCCACCGCGCCGAACACGGCGGCCTTGGCGCCCTGCAGCACGGGCGTCAGCGCGGCGGCATTGGCACCGGCCACGACCATGCCGTTGGCGTTCAGGTTCTTGAAAAGCTGGAAGTTCTCGCCCTGGAGCGCGGCGACGAGCTCGAAGGTCGCGCCGGATTCGGCCGGATCCGGCATGGTCACGAGGTCCTTGAAAGGCGGCTTGGCAAGGTCGGCCCAATCGGTCGGGCGCGCGGTGCCGCTCTTCGGGTTCCAGGCGATGGCGAGCGCGGACACGCCCTGCGCCACGGCATCCTTCGTCTTCAGAAAGTCTGGCACTTTAGCGGCGTTCGGGCTCGTGTAGGGCAGGAGCCAGCCGCGCTTGCTGAAGTCCGTGGCCGTATCCCACGAGGCGGAGATCAGCACGTCGACGACCGGGTTGCTCGCCTCGGCCTCGATGCGCGCCATGACCTTGCCGGTCGTGCCCTGGAACACCGAGACAGGAATCTTGGTCTTGGCCGTGAACCCCTTAGCCAAGGTTTCGATGAGATTGGCGGGGCCTGCGGAATAGACCGTGATCTTGTCCTGAGCGGTGGCTGCCGTGGCGAGGCCGAGCGTGATCGCGCCGGCCAGAAATACTCTACGCATCATGGTGTTGTCTCCAGTGAAGCTGGACGGGCCGCCTCGCTCGGGAAAAAGCGCAGTCGGTCCATCGTGAGATCGAGGGCTAGGACTTCACCGATCGCGGCTCGGCTGGGGGCGATCACGGTGACGGGAAGGCCGGGTGCGTCATCTTCGCCGAGGCGAACGGTCAAGAGATAATGGTCCCCACGGAACAACGAACGCGTGACGGTGCCGGGTAGGGATTGCGGTCCAAGGACGCTGGGCACCAGCGAATCGCGGCGCAGCAGCAGCCTGCCGTTGCGTGCTCCGTGCCAACCGGCCGGAAGCCGGCCGATGGCCATGCGGGCTGCCGGGACATAGATCTCCCCCTCCCGGATCTCGACGTCGGCCATCGTGCCGAGGTGAAGGAATTCACACACATCCGGCGAAGCCGGGACATTGACGAGCTGTTCCGGCGCATCGAGTTGGATGATCTTCCCGGCGCGCATCACCGCGACGCGATCCGCCAGTCCGAAGGCTTCGGCGTGGTCGTGCGTCACATAGACCCCGCTTAATCCGAGTTCGCGTATGAGTGAGGAAATCTCGCCGACGAGTGTTTCCTTGAGGTCGCGGTCGAGATTGGAAAGAGGTTCGTCGAAGAGCACAAGGCGTGGCTCGGACACGATTGCCCGGGCGATCGAGACGCGCTGTTGCTGCCCACCGGAGAGTGATCCCGGTGAGCGGTCGGCAAAGGCGGCCAGCCCGACGCGACGCAATGCCTCGCGCGCCCGGCTGTCACGCTCCGCCCGCCCGACGCCGCGCATTTCCAGGGGAAAGCTGACGTTGCGGGCAACACTGAGGTGTGGCCACAGCGCGTAATCCTGGAACACCATGCCGAGCCCGCGCCTCTCGGGTGGCAACACTTTGCGCGCATTGGCGTCTGCGACAATCTCTCCCCCGATGCGGATGCGCCCAGCCGTCGGCGCGAGCAGGCCGGCGATGAGCTTGAGCAGCGTGGTCTTGCCGCAGCCGGACGGGCCGAGCAATGCCAGGATTTCAGCCCCCCTGACGGTGACGTTGAGGCTCTTTAGGATCGAGGCTGATCCGTAGGAAAAGGCGACGCCTTCTGCCTCGAGGGCGGGACGAGCTATTGTCCTCGGTGGAGATTGAAGCACGGTCTCGAATCGCAGTTGGCAGAATGACGGATGCCCGCGCCGGACTGGGACCGCGGCGAGTTCTTGGGTCCGCTTCTATGACGCTTGTGCGACAGTTCGACGACACTGCGGGAGCGTGCGCCGCCGTCGGTTTTATTGCCTTCGGGCTCTGATCCGTCCCGCGCCACGACGACCTGCCGACGGTGCTGCCGGAATACGGCATTTCGCTGCATCCCGGAGCAGCGTCCCCTGGCTCTAGCGCAAGCTCCGGCATGAGTCCTTGGCCACAATCGATGCGGGGCTAAACCCGAATGCAGGCTTGGCGGGGCCCCTGCGGGGCGAGCCCAAGGGTTGTGAACTCCGAGCCCGCTGTTCCGTGAGGCACGCGATCAGATCGTGTGGTTCTCGTGGCTGTGTTGCCTTCGCCGCTCAGTACAACTCCGGCACATACATTTCGGGCGGCACCGGATGCCGGAGGTAGTCGGGATTGCGCACGCGCTCGGGGAGGACGATCTCTGGCTTCGGCACGTCCTCGTACGGGATCTGGCTTAACAGATGTGCGATGAAATTGAGTCGAGCCCTTTTCTTGTCAACGGCCTGAACCACCCACCACGGCGCGTGAGGCGTATGAGTGCGTTCCAACATCTCTTCCTTGGCCCTGGTATAGTCCTCCCAATGGATCCGGCTCTCGAGATCCATTGGGGATAGCTTCCACTGCTTGAGCGGGTCCTCAATCCGCATGCGGAACCGGAATTCCTGCTCCTCGTCAGTGATCGAGAACCAGTACTTGAGCAGGATTATGCCTGAACGCGTCAGCATATGCTCGAAGTCGGGAGCGGAGCGGAAGAACTCCTCGAGTTCCTCGGGTGTGCAGAAGCCCATCACGCGCTCTACGCCCGCGCGGTTGTACCAGCTGCGGTCGAACAGAACCATTTCGCCTGCGGTGGGCAGATGCGCCACATAGCGCTGGAAATACCACTGGTGGCGTTCACGCTCGGTCGGTGCTGGAAGGGCTACCACGCGGCAGATGCGCGGGTTGAGCCGTTGCGTCACACGCTTGATCGCGCCGCCCTTGCCGGCGGAATCGCGTCCCTCGAAGAGGATCACGACCTTCAGCTTCTTGTGCTGGACCCAATCCTGCAGCCGGATGAGCTCATGCTGCAGCCGGAAGAGTTCCCGGAAATAGACCCGGCGGTCCAACACCGAGCCGGCAGGCGATATGCCTTCCGCGACGAGATCGTCGAGCCGCTCCTCTTCGAGCTGCATCTCCAGCTCTTCGTCGAAACTGTCGGCGATCTCGGCTTTGATCCGGTCCAGATCGGAAGGCATGCTATGTCCTGTTGGTGTTGAAGGTCATTTCGGGCGTCGGTATCCACGGCGCCACGTCAAGGCCTGCCGGGAGCGCAGCTGCCAAGCCGTACGCTGCGCTAGCATAAGCTCTTCATTCGTCCGAATGATGAAGGCCCGAAACCGCGAGCGCTCGGACGAAATCACGTCTGCGCCCTCGCGGTTGTGTCGAGGTCGAGCTCCATCCCGGGCCGCTCCAGCGCCATCAGGAAAGAGGGCCTATATCCCGACATCTTGCATACCGGCGGGAGCTTTAGGCTGCCAATGCTAGTCAATAATCTTTGTGCAGATCGTCTTCAAACCGATTCCGCTTATTACGCACGCTGCAGTGGCGCTGAAATTCTCTTCGCTCAAGAACTTTGCGGCATCGCACGCGTAGCATGTTTGCGCATATAGGCCTGCGGGCTCAGTCCCATTTCGATCCGGAACGCATATACGAAGGCTGAAGTTGAACTGTATCCAAGCTCCATGGCGGCTTGGGTCACGCCCATACCGCCTCCGAGCAGCTCGATCGATCTGAACAGACGCAAACGCCGCCGCCATGAGCGCAAGCTCATGCCCAGCTCTGCCTCGAATCGTCGGGCGAGCGTTCGCGGCGAAATGCGCAACTCCTGTCCCCATTCTGCGGGCGTGCGGCTGTCAGCCGGATCGAGATAGAGCGCCTCACACAGGACTGACAGCGGCTCGGTGCGGGGCCATGGGAAGGCGGTTGGCAAGGGGGGCGCCCGCCTGAGCTGGTCAAGTATCAACGCGGTGACGCGACCAGCGTAACCATCCGAGGGGTCTTGGCCTGCGATCGCCGTCGCCTCGATGATCAAAGCCTGCAGCAAGGGCGACACGCTGAATACCGTCGCCGATTCCGGCAAACCCGCGCCGGCCTCGTTCGCTATCCAGAGACTGCGGAACTCGGCGCCAAGGAGAGATCCGACGCGGTGGCGTATGCCCGTCGCCAACCAGACGGCTTGATCCGGCGAGACGACGAATGATCGCCCGTCGGCATAAACCGTCAAAACCCCCGAGACGGCATAGACCAATTGGTTCCACTGATGCGAGTGCTCGGGGAAATAGTGCCGTTCGGGAATGATCTGCGCGCGGACCGTCATCGGCGCCGGAGGCGAGGCGCTCGGTGGCGCTGTGATTGGTGTCCACGTCATGCGCAACGACCTCTAATATGGCGTGTAATCGATATAGCGTGTCACCTCATCGAGATACAGCCACACCAGCATCGGCTAAGTATGGCGACCGGGAGCCTCGGCTGCCCGCCGCTGAACGCGGATCGTCGCGAAGGAGAAGCGAGCCATTACGTCCCTCGACAACTCCAGTCCGCCTTTTTCGATCGTTTTTGCTGTCGGATGCCGTGAACGACCAATCGCATTGGGCGGGATTGCTGCCTCGCCCCCCGCTCGGACCTGGAGACATGCCGTCTGCGCTGCGCAGAAACAGGTATCTCGGGCCTGATGCGAAGCGGAACAGCAGACCAGGCCAGCGCTCTCCGCTCGATCCATCATTCCAACGTCTGAAGTCCCCATGTCACACGCTTCCGCACGCACGTCAGGCCAGCTATCCCCGGAGACGCTCTACCCCCACGCGCGGAGCAATGTCGCAAGATTGACCATCGCGCAGGCGCTTGCCGGCGCGAATGCAGTGATTGTCTATGCGACCGGGGCTATCGTCGGGGACATGCTAGCGCCTGCACCTGCGCTGGCGACGCTTCCCATTTCCATCTTCGTGGTCGGAATGGCGGCCAGCACATTGCCCGCTGGTGCCATCGCCCAGCGGCATGGACGGCGTGCTGCTTTCATGACCGGAACAGGCTGCGGCGTGCTGGCGGGGTTGCTGGCGTCGCTAGCCGTGATGTTGAGTTCGTTCTGGCTTTTCTGCACGGCGACATTCTTGGGCGGTGTCTATGCCGCCGTTGTTCTGTCCTTCCGTTTTGCGGCCGCGGACTGTGTGCCGCCTGAGCGGCGGCCGCGAGCGCTGTCTTTCGTCATGGCTGGCGGGATATTCGCCGGGGTGATCGGGCCGCAGCTCGTCACCTACACGATGTATCTCTGGATGCCCTACATGTTCGCGGCAACCTTCCTGGCGCAAGGCGCGGTGGCTGCCCTTTCGGCCTTCATTCTATTCGGAGTTCGGCTTCCCGCGCCGACTGCGGCTGACATGTCCGGCGGCCGACCGCTCGGTGTGATTGCCCGGCAACCCCGGTTCATCGCGGCTGTGATCTGCGGAGTCGTCTCTTATCTGCTGATGAACTTCCTCATGACCGCCGCCCCTCTCGCCATGCGCATGTGCGGCCTTTCACAGGAGGCGTCCAACCTCGGCCTGCAATGGCACGTCATGGCCATGTACGCTCCGAGCTTCTTCACCGGACGCCTGATAACGCGTTTCGGCGCGCCGAGCGTCGTCTCAGCTGGCCTGGCGCTGACTGGCGCGTCAGCGGCAGTCGGTCTACTGGGTGTGGATATCGCGCACTTCTGGCTGACGCTCATCCTTCTCGGCATTGGCTGGAACTTCGGGTTCGTGGGTGCGTCCGCGCTTGTGCTGGAGTGTCATCGCTCGGACGAAAAGGCCCGGGTCCAGTCGCTCAACGACTTTGCGGTATTCGGAACCATGGCAATCGGCTCCTTCCTGTCCGGCGGGCTGTTGGCCGCCTACGGCTGGAACACCGTCCTGTGGCTATCGTTTGTTCCGCTCGCGCTCGCGATCCTCGCTCTTTTTGGAACCTACGCGGCGCAACGTTCCAGTGCTGCGAGACCCTGAAGATAAGGGCGGCAGCGGGCGTGAACGATGGGGCCGGACAGAGGCGGGATGATAGGTGCGCGGAGCCTTGGCTGAGCCGCCAGCTCATCTGCCCGGTCCGGGTGGTTCATCGGGCTGAAAACAAAGGCGGCGACCCGAAGGTCGCCGTGCCAAGCCTTTGATATTTGAGAAACTGGAGCGGGCGAAGGGATTCGAACCCTCGACCCCAACCTTGGCAAGGTTGTGCTCTACCCCTGAGCTACACCCGCATCCATCTGGCGGCCGCTGCGGCGGCGCCGATGGGTGCTTCATGCCGTAAAGCCGGACGGAATGCAAGAGCCTATCGCAGAGAATTCTGAAGATGGCGATTTGTCCCCAGGCAAGCTTCGGAATGAGCTGTGCAGGCCGGGGAATTCAGCGGCCGTCGTCAAAAAGCGCGTCCTTGATGGCATTCCAACTTGCCTCGTCAGCCGCGCAGATCAGTCCTCCGCCATGCAGCGTCGGCCGATAGGCTGAGCCGTCGAAGCGCGCGGAATATCCGCCTGCCTCGCGATGAAGCAACCAGCCGGGCGCATGATCCCAGGGCATCAGCTTCGCATAGACCGCGAAGTCGCAATGGCCGCCGGCGAGGAGGCGATATTCGTGGGCAGCGCAACGGTAGCTGCTCGTCACCGCAAAGCGCGAGAGATTTGCGGTAGCCCGTGATCGTTCCGGCTCTGGCAGGTAAGCCCAGGAGACGAGGCCGTTCATATCGTGTATCGGTACGGGCGCGGCGACCCGCAGATCGACCCGGCGCCCATCGCGATGCTCCACCCAGGCGCCCTCGCCACGCAGCGCACAGGCAAAATCGTTCATGACAGGATCATGGATGATGGCCCCGACCACCTCGCCTCGCTCGATCGCCGCGACCATGACCCCGAAAAGGGGAAGGCCCGAAGCGAAGTTCTTGGTGCCATCGATGGGATCGAGAACGAAGGCGAGCTCCGCGCCACCGATGCGACCGAGCAGGCTCGGATCCGCGGCCGTACTTTCCTCGCCGACGATCACTGCAGCTGGGAAAAGCTTGTTGAGCGCAGGTGTCAACGCGCGTTCCGCCGCTTCGTCAACATCCGTCACAAGGTCATGGATTGAGGTTTTCGCACGGATGGCGCCCTCGTCCAGATTTTGGAAGCGCGGCAGGATGAGAGATTGCGAAACGTCCCGCAAGACCTCAGCGACCGAGAGCAGGTTCTGAAGTGAAAACATGGGCCAAGACCTCGGCTGCGTGGTGTTTTGTAGACACGGCGGTTGAGAATGCGTGCCAGGGGGCAAAGGGAAGTTCAAGGCTGCACGCGCCAACCCCGCCCCACCGCACCTTGCTACGCGTGTTTCTCAAGCTGTTGTGGAAGGCCTCTTGCGCCTCCTGATAGCGCCTGTCAACGCGCCATGGGAGGCACGCGCGGCTCGGGTTGCACGGAAAATATTTCAAGTTTAAATTATCAAGTTGGCATTGGGCGGGGCGTGGACCTGCCGGCATGCCGGCGATGAGCATGGCCGGCGGCGCATCGAGGGAGCGGCAAGAGGGCTATGGCGGACAAGATCAACGGACATTCCGATGTGGTTGGAACGGCTCCCGTCGCGAACGGCCCTGTGCACACAGTTCTTCAGCCCCCGGGCTGGCCGCGCCCGAAGGGTTATGCCAATGGGATGATGGCCGAAGGGCGCGTCGTGGTGACGGGCGGCATCGTGGGGTGGGACGCGGAGGGGCGTTTTCCGCAAGGTTTCGTCGCGCAAGCCCGACAAACCTTCGCCAATATCGCTGCAATCCTGGCGGAGGCGGGGGCTGGCCCCGAGCATTTGGTTCGCCTCACCTGGTATGTAACCGACATCGATGCGTATCTAGCCGACGGTCGGGCTCTCGGGGCCGCTTACCGTGAATTCTTCGGTCGCAATTTCCCCGCCATGGCGACCGTACAGGTCGTGCGACTGGTGGAGCCCGAAGCGCTCATTGAGATCGAGGCGACCGCCGTCCTTCCCTCATAGTCCGCCAACGATTCGTCCTTCGACGCTGATTATCCGATTCGCCACTCACGTTAAGGCGCGTGTAATCTCTTGAACGTCGAAATCGGGGAGCGTGAAGGGCCCTAGAGCGTCGACGTGCGGGCCCCTCGGGGTGGTGTCGCGGTCTAGAGACCGCATGCCGCTTGCCGAGCGGGACAGACCGCGCGGTTCCCTTTCCGACCCTGCGATCGGTTGCATGAGGACACCAAGCGGAGGCCAAACCAAGCGCAGTTCCGTGAAACGCGCACCGCCTCACGAGATCCCCAGCTTCTTATGAAATCCTTTTTGGCGATGGAGAAATGCGCTGGGGACACAGCGCTCCACCAACTGCGCATTTTATGCAATCGGTTTCATTGACCTTTGCTGCAGAATAGAGCGAAATAGTCCCGCCAACCCGAATGTGCAGGCTCGTCCAAGAGCGGCCGCGGGCGGTGTTCGAGGGGCGCACAGGTGGAGGGTCGGGGAAAATGGCAGAGGTATTGAAGGCCGGTGCAGCACAGCCGGCGCTCGCACGCCTGATCCCCCCTTGGCCGCCGACGCCATCGGTGGAGGTCGAGAGCCGGATCGTTGAAGTCGTGCGCTCAGGCCTGTGGGGGAGCACCCAGGGACATGTCGTGGAAGCGCTCGCCAAACGGCTGGCGGCCTTGCACGGTGTGCGCGCGGCCACCTGTTGCGCCAACGGTACCATCGCGATCGCGCTGGCGCTGAAGGCGGCGAATGTGCGCGCGGGCGACGAGGTCATCGTTCCGGCCTACACCTTTCTTGCGACGGCGAGCGCGCCTTTACTTCTCGGCGCAATTCCCGTCTTCGCCGAGATCGATCCGACCACCTTGATGATTGATCCCGACGATGTGCAGAGGAAGGTGAGTCCAAAGACGCGTGCCGTCATTCCTGTACATCTCGCCGGGGCGGTCGCCGAGGCTCATGCCATCAGGCAAAAGCTTGCAGGATCGCGCATCGTCGTGATCGAGGATGCCGCGCAGGCGATCGACGCCGCCCATGTCGACGGCCGCGTCGGCACTCTCGGCGACATGGCGACCCTGAGCTTCCAGACCAGCAAAAACGTCGCGGCGGGCGAGGGCGGGGCGGTCCTGACCGACAATGCCGAGTTCGGTGACATCCTTTGGTCGCTGCACAACGCCGGCCGCAGCCGTGGCGGCGGCTGGTATCAGCACGACCGCGTCGGCTGGAACCTGCGCATGACCGAGATGCAGGGCGTATTGGCCGACTCGATGCTCGACACGCTGGCTGATATGGACGCGGCGCGTGCTGCAGGCTGGAAGAGTCTCGCAGGCTTGGCCGAAGCGGAAGGCCTTCCGGTCCAGGTGGTGGAGCCTGTGCGTACCATCCGGCACGCGCGTCATCTGATGCCCTGGCAACTCGCGACCGCCCGTCGTGACAAGGCATTGCGCGATGCTGTGGTAGCCGCGTTGCAGGAGGCGGGCATTCCGGCAAGTGCCGGCTATCCGCCGATCAATCGCATGCCGGCTATACGGGCCGAGGTCGCCGCGCTCGGTGGCCGGCCGGTGGATGACCTGCCGGTTACGGAAGAGGCGGCAGCGCAAAGCTGGTGGCTCCCACAGAACGTCCTGCTCGCGAATGAAGAGGTGCATGCGGCCGTCATCGCTGCCATGGCCAAGGCGCTTGGATAAAAGGCACTGGGGTGAGAAGCCCGGGTCCCGATGGGAAGAACTCTGGGTTGAATGGAAGGGCTACGGATGCCGGATCTCAAGGTTGGATTGATCGGGCCAGGCGCGATTGGTCAGACACATGCGCGCGCCATCGCGGAGATCGAGAGCCTGCGGCTTGCGGCCGTGGCGGGTGGCGCGCCGGAGGACGCGGCCGTGCTGGCCGGTGGCGACGCGGCTCGATGGTTCGCGACGGCGGAGGAGATGATCGATGCCGCCGATCTCGATATCGTTGTCATCGCGACGCCGAGCGGCGCGCATTACGCGCCGGCAGCCCAGGCCATCGCGAATGGGCGGCATGTGCTCGTCGAGAAGCCGCTGTGCGTTGACTGGGACGAGGCGGCGCGGCTCGTCGTGCAGGGTGAGCAGGCCGGGCTCACCTGCGGTGTCGTTTCGCAGCGGCGCTTGGAGCCGCAACATGTTTATATCCACGATGCGCTACGCGCGGGGCGTCTTGGAGCTCCCCGGCTGATCGAGGCGGATGTGCATTGGTGGCGCTCACCGGAGTATTACCGGGAAAAGCCATGGCGCGCTGAGGTTAGTCATGGCGGTGGTTCCCTGTTCAACCAGGGCGTTCACAGCCTTGACCTGATGCTTTGGCTGTTTGGTCCTGTGGTTCGCGTGCAAGGCATCGCGACGACGTTGGGTCATGACTTGCCTATCGAGGACACGACGGCGGCGATTCTCACCTTCGCCAGTGGCGCCATCGGTACGCTCGTCACCACGACGGCGACGCCGCCGGGCCATCCCGCCGGCCTGCGGATGTTCACGGATCGAGGGGCCTTCACGGTGGAGCACGCAAGTGTCGTGCGCTGGGATTTCCCCGACGTGCCGGCGCCCGGTGCAAGCTCCGGGATTGCGAGCGGCGCGGCCAATCCGGGCGACATCGGCATCGCGGGCCATGTGCAGCAATGGCAGGATTTCATCGCTGCCATAGACGAGCGGCGCGCGCCGGCCGTGAGTTTCCGCGACGGTTTCGAGGCCGTGCGGGTGGCGAGCGCGATCTACCGCTCGTCCGAGGAAGGCCGCGCGGTTGAGATTGCAGAGTTTCCCGTCGGCGGGGAGGAGTAAGCCGTGGCAGGGCGTATTGAGATCGCGGTGATCGGCGCGGCGCATCAGCACGTGGACTATGTGCTCGATGAGGTTGCGAGGCGTGATGACGTCGGCATCGTTGCCGTGGTGGAGCATGATCCAGCGCGCCGCGCGACCCTGGAGCAGCGCACCGGGGCGCCCGGCTATGCAGAGGTGGAGACGATGCTCGAGCGGCATCGCATAGACGCGGCATCCGTTGTGACCGAGTTCGGCGCGCGCGCCGGCATCGTCACGACTCTCGCTCAGCGCGGGATTTTCGCCATCGTCGACAAGCCGCTGGCGGTCACGCGGGCCGGCCTGGACGCGCTGGAGGCAGCGCTCGACGGCCGGCCGCTTGTCGCCTTGATGCTGGAGAAGCGCTTCTATCCGGTAACGCTGGCGCTGCGCGGCCTCGTCGCCGATGGCGTTATCGGCGAGATCGTCACGATTCATGCGACCGGTCCGCACAAGTTCTACGCCGCGCGGCGGCCGGGCTGGATGTTCGACGCGGACCAATACGGCGGCATCCTCGCCGACTTGACCGTGCACGATATCGATCTTGCCTTATGGCTCATCGGCGGCACGCGCGGGACAGTTGCCGGCTGGGTATCGGCGATCGACGCGCCGGGTGTCGGCGTCCTTCCGGGCAAACGGAGTTTTCCCGGCGCCGGGCGCGCGATCCTCACCGTTGAAGGAGGACCGCAGGTCGCAGTAGAGGTCGACTGGTTGCAGCCCGAGGCCTCGCCCCGTCATGGCGACTACGCCATGCGCATCACCGGCACCCGGGGGCGGGCGGATGTCTTGTTCGCCGAGGACAAGCTGCTGGTCGAAACCCATGACACGCCGTTGCGCGAGTGGCCATTGCCGCCCGGCGAACCGCCGGCGCGCTTCGCGCTCGACCATCTGGCGAGGGGCGAGCCGCTCGCGGTGCCGACGCCGGACGCTCTGCGCGCCACGCGCATCGCAATCCTCGCCCAGGAGAGCGCGGCTGCCGGGGGCAGGGCGCTGGAGTGGGCGTGAATGTGGCGGTTTGCGCGATCTCACTGAGCGAGCCGAGACGTCTCCGCCCTCCCGGGGTGTCATCAAGTCAGTCACGCCGCGCCGATCCCTCTCCTCAGGGGAGGGTGGCGCCGCAGGCGCCGGGTAGGGGCTGCCTGACGCTGACCCGACGGCAATATGGCTAGCCTGCGAGCATGGGCTCAAGCCGCGTGACCCCACCCGACCTCGCTGATGCGAGACCCCTCCCCTGGGGGGAGGGATCAGCCCCGAGTGACATCCCCGGCGGGCTGCACAGCAGCTCCGGAAGGGGATCTCGATATCAACCACGAACCGGTGATGGACGCGTCCGTCAGAGCAGCGCCAGCGCAGCCTCCGCTAACGCTTCTGCCGTACCGGGCGCGAAAGGGCCGGGCGTGCCATAAGGACGCCAGGCGATATCGACTTCATAGCCGCCATCGGGGATGGCGGTGAGGGGAGGGATGTAGCCCGGGTTGGTATAGGCATAACCAACGACCAACGCTCCCGGGACCGCAGCCTGCAAGGCCAGCGCCTGATCAACGAATATCTCGCCGGGCAGAAAAAAGGCCGTGAAATCGCCCAGCCGCAGCGCGCCGACGGTCAGCTCGGTGCCCGCATGCGCGCGTGCCAGCCAGTCGCGGTCGATCTGCGCCATGGCCTTCTCGCCAAAGCTCGCAGCGGGGTTCGAGAGGACCTGCGACGCCTCGTGGGCAACCCGGACACGCTGCGACGTCTCGACGGAGGCGAAAGCAGCGGCTCGGGTGGTCTCGCCGTAGGCGAGCGTCTCGACAGGCTGCCCCTTCAGCCCGCGCAGAGCGGGGGCGACCGTATCCGCCAGCAGCGTTCCGATCCGCTCAGCCTCTGCGGGGGTGCGCCTGGACATCCCGCTCTGGCGGATTGAGTCCATCGTCTTGTGGCCGGTGTTGATCTGCCCGCAGCAGCCGGTGGTGTACAACACCGGCGCAGATAGGAGCTCCTCCAGCCGGCTACGTGCGGCACCGGGGAAATCCGCGCTGTAGCGAAGATTGTCGGGCCCGAGCACGACCGGGTGGCAGGCGAAGTTCACCCAGAGCGCGCCGAGCGTGCCATTCTCCATGCAGAAGGCCACCGCATCGGCGTTGTGATCGACCGGGCCATCATCGAGGCGGCGGTTGTGGGCGATGCCGGGCACCGGCACCTTGATTGGGCTGATGCGGCCCGGCCGCAGAGCAGCGCTCGCCTCTTGCAGCAGATCCAAGGTCGTCGCGACGAGGCTGTCCACATAGGCAGCATCGGCATGGCCGAGCATGGAGCGGGCGAGCACGGGCGGACCGGCATGGGTGTGGGTCGCGCAAGGCACGAGATCGATATCGCCAGGCAGTTGCGGCGCGAGCCTGATACGGAAATCTTCCGGCACACCGATGAGATCGAGGGCGAGGATGGCCACGCGCCGCTCGCCCACCTCCACGAGAAGGAGCCGGGCTGTCAGCGGATCGAGCGTGCCGGTAGCGAGCCCGGCGCGGCTCGCGAAGCCCGAGAGCTCGGTCGGCGTCGCCGGTGTGATCCCGCGCATGGCAAAGGCAAAGCGCATGGTAGTCCTCCGCTATTCCTTCAGCCCGCTCGATGCCACACCCTGCACGAAATTGCGGCGCATGAAGGCGAAGAACAGGATGCTCGGGAGGAGCGCGAGCGCCGCCGCGGCGCTGAGACGGCCGAGATCGACCGTGAAGCCGGTCTGAAACAGCGCGAGTCCGACCTCCAGGGTATAGCTTTCCTTGGTGGCGGTGATGATCATCGGCCAGGTGAACGCCGTCCAGGACTGGAAGAAGGCGAGCACGGCGAGCGTCCCGAGCGGGCCGCGCATCAGCGGCACGACGATCCTCAGAAAAATCCAGCTCTCGCTTGCCCCGTCGATGCGGGCAGCTTCGATCAGTTCGTCCGGAATCGACGCGATAACATACTGGCGGATGAGAAAGATGCCGAAGCTCATCACGAGATAGCCGATGAGCAATCCCCACAGCGAGTTCAGAAGACCGAGCTGCTGCACCCCGAGATAGAGCGGGATCATATAGACCTCGAACGGGATGATGGCCGTCGCGAGGATCATGCCGAAGATGATATGCACGCCTGGGAAGCGGAACTTGCCGAGCACATAGCCTGACACCGCCGAGGTCGTGACGATGGCGATGGTGGACAGGACCGCGAACAGGAAGGTGTTGCCGATCCAGCGCAGAAGGGGCGTTTCGGCGAGAACTGAGGTGATGTTCTCCAGGGTTGCGTCACGGGGAATGATGGTCGGCGGCCACTGCAGCAGTTCTTGAGGCGACTTGAAGGCGTTCGACACCAGGAACACCAGCGGCAGCAGCATCAGGATGCAGAAAATGATCAGGATGACGTCGATCACGCCATTCAGGATGCGCTCACCCGCGGTCGCGCGTGGGCCGGCTTCGGTGGCGGAGAGGGACCTGTCGCTCATGCCCGGCCCTTTTCGCGGAAGACTCTGAACTGAATGGCCGTGAGGGCGAGCACGATGGCGAGCAGGATGACGGCCTCGGCGGCGGCATAGCCGACCCGATAGTTGCGGAAGCTGTTCTCCAGCATGTCCAGCACCAGCACACGGACCAGCCTGCCCGGCGCGCCCTGCGAATCCGATGCGAGCACAAAAACCTGCGCGTAGATGTTGAAAGCCGCGATCAGCGTGATCACGGAGACATAGAGAAGGACCGGCTTGAGCTGCGGTATGGAAATGTGCCGAAAGCATTGCAGCGCCGAGGCGCCGTCGAGCCGCGCCGCCTCGTAGAGCGACTGCGGAATGTTCTTGAAGCCGACGAGGAATATGAGGACGGCATAGCCCAGTGCTTGCCATGAGCACAGGACGATGACGCAGATGATGGCGAGCACCGGGTCAAACAGCCAGGCCTGCGGTGGCAGCCCGAAAAAGCCCAGGAGGGTGTTGAGCGGGCCGAGGCGTGCGTCGAATATCCATTTCCAGGCCATGGCCGCGGGCACGAGCGAGACGACGTGCGGAATGAAGATCGACGTCTCGTAGAAGCCCGCGAAACGCGACCTCGTGCGATGGTGGATGAGGGCGGCGAGGACAAGGCCGAGCGGCACGGTGATCGCCAACACCCCGAAGGCAATGATCGTCGTGTTGCGCAAGGCCTCGAGGAAAAGCGCGTCGGTGACGAGTTCACGGAAGTTGTCCAGCCCGATGAAGGGCTTGCGGCGCGAGATCAGGTTCCACTGAAACAGACTGAGACGCAACGTCTCAATGATGGGAATGAAGCGGACGAGGGTATAGATGATGAGTGCGGGCAGGAGCGCCAGGATGGCGAATGTAAAGCCCTTGCGATTCCAGGTACCGACCAGTTCCCGCACGCTTTCTCTCCGCATTCGGGACCAAGAAGAGTTCGCCGGTGTGTTTGGGGAGGAGAAACACACCGGCGATGCGCTAAAGGCACGTGTCGCAGACGCCGGATCAGGGCGTGGCGAGCAGGCCTTCACGCTTAAGGATGGTGTCAACCTCCGCGGCAGCCTCCTTGAGGAACGCATCGATGGCGGCGTCATCCTTGAGCTTCGGGTTGGTGTAGCCGTCGACGAGGCGCGCTGCGACGCGTGTCAGGATCTCGCTGGCCGGGGCGATCGCGGGCAGGGAGAAGAACTTGTAGTCAGTGGGAAAGTTGACGAAGGCGCCGAAGGCCGGCGTCTTTGCAATGATGGCGGAGTAATCGACATCTTTTCGGTTGGGCAGCCAGCCGATGTTGTCCAGGAGCCACTGCAGGTTTTCCGGCTCGTTCGCCTGGAGGATGTACTCCCAGGCGAGGTCGGCTTTCTTGCCGGGTTTGGTCGGCACATAGAGATTGACCGGAATGACGATCGAGCCGCGCGGCAGCGGCGCGGTGGCATATTTCAGATTGGGCGACTTCTTGGCGATGTCACCAATCACCCAGGACTCGCGGATGAACATGGCTGTCTGACCGAGCTCGAAGGCTTCCGCATCCGCCTTCATCTCCGGCGTGACTGTTTTCAGTACCTGGACGTTGTCGACGTACTGCTTGAAAGCTTTGCGTCCGGCCTCGTTGGCGAAAGCCGCCCTCCATTTGCCGTCCTTCTCCTCAAGCAAATTGCCGCCGAACTGGAACAGGTTGATCCAGAACTTCTCGGCCACGCCCTGACCGCCGCCCGACAGGCGCAGGCTCCAGCCGCTGACCGTCGGCTTGCCCTGCGCGTCGCGCTGCGTCAGCTTTTCGGCGTAAGGCGTATAGTCTTCCATGGTCTTCGGCGGGCCGGAAAGGCCTGCCTTCGCGAACATGTCGGTGTTGTAGTAGAGCGCAGTCTGCCCGCGGAACAGCGGCACGCCGTAGATCTTGTCCTCGAAGGTGACGCTATCCTGGAAGAATTTGTCGAAATGCTTGCTGTCCTTGACGAACTTCACGACGTTGTCCGGCGCGGGCGGAACGAGGCCGCCTTCCAGATACCGGGTCGCCTCGACCTCCATCTCGATGACATCAGCGGCGGCCCCCGAGGGCAGCGCAAGCGCGTTACGCTTTTCGTGCTCGCGCAGGGCGATCAGCTCGACGCTGACTTCCAGATCCGGGTATTTCTTCTTCAACTGCTCGCCGACCCGCTTGTAAAAGGGCTCCATCTCGGGCCAACCGCCCCAGATCGTGAGCTTCTCGGCTTGGGCGGGCAGCATGGATGCGAAGAGCGTCGCCGCCGCGATGGCGAGGATGGGCCGCTTCCTTGCGGGCTTCCTGCTGGTCGATTCTGCGAAATTCATGATCGGATCCCCTCTGACGCTGGCGCTCTGGATCGCCTCTCCTGAAAAAGTGTCGTGCAACCGGTTGCGTGTCAAGCGGCCTTCGCGTGGCGTCCGCCGTGAAGATTCGATCAGGCGCCGATAGCCGGTCCCGTTGTCCCCCGCACGACGAGATGGGACTCAAGCACGTAGCGCACATCGCGCATGGCTTTGACTTTCAAGAGGTCCATGAGCAGATCCGCAGCGACCTGGCCTGCTTCCTTGCAACGTGCGGAGACGGTCGTCAGCGGGGGATATGTAGTCGCGCCGAGCACGTCATCGCAGCCGACAACGCTGAACTGGCCCGGCACGTCGATGCCGCGTTCGGCCAAGCCCGCGAGAAGGCCCTGAGCGACAAGATCATCGAAAGCCAGCGCGGCTGTAGCCCTTGAGGCGAGGATCTGTCCCGTCGCCGCGTAGCCGGTTTCATAGGTCGGAGGACGAGCCGGAACGGCAATGATCTCCACGCCGCGCTTCGTCGCCTCCCGACGCAGGGCAAGGCGACGCTGCTGATTGGACCACGACGCGGATGGTCCGCTGACATAGACGATGCGGCGATGGCCATGTTCGATGAGATGCGTGAGGGCGGCGGTGATGCCGGTGGCGCTGTCGATGAGGACCCTCGGAATGCCGCCAACGTCGCGGTTGACGAGCACGATCGGCCGGCGCTCGGCATAAAGCCGGATACGCTCTTCATCGAGACGCGAAGAGACCAGGATCATACCCTCGACCTGGCTGGTGAAGCGGCCGACGAGAACGTCCTCCCGCGCAGCCTGTTCGTCGGAATTACCGAGGAAGACGCAGAAGCCGGCTTCGTCCGCCCGCAACTGCGCAGCCCGAATCAGCGGTGGGAAAAACGGATTGGCGACGTCGGGCACGATAAGCGCGAGATTGCCGTGGCGGCCCGTGCTCAGCGCCCGCGCGACCTGATTCGGAACATAGCCGACTTCGCGGGCAATCGACTTGACGCGCTGGACCGTGGCTTCGCTCAACATTTCCGGCCGCGTGAAGGCGCGGGAAACCGTAGCGCGCGAGACGCCCGCCAAGGCTGCCACCTGATCGATGGTGGGCACGCGCCGCCGGGATGTTTCGTCGTCCATCAAACTTTTTCCCGCGCGATCGTTCTCGAACTATCTGGCTTCACGAGGAGACTAGCGGAAAACCGCCTCGCTGAGGAACCCTGGGAAGGATCATAGGGCAGAATTCGATGGCTTGACATGCAATCGGTTGCATAGGAGTTTCACACGCTTGCGGTGTGTGCGCACCTTCGGGGAAGGCGTGAACCGCCATACCGTCTCTTCGTGGCGGCGGGTGATTGAAGAGGTCGAGAGGGAAGACCTGATGGAATCAGTTGCAGGACAGCAAACTGTGCGACCGGTCGTTCTGTCCTTTGGCACGCGGTTGGAGATGGGACGCGCCGCCGCAGCCGACGTCGCCGCTGAGCTCAGGGCGCGATTGGCACGCCAGCCAGGCGTACGGATGATCTTCGCCGCCGCCGTTAGCCAGAACGACATGTTGGAGGCGCTGATCGCCGAGCCCGGAATCGACTGGCGACGGGTGACAGCCTTCCATATGGACGAGTATCTGGACCTGCCCGCCGATGCGCCCCAGCGCTTCGGGAATTGGCTGCGCCAAGCGATCTTCGATCGACTGCCGTTCGCCGCTGTTCACCTGATCGATCCCGGCTCGAACGCCGATGCTGCAGTTGCGGCCTATGCTGCAAATCTCGCGGAGGCGCCGATCGACATCGTTTGTCTCGGAATAGGCGTCAACGGACACCTGGCCTTCAATGACCCGCCCGTTGCTGACTTTGCTGATCCGCAATCAGTCAAAATCGTCACGCTCGATGACGTCTGTCGCCAACAGCAGGTTGATGACGGCGCCTTCGCCACCGTCGCTGAAGTGCCGCAGCGCGCGGTCACCCTTACGATACCGCGCCTTCTCGACGCCGATCGTCTCTTCTGTGTGGTACCTGGTGCGTCCAAACGGGAGGCTGTCGACCGGGCATTGAAGGGCCCGCTCGAGACGGCTTGTCCGGCGAGCGTTTTGCGGCTCCATCCGGCGTGTCGCCTCTATCTTGACGCGGAATCGGATCCGCGCCGTTGAGGCTGCGTGCCGCGCCGCGGCCCGAGAGTGCGGCACGCCGTTCCAATGCGCCGCCGTTCTTGCGTGATCGCCTCAGGCTTGCGCGCCACCGGCGGGCAGAACCACGACCTTGGTGCCGACTGGCACACGCTGGTAGAGATCTATCGCGTCCTGGTTGATCATGCGAATGCAGCCGGAGGACACGTTCTTGCCAATCGTCCACGGCTCAAGCGTGCCGTGAATGCGGTAGAGAGTGTCCTTGTTGCCCTGCCACAGATACATGGCGCGGGCGCCCAGTGGATTATGCGGCCCGCCGGGAACACCGAGCCCGCTCTGCAACTGGCTTGCCACTTTCTTGAGCTCGGGCTGGCGCTGGATCATCTCCTTCGGCGGATACCAGTCTGGCCATTCCTGCTTTGAATTGATCGTCGCGGCGCCTGACCAGCCGAAACCCTCGCGTCCCACGCCGACGCCATATCGCATCGCCCGTCCATTCTCCTGGACGAGATAGAGATAGCGTTGGCGAGGGTCGACGACGATGGTGCCTGGTTGCTCCGTCGTGGAGTAGGGCACGGAGCGACGCAGATAAGCAGGATTTATCTCGGATAGATTGACGGCCCGCACGGGGAAGCGCTCCCCCTCGACAGGGCCGTAATAGGAAGCGACCTGCGCATCGGACGCCGGTAGATCCGCCGGAGGCGGGATCTCGCGATCAGCAATGCGTCGCCCCGTACTGGGACCAAGGTTTGCCTGTTCCGGGTTCGGGCTTACGCAGCCACTGAGGCCGAGACCCGTGAGGCCGGCCGCCAGACCGGAGAGAAAGCTGCGGCGTTTCAACTCGATCATGGACTTATCGTACTCCCAACGCACTGTTCGCGGTCTATGTCTCGATGGTATATGACGTGGTGCACTTCAGTCGTTTGAACGTGGGCAAGGCTCCCAAGAAGCGTTTCACATCGTAAGGCCGCTGTCGCTGCCGGGCCGAAAGAAGCGCATGTTACAGTCTAGCTCAAACTTCGTAGGGCTGGTACCGCTCCGCACATGGTCTGCATTATCTAGTTTGAAGTAACGTTAGCGCGGCTGCGGAGTTTTAGTTGTATCTGCTTCGGACGACCTGCAGTGCGACGTGCTGGGACACGGTCTCCCGGGCATAAAAATCTATAAATTTCAATAGTTTATTGCGTGCCGTTTGTCCTGCGAAAGCTCGGTGGTGGCTTTCGCAGCCCTCAGTCATCCTTACTAGTATCGGTGTTTCCTTCAACGCTTCGTGAAGAAGGTCATCAGCACCTTCTCCTTCTCGCCAAGCAGACACAGAAAAGTATGGGGCTCATCCGAGTGTTCGCGTTGGATAGCTGCTTGGCCGATTAGGACAGTGGTGATCTTGACACCTCCGATTTCGGCGTTCGCTTTCGCAAGAGTGAGGCTGTCGAGATCGAGCTTGACGTCCTTCAGGGGCGAGTTGCCGCCGGCTTGCTTCAACGTTTCGATGGAGGCTTTCCGGCATGCCGCCGCCTCGACCGGCTCCTGAGCCGTCGCGGGCAGAGAATAGATGATAGCGCCAAGCAATGCGCCGATCCCAAGGATTGACGCGGCCTTGAGGAATTCCGGGAAGGCAGCCAAAGGCGCCATGCGCCGTGAGGTTCTCCGTTTCAGGAGACGCTTTGCCTTAGAGACAAAGGACAACCGGCCGGGCGGTGAACTTATGGGAATATCCACGATCTCCATGGGCGGCATTGATCATTCTCCGCGTTGCGCCACAGAGCTTCAACGTTGCTGGAGATGAAAGGTTGCACATTACCGTGCAGCCGTCAGACGCGCCGCTCTCCTTGGACGAAGACCGCCTCGAGCGACAAGGTTGAATCGCCCGGCGCCCAACGGAAGCGGATGAGATCAGCGGGCGCCCCCACCCGGATGGTGCCGCGGTTGCTCGCGAAGCGGCCGGGGTTGACCGTTGCGAGCTTTAAGGCGTCACCGAGGGTTAAGCCTCCCATGATCGTCGCCTGCGCCACGCAATCTGCGAGGGGCCGCACCGCACCAGCGAGGAAGGGCGTACCCGCTACTCCAAGCCGGCCATCGGCAGTCAATTCGACACGGCCGCCGATCGGCTGATCGTAGACGCCGGGCGGCAGGCCGCCGAGCGCGACTGCGTCCGAGACCAGCACCGCACGTTCCAGGCCCTTTGCGCGCAGCATGGCCCGGAAGGTATCTCCAGGAAGATGGTGCCCATCGGCGATGAAAGTCGCGGTGAGGCGATCCTCGGCAAGCTGCGTCCAGATGAAATTAGGGTGGCGGGGCAGAGTGGCCGCCGCGCCGTTCCCGAGATGGGTGGACAGGCTCGCCCCCGCATCGACCGCCGCCGTGATTTCAGCGGGAGACGCGCCGGTATGGCCTATCGCGACATGCACGCCCTCTCGCGTCAGCGCGCGGATATAAGCCGGCGCTTCCCGATAGTGCGGTGATAGTGTCACGAGGCCGACCAAGCCGCCGCTCGCGGCCTGCCAACGTCGGAATTCCTCGATATCTGGCGGTCGGACGTGAGCGCGCGGATGCGCCCCACGCGGGCCGTCCTCCGGCGAGAGGTGAGGGCCCTCGACATGGACGAAGGGGATCGCATGGGCGATACGGGGATTGCCGGCGCGCGCCGCGGCGATCGCACGGAGCGCTGCGACGATCGCCTCCTCGGACGCGGTGATGATCGTCGGCAGAAAGGTCGTGACCCCGACCCGCAGCATGGCGTCCGTCAGAGCCTCGACCGTCGCGACGGTCAGCGCGCTGCCATTGATGTCATGACCGTTGAAGCCGTTGACCTGCAGGTCAACGAGGCCGGGGGCGAGCCAGACGCTCTCATGCTCCGGCCCCGCCGCGATCGAGGCTATCAGCCCGTCTGCAACGTCAATGGCGAGCGCGCGGCCTGTCGCGGGATCTTTGCCCGTGATGGTCAAAGGCTGCCTCATGGCTGCCTCATCCGCGCGACGCGGCGAAGGCGCCGATGATACGCGCCCAGGAGCGGATCCCATGGTGAAAACTGGCGAGATCGTATTTCTCGTTGGGTGAGTGGATGCGATCATCGCTGAGGCCAAAGCCGATCATCAGGGAGTCCATGGCCAACATACGCTTGAAGTCGCCAGCGATAGGAATCGAGCCGCCGCAGCCAATCAGCGCCGCATCACGCCCGAATTCTTCGCCGAGCGCTTGGCGCGCCCGGCCGAGCCATTCACCGTCGACGGGCAGGCTGATAGCGGGGCTGCCCCCGTGTTCCTTGAAGGTGACGCTGCAATCCGCTGGCACCTTGCTGCGGACATAGGCGCGGAAGGCCGCGCGGATTTTGTCCGGATCTTGCTGGCCGACCAGACGGAACGAGATCTTGGAGGATGCCTTGGACGCGATGACGGTCTTGAATCCTTCGCCGGTATAGCCGCCCGTAATGCCGTTCGCTTCGCAGGTCGGGCGGGACCAGACCTGCTCGAGAA